>JAGBCD010000036.1 GCA_017938155.1 Paludibacteraceae bacterium | reverse complement strand
TGGGGGTGACAGACCCCTCCGCCCTGCGGGCACCTCCCCTAACTTAGGGGAGGAGTTGTGAGTGATGAAACCTTGAAACAGCGAAGCGGTGAAACAAGCATCTCTGATGCGTGAAACTTTGAAACTTTGTAGCAATCGTTCAAGGCATGGCAGAGATAAGAAACCCGCGACATCGTTTCGTGAATCCGCACGTGCAATCGTATACCCTTGCTATACCCTTGCTATACCCTTGGGATAAATCTTAATTTTGATCTTGCGCTTCGTCTAATAATACAATAAACTAATTGATATGACATTAATCGAAACTATTACCAATTGGTATGCCGCTAATATGAATCATGCTTCTATTACGGCTTTGATGACTATTGAATCGTCCTTTATACCTTTCCCCAGTGAAGTGGTTATACCGCCAGCAGTCTATGTGGCTGCTACACCTACCAGCCCTCTTTGTGTGACAGGAAATTATATTGCTGATGTGGCATTGATTGTGCTTTTTGGAACGATAGGTGCTATGCTGGGCGCAATAATCAATTATTTACTATCCATGTGGTTGGGTAGAATCGTTATTTATAAGTTTGCAGATAGCAAGTTGGGACATTTGTGTATGTTGAATAGCGAGAAAGTAAAGAAGGCAGAGGATTATTTCAATGAGCATGGAAAGGTAAGTACGTTTGTAGGACGCCTTATTCCAGGCATTCGCCAGTTGATAAGTATTCCTGCAGGTTTGGCTAAGATGCACTTTGGTCAGTTTATGTTGTACACATTCTTGGGTGCGTCTATTTGGAATATAGTATTGGCAGTATTAGGTTACGTGGCACATGGTCAAGCAGACCTTATAAATAAATATAGCCACGAACTAAGCGTGGCTATACTTGCTATATTGGCAATTGTAGTAGTCTATTTTGTGGTGCGCAAACTTATTGCTTTATCCAAGCGATAATTCGCTTACGTTGCTCTACCATGCAGGCTACAATGCAGCCCATCAGCCATCCTACCAATAGTCCGATACATCCCCATTTCAAACGGTTGTTCACAGGCAATGGATTGGCAGTGAAATGTGTTTGAATTACAACAGGAGCGGTGCATAATGCGAAAGTATTATCCCGCTCTCTTTTTTGTTCGAATAGGTCTTCTATATCGTCCAAAAAGAGTTGTATCTCGCGTTTACCCATTAGGATACCATCTCCCCAGCGGTCGGTTTGTATTTGGGGGGTACCCGCTCCCAGATAGAAGGCGCTGATGAGGCTATCCATTTTTTCTACGTGTGCGCAGTCAAATTGATGTTGGCGCAACATGTTCATTTGAGTCGCTTTGAAGGCCATTTGAAACTCCTGTGAGGCGTTCATATAGGCCATTATTTTTTGTTCGATATTAGGAATGTTGGCAGGGTCTTTGGTTCGGAATTGTAGTGCCAACATATTCGGCATTCTCACGTTCAATGTATCCACGGCAGGTATGGCTTGGTCATAGTCCACAAAGTCTGCAGTATGGTCGTCTTTGGCATCTATGACATAGTAGGTCTTGAACTCTCTGAGTTTGATGGCTTCTTCTGCTGTGATATCCAGCATTTGCATCAATGTCTGTGTAGGCATCTTTTCCCACAGCATACCTTTGCCTAATGCTTCGAATCGATCTTTTACTGCACTGGTGCTTGGTCCATTCAATACTACGATACCATCTACTTCGTATATCCAGTTGGTAGGTCTAGAATAGTATAGTGCCAAACTGAGAAATAGTGCTATTGAGGGTACTGCTATCCACCATTTGCGGATGCTTAATTTGATGCCATATCCGATGTAATAGGCTATCCACTTGAAGAATTTGACTATTCCATTGATGCATGCTCTGCATACATCAAACAAGTTCATTTCTCTTTCTTGTTCCATTATGTTTTTTTATTACTTTTATGTGTGATTATCTTTTACCTCTCATCCAATCGCCGAAGAAGTGTTTGCGTGAGTTCGATTCGTTGCTTACAGGTTCTTCATCGTCGAAGTTTATCTCAATGGTGTTAGCATCGTTAGATGAAGTGAAGCGAGAGGTTTGCTCTGTTTGTTTGGTAGTGTCGGTGTCATCTTCGTCTTCATTGAAGGTGAGTTCACTATTGTCCTCCTCATCCACATGGGGCGTTTCTTCTTTTGGTTCTTCTTTCGACTCGTTGTCCTTGTAACTGTTTTCTATAAACTTATCCGAGTCTGCTCCATCTCGCAATTCGATGATATCGTTGATTTCATATCCCGTTGCTATGATAGTTACTCTTACGCTATCTTCCAATGTCTCGTCCAATGAAGCACCCCATTGTACTTCTACATCTTCGCCTACCTGCTTAACGAAATCGTTTATTTGGTCTATTTCCTGCATCTTGATGGCATGTGCTGTAGAACAATAGAATTGCAACAAGATACGTTTGGCACCTTTCACATCGTTGGTATTGACGATAGGTGATTGTAGTGCGTTGTAGATAGCGTTGGTAATACGATTTTCTCCGTTGGCTACACCTACGTTCATAATGGCTACATTACCATCTTTCAAGGTGTTGTAAACATCGGCAAAGTCCGTATTGATATATCCTGAAACGGTAATAATCTCTGCGATCGACTTAGCAGCGTTGCATACCACATCATCCGATTTGGAGAAGGCATTGATAAAGTCAAAGTCAGGATATATTTGCTTTAGTTTTTCATTGTTGATAACCAAAATTGCATCTACATGTGCAGCCAGTTCTGCTATGCCTTTGGTCGCTTTTCTTATTTTGGGCATGCCTTCAAAAGCGAAAGGAATGGTTACGATACCGATAGTCAGGATTTCCATTTTCTGTGCTTCTTCGGCTATGATGCTACTGGCTCCCGTTCCTGTTCCACCACCCATACCAGCGGCAATGAAGAGCATTTGTGTACCGTCATCCAATGCTTCGCGAATGCGGTCTCTGCTTTCTTCTGCATACTGTCTTGCTTTTTCAGGTTTACCACCAGCTCCCCAACCGGGACCTAATTGTAATTTGGCAGGTACACTGGATTTGCTGAGGGATTGTTTGTCGGTATTGCAAACCAAGAACGTAACATCTTTGATGCCTTGGCGATACATATAGTTGACAGCATTGCAACCGCCGCCTCCAACGCCCATCACTTTGATGATAGAATCTTCTTTTATATCCAATATTGGAAAAATACCTGTTTCGTTCATATGTATATGTTTTAGGGTACTACTATTGATTTTGGGTAAAGAAATCGATTGTTTCTTGTTTGATTCGTTCTACAAAGCCGGGTTCCTTGATTTCTTCGTCTTGGTGACTGGCTCTATGGTCCGAACCTAAAATGAGCGCGCCTACCAATGATGCATACTCAGGTGAGTATAGTTCATCGGGGGTATTGCGGTCCAATAATCCTGCATGGCTTCCGTACATTACAGGAACGTGTGTCTTGCTTTGTATGTATTCCACCATACCTTGCATCATGCTGGCACCGCCTGTGATAAAGACGACGGATACCTCTTCGGAAGACTGGTTGATGATATCCATAATGGGGTTGATCATCTCTTCGAGTTTCATCTCAATCACTTCAGCCAATTCGCTGAGTTTGATAACCAATTCTCCCATTTGGTTGGATGTGATGCGAATGGCTCTATCGTTTTTGATCAATGTAGGGGAGGCTATACCAAATCTCTTTTTGAGTTTCTCTGCTCCAGAAAAATTGAATCCGTTTTGTTCGATATTACGTGTGATGTGATATCCTCCCAGAGGAATAACCTTGTTTACCAGGTATTGGTTTCCTTTGAAGATGGTGAGGGTAGTGGTTTGTGCACCGAGGTCAATCACAGCGCAGCCTTTTTTGAGCACGTCCACATCTTCGCATGCGAAGGCGCTCACGAGAGCATCGGGTCTAACGAATGCACGCTCGATGGATGTGCCAGCACGGTCGAAACTTTGTTGTAGTTTGTACTCCAAGTCTTTCATGCCTGCAAACACATTGTAGTGTGCTTCTATCATGATGGCTTTTTGGTCTGGTGTAGGAGGTTCTTCTTGCACTTCTCCATCCAATACAAAGTACTTGGGTATCAGTCCCAGTACGGCGATATTGGGATTTTTGTTCTCAATCTTCGTTTTGCATTCGCTTTGCATTTCGTCCAACAGTTGTTGGGTGATTTCCTTTTTGCGAATTTGATTTCTTTTGGAGAAAACCGATGTTGTCATCATTGTTTTTCCTCCCAATGTGACAAACGCCGTGGGTAGTTCGTCAATGTTGATACGGTTAGCCAACAGCCGCAAGATCTCTCTAATCTTGTAGCCAATCTTGGTCGTCTGAAGCACCACTCCTTTTTCGATGTATTGCTCCGTATCAATGGACTCCACACCTAAGATTCGGAGGGTGTCGCAGTCGATTCGTTCGGCAGCAATAGCGCGTATGGAATGGCTACCTGCATCGATGGCTACGAGAGGTAGTTCTGCTGCTTTTTTCTGCTTTGGTTTTGTTCTTCTTGCCATAAATGTGTTAAGGTTGTTTATTTATTTTCTGCCGATGACTTGATCCTTGTAGCGCAGGTCCAGTTCTTTGTACTTCGGCATGTCTGTATATGTTCGTGTACCCTTGTACCATTTTTGTAAACGATTCAAACACACTTCATATTGTTTGATATCTTCCATTACGATATAGGGTTCGTTGTTGGCTTGTTGGAGTTTATAGAGTCGTGGATGAACCACTTTGATACCAATGATTCGGTCTCTCCAATACCGATGTTTCTTGACCCATTCTACCAGTTCTGCTATCTCATTTTGTGCCGAGCGTTGTCCCACACTACCGGATACTACTATCATTCCTTTGGGGTCCACTTTGTTGGATAGGGGCATGCGTTTGTGGTCGGTGTCGATGTAGTAACTCTCTACGCCGTTGTTCACTTTCAGTAGTGGTACACGTTGGGTGATGTCGATCTGTAGGTGGTGTTGAGTAGTAGGGTAGCATGTGGCGGTACGTACCATTGGATGCCCTTGCACAATGTCTTCAATCGCATCAATGGGGAGGTGAGCTATTGCTTTTCCTTTGACTTGAATGCCTTTGTTGGCCAAGAGATTGAAAACATCGTTCTTGGTAATCAACTGTTGCGAGGCACTGTCTCGTATCGAAACGAGTACCCCGTTGCATGCAATATCCTCCTGCATCTTGTTGGCATAGGTTACGCTTAGACAAAGGTAAACCAATATCAAACAAGAGACAAGATAGAGTAATATGCTATAGATTTTTTTCAAATTGAGGAAATTAAAAGCTTGCAAAGTTAATAATTTTTATCAACACTTGCAAATCTCATCCTACATTTTCTCATTATTTGGACGAGAGGGATTTTTTTTGTTTGAAAGGGGGATGTTTGGTGTGTTTAATTTTCGTGTGTAAAAAAAAAATATTATCTTTGCGTGCTAATATTGAAAATACTATGATACACTTATCTTTTCGTCCTTATCCACTGCAATTGCGTTATGCTTTTGGTGTTGCAACGAGTACTCGTACTTCTACTCCTGGTGTTCAATTGACTTTAGAGTGGGAAGGCTTAGTTGGGTATGGTGAGGCGTCAATGCCCCCTTATCTGGGACATACGGTGGAGTCCGTATGCAATTTTTTTGAGCGTGTTGATTTGTCGGGGTTCAACGATCCTACACAGATAGATGAGATACTGACGTATGTTGATTCGCTCAGTTCGGGTGATGCTCCAGCCAAGGCCGCTATTGATATCGCATTGCATGATTTGGTAGGTAAGATTACAGGCAAGCCTGTGTATGCAATGTATGGGTTGGATCCATCTTTGGCTCCATCCACCACTTATACCATCGGTATAGATACGGAAGATATGGTGCGCACCAAGACGCGCGAATATGCTGACTTGTTCAATATACTCAAGGTCAAGGTGGGGGTTAGCAAGGAGAGTGATATGGCGATGATTACGACCATCCGTAGTGTGACCGACAAACCTTTGGTAGTTGATGCCAATCAAGGATGGACATGTCGTGAAGAAGCATTGGACCGTATCTTGTGGCTCAAGGAACAGGATGTACGCATGATAGAACAACCGATGCCGAAGGATCGACATGATGATATTGCATGGCTCACGCAGCATAGTCCTATTCCTATTATGGCAGACGAGAGTGTGCAACGTTTGTGCGACGTGGCAGCGTTGAAGGGTGTATTTAGTGGTATCAATATCAAGTTGATGAAGTCCACAGGTATTCGCGAGGCATGGCGTATGATGCAGTTGGCACGTGAGTTGGATATGAAAGTGATGTTGGGTTGTATGACTGAGACCTCGTGTGCTGTGACTGCTGCTGCCCATCTTAGTCCTGCGGTGGACTTTGCGGACTTGGATGGCAATTTGTTGATAGCCAACGATATATACGAGGGTGTGAAGGTGGTGAATGGTCGTTTGACCTTGCCTAATAGACCAGGTTTGGGACTAATTTGTAAATAAACGATTTTTATAGAATATAATTGAGATTGTAATATGGCAACACAAGAAGAAACATTCAAAAAGATTGTAGCACACTGCAAGGAATATGGTTTTGTATTTCCCAGTAGCGAGATTTATGATGGCTTAGGAGCAGTGTACGATTATGGACAAAACGGTGTAGAACTCAAAAATAATATCAAGAAGTATTGGTGGGATTCAATGACATTGTTGCATGAGAACATTGTGGGTATAGACGCCGCGGTGTTTATGCATCCTATGACATGGAAGGCTTCAGGACACGTGGATGCGTTCAATGATCCATTGATTGACAACCGTGATTCCAAGAAACGTTACCGTGCCGATGTACTCATTGAGGACCAATTGGCTAAGTATGATGAGAAGATTGAGAAGGAAGTAGCGAAGGCTCGCAAGCGTTTTGGTGATAGTTTTGATGAAGAGATGTTCAAGCAAACGAACGAACGTGTCAAAGCTAATGTAGAGAAACGTAATGCTTTGCACGAGCGTTTTGCAACTGCAATGAACGACAACAACTTGGAAGAACTCAAGCAGATAATCCTGGACGAGGAGATAGTATGTCCTATTTCAGGAACGCGTAACTGGACTGATGTGCGTCAGTTCAACCTTATGTTTCAAACAGAGATGGGTTCTACAGCCGATGGTGCAATGAAGATTTATTTGCGTCCTGAGACAGCGCAAGGTATTTTTGTTAATTTCTTGAATGTTCAGAAGACAGGACGTATGAAGATACCTTTTGGTATAGCACAAATAGGTAAGGCATTCCGTAACGAGATTGTGGCTCGTCAGTTTGTGTTCCGTATGCGTGAGTTTGAGCAAATGGAGATGCAGTTCTTTGTTCGTCCAGGTGAGGAACTCAAGTGGTTTGAGCATTGGAAGAACTTCCGTTTGCAATGGCACAAAGCGTTGGGATTGGGAGATGAGAAGTATCGTTTCCACGATCATGATAAATTGGCTCACTATGCCAATGCTGCTACTGATATTGAATTCCAAATGCCATTTGGTTTCAAGGAGGTAGAAGGTATTCATAGTCGTACCAATTTTGACTTGTCACAACATGCTAAGTATAGTGGTAAGAAGATAGAGTATTTTGATCCTGAGTTGAATCAGAGTTACACGCCATATGTGATAGAGACATCTATCGGTGTGGATCGTATGTTCTTGTCGGTAATGTGTTCGGCATATACAGAGGAGAAGCTTGAGGGTGGGGATACACGTGTAGTATTGAACTTGCCACCAGTATTGGCTCCAGTCAAGGTATGTGTGATGCCTTTGGTAAAGAAAGATGGTCTGCCAGAGAAGGCACGTGAGATCGTAGATATGCTTAAGTTTGACTTCCATACCAATTACGATGAGAAGGACTCTATTGGCAAGCGTTATCGTCGTCAGGATGCGATAGGTACGCCATTCTGTGTAACGGTGGATCATGATACGTTGAACGACCAATGCGTGACGGTTCGCTACCGTGATACCATGCTACAAGAACGCGTTAAGATTGAAGACTTGCATGCTTTGGTAGCAAAAGCAGTCAATCCAACCACCTTGTTCAAAAAGATTGTATCGCAAGCATAATACTTGCGCGTTCGGTAACGAGGTTGCGCGAATGATATCGCTCTGCTCTATCATTGAAAGCAACTCGTACCTCCGCTTTTCCCCATAGCAAACAGATAAATCTTGGTTTGCTATGGGGACCCCGATTTGAAAGCAAACAGACACAGTCTTAGTTTGTTTTTGGGTACCCAGATAAGGGGCGACTTCTTAGCCCACAAGGGGCACGATCTAAAGGTATGATGTCTCCGCTCCCCCAAAAAGCAAACAGATAAATCTTGGTTTGCTATGGGGAGGAGTTGTGAGTGATGAAACCTTGAAACAGCGAAGCGGTGAAACAAGCATCTCTGATGCGTGAAACGTTTAACCTTTGAACCCTTAGAACTCTTAGAACCCTTACAACAAGCACCACAGGTGCGTGAAACTTATTCTTCAGCGCTCGCGCACCACTCTTTTATCCCACATTGTTCGCACTTAGGTTTTCTGGCTTGGCAGATGTATCTACCATGTAGTAGTAGCCAATGGTGTGCTTTGGGGATGAGGTGCTGTGGTATGTATTGGATGAGTTGTTTTTCTGTTTGTAGTGGGTTTTTGCTATGGGTTGTTAGTCCGATGCGCTCGCTCACTCTGAATATATGGGTATCAACAGCCATCGTAGGTTGGTTCCATGCTACGGCGCATACTACGTTAGCCGTTTTGCGTCCCACTCCAGGAAGTGTTTGTAGTGCTTCTACGGTGTTGGGTACTTGTCCTTGGTAGTCACTTATTAGTTTCTCCGCCATACCTTTGAGGTGTTTGGCTTTGGCGTTGGGATAGGAGATGGAGCGTATGATTTGGAAAATTTCTTGTTCGCTTGCTTGTGCCAGGGCTTGTGGTGTAGGGTATTGTTCAAATAGTTTGGGTGTGACCATGTTGACGCGTTTGTCGGTACATTGTGCGGATAGCATGACGGCTACCAGCAGTTCATATTCGTTATGAAATACCAGCTCCGATTCAGCTATGGGCATGTTCTGCTCAAACCATTGAAGTACGGCATCATATCGTTGTTTCTTGGTCATGATAGGTTCGGCTTAAGAAGCGTAGAAGTTGTGTAGCGTCGTTCACTACTATTTGTGTTTCTTGGGATATTTCTTTTTGTTGTAGTCGTAGCATCATCACTTGGTATAGTAGTGTCAAGCATGCTTCGATGTCGCTCATGCAGGGGTTATCTGTTTTGGCTTTGAAGATATTGAGGCTGGGTTGTATGTGTAGGATAGTAGCTTTGTATGGTGCTTCTGTTTCCAGCAGTTCGCTGTGTAGTTCTTCCAGCTCGTTGAGTGCATTGATAGCGAGTTGTAGGTGTCCTTTTTGCATGATGTTTTCCTGGTGCATCATGTTGTATAGGTCATATAGTTCTTGGTAGTTATCTGCTTGTTGTGGAAAGGCTCTTAGGTAGTCTTCCATTTGCCATAGGTAGAGAATATATTCGGCAATGTTTTCTTTTTTTGATTTCATATGCTGTTATTCTATATTGTTTTCCCAATCATCTATATCTTCATCCCAATCCGTAGGGAGGTAGTTATCGGTGCTAATAAATTGTTCTAAGTCTCTTCGATCTTTTTTGGTAGGTCTTCCACTTCCTCTGCTTCTTCCGCTTTGTCCAGCGAGCCTTGCTAATTCGAGTAGTTCAAGTTGTTCTGGGCTGGTGATATCTTGTAGGTAGTCTGGTACGAGTTTGGCTCCTAATCTATTTTCGCTTAGTTTGAGTATGCGATAGGTATAGGTAATAGGTCCTTTTCTGACGCTAAAGACATCTCCTATTTTGAATGTCCTACTAGGCTTTATTTCGCTCCCATTCATGGTTATTCTGCCTTTTTTGCATGCTTCGGTAGCGATAGAGCGGGTTTTGTAAATCCGCATGGCAAAAAGATATTTATCGACGCGTACTTCCATCTGAGAGAGTTATGAGTTATGAGTTATGAGTTATGAGCTATGAGCTATGAGCTATGAGTTATGAGTTATGAGTTATAAGAGTTCTAAGAGTTCTAAGGGTTCTAAAGGTTCTAAGGGTTCCAGTAGCGAAGCTTCCTCTAAACTGCAGGGCTGTTAATTCTAAATTCTTATCTCGCATTCGCTCAAACGATTGCTGCAAAGTTTCAAAGTTTCACGCATCAGAGATGCTTGTTTCACCGCTTCGCTGTTTCAAGGTTTCATCACTCACAACTCCTCCCCCTAAGTTAGGGGAGGTGCCCGTAGGGCAGAGGGGTCTGCCAATCACCAATCCCCAATCCCCAATCACCCAATTCTCCCTGTAGGCACTGTATCCCGTCCTCTAAACAATAGCAAGCCTTGGGTACCCAAAAGTAAACTAAGACAATGTCTGTTTGCTTTCAAATCGGGGCCCCCAGAGCAAACCAAGATTTATCTGTTTGCTATGGGGAAAAGCGGAGGTAGGAGTTGCTTTCAATGATAGAGCAGAGCGATATCATTCATGCAATCTCGTTACCGAACGCGGCGCGTCCTCTAAACTGAGCGCTTGCGCTCACCAATTACCAATTACCAATCCCCAATTACCAACCTATCCTCTATCATTCGTTCCATGTATTGTTGTACGTATGCTTGTATTATTTTTTCTATGTTTCTGTTTTCGTTGGAAAGTGTATCTTTGTGTTGCAAGTCAGGGTCTGTTAGGTAGTTGTAGGCAGCGCTTATATGTTGTCCATCAAATTGTATGAGTTGGTCGTTGGTTAGCACTTGTACTACGGGGTCGTTGTAGCCGAAGGCGATAGGGTATTTTTTTGTTTGGTTGAGCACATCTTCTCCGAAGGCTATATAAGGTTTATTGTACTGTACGTAAGATAATACCGAAGGCATGATGTCGGTATGACTGACAGGTTGGCGTGTATTAGGTAGGCGTTGGTCTATTTCTGCTTGTGTCCATTGTGGGTCATAAAAGGCGATAGGCACTTCGTATAGTCCTTTGTCGTTTTTGTACTCGTCATGATAGAGTGCATTGGTATGGTCGGCAGTGATGACGAAGAGTGTGTTGTGGAACCAATCTTGTTTTTGTGCTGTCTCGAAGAATCGTCTCAAGGCATAGTCAGTATATGCAACGCAGGGGTGTATGGGTAGTGTACCTTGCGTAAATCGTTGTTTGTATCGTTCGGGTATGCGGAAGGGGTGATGGCTACTGGCTGTGAAGATGGCAGTCATGAAGGGTGTTGGCATGCTTTGCATGGTATGGGCATAGTATTGTAGAAACTCTTCGTCCCAAATAGCCCATGTGCCGTCAAAATCGTTGTTGTTAGGGTATAGTTGATTGTACTCGTCCATGCCGAAGTATTGGTCGAATCCGCATGCTCGTGCGTAGGCTTTGAATCCCATTGAGCCGTTGGGTGCTCCGTGGAAGAATGCCGTTTGATAACCTATCTCTCCCAAGCAGGATGCTATCGATTGTACTTGGTTGGTAGAGTAGGGGGTAAGGATATAGGGTTCGCCTATGCGTGGTATCGCGGATAAGATACAGGGCATGGCGTCAATGGATTTTCTGCCCGAGGAGATGGATAGGTCGTAGGTGATGCAGTGTGTGAGCAGTGAGTCCAGGAATGGTGTATATCCTGTGTAGGTACCATTGTCCAAGTGATGGTTGTAGTAGCCGATATACTCTTTGGAGAAGGATTCTAAGATGAGAACTACTACGTTGTGGTAGTTGGGTATAGAGGTAGTATCGGGTATATGTACAGGGGAATAGAGTTGTTCCATTTCCTGTGTTGACATGTAGTTGGGGCGTGTATAGGTTCCTCCTTCAGCCGAGCGCATCAGGCTAAATGGGGTATTGAGAACGATGTTGGTTTCTAAGGGGCGGTTGGTATATTCCAAAGCATTGCTTAGGGTGATGGGGCGAGTGTATGCGCCAAATCCTCCGCGAATGCCAATGACAATCAAATAGACGCTCACCAGTAGGATGATAGTCTCACGGGTATAGTAGTATAGTGGAGTGCTGGTGGGTGTGCGAGGGTCGTTTTTGCGGGTTAGGAAAATGAGAAGGAGTAATATGATGACTCCAAAGATGGTCACATACCAATACTGTCCGATAGCTTGTAGTAGGATGTTCAGTAGGTTGTCGTCGTGTACAAACTCGGTGAAGAATGTGAGGGTGGTTCGTTTGCCACTGAAGTGGCTATAGACCATATCCATGCTGTTGATTATCAATCCGATGGCATTGGGGATAAGGAATAGGTAGTAGGCTATTTTTGTGTATGTGCGTGAATGTCTGGTTTTGAGTGGTAGCAGTTGCATGAGTAGGTAGGCACTGCTAAGGTAGAGTGTGGCAGTCAGGTCAAATCGTATGCCTCCTTTCATTAGTTCCATTAGGTGGGTAGTTGTGATGTCGGCATATAGGTCTTGACTGATGTAGTAGTAGAATAGTCTTGACGCTGAATATAGTGTCAAGACTATTAGTAAGTTGCATGCGGCACAAGTCCATGGATGGCGCCAGAATGATGTTAGGTATGTGTGGTTGGTCTGTGCCATATGTATAGGATATCTATAGGATATGTATAGGATGTGTGTTATTTTCCGTTGTATAGGTTCATTGTTCTGTCGATACCTTGTAGGCAGAAGGCTTGTATGATGTTTTTGGTAAGTTCAAATCGTTCTTTGAGTTGTTGTTGCTCTTCTGCTGTCCACTCACCGAGAACGAAGTTGCATTGTGCTCCTCGGTTGAAATTGTTGCCTATGCCAAATCGCAGTCGAGAATAGTTGGTTGTTCCCATGACGGATTGTATGTTTCCCAGTCCGTTATGTCCTCCGTCGCTACCTTGTTTGCGTAGTCGGATGGTGCCGAAGGGTAGGTTGAGGTCGTCCACAAGTACGAGCATGTTCTCGATGGGTATTTTCTCTTGTTGAAGCCAGTATCTAACGGCGTTGCCGCTCAGGTTCATGTAGGTAGAGGGCTTGAGTAGTACCAGTTCAGCATTTTTGACACGGCATTTGGCCACCCATCCGTATCGTTTGTCTTCGAAGACGATGGGTGGTTTGTTGCCTCCATTTGCAATGTTGGACGCTTCTACAAAAGCGTCCAACATCATAAATCCTATGTTATGGCGGGTGTTTTGGTATTCGTAACCGATGTTACCCAACCCAACAATCAAATATTTCATTCTATCTTTCTACTGATTCATTATGCTTTAGCAGCAGCTGCACTTGCGCGGGTAGCTTTCACTTGAGCAACGCAAGCATCTTTTACGTTCATCATGGTCAATCCTTCGATATTGATATCGCCTACAGCGATTTTCTTACCAAGACCGAGTGTTGTAACGTCCACAACGATACGCTCAGGGATTTGTGTATAGATACCTTTCACTTTGAGTTTACGCATTTCGAGGCTGAGTTTACCACCAGACTTAACACCTTCAGCCAAACCGGTCAATTGTACAGGGATAGCCACTACAACTGGCTTCTCTTCGTTTACTTCGAGGAAGTCGATGTGAAGGATGTTTTCGGTGATAGGGTGGAATTGCATTTCTTTAACCACTGCTTTTTTGGTAACGTCACCGATGGTGAGGTTTACTACCAAAGTGTCAGGGGTGTAGATCAATTTGCGCACGTCAGCTACTGTAACAGTGAAAGTGATGTTTTCGCCCAAACCATAGAGGTTGCAAGGAACCAATTCTTGTTTACGGAAGTTCTTGGCAGCTTTCTTGCCGAATTCAGAACGTAATGTTCCGGTCAAATCAAATGATTTCATTTTTCAATAAATTTATTTGTGTTACTCAATATTCGGACTATTTCTTTCGGTTATCGTAGTTAGGATAACCATGGGTAGTCCTTATCCCATCACACTTGAGGGTTTTCCCTCAAAAAAAGCCCGTCAAACGGGCTTCTTTGTTGACCAACCTGGAATCGAACCAAGATTTTCAGAACCAAAATCTGACGTAATAGCCTTTATACCATTGGTCAATGTGCTATTTCAAACACTTGTTTTCAAAAGCGAGTGCAAAGGTACGGCAAAAAAAGCATATGTGCAAATATTTTGACAAAAAAAAGCATTTTTTAGCAAAAAAAGTTGTTTTGTATCCTTAAGTACTTGCTTTGTACACCTGCTGCGCTGTTCTGAAGGTTGCAGGGGTGCGTGGTTCGTTCTGAGTTGGATGAACGAAGTGAACAACCATGCATCAAGTCACTCTGCTTGAGCGCAGTGAGCCATCATCGTTGCTGCCGCTATTGTGAGCGCAGCGAGCCTTATTGTGTCACGACTACCAAATAATAATTCTTCTTGCCTTTTTGGAAGAGTAGGTATTTGTTGTTCAGTAGTGCTTGTGTGGTGATGGGTGTTTGTGGGTCGGTGAGTTTCTCTTTGTTCATAGAGAAGCCGTTGGCTTGTATCATTTTTCTTGCTTCGCCTTTGGATGCAAATATCTTTGTTTTCTCAGCCAATAGGTCGAGTGGAGGGATACCTGCTTCAAGTTCAGCACGGCTTATCTCGTAGCGTTCTACTCCGTCAAACACTTGCAAGAATGTCTCTTCGTCCAGTTTCTTGAGTGCTTCCGCAGTGGCATTGCCAAATAGGATGTTGCTGGCTTCTACGGCTGCGTTGTAGTCTTCTTCGCTATGCACCATGATGGTCACTTCTTGAGCCAAACGTTTTTGTAGTGTACGCATGTGAGGCGCTTGTTCATGTTCGGCGATGAGTGCGTCGATCACCTCTTTTTCCAATGAGGTAAAGATACGGATATATCGTTTGGCATCTTCGTCGCTTACGTTGAGCCAGAATTGGTAGAAGTGGTATGGGCTGGTGTATCGTCTGTCGAGCCAAACGTTTCCACTTTCGGTCTTGCCGAACTTGCCGCCGTCTGCTTTGGTGATGAGTGGGCAAGTGAGTGCAAAGGCATCGCCTCCACCCATTTTCTTGATTAGTTCAGTACCGGTGGTGATATTGCCCCATTGGTCGCTACCGCCCATTTGGAGTTTGCAGTTTTTGTGTTTGTTGAGGTGTACGTAGTCGTAGCCTTGTAGTAGTTGGTAGGTAAACTCGGTGAAGGACATACCTTGGCTAAACTCGCCGTTGAAGCGTTTTTTGACACTATCTTTGGCCATCATGTAGTTGACGGTGATTAGTTTGCCGACGTTGCGTGCAAAATCCAAGAAGGTGTAGTCTTTCATCCAGTCGTAGTTGTTGACCAACTCGGCTGCGTTGGGTGCATCGGAGTGGAAGTCCAAGAACTTCTCCAATTGTTTTTGTATGCACTCTTGGTTGTGGCGCAAGGTCTTCTCGTCCAATAGGTTACGCTCTGCAGATTTACCGCTTGGGTCACCTATCATACCGGTAGCGCCGCCGATTAGTGCAATCGGTTTGTGTCCGCAGCGTTGTAGGTGTCTAAGCATCATAATGCCGCATAGGTGGCCGATGTGCAGACTATCTGCAGTAGGGTCGATGCCGAGGTAGGCAGAGGTTATTTCTTTTTGGAGTTGTTCTTCTGTGCCAGGCATGATGTCTTGTAGCATGCCTCTCCAACGTAGTTCTTCAACAAAGTTCTTCATCTTATATATATTTAATGTGTATTCTTAGTGTCTTAGTTTTATTATTTGTTGCTTATATGCTCAAGTGAAAAACTAAAGTCAATATCTTTAAAATGGTTATTACCGATATTGGTGATATATTGTCAAACTTCTTGCAAAGGTATATTTTTTTATGCAAGTATGCAAATTTTTTTTGTCTTCTCATGAAATTTGTGTACCTTTGCAGTCCATTAAAAACTTTGTACAAGTGCGTCGATACTTATATATTATTCTTCCTATTGTCTGTTTGTTGTTAGGATTGTTTGGGTGGTTGGCATCCCGATACTACTTCTCTCGTGTCTGCAATTTCCGTAGCATGGATGGTGAAATGCATGGTTATTATGTGTATCCAGGCGCTTCGGTAGATAGTGTATTGGCGTTGGTGATGGCAGACTATGAGGTGCTATCGTTATCATCGTTCCGTTCGGAGTGCGAGCGTCAGCAGGCTAAGACGTTCAAGGAGGGTTATTATCGTTTGCCTGCGCAGTTGGGTAGTCGTTCGTTGGTTTATCGTATGCGCACGGGTGCACAGACACCTGTTCGACTGAGCTTCAATCGTAATATACGTACCAACCAACAGTTGGCATCCCGTTTGTCCAAGCAGTTGTTGTTGGACTCAACGGCTATTGTTACTAAGCTGGAGTCGTCGGATTATATGGCGCAATATGGTTTGACTCCTCAGACTGCTTTGTGCCTTTTCTTGCCCAATACGTATGAGGTGTATTGGTCGATGTCGGTCGATGCGTTGTTCGAACGTTTTCACCGCGAATATACCAAGTTCTGGAGTGAAGAGCGTTTGGCCAAGGCCAAGGCGATAGGGTTAACACCTCCAGAGGTCTATACGTTGGCCAGTATCGTTGCGTCGGAGACCAATAGGGTAGATGAGCATGCTACGATAGCAGGTTTGTATATCAATCGTTTGCGCAAGGGGATGTTGTTGCAAGCGTGTCCAACGGCAGTGTATGCCAGTGGAAATTTTGCTCTCAAACGTGTGTTGAAGAAACATATAGAATTTGATTCTCCTTATAATACTTATAAATACTTAGGCTTGCCTCCTGGTCCTATTCGTTGTGTGGAGGCATCCGTTTTGGATTCGGTGCTTAATTACAAGCCGTCCAAGTATCTGTACATGTGTGCCAACCCCGATTTCTCTGGAACGCATGTTTTCTCTTCTACTTATGCCGAACATTCAGCGGTAGCCCGTCGCTACCAACGTGCCCTCAACCAACGCCGCATAAGGTAATTTTTAATTATGAATTTTGAATTTTGAATTAAGTAAATTCGCTCTGCTCGCGTTCGGTAACGAGATTGCATTGACCGATGACTTTGTCATCGTTGGGGCAACTCGTACCTCCGCTTCTCCCCATAGCAAACAGACATAGTCTTGGTTTGCTCTGGGGACCCCGATTTGAAAGCAAACAGATAAATCTTGGTTTGCTTTCGGGTGGACAGACCCCTCAGTCCTCGCGTTCGGTAACGAGGTTGCACGAATGATATCGCTCTGCTCTATCATTGAAAGCAACTCGTACCTCCGCTTCTCCCCATAGCAAACAGACATAGTCTTGGTTTGCTATGGGGAGAAGTTGTGAGTGATAAAACCTTGAAACAGCGAAGCGGTGAAACAAGCATCTTTGATGCGTGAAACTTTGAAACTTTGTAGCAATCGTTCGACCCAAAGGGGAGATAAGAATTTTGTAAATTCGAACGCGACACCAATCAATTAAAAACTGTCTTCCATGTTAGAAAAAAATAAGCGACTATTCAATATGGATAGTCGCTTGTGGTATTGCGATAGGTACTCATGTTAATTTCTATATATTGAGCAACTATCGTTAAACTCTATGAGTGCTTGCAAAAATTCACTTGTGTCCAAGAAGTAACTTGGGTAAGCGTTCCGTATTTCTTGCATTTTGGCAATAGAAACCAACAAAGCAGCTTCTTCAGATTCAATGTTTTGCTCAATCTGCGAAAATAAGTTTGTGGCTTTTTCTTCTTCCTCCGAGAGAAATGTCCTATATTGAACAGTTTTTTCTCTAAAGTTAATGCTTAAAACGATATACCCATCTTTTGCATCTGAAATAACATTAGAATTTACAGTCACGCGCAACGCTCTCAATTGGTCTAATAGTTTGTGTGTGTCATGATAAACTAAATACTCATCGCAGTACTTCTTATGGTCGTAATCCTTGAAAGTGCAAGGGACAGTGCAATTTTCTTTTTGTGCAAAGATAGCACTCACAAGTTTGAAAAACTCTCTCCATACACTGCCATCTTCTATATTTGCTTTTAGTGATGTGCGAGAAATTAGACTAGCCGTTTCTACTGCCATTGCCCAACTATGCTCCAATCGTGTACGTATCTGCAACTCTATCTTCAAACCATCGTATGTTGCATCATCGCTATGATATTTGTAGATATAGTGAATACTTCTATATCCACTTTGCTTTGGATTCTTGATATAGTCTGTTGTTCTTACAAAAGAAAATCCTTTCGGAGAAAAAGTGGTTAAAGCTTCTTGGCACATTTGCAGATCGCTCATTGAGTCAAATACAAATCTTACACCACCAATATCTTGCAAGCCTCCGAGTCCCATTGTTGGGTTGTTGCGTATTTTATCAATTATAGATGTCATACGCTTGATTCGTTGTGAATAGAAGGCATAATGTATATTAGATACAGCAAGATACTTCGCAAGTTCTTCTACAAACTCACGGAGTACAGGCAAGTGTGTCGAACGCCAATTACTTACTTTCTCAACGGCTTCTGCTCGTGTGAATGGGTCTAATAGGGCAGTGCCTGCCTTGTCTAACGATTTTCTTGAGTATATCATATCGAACTGCAAAGGTACAAAAAATCTGCCATCTACGCAAATAAAATTGTATGTTCTAAAGCAGACTTCATGATTTTGTGACTCTATGTCATGCGACTGCGGCAGAGAGAATTTTGTAAATTTGCTCGAACAATTGCTGCAAAGTTTCAAAGTTTCACGCATCAAAGATGCTTGTTTCACCGCTTCGCTGTTTCAAGGTTTCATCACTCACAACTCCTCCCCAAAGCAAACCAAGATTTATCTGTTTGCTTTCAAATCGGGGCCTCCATAGTAAACCAAGACTCTGTCTGTTTGCTATGGGGAGAAGCGGAGACATAAGTCGCCCCAACGATGACGAGGTCATCGGTCAATGCGACCTTATTGTTGAACGCGATTTTGCGATTTTACGCATATTTGCCTAAAATGCAGATTATTTGCAGACAAAGACGAAACATACACGATAGATACACGATAGATATACGATAGATATACGATAGATATACGTTAGATTACAATTACGATATAGGTAATTACCAATTACCAATTACCAATTAAACTGCTCCCCTATCTTAAAGGAGCAGTTTGTGAATTTATAAAATGCTATGAAGTTTTGGAAGTGATGATCTAATCTTCGATAATTTTTGGTTTAATTTTGTCTAATTTTTGTTGTTCTTAACGTTTCTAGTTTTTTAATTCATCTGCACATTTTTATGCAAAAATGGAATATTTTTTGGAATATATTTGCATATTTTAAGTATTTGTAGTACCTTTGTGGCGAAAATCCTTACTATGCATATCAAAATAAGTATGTTTTCTAAGGTGGAGGTCAAAATAACTGTTGGCCTTTGAGTTTTGTCAAAAAAGTTTTGATAAGATTAATAAATTTGATTATCAATACTTTGTATTGTGTTTTGATTGAGATTTTTTGATGTTATTGGACTTGCTTGACTATGTTTAAGAAAAAGATTATTTGTTAATTATGGTTTGTTCATTCTTTCGTGTGATACGAGCAGATATACCATTTTTCAATAGAAAGGGTGTGCTGTGCAGAGGGGTGATGTTAGGGGCATTGTTGCTCTTCTCGTCCTTGCTTTCGGCAAATCCCGTTTCTGCGCCTAATCGTATCCAGATGCGCTCAGTGAATTCGCTTATTGAGCCATCTCGTATTGTTATTCAACCAACGTCTCATGTGGTACGTCGTGATTTCCGTTCTTCGAGTGCGGTGCCTGCCGCTTCGTATAACGGAGGTGTGTTTACTACGATGACCTCATCGATGGAGTCTTCTTCGACAGAGAGTGGGGCATATTACAATATGTATGAAATCAATACTTCTGTAAGTACGGTGAAACCCACTGCGGGTTCTTCTACTAATGGTGTTGCTATTCCTACGGCTCTCCAATATGGAACGGCTGTTCCTTCGGCTTCCTCTGCAACCGCCGTTATTGTCCGTCCGAGGGGTGGTCAGTATCGTGCTATAGGTACTACAGCGGATTTGACCTTGGCTAAGTTTGAACATAGCACCAATAGTCCGTTGTTGCGAGCACCGGGTACGATAGGTGGAGGAACGGATAATGGTTTTGATATGTGGTTGCGGGGCATTGAGGGCGATGCGTTCTTGTTTGAGTCAGGTGGTGTTCGTTATTATGATCAAGAACTACTGCGTGCTGCTTTTGAAGAAGCTATCAAGAGTGGAAATATGCCAGGTTTGACATGGGAGCAGTTCCTTGCGTGGTTCAATACCCAAGGTGAAACTCCTCAATATGCATTCCCTATTGGAGATATTTGGCCACTACTTGTATTGGTGATGCTATATGCCTTATGGGTGGTGAGAAAAAGAAAAAGGTTTGTCGTGAAGTTGTAGTAACACAAATATGTACTTGATTGAAAATAAAATTGTTTGAATCTATAAAACGATAATCATATGAAAAATCGTGTAATAAATACAAAACAGACTTCTCTTATTAAGCGCTTTGCAGTCGTTTTGTGCATAATGTTTTCGTGTGCAAATTATATGTGGGGAGGTGATTTTACGGGTTATGTGAAAGTTAGTGCTACTACTTCTCCAGCAGGAGCAGGTAAAGTGTACGCAAGTACTGAGAATAATAAACCAGAAAATACTTCTGCTGACTGGAAAGATAATGGGGAGTGGACTGGTTCAAAAACACAATATTTGAGTTGGGATGCTGAATCAATGAATGTGGATATGTATATCTTTGCCAATCCATCTTTAGGTTATTACTTTGAAAAATGGGAGGACGCAAAAGGTGTTTACACGGATAATCCACGTAAAATGAGGATAGAAACGACGGCGCAGGATGCAAAGGAAGCTCCTATTGCTGAAATGGGTGCATATTTCCTTCCTATTTTAGTTACTCAAGGCAATAGTAATAATACTCGAATTCAAACGGAGGACTTGGGTGGAATAGGGACTGGTACGGTGACGTTCAATGTTAACGCAGCAAATAGTGCAGAAGGGCAAGACTTTATTGCAACTGTTAGTGGTTTGGGTTATAGTGTTGAAAGTACGTCTTGTAATGTGACAAATAAAATTGTCACCGTGACGGTAAGATATACTGACCAAGATATTCATGGAGATATTTCTAATGCAACCGTCACGCTAACATCCAAAGGAAAAGATAATAAAGGGGAGCAAAGTTCTCAAACGGCTACTATAGGTGCACATTCAGATTTGACTCCTACATTTACGATGCCGAGTTCTTTTGATTTTGGTGAGATTTATTCGATGGATAGCAAAGGGTCTGGTACAAGTTTATTTATGACTTCTCCTAATGCTGTCGCCAGCAATAATAAGACGACATGGACTGCTACCATAGAGGGAACAAATGCGTCGTATTTTACCACTTCATCAAACCCGACAAAAGGACAATGCGTAGTCACGTATAAACCGCAAGCAGAGGGTACGCATACTGCTACTCTGAAATTGTATGCTACGTACACAGATAGCAAGGGGACAGCAATAAAATCCACAGTAGTCCAAACGACGCTTACAGGTACTGCCAAAAAACCTCTTGAATCCAAAATAGAATTTACACCTGCATCAGTTAATTTTGCATCGGTTACTCATCAAGAAAAATTTGAAGATGTAACGGTGTCTATACAAAATACGTCTGATGTGACTTATTCATTTGGTTCAACTAATGCTTCGGGTGTGTTTAGTTATGAGGTATCTGATGGTTTGGTACGTGTGTCCGTTCTATCCACATATCCAGGCAATTTTAATGCTATTTTGACGGCTTCTGGTAAGGATAGTCGTGATGGGCATAGCGGTGAAACTACTGAGGCATCCTTGCCGATACAAGTCAATGTAGGATTGGCAGCGCCTACTCTCAAAGGTTCTTCCAATTCTCGGGATACGTATTTTCTGGTATGGGACAAAATTCGATTAGGCGAAGATTATGGTGCTGTTGAATACAAACTCTATGAGGTGACGAATGGGACGGACAAAGTGGAAATAAATGATGCTGTACCTTTGGACATCGACGAGAAGCATATGGGAGTGAAAATAGCATCAACAGCGGCGTCAAAAGTGTATATAGTTGAAGCCTTGGTTGAATACAATAGTATTTCTTATACAGCATGGTCTAATCAAATTTCTCTTACATTGAATACTTTGAACAGTAATATTGTTGATTTTTACGATGTTTATACTGGTACAGAGTGTCCAAGTGAGACATTCCCTTATAAGCCCAAAAGGAAAATTAATTTATCAGCATGCTTTGATTCGAACGGAGAACCATTGTTTGATAAACTCTATATCTTTGGTCTCACATCCAATACCAACGATGCAACTTATACTTACAAAGGACAAATTTATCCTCGTATCAATACGCCTACCAACCCAGACAAAGAAACTACTTGTTTCAATGCTACAACACCTTTGTACGTATATAATAAGGTGCAAGGTGGTTATCAACTGGAACAAACGTTGGATGCGACCAAGACACGTTTTAACCATGATACCTCAATGAGTGGTAAGAAAATCTATCTTACAGGATATTGTCCATTTGCGTATATGGGTACTACGGCAGACGAGGAGGGGTGGATGTATTTCAAAGGTGGTAATACCTCTGTAGATATCTATTTGGAAGATTGTGAAATACGTGGCCGATACAAAACAGAAAACGGATGCAATAGATCGAGTGGTGTTGATTATGCGGACTTTACGCTTGAACTTGGATTGGGTGACAACTATATCAAGGGTTGTTCATCGCCATTTGTGTTCTATTCTTCAGCAACGGCAGATGGTACTTCGTATCGTCCTAATTTCCATATCAAAGGAGATAACTTCTTGCAGGGGCAATATGGTATGTTTATCAAAAGCGTAGTGGGTAAGGTGGTAATTACTATAGAAACAGGTATTACGAATATTTCACAAGCAAGTGCCCCTATTACTATACGTGCTGATAAAAGTTCAGGAAAGACTAACCTGATATTTGATGATAACTGGGCAGATGGTACCATTACCAATGGTTTCCTTAAATTGACTGCAGCCATGTCTCAAATTGGTTCATTGGATTTAGGTTCTGATGCAGGACAGGCTACATTCAATGGCGGACAATATTGCTTGCGTAATGCTGCCGCCGATGGTAACTACACGACCAATGTTATGGCAAGTTATAGACGCTATTCTAAAACTGCTGCTGGCTTTACCATCTACTTGTATGGATTTGGAGGAGATATACCAGGTAATTGTCAAGTGACGATCAATTCAGGCACATTTACATTGGAGAAAAATACCAATCCAGGTGCAGGACAAGCTTATTATCGTGACGATGTTAATTTTATGGACTTGCGCCTTCCTGGCAAATCGGTTGTTAATGGAGGTACGTTCAACGGAATAACCAATGTAGTAACATGTGTTGAAGCAACGACACGAGGTAAAAGTCCTGTGAATGGGGTAGGGGTTGAGTTGTGCTTATTCAATGGTGCAGATCCTAATGGAGAAACAGCATACGGCACCAAGACATTCAGTTTTGATGACCCTTCCTTTGATGGAATCCGATTTGCAGGAGATTTTTATGGTACATCCAATGCGATAGCAACTGACTTAAGAAACTCTTCCACAATGCAAAGTGTGATCTCGAATGTGCTATATGGCGCGCAATCACTTAACCCTGATGAAGAGGGAAAACTTAATCTATTGTTACCAGCAGTGGCTACAACTGGTGGAAATACTTGGTGTCAACCATTCAATAATACACTATCACGCCAATGGGCCACATGCATTCCTACGATTAATGTGTCAAATTCAGGAACAGGTGTAGGTGTAGGTGGAGATATAGATGTAGAAAAACAAGTGGATGGTACAGCTGTAGAAACAAACTATTTGTTATACCTTGAAGTGGACGAAATGCAAAAACAAGTAGAAATAGTGGATGGTGAAATGCATATCAAATGTACGACAAACCGTTCCAATATTACCAATGCAGAGAATTATAGGATTCAAAAGGATTTGAATATATTTAAATCCATTGAGGCGGACCAATGGATAACTATAGTGGCTCCATTTGATGTGCATGATATTTCTGTATTGGAAGGAGCAAAGGAAACAGAACTTGAAGCCATGACGCGAGAAGATGCGCATCGAGCGCAAGCTACTGCATTTTTGAAATTCTTCAATGAAATAAGTGGCTTTGTTATTCCGTCTGCTGATGGACGTACTACTTCTCATCCGCTAACGACATTGATGGAATGGTATGGCGTAAAGCCTTATGAATTGATTCACTACAATGGTGCCAATATCCGTGAGGCAAACTACTATTTGTACGAGTTGGATAATCTCGATGTTGATGGTTCTTTCTCTACCAATGCAACAGGTGAAGAACTAAATATTGTTTGGAAACCAGTAGCCACCCCATTGGAAAACGAAGCGATACTCAAGAAGGGGCATGTCTATGCAATGCAGTTCCCTTATTGTCCATTATGTGGAGATGCGGCTACCCGAACAAAATATGATTATTGGACAGGAAAGTACCTCCTTCTACATGGAAAAGGTCCTCAAGAGGTGGATGGAACGAATGTGCATACCTCTGTATTAGCCAATCCTTTATCCAATGTGGGTTCTGCAATATTAAAAGGTAATATTTCTCTCAATGCATTGACTTTGCCAGCAAGTACAGGATATATTCACAATACATCCAACGATTATTACGAGTTGAAAACATCCGAATACTCAGTGAAACCCATGGAGACATTTATGCTCTATAACCCGCTCACTGCTCGTATGCCAAAAGCCATATCTCGTGCAGGTAAAGTGATATACGAGGAGCAAACGGCTACAGGATTGCCTACCATCGGGGATAGAACGACTCTCAATGCGTATGCCAACAACATGCAAATACATCTGACAGCATTGCAAGCACAACATGCGGTGATCTATGATATGCACGGTCAAGCGCTCTTTGAGGGACAACTAACAGAAGGCGAACAAATGAGTATATCAGCCCCACAAGGCATCTATATCGTCAAAGGAACATACGAAATTATCAAACTTATAGTGGATTAAATATAATGTACCGAATGGTACCCCAATGAAAATGAAAAAAACACTCTTATCTTTACTATGCGTAGCTATGGCTACTCTATTGCATGCGACTACTCCTGGTACCGCTTGCGAGAATGCTATCTATGTGGATTCGACTTTCTCACAAAACATCGAACCTAACCGAACCTATTGGTACACTGCCAATTCGGAAGACCTACCACTGATTGTCTATTTCTTCCCGAATGAGGAATCGGAAAACGACCCTCAGGTGTATGTGGACCTAACTTGTACACCTGGTGTGTATAGCGACCCCAATGTAGCCAGCATGGTAGCAGACTTAGCGAATTACGAAGCATATTTCCCAGCAGAAATGGATTTGGAAGTCGTGATGGTGGACGGCAAGAAGACCTACAAACTACACTACGAGCGTGATATCTTGGATGCTTTTGCGGCGTTCAATATCGACTATAGCATCCCAGCCTATGTTTCTTTGCGTACCGATGTGGCGGGTACTGCGCAAATAGATAACTACAAGGTGATACAAAATTGCGAGGAACTGTCCATTCGTGCCGATATGCAAGATACACTCAACCTCCTTGCCAACGATACCTCTCGCACCTACTATTTCCCTGTGACCGAGTGGGTGGGTAGCAAACTGCGCTTTACTTGGACAGGAGAGACACCACTCTTGGCTTACCTTGACAACACATGCGTGATAGACACTGCCAATGCTTACGATCGCTATACCTTCAGCAGTAGCAACAATGGACTACCTGCACAAGTACTTTCAGACGTGCAGATTAACCAGTATGTACGCTATACCGAAGATGGTAATATGTACGTCAAGTTCTATGCGCAAGAAGATGGCAAACTCTATGTGGACGACTACAAAGAGCATGGAGTTGTCACTATCAACACTTGTGCGATGAACTACAAAACAACGGCTATTACTTTCCCTACATCAGAAGCAGGATTGGCCTTGACCAAGAATGTGACTTCGGCATCTAAATCTTTCCGATTCAAAGCTGATGATGTCAAGGACAAGAACATACGCCTCAAATGGCAATCAGCCAACCACGAAGATGCTACCGCTATCTTCGCTAAGTTCTGCGGATTTGAGTTTACACCCAAAGACCCAGACGTGATCGATACCGTTCATTTCTACTACAACGAGCAAGACGGTTTTATGTATGCCGACCTGCTCAAGGAGCGTGTCAACGACATTGCTGCCAAGCATACAGACGGATGGGTGTTCCTACAAATCAACCGCATCGAAGAGGGTACCCTGTGGTGGGACGAGTTTATCCCTCCAGTGATAGACTGCAACACCAAGAGTACACTACTCGCTATCAACGACACCGTGGATATGCCTGCATACAACCAAAACACCATCTATCGACTCAATGCAGACGAATGGAAAGACTCGATCCACTGCCTTGTATGGGAAGGTACCAAGCAAGCCTATATCTTCATAGCCGACACGTGTGAGTTCTCACTCGCTGCCAACAATATGCACGTAGGACTATACAAACAAGTGGGTTCCAACGACTCTACCATAATAGACAAGGACAAAATCAATGACCTTATCCTCAATCGAGCAGACGGTTTGGGTAATATATACCTACGACTCAGAAGTGCTGCCAAAGGTAAACTCATTACCAAAACGATGAGCGAAATACCTGGCACGACCACCGACCTCAAACCGATAGAGGCTACTTGGGAGAATAGAACGACCAAACTTATACTTATCGACAACCATATCTACATCCAAGTTATCGAACAAGACCATACCTACCTATACGACTTGATGGGAAACAAAATACAGTAATATCTAAACAATCGAACATATGAAACTACGTCACTTTGCGCTATCTTTAGCCCTTTTCGGTGCGACCGTCACCGTCAGTCTAAATGCACAAACAGAGAATTATGTAGAGCAACTGCCTTCCGATGAAGAAATAGCAGAAGGCTCTTGGTCCTGCGAACTCGAAAGAAAAATATTTGGCTACAAATATTACTTCTGTGACTGCAAGGAAACATCCATTCCTTTCGAATTTGGCATGGATATGACCATCAGCGACACTACATGGTTTTCCGCACCAATTAGCGAGTTGCGCAAAGGACTTACTGCCTATTGGTTTGCAGACTGCCAAATACAACTTGAGGTATATGCTTTCTGCTCATCCAAAGAACCCACCTTCTCCCTACGCGTGTCGCCCAACCAAATGAAAGATATGGACGTGACCGACATCAACAAAAAACTGGACGAGATGGGTAAACTGGGAGAGGTATTCCAACAAGCCGTTACTCCTCACATGCGCGCGTACCCTATAGGAGATGGAGAGGGTAGAGTGATATGTACGCCTTTTGACCAAGGACCCAACTCTACCTGCGAGGACCCACTGCCTATGTACAACGGAATGACCTTTATCTCATCATCCCCTTATGATGTGTATAAGTTCAACCCCGCGCAGATGCCATCCAATAGCGACGTGTTTATCCAATGGCAACAAAAAAACAACCTGCCTTGCGACTTTGAGCTCTCGTTGGCTACTTGCGATGCTACGCCTTTCCTACAAACGCAATTGGCAGACTCCACCAAAGTATTGGTACTATCCAAACAAACCATTGCGAACGCGAAAGCACAAGCACAACCAATCTTCGTACACCTACGCCACGACTCTACTTATGTGGGCAGAGTACGCGTATATACCAAACCTATCTACAACGCAATCACCATCGATACGACCCTGTGTCAAGGTATGGGATTGCAGTTGGCAGATACATTGCTTACACAATCAGTGACAGGCTACGTGGATACGGCATGGGTTACATCCAACCAAATCAATGTGACTACCTACAACCTGACCATCACACCGCCAGAGACAATATACGACACCATCACCTTGTCTGCATCACAACTTCCTACGCTCTATCGCAAGGAGAAGCTAATTGACCACTTTGGTGACTACGATTTCGTAATCCATACACCAGGACAGTGTGACGAACGTATCCTACTACACGTCGTACACGGCATGACTACACTACAACAATACGTGGACACTACCATCTGTACCGGTAAGACCTTTGCCATGGGCGGCAAGACCTATCCCAACGATACCACCTTCAAGGTGACCACCATGCCCGATGCCGATACACAACTCATCACGACATATAACGTACAATATACCTTACTCGAAACCGAGTACATGAACCTATCACTCTATGCGTCACAACTGCCTTACTACGAGACAAGCCTAAGACATGTAGTGGAGAACTTCGGTACACAAACCATCAAAGTGGAAGGTAGAAACACCTGTACCCGCACCGTAGAACTCACTGTGACTCAACTGATGGATATCACACAAACAACCATCGATACGACCCTCTGCGCGGGCAAGACCTTTACTACACCTAAAGGACTCAAGACCGACCATTCAGCAGTGTTGGTGGACACCATTATCGTCAGTCAGGATGCAAAGCAAATAAACCAATACAACGTGACCATCCTCAAACCAGAGGTGCTAACCGAGTCCGTACAATTGCCTGCATCACAACTACCTTATACTCATGTCGCTACGGGAGAAGTGATAACCGATTTTGGTACACATATCATCACTGCCAAAGACCCTAACGGATGTACCTACAAGGTTACCCTGACCCTTACACAACTCGATGAACCTACACACTTGCAAGACAATCAGGCTGATAACAACCTGCCTTATTACCTGCAACGTGACGAAAATGGCAACCTATACATTATCAGAGATAACCAAAAATATACCCTAACAGGACAACATTGTAAATAAACACTATATATAGATATAAAAAGATTACATAAACGATGAAACGTTTCGTTTTAACTACCCTAACACTGATCGCTACATGCATGCTGGGCATTGCAGCTGTAGCAGATGGAACAAGCAAAGAAAATGCCATCCCCTTCGACTGGGAAAAAGGAAACCTGCAACCTGCAACGGCTACAGACGTATGGTACAAAATTAGCTTAGACCCCCTCTACGACGAGGATGATCCGTACCTAACCCTCTACCTTATCAACATGGCAGACGTTCCCAATGAGGTAATGGCCGAAGCTACACTGCTAAGCAATAGCATGGAGTATGACAAAACCATTGCACCGCATAGCAATGTGTTGCTTTCCAAAAGTGTGGCACAGTTGGTGAAGATGAACCAAAAACTGGTTTATCTCAAACTACGATGCAGCCATGATCTCCGCCTCGCCGCTTCTGTGACCGACTACGTGGAGATGGACAATGGTTGTGTGGACGCACCTTACCTAACCTACAACATCCCTACGACACAAAACAAAGGCGAAGCTTGGTACAAACTTAATATAGCTGATGCGAAAAATGATGCTGCCAAGACTATTCGCTACGTGCTACAAAACACTTCAGCACAAGAGGCACAAGTACTCCTACAAGAGAGCCCTGACTGCCCAAGTACAGGTATCACAACCAAGACTGTTCATATACCTGCCTATGCCACTGTATATGACACCATCCTTCGTATGGACATCGATGCCAAAGCTATGGATGAGACGTACTTGCAAGTGCAAGCCAGTCAAAACATCAAGATACATCCAGAACTTATTACGATGCCTGCTATGCCTGTAGTGGACTTCTCCGCTGCAACACAGTTCAATCTCTACCAAGAGACTATCATCCCCGCAGGAGAACACTACTACTACATTCCCATCGATTCGTTGAGGGGCAAGAAAATGATGCCAGAGATGACCATTCAAAACCTCTCAACTACAGAGGTGCTCAACATCACTGAAGTATTGGCATATCAATCTAAGACATCAGCCACGAAAACACTTGACGCATCGCTCCAACCTGATGGCATCAGTGTCGTTACCATGCAACGCAACCAAATAGAAGCGATAGCAGCCAACTACGACACCCTCTTTATCAAGGTGGTGAACTCACAAGACATCAACGCTTACGTGCGACTCAAACACGTCAGAGAAGGTGATGCCTGCAAAAGCGCAGCACCATTTGAGTTTGGCAAGAACGTGATGCAAGAGCCAGGTAACTTCTGGTATGCAGTGGACCTGTCCAAACAAAAGCAAGGAGGACAACTATACGACCTACGACTCGTAGGTAAAAACCTAAGTACGACACAAACAACCAATCTATTGCTACAAATGGCACTCGAGTGCCCATACCTTGACCTACAGACTTTGGAGAAAGCTGTAGGACCCAAAGGTGAGTTCGACAAAATAGTCAACAACTCTACACTGCAAATGTTGGGTACCAGCACCATCTATATGGGAGTAAAGTCCGAACAACCACTCGAGCTATTTGCAGAATGGGTGCCAACCGCCGTACTACCTGCAGATAGTGCGTGCGTCAATGGTACACACTTCAACTGGGAAGAAGGACATACCCTGCCCAAAGATACTACCGCATGGTTTATCGTGGATATGACACCACTCAAAAACACAGAACTGCTACCTTCCGCTATTATCAACAACCGTGCTGCACAAAATGCTACCGTACAAATAGAGGTGTCCACCGAATGTCCAGACTCCTTGCCTAACCAAACGAGAGAACTTATACTCGATGCCAACGGTACAGCACAAGAGACGGCATCCAAGGACTTTATGCGTAACTTTGACAAGACCATATCTTTCCTCTATGTCAAACTGACCACCAATCAACCGATTGACTTCCATATCAATTTTGTGACACCTGACGAAGGTACTGATTGCCAAAAAGCTATTCCGTTCAACTGGACCAGCGGCAATCACCAAAAACCTGAACAAGGTGCCCTATGGTATAGTGTGGACCTAACACAAGCCAAACTACTACACAAAGATGTAATGGTGACCTATACCAACAAGTCCAATACCAAACAAAACCAAGTGATATTAGACTTTGCACCTAACTGCCCTTGCAACCAACCACAACGTAGAATACTTGAGCTCAACCCAGGAGAGACCAAACAAGTCTTGCATCCTTATGCGGCAGTTGAACTGGTAGATACGTTCATCTACTATAGAGTGGCTTGTGAACAACCTATTCACATGCAAGCCGAATTGCTTGACCCAACGCCATTCACAGACGCAAGTTGCTCAACCCATCAAGAAGTGGAGTGGGGATACAAATACAAACATGAGGGAACGGCATGGTACACCATCAATACCGATACACTCAACAACACCGAATATACCTCCAATATTTCCCTCTACAACAGTGACCAAATCAATACACTCACTGTACAAGTGGCTTTTGATTGCCCTGTCAACCAAACCATGCTGACCAACAGCATCACCTTGCAACCAGGACAAGAACTGCACCAACTCATCGAACGTGAAGTGGCACTACTCGGAGCGGGCAAGACTGCCTATGTCAAACTACAATCCGACCACAAGCTCAACTTCTCATTCAACCTACAAGACCCTAACGACGGTGTGGACTGTTCACACGCCATCATCTTGGATACACTATCTTCACATATACAGTTGGCCAACGAAGAGAAATGGTACAGAATCAATGTCAATGAACTCAAAACGAATAACAAAGGCATTGAAATAGGTGTCAAGAACATCGATACCAAAACAGGATATATACATGCTTCACTATACGAACATTGTGACTCCACTATCATTACAAGCCAATCCGCCAATATCGGTGCAAAACAATTGGTTACCAAACAAATAGCATCTGCTACCATACAAGGTATGGCAATGGATTACCTATACGTATACGTGGAAACCAAAGTGGATGATAGCATCTATATCAAGTATATTGATGACCTACTTACCGATACCATCTTTGCTTGCCAAGAGGCTATCGCCCTCGCACCAAACATTGATTACCATCAAGCAGCAGGCGATACCGTATGGTACGAGTTGGACATCTCTAACCTGCAACTCAATACCAAAGGCGATGCAATGCTCAAAGTGTTCAACCATGCCGACACCACTACTCACGTACAAGTAGAAGTATCATGGGAATGCCCAGTGGCACACACCATGGCAAAACGCACCGAAGTGCTTAACCCACAAGATACCCTCTTGAAAACCATTACTCGTGCCAACATGCAGTCGGTAGAAAAACCTGTAGCTTACCTACGCATCATTCCTAATGCTGACATCACCTTCCAGTTCGAAGCACAACTCAGCAAAGGTGAAGACTGCTTGGAACCTATTGTCTTCGATTGGGAAAAAGGTAATGTGCACCCAGGTGGTGGTAAATACCTATTCTACCAAATCAAGATGGACTCAACCATCTTCCCAGAAGGTAAAGACCTCCGACTATGGGTTGTCAACGAAGAAAACGACTCTACCACAGCGGGTACAGACATCCGTATGGGTGAATGTGACTCAGAAATACTCATGACAGTAGAACAAGGATTTGCTCCATACGAGGCAAAGAGCAAAGATATTGACCGTGACTTAGTCAAACACTTAGGATGGGTGGATATCATCTTAGGCTACCGTTCCGATAGTGCAACTACACGCATCTATATTGAGTTCATCCCAGAGAGAGCCGACTCTATCGTTCGAGACACCATCTACGATGTAGTATGCGACGGAGCTTTCTATACCTTCAGCGATACCATCGGACAAAAAGATATCGTGCGCGAAATACTATCCTTCGACGAAGAGACATGGTACTGGAGCGATACTACCCAAGTGATAGAAAATACATGGTTGATCGAATATATCAAAGACTTCCACGTAAGACCTATCATGCCACACCAAGCACTCACTACACATCAACTCGATTCTTTGCATGCACTCCCATTGGTAGTACAAGGTATGCAAATCGAAGTGCAACCATCACTCGACTCCATAGCTGCTTACTACCAACGCATAGCACAAGATACGTTGGCCAAAGTGGATAGTATCTATTGGCAAACATTGGATGGCAAATCCATTGCTGAGGCTTATCCTGCTCCACTGACCAAAGAACAAAAAACATTGGCATTGCAATACGTCCTCTTGGATAGCTGCGAAAACATGGTGGAAAGCAACGTTATCAATATCGTTGCACAACCTTGGCGTTACGACTCTTTGGTAGTGGTACAAGACTCTGTACTATGCCAAAACACTATCGTACAGACAAGAAACAATCCAAGTCTAATGGTAACCAACGATACCATAGTGCGAGATACCGTATTCAATATCGCTACCACGGATACCTTGTCACTCACACGACTCATCGATAGCGTATATATATACAACTTCCGTGTGTATAAGCAACCAGAGCTCTACACCACCTTGAAGTCCAAACCACGCGTGGCTGCTGGCAAGACCCTACAAGTAGGACTTGCCACCCAAGTACTCTGGGCAGACTTTACCTACGACTACCCACAAGACGACAACGAGTACATGCACGTGGAGAGCATCTTCTGGCAATCCAAAGACACCGCAACGCAAACCTATTTGCCTATAGATACGGTATCATTGCTCGATAGCTTGACACAAACAGTACAACTACGCTACGCCGTAGTGACCTCATGCCAAGACACACTTTATAGCAACGACTTTACCTTAGAGGCAGAGGCTTATACACGTCTCGTTCAACCTACAGAAGCATCTGTATGCTACGAAGAGACCTACAACACACGCTTGACAACCCTCACGATAACCAGCGACACGACATGGAGTGATACCCTATGCCTCACCGCATCAGAGACCTACAACGGACAAGCACTCACATACCAATACGACTCTATCTATACCTACGACATCAACGTGTTGCCTGTGTATAAAGATATCAAAGACACCGTCTATGTATGTGAACACGATCTCCCATATATGTGGGAGGGCCATCCTTACCAAGCAGGTGAATGGATAGATACCCTCAATACCATCCATGGTTGCGACAGTATTGTGACCCTCACCGTCATTGCATTGCCTACACTCACAGGCACACAAGAACTCTTTGTATGTCCTAACGAACAAGTGCAATGGGAAGGCAACTCCTATCCTGTAGGTACACACGTAGATACCCTCACATCCCTCGTTACTGGATGCGACAGTATCGTGACCCTCACCGTGACCGAACTGCCTATCCTCACAGGCACACAAGAACTCTTTGTATGTCCTAACGAACAAGTACAATGGGAAGGCAACTCCTATCCTGTAGGTACCTTTGTAGATACCCTCACTTCCCTTGTGACAGGATGCGATAGTATCGTGACCCTCACCGTGACCGAACTACCAATACTAACCTACCAAATGGCTGACACCAACTGCGACAATCAAGTATATGAATGGAATGGACAAAGTCTAAACAAGACAGGTGAATACAAAGTGACCTTGACATCTTTCATTACTGGATGTGACAGCATCGTGACACTCTCACTCACAGTCAATCCAACCCAATACACCGAGGTATATGACACCATCTGCCCTGCAGATACTCGTGAGTACTACTACGATACCCTAACCACCGTATTGGGATGCGACTCCGTAGTGAAACATAACCTCATCAAGTACCATATGTTGTGGGAAAATGATTGGATGCAAGGCGTCAGAACCGTCTGCGGCGAACCAATCAATGTAGAGGTGCCTAACGAACGGATAATGGACAAAATAGACAACGACATACTCTATGCTCCTAATACCCAAGTAGAATGGTTTGCCAAACTACAAGACGAGTGGCAACCTATTGGACAAATACAACAACTCTTGAACGGCGGCGAGATGATACAAATCATGTGCCAACTCACAAGCGATTGCGCTACCGTACAAGATAGCATCACACAATTGGTTGAACTACCAAGTGCCGACAATACGACCGATTTTGACCAACTGCCAGCAGAAGCAATGTTCGGGAACAGAATGCTGATGATCAACTACCGCTACATCAAAGATACACTCGGATTTAGCGAGATAACACAAGACTCTGTCGAATGGTACCTCGCTGAGGATGGAGAGATAGACGACTTGACCCTACTACCAGAAGTGGGCAACGACAAGAAAGTCGGAACAGGATACTACTACACCACAGGAGAACCACTCGTGGGTATGTACTATGCTCGACTCCTATACAGTGAGTCCGAACAACATCCTTGCGGCATCACAGCACGTACCAATATCATCACATGCACTCCTGTACAATACGCTCCTACTATTACCCCTTCTATCGCATCACCAGGACAAACCTTAGAAATACAAGGCCTCAATCCACAAGAGGTATGCGACGTGAAGACATACAACGGACAAGGATTGCAAGTACAGCAAATACATACTGTGCAAAAGGCTCAAACCATCCAAATAAAAGCACAAAATACACCAGGATGCTACCTGATCGAACTATGGATGGGTGAACAGGTATATACCTTTAAATACATCGTGAAATAATTGGAGGACTGAACAATGAAAAAATATATCATAACTATCGTTGCTGCCATTTGCTCATTAACTGCTGTAGCACAAAACAATACCAATACCAAAGATATCTACTATGACGGCTCACATGTCAATATCCAACCGGGTGACACCGTGAGCATCGACTCAACACAAACACGATACCTCACAGGAGAACGTATGTCCACATGGGTGTACAAAGTGAACCATATCGTCAAACAAGCTGGTGGTAAACGCTTCCCCAACGGCGTCCTATTGCAAGGAATCAACTCATGGGTTATTCCACAAGCCCTCATTCCTAACGGATTGGTGGCAGAGGAAATAATGAAGGAACTGCAAAGCGGACAAACCATCGAACAAGCAGTGCAAGAGAAACTGGAGCAAGTACAGGATACGACACCCGTACAACCCTTGCCTGTTGATACTACACCCAAACAGATAGAACCCGCTCCTCAGCCCAAACCTTCTACCCCACAAATACCCGATACTACCAAGTACGAATGGGGGGATGAACAAATGCCAGAAATAAAAGACGTTAAGCATAAATGTTTCAACCGCATCTCTATCGGCCTGAGAGGTGGTGCCGCATCACTCATGCAACAAACGACTATTGATGGCAAATGGCACTGCGGATTTGATACGTGGTTGGATATCCAATATGCATACTACTTTGGCAATAGAGGAGGCAAGAAAGCATTGCACCAACCTACGATGGGTATATTGACCGGTATTTCTGTGGGCTATGTGCAAAACAAACTGTCTGCATCTCTTGACTCTACCTATTCCGTAGTGGCTGATGGCAATCCAATTGACTACAGCATTCAAGCTACTGATGTCAATGAGAAAGATGGACAAATAATGGTGGAGATACCGATCATGTTTACTATGATTACAGACAAAGGGTTCTTTCTAAATGTAGGACCTAAAGTGTCATTGCCCGTCTTCACACATTTCAACCAAAACATGCAAAATGCAAACATCCATGCCTATTTCCCAGAAATGGACGTTACCGTAACCAACGAACAGATTACAGGTGCCGTGAAGAATATGGACAACAAAGACAAGTTCAATTCCAGCAAACTCAATGTATTGGTAGGAATAGAACTGGGCAAGGAATGGAACTTCAAAAACAATACCTCATTGGGATTGGGTGCCTATGCCAACTATGGCGTGTATTCACTCTATACCAATGACCTCAACAAAGAAAGTTTCATCGCTGTAACACCTCCTACAGCGCATGGCAATGCTACTGTTGATATCCTATCACTAACGGATGCATACGCTAACAAATTAGGCTATTTTGATGGTGGAGTGAAATTGGTTTACCACTTCAACTTCCCACAAAAATAATCTATACAGATGAAAATATATCCACAAATGGGGTAGGCATACTCCGTTTGTGGAACTTACGTAAACAAACTTTCCTTTGATGTTTGTAGAAGGAATGTGTTGCGAATAGTAATAACTATTGTAGCAAAAGTGACTATTCTTAGGTGCAAAAGCAAAGTTTTTGTAAAAATACTTGTGAGTACCGAAGAAAAATAGTAACTTTGCGGACTAATTTGTGTGTATGCGCGGGTGCACGCGTCACATACACATAAATGAAACTTAGTATAATATCAAAACAAAAATAAGATGCGTAAAATTTATTTGTTAATCAGTTTGTGGATTTCCGCTGCTTGTATGGTACAAGCACAAGTTCCAACTTGCAACACTCAGGCACTAAATGTCCCTACCGTGTTGAACGTAGAAGCGAATGATGCGGGAATATTCCACATCGAATTGAGTCAGTGGAAAGAATTATCTACCAAATTTACATGGACAGGCGACAGCGCTCTGAATATGTTGATGGGTAATTCATGTAATTTCTTACCTTCCCAAAGTGATCCTAACATCGTTGGAGCAGTCACCCTGCAAAATGGTGTAGGTTATACCATTGCACCAAAGGATTGGGATAAACTGACCTCAAAAACTGATGCCGAGGGTAAGATCTATTTCCGTATGCTCACCGCTAAGAAAGGTGTGCTCAAAGTGGAAATAGTAGAGAACGAACCAGTGCAAGAGGTGATTGATTGGAACCAAGCTGTAGAGTTTGATTTCGATAATGCCAACCAATATCCTGGTGACAACAGCAAGAAACTCTTCCATGTTGACCTACAACAAGTGGAGAGCGGAAAAGGACTCATCCTTTTCATGCAAAACTTGTCACAAACCCAAAGCACAACCCTCTATATAGAAGGCTTCTTGGTAAGTGGAGGTAAGGCGACCTACACGATGACCGAAGATATGTTCCTAAACGCAAAGCAAAAGAGAAACTTCTTGCTGGATGCTGACATGGTAACGATGGCCAAGAATAGCGGCGCGAAAGTCTATATCCGACTCAAAGCCAATCAACCTGTTGAATGTACTACAGCTGAAGTGACAGCCGATACCGAAGATATCGACTGCCTCAATGCAGCTGAGATCAATTGGCCTACTACTAATGTACCTGCTGGCACCAAATGGTATCGCATCGACCTGAATGGAAAGTTGGCAGCCAACCAAGCACTCAAGATCATAGGACAAAACGTGGGCAATGCAATGGCTAACGTGGACCTTGCACTTTCACTCAACTGCCCTTCAACCGGTCTAACTACTACCAAAGTATCACTACAAAAAGGCGATCTCATCACCAAGACGTTGGACAACGCTCTCATCGCTATGCTCAACGACTCAGTGGCTTGGATCAAAGTGACTACCAACCAACCTCTCAAACTAACACTTGAGACCGAAGCATATACACCACAAACATTGAACGTTACAGGTACAGTAATCAACGTGGTGGATGGTACATGGTACAGCATCAATGCTAACGAAACCAAATGGTTCGCTATCGCAAAAGCCGATTTCGTGAAGACTGGATACAAACCTGTATTGACCATCGAGAACCTAACCAATACCAATGCTAATATTGAAGGAAATGCATTGCTTCAACGCGTGGGCGGAGAACCAATCAGCAAAGCACTCAGCCTCTATGCAAAACAGGTCTTGGTCAAAGAGATAGGAGCCAACCTCATCAGCTCCATGAGCAGCGATACACTCTTCGTACAAATCCAACCTACACAAAATATCCACTTCCAAGCACGCTTGATGGGTAAGAAGGAAAACCAATCATGCATGAGTGGACGCGTGTTCGACTGGAACAACGAAAACCTACAACAAGCAGGTACTGAGACTTGGTGGAAAGTGCCTATCGCAAATGCCAAAGCCAACAATACCAAGGATGTACAAATCACGGTACAAAACCTTGCAGCACAAACCAATAACGTAGCCGTATCCTTTACCTTCGATTGCGCCAATAGTGACCCTATGGGACAAACCCTTACCATCCCTGCAGGACAACAAATACAACGCGTATTGGATTATCCTAACTACGCTTACTTGGCAAACGATACCGTTTACCTCTTGGTGAATACACAACAAAACATCAAGATTACTGCTACCCTCGTGGATAGACCAGCCGTTCCTACTGACGATGCATGCCTTACCGCTATCGTAGCACAAGTGGATACCGACCTGTCAATCAAAGGAGCCATGGCAGAACAATGGTTCAAGGTCAACTTGCAACAGTTCAAAGACTCTACCCGTGTATTACCACGTATTACCATCACCAACCTAAGCAACAACGTTGCTAATGTTACAGGTGCTTATACCTTTGAATGCCCTGCTCCACAAGAACTAACAGAACAAACACTAAGCATCCAACCTAAAGAAGCTTATACCAAGACCATCACCAGAGACTTGGTGGAAGCTTACGATGCTCAATGGGCATACTTGCGTATCAAATCTACCGATTCACTCATCGTGCGTGTTGACTTTGTTGACCCTAACGAAGGACAAGATTGCTCTACAGCGAAATGGTTCAACATGCATGGCAACAATATCCAAGAACAAAACACCGTACTATGGTGGAAAGTGCCATTGGCAGAACTCAAACAAGATAACCTCCATAACATACAAATTCATGTAGAGAACTTGGGAGATGCTGCAGCACAAGTGTCTGGCACTATAGGCTTTACTTGTCCAAGCGACGGAGCTATGGCAAGAACATTGACCATCCCTGCCCACACTACCTCAGGCTTCGAATTGGATTACTCCATGTACGCATACTTGGACGGTGACTTCGCATACATCTGCTTGGCTACCAACCAACAAATCAATATCTATACCACCTTGGTGGATAGACCAGTAGAACCTGCTGATTCCGCTTGCTTGCAAGCCATCTTGGTGCAACCAAAACAATTGGTAACACATACACAACCAACCGCTTGGTACAAAATAGGTGTACAACCATTCCGTGACTCATTGCAAATCAGCAACCTGCTACCTCGAGTGATTCTCACCAACAAGTCCAATCAAACCAACAAGATTCAAGGTAAACTTTCGTTCGTTTGTCCTACGGATGGAGTATTGCAAGATGCTACTATTTCACTCCAACCAAATAGCGAATATACCAAAATGGTGCCAGAAGACCTTATCACTTCACTCAAGAATGATATTGACACCATCTATCTCCAAATACAAGCGGATGCTGAGATTACTTTCATTGTAGATTGGGTCAATCCTAATGAAGGACAAGATTGCAAGCATGCACGTTACTTCAATTGGTACGGCAACAATATCCAAGAAGCAGGCTTCCCTACATGGTGGCAAATACCTATAGAAGGAATCAAAGATAGTACCAAATATGACCTCAAGATTCACATTGAGAATCTCGACCCTGTAGCATCCGCTCATATCAATGCTACGATGAAGTTCGATTGCGAACAAGAACCAGTCTTGCAACGACCAATCACTTTGGCTGCAGGTTCACAAATCGAACAAGTACTCAGCTATTCTTCTTATGCTACGTTGGCTTCAGACATTATATATATATATATAACCTCCGACAAGAAGATCAATATCTATGCTGAGTTGGTGCCAAGAGAAATCATCACACCAGACGACGCTTGCTTGCAAGCCATCGTGGCTGAGGCTGAAACCGATATCAAACTCAATGCTTTCGTATCACAATGGTACAAGATAGGTATCGAACAATTCAGACAACACTTGGCAGTAGGCGAACTTCCTAAACTGACCATCAACAATAGAGGCAATATAGCTACCCATATCGAATTGGCTTATGCTCCTATGTGCCCAGTTGATTATAAGATGGTAACCAAAGAACAAACCATCGATTCAATGGCTACTTGGACCTACATGGGCACCCAAGAGATGATCGATGCTATTGGCGCTGATACGGTTTATTTCAGACTATTGAGCGAACAAAACATCGTCTTTAGAGTGGATTGGATATCAGAGAATGAAGGCGAATCATGCACCGAAGCGAATATGTTCAACTGGTATGGAGATAACTTCCAACAAGCCAATCAACAAACTTGGTGGGAAGTAGCATTGGATCCAATGAAAGATCCTAACTACGATGGCGTGAAAATATTCATCGAAAACCTCTCACAAACAGATTCTGCTACCGTCAAAGCTTCTTTGGCAAGATGGACCTGCGAAGATGGATTGTTTATCAACCAATACATCGATATACCTGCTGGACAAATATCCGAGTTTGCTACAACTGACCTCGCCAGTGTGGCTATCGATACTGCATTGTTGCGTATCAACTCCAACCAAGATTTGAGAATCTATGCCGTATTGATTCCATTGGGAGAGGCGGAGAAAGATTCAGCATGTATTGATGCTATATACGTAGTACCAAATACCGACTACCCACAAGCTGCAGGTACAACGCAATGGTACAAGTTTGATGTACAACAATTCCGCGATTCACTCACCATTAGCAATATCTTACCACGCATCAAGGTGGCTAACCAAGAAAATGTGGTAACTGAACTCAAAGGTTCATTTGCATTCGAATGCCCATCAGGTATGTCACTCATGGTGCAATCAGGTGAAGTACAAGCAGGTGATACCGCTATCAAGACTATTTCAAAAGACCTCATCGAATCGCTTGATAGTAGTGTGGATACGATGTTCGTACGCCTATACACCGAAGGTGACGTTATACTACGCGTAGATTGGCATGATCCAAGAATAGATACCGTACACGTGTATGACTCTATATGCTACGGCGATAGCATTATGTTTGGCTCAAAAGCCCTCTACACTACAGGAACCTATGTGGATACACTTACCAACCTAACCACCGGTGATTCCATCGTTTATATGCACCTAATGGTGGCCAATCCAACCATCCAAATGCCAATAGATACCGTAGCCGTGATGCGCGGTGAATCCTACCTATGGCATACATGGCAAGATGTGACTATCAACCAAGCTGGCTTGCATTACGACACCGCTTACAATAGCTTCAACTGCGATAGCGTTTACTATGCACTCCAACTTCTCTACAACGACTCGGTAGTGCTATACGATACACTCTGCTATGGCGATAGCCTATGGTTCGGTAATGAGTACCTCTATACCTCAGGTTTGTATATCGATTCACTCACCAACGAGACACAAGGTGACTCCATCGTTTACCTCAACCTCTTGGTGGCTGACCAACCTGTAACGATGCCGACCGACAGTGTAGCCCTCATGCGTGGCGAGACCTATGTATGGCATACATGGCAAGATGTGACCATCAACCAAGCAGGTTTGCACTACGATACCGCTTACAATAGCTTCAACTGTGATAGCGTTTACTATTCACTCCACCTCGTTTACAACGATTCCGTAGTGCTATACGATACGCTCTGCTATGGCGATAGTATATGGTTCGGTGATGAGTACCTCTATACCTCAGGTTTGTATATCGATTCACTCACCAACGAGACTCAAGGTGACTCCATCGTTTACCTCAACCTCTTGGTGGCTGACCAACCTGTAACGATGCCAACCGACAGTGTAGCCCTCATGCGTGGCGAGACCTATGTATGGCATACATGGCAAGATGTGACCATCAACCAAGCAGGCTTGCACTACGATACCGCTTACAATAGCTTCAACTGCGATAGCGTTTACTATTCACTCCGTCTCGTTTACAACGATTCCGTAGTGCTATACGATACGCTCTGTTACGGCGATAGCATATGGTTCGGTGATGAGTATCTCTATACCTCAGGTTTGTATATCGATTCACTCACCAACGAGACCCAAGGTGACTCCATCGTTTACCTCAACCTTTTGGTGGCTGACCAACCATTGGTTATGACACAAACAGATGCATTCTGCAAAGGTACTACATACACATGGCATACCTATAAAGATATTGTACTATCACAAGCAGGTACTTACAAAGATACAGCATACAATAGTTTCGGTTGCGATAGCGTTTACTATGAACTCGTGTTGACAGAAAACCCAACATACAACAAGACCACCGTTAAGACTATCTGCGAATCTGAACTACCTTACCTCTTTGCAGATACAACCTTCAATACGGTGGGAGTACATACCTATTCCTATTATACCACAACTATCTTAGGATGCGATAGTGTAGAACATATCCAATTGACAGTCCTACCTATCTATCGCGATACACTCTATGCTACCACTTGTGACAACCAACCTTACGAATGGGTAGGGCACAACCTCACCTTTACACAAGCGGGTATCTATGCCGATACATTGACAGCAGCATCTACCAATTGCGATAGTATATGTGTACTCAACTTGACCGTGTATCCAACTGCTGCATCTGAGTTTGATTACACCATGTGCGAAGGCGATAGTATGACCATCGACTCCATCTCATGGTACAAAACCACTGGAGATTATGCTGCAACACTCAAGACCATCCATGGATGTGACTCCGTTGTAACGGTACACCTCACAGTGAAACCTCTCTATCGAGATACCACCAAGGGTGCGATATGCCAAGGAGAAGTGTTCATGTGGAAAGGCAAACCTTATAATATCCAAGGTACTTACTACGACACCTTGCCTGCATTGAACGACCAAGAATGTGACTCAATACAAACACTCCAATTGACAGTCAATCCTACTTTCAAAGAGGTACTCCAAGTGGCTATTTGCCCAGGTGACCTTTATGGATGGCACGGAAAGAACTACAGCAAAGAGGGTATCTACTATGATTCACTAACGACCATTAACGGTTGTGATAGTATCTACGAGTTGCACCTTACCTATCATCCTGTGTACAACAATACCTTTGATATGGAAATATGTCGTGGTGATAGTTTGTGGTTTGCTGACGAATGGATCAAGAGCAGCGGCGTTTACACCAAAACACTCTCATCTATCTATGGCTGTGACTCTATCGTGACATGGAACGTAACCATGCTAAGAGACTTTGCAACTACCTACACCAGAGATATCTGCCAAGGTGAAACCATTACCTTCGGTCAACATACCATCACCTCAGCAGGTGTGTATGTCGATACACTCGTTGCAGTCAATGGTTGTGACTCCATCATTACCTTGCAAGTACTCAATGTTATTCAACCAGTCTATGGACCACAAGAAGTAATCAACTTGTGCAACGGAACACCTTATCAATGGCATGGAACTACCTATACCAAGACTGGCGTTTATTACGACACCATCACTTCTTTGGTTACTGGTTGCGATAGTATCATGACACTCAATCTTACCATCACTCCTAAGTATGAGTTTGTCGATTCAGCACAAATATGCAACGGAGAGACACACACTTGGAGAGGTAAGCAACTCACACAAACTGGTTATTATGTGGATTCACTTACCACAACGACAGGATGTGATAGTGTCTATGCATTGAAACTCGTAGTACATAACAGCATCTATCAAGAAGATTCTGCTACTATTTGCGAAGGCGAAACCTTCAACTGGAGAGGAAAAGACTATACCAAAGCTGGTACATATACCGACAAGGTAGCTACACAATCAGGTTGCGACGATGTATATGTACTCAAGCTCAACGTTACACCAAAACGTTATGGCAAACAAGAATTGGATGTATGCGTGGGTGATAGCGTTATGTACAACAACGAATGGTTTACCGCTGGTACACACACCGTTATTCTTACCTCTCAATTAGGATGTGATAGTGTTGTGACCCTCAAGGTTAATCAATTACCACAACTTACAGGTGAAGACTTCGCTACCATCTGTGCTAACGAGACCTATCAATGGTATGGACAATCCATCACCAAAGCTGGTGACTACCAAACCAAAGTTAAGTCTGCTGTGACTGGATGTGATAGTATCATTACCCTACACGTATCAGTAATTGATACCACACATACCATCGTCTTTGATACCGTTTGTCCAGATGAATCCTTGTTGTTCTACTACGATACACTACAATCCGTCTTAGGTTGTGATAGTATCATCGAACACCATCCTGTTCATGCGCAAGTGCCTCAAATGCCTGACCTACAAGAACTCGATGCCTTGCCACAATTGGTATGCGGTGAGACTGTTCGACTCATTGAGGCTGATGCTGCTGTACAAGACTATATCAGCAATATGAACAACGATAACATCATGCTGATCGAATCATTCGAATGGGAACAACAAGACTCTGTGGGTAACTTCAAACCACTTGCTGTTGACCATAAGGTGAAAGCAAATGATGAAGGCATCGTTATTAGACTCAAGATTGAGACATCGTGTGGCGTATATTATTCACAACCTACCACCATACATGTAGAGATGCCTTCTACCGATAATACAGATACATACAAACAATTACCTGCACTTAGCAAGTACGATGGTTGGATGATCATGTTGGATATCAACGCTATCCAAAACATGGGATACAATCCAAAACCAGAAGATGTCGTATGGTATCGTATCGTTGGTGAACCTGACCCAATCGCAAACATAGTGGATGACGTGCCTGTAGGCTATGGATTCTACTATTCAGAGAACGACCGATTGACAGGTGGATACTATGCTATCGTTACAATGATTACTCCTGTCAACAATGGATGCGATATTATCTTCCGTTCGGATTATATCATGTCGATGTTGCCACAACATAAGATATCCATCCAACCAACACAAATCGAATCAGGTGAACCTATCAAGGTGATTGAACTCAATCCTGAAGAGACTACTACTCTTAAGATGTATGACGCTGTTGGCCACTTAATGGGAGTAGAAACAGTTACAGGTAGTTCTATCTTTACCATTCATCCACATGGACCTGCTGGAACTTACTTCTTGCACGTTACAACACAATCAAGCAACGAAACGTTCATGTATATGATTACTAAGTAAGAGTAAAGAATCCAATACACAACACATCCCCGAAAGAAAAACTTTCGGGGATGTGTTGTGTATAGACGATGATAATTGAGATTGATGAATTAAGAATTTTGTAAATTCGCTCAAACGATTGCTACAAAGTTTCAAAGTTTCACGCATCAGAGATGCTTGTTTCACCGCTTCGCTGTTTCAAGGTTTCATCACTCACAACTCCTCCCCTAAGTTAGGGGAGGTGCCCGCAGGGCGGAGGGGTCTGTCACCCCCAAAGCAAACCAAGACTGTGTCTGTTTGCTTTCAAATCGGGGTCCCCCATAACAAACCAAGACATCGTCTGTTTGTTATGGGGAGAAGGAGAAGCGGAGGTACGAGTCGCCCCAATCTGGGTACCCAAAAGTAAACCAAGATTTATCTGTTTGCTTTTGGGAGAAGCGGAGACATAAGTCGCCCCAACGATGACGAGGTCATCGGTCAATGCGACCTTATTGTCGAACGCGCGAGCAGAGCGATATCATTCGTGCAACCTCGTTACCGAACGCGCTATACTCCTAACAAACTACTTACAAAATCTTCACGATTGAATACTTGCAAGTCATCCATTTGTTCGCCTAAACCGATAAAACGAACTGGAATATGGAATTGGTCACTAATGCCAATTACTACACCTCCTTTGGCTGTACCATCCAATTTGGTTACTGCTAACGAAGTGACTTGTGTAGCTTTGGTGAATTGTTTAGCTTGCTCAAAAGCATTTTGACCCGTACTGCCATCCAATACCAACATCACATCATGAGGAGCATTAGGAACGATCTTTTGCATCACGTTCTTTATCTTGCTCAACTCATTCATCAAGTTGATCTTGTTATGCAATCGACCTGCTGTGTCTATGATGACGACATCTGCGCCATTGGCTTTGGCTGAGGCTAACGTATCGTATGCTACAGAAGCAGGGTCGGAGCCTTGCTGTTGCTTAATTACAGGGACGCCTACACGTTCACCCCATATACATAATTGCTCTACTGCTGCTGCTCGGAAGGTATCGGCTGCACCCAAATAGACTTTCTTGCCTGCAGATTTGAATTGATGAGCCAGTTTGCCTATCGTTGTAGTCTTGCCCACACCATTCACACCCACTACCATGATTACATAAGGATTGCCATCACTGCCTTCACCATAGCTCCCCTTCATACCATCGGACAACTCATTCTCTGCCAGTAGAGAGGAAGTTTCTTCTACCAATATTCTGTTCAACTCTGCTGTATTGAGATACTTATCTTTCGCTACGCGTTGTTGTACACGTTCTATGATGCGCAAGGTAGTCTCTACACCAACGTCTGAGGTAATCAGTGCCTCTTCCAATTCGTCCAATACATCGTCATCAACAGTAGATTTGCCGGCTATTGCTCGACCTATCTTACCCAAAACGGATGTCTTGCTCTTTTCTAAACCTTTATCTAACGTCTCTTTTTGAGCTTCTTTGCTCTTGAATAATCCAAAAAATGCCATATCTTGTTCGATTTATATAGTTACTTTATTGTATAATAGCTTGTTTAAGAGTCTTGATGATGTACTCAAAATCTTCATCTGTCACCATAGGACCGGAAGGTAAACATAAGCCGATTCTAAACAAATGTTCGCTTACTCCATTCAAATATGCTGGAGCATCTGCATATATAGGCTGCAAGTGCATTGGTTTCCACAAAGGACGTGTCTCTATACCAGCTTTGTCCATGTATATACGCAATGCTTCTATGTTTCTATTCGGTGCTATGGGTTGCGGTGCTATAGTTACCTCTTCTTCTCCCACTACATGTACCTGCTCATCCAAGGTGATACAACTCAACCAATAGTTGCTCTCATAACGGGAATCTGGGTTCGTGTGATATGAAAGACCCGAAATACCATCCAACGCTTTTTCATACATCTTCGCCAAACGTTGATGGTGAGCAATATGTTCATTCAATATGGTCATTTGACCACGACCAATACCCGCACAGATATTACTCAATCGGTAGTTATAACCAATATGCGTGTGTTCGTAATAAGGATAATTATCCCTTGCTTGTGTAGCATAGAATAGTGTACGGGTCTTGCTATCCATATCTGGACAAATCAATGCTCCTCCGCCAGAGGTGGTAATCATCTTATTACCATTAAAAGACAATACACCATACGCTCCAAAAGTGCCTAAGGCTTGTCCTTCAAAACGACTACCTAATCCTTCAGCGGCATCCTCAATCACAGGGATACCATAACGATTGGCAATATCCATAATCGCTTCTATATTATATGGCATACCATACAATGCTACCACGATAATAGCTTTAGGATAACGACCTGTGACAGATTTGCGCTCCACGATAGCTTGCTCCAAAAGGGTAGGGTCCATGTTCCAGGTATCAGGCTCTGAATCAATCAGGATTGGTACTCCACCTACATAACGAACAGGATTGCAACTGGCACAGAAAGTGAACGATTGTACGCATACCTCATCACCAGGACCGACACCGCATCCCAACAAAGCCAGATGGATGGCAGCTGTTCCCGAACTGAGAGCAACTACCTGTTTGTGCTCCAATTGTGGATGATCCTTCAACATAAAATGATGCAAGTCTGCTTCAAAACCATCTACATTAGGCCCCAATGGTACTACCCAATTACTTTCAAAGGCTTCATCAATGTACTTTTGCTCATTCCCTGACATATGGGCCAAGCATAAATATATTCGTTTGTTCATAATCTTATATCCATTCATTATTATACAAAATCTTTTTTCCCAATACCGTAGCAAAAATCATGCGAAGATCCATCACAAAGGAATAATGATGGTAATAATAGCGATTCAGTCGAACCTTGTCTGGGTAAATAACTTCATCATTATAGGCAATAGGATCTTCCACTTTGGCCAACAATTCTTCCTCATTCCTATACTTCAATGACGCTGGACCTGTGATACCGGGACGGAGATTCAAAATTTCTCGATCCTCTCCCTCCAAACAGTCCGCATAACCAGGAACATCTGGACGAGGACCGACAAACGACATATCGCCAATCAATATATTCCACAATTCGGGGAGTTCATCCAATTTGTAACGACGAAGTTTCTCCCCTAATGGGGTAATACGATTCTCGCCTGCCACACTCACACTACTACCACCATGATGGGGTACCATCGTTCTAAACTTGTACATTGTAAACAAACGGCCATCTTTGCCCACGCGCTGTTGCTTAAAAATAGCTGGAGCACCTGGCATCGAACGACGAATCATCAACACCAACACCAACAACAATGGCCATATCAACAACAAGCCAACCAACGATACTACACGATCAAATATATATTTTATCCACATAATCAATTGCAACGTATATAGAGTTCATTATTTGGCAATTCTTCCAATACCTCCACTTTGCATACCGCGTGTGCCAATGCCAGTGATGCAGGATTGTCTTTGGATATGGTCTTGTATGTGGGAAACTGCAATGCTTGGCATACGACAGCAAATCCTTTGCCCATCAACTTGCCTATTCCACGTTTTTGCTGCCTTTCATCTACTATATACCCCCTAAAGCCTTTGCTTATGAAAAAACAACGTATGAAAAAGTAACCCACCATACCTCCTTCTTTATCACACACCAAGTACATCAACATCGAACGCCTCTTCAACAATTTCAACAAACTGGTTGCGTCAAACTTGTGTGGATGGAAAAAACGAAGATTATACTCGCTTTGTTGGTCAAAAAAATGCTCCATCATTTTGGCATCGTCAATAGTGGCTGCCCGAACGATATAATCATCGTGCAATCCTTCAAACATCTTTTCATGCCCCTTTAGGCGATGACCATAGCGTATAGAAAAAAGCCACGAGTTGATATCCTCAATCATCTCCCATAACCATGGCAAATGGTGCTGAATTTTATGTGCAAGTGTATATAGCATCTGACTTTTATTTCATTTTTTCTTTTATGACTTGTTTATAGTACGTCTCCAAACAACTCCATACATATGACTGTTCATAGTGCTCTTTGACCCATGTACAAGCTTGTGCACTCATTTGCTTTGCTTCTATAGGATGTGTGTACATATACTCCATTGCTTCATACAATGCTGTCTCATTTTTCACTTCTACCACTAAACCGGTCTTGTTATGTTGTATAATCTCTCTCGAGCCATTGATGTCGGTTACTATACAAGGCAATGACATAGCGCCCGCTTCGATTACTACATTTGGAAATCCTTCACGATAACTTGGAAAAACAAAACAATCACTGGCTGCATAATAGGCTCGAACATCTGGTAGGAAACCTATCTGCTCAATATGTGGGTGCTCTAATATCATGGATAAGGTCTCGGAATCCAAGCCCCCTTGTGTATCAATTGGACCTACCAATAACAATCGACTATGTGCATGCGCCTCGTCAAAACGTTTGTAGGCAGTAGCCAATTCTCTAATGCCTTTCTCATCCAAAATACGCCCTACATACAAAAAAATAAAAGCATTATCATAACGTTGCCGTATCTCTTGCGCTTGTCCTTGTATTGATTCATCACAACGATAATAATTCAAATCTATACCACGTATATTACCATATCCCAGCACCTGTAGCGGCTTGCTGGTGATGCCATACTTCAATAAATCATTTTTCACTCCTTCGCCCTCGGGAATGACATGGGTCGCACACCCACATGTGATGCGGTCGGTGGCTATCAATATTTTTTGCTTCCAACCCGAAACAGTAGGAAAGACCAAACCCGTAAACGTGTGAATACGTACTGGTACTCCGGTCAGTTTGCTTGCCAACATGCACAATAGACCTGCCTTAGGAGTCATACTATGCACCACATCAGGACGCTCGCGGCGAAAGACAGCTATCAAACGCAACAACGAAAGAAGGTCACGCCACAACGATATCTTGCGTTCCATTGCTACCCCAATGGTACGAACGCCTTCACGAATACGTACCTCGTCCAAATCCTTACCCGGAGACGATAAGGCTACCACTTCATAGTCTTGAGATAAATGCTCCAAAAGCCCCTTGCAGAAGATATTCAACGAAAGGGGAATGGTAGAACAACGTATCAGTTTCAATTTCGACATATATTCCTAACTATTATTTGATGCGTTCACGCATTTTATTATATATGCGAAGCACCCATTCCATGCCACGCAAACCTATCAAACGATGGACATAAGATGCCTTCTTTACTTTGGGATTGGTCGTGTATTGCAACAACCATGCATATCTACCCAATCGCTTACGGTTGTTCTCTGCATCTTTCGTGTCTGCCACGATGGAGTAGAGAATACTCAACTCATAGGCCAAGAATGAATAGAGAGAATCTTTTGTGGCGGATTCTATATTCCGCTTGCCAACTTTCTCTACTTCGCTCTCAATAATGTACATCAAATGCTCAAAACGTTTATCTACATGCGACTGCGTGATAGAATTGGAAACATTTTGACGATAGACATACACATAACGATTGACAAAGCAACAGGATTGAATATGCTCTACCAAATCAACAAACCAAGGAATATCTTCTCCTATCAAACCAATAGGGAAAAATAGGTTATGTTTCAACAACGTCTCTCGTTTAATCAGTTTCATACACGCAGACATGGGGACTGTACCTGAAGCATTCAACAGACAAAAGGCTTTTTGCATGCTGCTCTCCAATGCCAATTGAGCATCGTAAGGTTGCCAATCTACTACACGAGAGGATTCGGAATAGTAATAACGGCAATTGAATCCAATCACTTCCAACAAAGGATTGGACTGAACCATTGAAACCAAATAAGCCAAATCATCATTAGCCCACCAGTAGTCATCGCTGTCCACGCATACAACGTAATCTCCTTGAGCTGCTTTGATTCCATTATTACGTGTGGCAGACAATCCTTGGTTAGCTTGATGTAGAACGCGGATGCGCGCATCTTCCTGTGCAAGACGATCGCACAACAAACCAGAATCATCCGTAGAACCATCATCTATCAAGATGACTTCTATCTTGCGATAACTTTGCTGCAAGATACTACGAACACAATGCTCCAAATAAGGCAAGGCATTATAAACGGGTATGATAAAACTAATGAGCATATACTATATTTTCTTAAATTCCATAAATATGTGCCAGTTGTGATACGTTGGATTCTACATCCAATGAACGTTTCTTGAAGGCAGATAAGATAGTCTCATGTCCCAACATGCTTTTGTGAGTAGCGCATGCCAATTGAGCCCAAACCTGTGGCGACTCATCCAATGACACAAACGTTAGCAAATCCAATCCTATATCAGAATCTCGCGTTACACGATCCGAAACGATAGTTGGAATACTCGATGCTTGCAACTCCAATAAGGCTATCGAAAAACCTTCGTACAACGAAGGAAACAACCAGCAGTCAGTCAATGCGTAGATGGCTTTCATATCCTTACGAGGACCTACAATACGAACATGTGATTCCAAACCATAGTCATGTATCTTACGATGCATTGCTGGACCTGTAGGAGAATGACGCTCGGTGGGATCATTCTCACCACCTGCACCGCCAATCAACAAAATTGCAGAGGGGTCCATCTGATGTATCCATCGAAAAATATCTACTGCAAAATCATGATTCTTTACTTCACTAATGCGAGCAACCAACGTATATACTCGATGCCCAACAGGAATAGACAATTCTTGACGCAAATCACTCAAATCTATCGTTTCTGAGTCTATAAACTCTTCTACTTCAATGCCATTGTTGAGTACATCAAAACTCAAATTCTTTCCATACATAACAATTCCAGCATCATGACTACATGCCAAACAATGCGTAGAAAGGCACTTTATCATCCAACGACGCAGCCCTACATAACAGCGCTGTATAAAACTACCACTGAGCAAACCCGTACTATGAGAATGAGTCACGCGGATTGGTACACCAGCTATCCATGCTGCCAACACGATCCAAGCACCCACCAAATTGCAATGACTGTGCACAACATCATACTTACCTTGACGGATAAAACGAGTCCATGCGATAATATTGCGCAATAGATGCATATTGCTGAACGTGCCTACATAGGAATACCGACCGCCCAATTTTTCCAATTGCTCACGACGAGGTGCATCCGCGGAAAATACACCCAACACATCCATCTGAACACTTCCTACTGGAAAATGAGAATAGTAGTTCAGTATGAACGATGCTATACCGCCATAATCCATACCAGGCGCTATATGAAGTATACGTTTCATTCTTTCTTTTCTTCGATGATATGATATACAAACGGACCCGACGATTCCTTCAAACCTTGTGCTCCCTCACGTCTACGTGCCCATATGCAGTACAACAACACAAACATGAAGCCCATGGCATACACATATTCCGTGTACAAGTATAGAATAACACCGCAATAAGGAATCTGAGCCCACAAAAAGACAAAAATCAAATCATATAATGTAATCTTGTTATCTTTACGTATAAACAACAAGGTCAATACAATAAACACCATACTCAATGGAACAATCCAACTTTTGCCTAAATATAACATGATACTACCCATGAAGGTATAGAACACGTTCACAAAATATCCTACCGAATCACTTACCAACAAACCAAATGGTACCGCATCTACAGGATATCCCCAGTCCAAAAAGAAGTGACTGATAATAGGACAGAAAAAACCATAGTTCGTTACAGGAGGAACATAATTGTCCCAATACCAACAAAAATATAAATAGTTTTGACCAAAATAGTACAAGATCGAGTTGATGGATTCGCTACCAAAACGCGATAGGGTAAGCACTATCAAATAAATACCTACAATACCCAAAATACCCAGCGAACTGATGGTAATGATGCGCCGTGTTTGTTTGGAAAAATAGGGAATGAACATGACAAATATAAATATCAATCGAATGATCCAATAGAATATAATAGAACGGTCAATGGATACGATACCTACGATAATACAAGACATGGAACTCAAAAACAATAATGCATTGAACCATGCCTTACGTTTCATAAAACAGATACTATAAAAACATAATATCAACGATATAGACGACATGCTACCGATAGCATTGCATATACTACTTATCATGCGCAGGATACCCGATGACTGGGACTGAGAACCTCGTGCCAAATAGTCCTCATCACCACGAAGGGAACCTATATCCAAACCTACGTTACGAAGGTATAGCAAGTCGGAAGCATAAAACAAGACACTGAACACAAAACAACCAATCATGATATACGATAGGATATCAAAAACTCTGGTGTTGTTGCACGAAATCTCACGCTTGATATTGCTGTTAAATCGATAAAAAGGCCATATTACCAATGTCGGCACAATGCAGTACATGATAGCAGGAGCCACAGAAATAGTTAGGTCCTCAAACGAGTCGGTGAAATGATACAAAAAGATAGACAAAAACGATGTCACCATATATACACCAACCATACATGCAGCGATACTCAATCCCTGCTTGCGAAGGATATAAAGCAACAACAAACTATAATATATGAAAGGCAAATACAACATCATTTTATCAATCCATCTATATATGCAAGCAAGTGCTTGGGTGATAAACTATCTTTTATCTCATTGGAATAGTCCACATGTATCTGCAACGATTCTTTCAACCTCATATAATCGTCTTTGCCATGCAAGTCATCCAACAGATGAACGTAACGCTCGTTGTACCATAGGGCAGTCACTACACCACGATGATTGGTTAGCAGATGCTTATCGTACATGATAGCTTCCCATTGACGTAAACTATTGCTGGTACCTCCATGTTGTCCTATCTCCAACACACAACGCGAACGAACGACCAAAGACAGGTTGTCCACATAACGAATAGGATGGTTGTACACAATCGTATCTTGGTATTGCTTATCTTCCTCACGAACACCCTGTATATAAAAGGCACAACGCAAACCAACGGCGGTACATTGTTCATAAACATGCAACAACTCATGCAAACGATCTTTGGCATGACCCACAAAACAGATGTCATATTCAATAGGCGCGTTTGCTATAGGAAAACGTGAATAAGGTGTAGGGTAGTAATGCAATCCATACCTCTTGCTATCAGTGGGGTCATAGGACAAGATATGGTCAAACGTGTGACGCAAAACCGATATATCAAAAGCGGGATTGGTACGAACCAAATCTTGTAGATACAAAACAAACGTTGCCTTGGGATATTTTGAACGCAAGTACTCCATATAAGAAGTGGTGAAAATCGAATACCAACACTCAAAAAACAAAAAGCAAATAGGCGCATCGCTATCATACGGCAACTCCAGCATCCTTGGGTACACCCATGATTTGAAGGGTGTCTTTATATAACGATTTACCAACGGATGAAAAGTCAAACGAGTCAATAAACGACTCCAAAACGAAGTCTGTCTGTCCGTAAAACGAGAACAATAGATGACATCCTCCATCCCCAGTACATCACAATATGCTACTGAATAGTAATCAGTAGAACCCAATATCACATATGGTATCTTTTGCTTCATCTTGCACTGCGCAATTCTTTAATAATCATACTCGGCCATTTCCAGTTTTGATATACCAATTGAGTCAAACCTGGGGCCAAAATCATTCCCCACATACCCCAATCCAATACCACAACAAAGATAACCAACAAAATGATTGTCCCCGCTCCACTCAACAAAGATGGTATGAAAAACGGTATCTTATTGTCTGCCATAATAAAACCTGCTGATATGGCATGGTTTTGCTCCAATAAACTGAACAATAACATCGCACACAACATGATGTTGGGAACAAAACGCGTCTCACTGCCTATCCATTGCAACAACTCATTACCAATCCCTAACCACAAACTTCCCCCTACCAAAAAGACTACAAACAAACTGGCAATACTGTATCCATAATAACGCGTCAACTGTTTGAGGTCTGCTGCTGCACGACATTGGGCCAGTCGGGGAGTATAGGATTGATACGTAACCGCACCACAACGCGCTAATACTTCCATTACTTGCAAAGTGATGCCATAACATGCTACCTGCTCCAAAGACAAAAACAAGGTACCGCATAGAATAGACGATTTATTTATCAAAAATCCTCCGATGTGAGTCAAACCCACTTTGACCGCATTCGGATAAATCGCACGTAATACCATCCGCCAGTCTTGTTCATCAACACGCTCCAATTGTTTGCACAACTCCTTAGTAAAGAAAACACGATAAGTCAAAATCCGACGGATAATGGTTGCCAATAACTGAGCTCCTACAATAGCAGTCAAACCACAACCCGAATAAATCATACCGATGGCAACCAATAAATAAATCACTTGAGCAACAATCGTTATTTGTTGGCTACGTTTCACATACCCCTTACCTAACAACAATGCCTCATAATACATCGTGTATAGGTTATAACAATTGATTCCTATCAATAGAACCCACGCTATCCATGCATCAACAATATCACCAGTGTACTTGCGCAAGATATATGCATAATATACACTTCCTGCACTGGCAAGTAGCAACAATACCACCAAGGCTATCCTGCGATAAAAAGTGCGCATCGCCTTCAAGGTCCCTTTCAATAGCGAATAATCCACATCACTGGACTGCGTGACATCCACTCCATCCACCTGAAGACTCTTCACACCCGAAAAGATATAACTGATATTACGACCAAAAGAAGGACGAAAACCAAAATCCAACAGCATAACCAGAGAGGTAATCGTCTGAAAAATATTCCAGATACCCACAGTCTCTGCAGACATCTGATTCAAGATAAATGGAAGCAACAATACACCTGCACCTACCATGAAGATGGTAGCAGCATAACTCCAAATGATATCTTTCTTTCCTATTTGTTCTACTCCTTGCGGCATCACTATACCCTAAAAACTAATCACGCCTAAAAATATCACGTGTGTACACTTTGTCTTTCACATCTTCCAAACAATTATCATAACGATTTGCGATAATAGCTTGAGAAGAATGCTTGAATTTCTCCAAATCATTTACCACCAGTGAACCGAAGAAAGTAGAACCATCAGGCAAGGTGGGCTCGTATATAATCGCTTGAGCACCTTTGGCCTTGACACGTTTCATAATACCTTGGATACTCGATTGGCGGAAATTGTCGGAATTGGATTTCATCGTCAAACGATAAACACCTATGGTACATGCGTGTTCTTCACGAGCATCAAAAGTACCGTTGTTGTAATAGTCATAATAACCCGCCTTAGCCAATACACGATCGGCTATGAAGTCCTTACGTGTACGATTGCTCTCCACTATCGCTTCAATCAAGTTTTCAGGTACATCTTGATAGTTGGCTAACAACTGCTTCGTGTCTTTGGGCAGACAATATCCACCATAACCGAATGAAGGGTTATTATAGTGAGTACCAATGCGAGGATCAAGACATACACCATTGATGATAGACTGAGTATCCAAACCTTTCATCTCTGCATAAGTATCCAATTCGTTGAAATAACTCACGCGAAGAGCCAAATAGGTATTCGCAAACAACTTCACCGCTTCTGCTTCGGTAAATCCCATAAACAAAGTGTCAATGTCTTCTTTCAATGCTCCTTCTTGAAGCATGTCGGCAAAAATATGAGCAGCCTCCAACAAACGAGGATTGTTGACATCCGTTCCTACAATGATGCGAGAAGGGTATAGATTGTCATACAAAGCTTTCGACTCACGCAAAAATTCTGGAGAAAATAATATGTTCTCTGTCTCAAACTTCTGACGGATGGAATGAGTATAACCAACTGGAATAGTTGATTTGATAATCATAATAGCATCGGGATTGACACGCATCACCGTCTGAATGACCGATTCAACAGCAGATGTGTCAAAATAATTCTTTTGACTATCATAATTGGTTGGAGTCGCTATGACGACGTATGATGCCTCACGATATGCCCATTCTGCATCTATGGTGGCTGTCAAGTCTAATGACTTCTCCGCAAAATATCGCTCTATATACTCATCTTGTATAGGAGACTCACGATGATTAATCATCTCTACCTTTTCAGGCAGAATATCCACAGCCAATACACGATGATGCTGTGACAACAATGTGGCTATTGATAAACCTACATAACCTGTTCCTGCTACTGCTATAGTCATCTTATTTTCAATTCTAAAGTTTCATCGCACCTGTGGCGCTGTAACAAAGTTTCAGGGTTTCACGCATCAAAGATGCTTGTTTCACCGCTTCGCTGTTTCACGCGGCAAGGTCGTTATTGGTTATTGGTAATTGGTAAATCTTAATTCTTATCTCGCATTCGCTTGAACGATTATTCGCTGAGCGAATTTACAAAATTCTTAATTCCCTACAGTCTGCTATCTACTACGCTGCGGTCAACAAAATTCTTGACGTCAAAGATGACAGCACCTTGCGCTTTGTATTTCTTAAAGTCAAATGTCAAAAATTGCTCATGACTCACACAGGCAATAATAGCTGCGTAGGATTTCTCTGGGTCAATAGCACTCAGCAATTCCTTACCATACTCATGCTTTACAACCTCAGGACTTGCCCATGGGTCGTATATGTCAACCAAACAACCAAAATCTTCCAACTCGTTGGCTATATCGACGACTTTCGTGTTACGGCAGTCTGGACAATTCTCCTTGAAGGTGACACCCAAAATCAAAACGTTCGAGTCTTTGATCTTATGGTCCTTTTGAATCATCAACTTCAATGTCTTGTCTGCGATAAACTTAGCAATGGAGTTGTTTACTGCACGACCCGACAAGATGACTTGAGGATCATATCCCAATGCCTTTGCTTTGTGTGCCAAATAGTATGGATCGACAGATATGCAATGACCACCTACCAAACCTGGACGGTACTTGAGGAAGTTCCATTTCGTACCTGCTGCCTCTATCACATCATTGGTGTCAATACCCACACGGTCACATATTAGAGCCAACTCGTTCATGAAAGAGATGTTCACGTCACGTTGACTATTCTCTACGGCTTTAGCTGCCTCCGCCACTTTCATGTTAGGAGCCTTGTGGGTACCATTCAAAAGAATAGAATTGTACAAGGCATCTACCAAGTCTGCAATCTCAGGTGTTGAACCTGATGTGATCTTTTTAATCTTTGTTAATGTATTGATCTTATCTCCTGGATTGATACGCTCAGGACTATAACCACAGAAGAAATCAACATTGAAGGTCAAACCAGAGTGTTTCTCCAATACAGGAACACAATCCTCTTCGGTACATCCAGGATATACAGTCGATTCATAAATCACTATATCACCCTTGTGCAACGTCTTACCAATTGTCTCACTCGCTTTGAGCAAAGGAAGCAAATCGGGATTGTTGAAGTCATCAATTGGCGTAGGAACAGTTACTATGTAAGTGTTCACCTGATGCAAATCCTCTGCATTGCAACTGAACGACAAACCTATTTTTTGAGTACTTTGCCAAGTGGTACATGCTTCTTTCATGCCTACCAAGTCGGCTTCTAACGTGTGATCTTCACCACGTTCCAATTCTTCAACACGTGCTTTGTTTACATCAAAACCTATTACACGGTACTTTTTGCCAAATTCAATTGCCAAAGGCAATCCTACATAGCCTAAACCAATTACGGCTATACTTCTGTCTGAAAGTTTCATATTCATAATTTTTAGATTTTTTTCAAAATATTTTACCTGTAGATATCCTATAGATATCCTGTAGATATACTATACTAAGCGCGCAAAGTTACTATAAATTATAGATTCATGCAAGATTTTGATTGCTTTTAGCAATAAAAAGTGTCTTTTGTTTCTAAAAAATGAAAGATATTTCATGTTCTATAGGATTATATGAGTATTTTTAGTATCTTTGTGGCCTAAATTGGTTAATTGCGTGCCATTTCTTAAAAAATCATAAAATCATTTAATAATTATCAAACATGCGAAATTTTAAGTTGCTTAATGCGATTTGTGGATGGATAGTATTTGCTATCGCTGCCACAACGTATTTACTTACGATTGAGCCTACAGCGTCTTTTTGGGATTGCGGTGAGTTTATTTCAAGTGCCTACAAATTAGATGTTGGGCATCCACCCGGAGCTCCTTTCTTTATGTTGGTAGGACGCTTCTGCTCACTATTTGCATCTTCTCCAAGTCAAGTGGCTATGTGTGTAAATGCGTTGTCTGCACTCGCGTCTGCATTTACTATCTTATTCCTCTATTGGACTATCACTGCTTTGGGACGCAAATTGCTCAAACCAAATACAACCGCCAAAGGTATAGCACTTTTGGGTGCTGCGGCTGTGGGAGCATTGGCTTACACATTTAGTGATACATTCTGGTTCTCTGCTGTAGAAGGCGAAGTGTATGCACTCTCATCATTGTTTACTGCAGTGGTATTTTGGCTTATCCTCAAATGGGAAGAGAAAGCAGATGAAGAAGGCTCCGACAAGTGGCTTATTCTCATCATGTATTTGATGGGATTAAGTATAGGTGTACACTTGCTTAACCTTCTGACCATCCCTGCCATTGTGCTCGTGTATTACTTTAGAAGATATACTTTTACATGGAAAGGAGTGTTTGGCGCGTTCATGGCCAGCGTTGCTATTTTGGCCTTTATTCTCTATGGCATCATACCAGGTTTCCCTACCATTGCAGGATGGTTCGAACTCCTCTTTGTAAATGGACTCAATTGCCCATTCAATACAGGATTGGCAGTTTATATCGTGCTGACAGTGTTGATTTTGGCATGGGCTATATTTGAAACCTATCAAGACAAGTCCAAACTCCGCCAAATCATTGCCTTCGTATTGGCATTTGCATTCTCAGGAACAGCTTTCTTATTCGAAAATGCTATTATTGGCATCGTGCTAACGATAGCATTGGCAGCATTGCTATTTTGGAAAAAAGAACTTATCTCCTCCAGATGGCTCAATACGATAGCTACTATGATTGCAGTTATCCTTATTGGATATAGTAGTTACGCAGCTATTGTTATTCGTTCCAATGCGGATACACCTATGGACCAAAACTCACCAGATAATGTCTTCTCTCTCAAGTATTATCTCAATCGTGAACAGTATGGTGATAGACCCCTCTTCTACGGACAAACATATAATGCTCCTGTCAAATTGGAAATCAAGGGCAATATGTGTATCCCAGTGGAGAAAGTGGGACACGCACAGTATGCACCTGCTCCAAAACAAAATCCTAACGAGCCAGATCGCTATGCTGTGACAGGACATAAGACTTCTTACGTCTTTATGGATGAGTTCAAAATGCTCTTCCCACGTATGTACTCAGGACAACCTAACCATATCAATGCATACAAAGAATGGGCAGATGTAAAAGGCAAACGTGTCAAATATGACTATTGTGGACAACAAAAAACAGAATATTGCCCTACCTTCATTGAGAACTTGAGATTCTTCTTTAGGTATCAAGTCAATTTTATGTATTGGAGATACTTTATGTGGAACTTCTCTGGACGACAAAACGATTTGCAAAGTTATGGAGATTTGGCCAAGGGTAATTGGATTACTGGTATTCCTTTTATAGACAATGCAATGCTTGGTGACCAAGATAAATTGCCTTCCGAACTCAAAGAAAACAAGGGACACAATGTCTATTATATGCTACCGCTTCTTTTAGGATTATTAGGAATGGTATGGCAATTCAATCGCAAAAGAACTGCTACCGACCATTCTGTTGCATCACCTAACGAAGGAGTGCGTTCATTCACGATTACATTCTTGTTGTTCTTCCTGACAGGATTGGCTATTGTGGTTTACCTCAACCAAACACCATACCAGCCTCGTGAACGTGACTATGCATATGCAGGTTCTTTCTATGCTTTCTCAATATGGATTGGCTTGGGTATGTTGGCATTGTATGATTGGATTTCACGCAGTGTCAAGAGAGAAGAAATGAAAGTGGTGATTTCTCTTTTGGTGCTTGTTGTATGCCTATTGGTTCCAGTACAAATGGCGTCACAAAACTGGGACGATCACGACCGCTCACAACGATATGCTTGTCGCGATTTTGGCGCTAACTACCTCAAATCGTGCCAAACACAAGGTATATTGTTCTCTAATGGTGACAACGATACCTTCCCTCTTTGGTACAACCAAGAAGTAGAAGGAGTGGGGACCGATCTACGTGTATGCAACTTGTCTTACTTGCAAACCGATTGGTATATAGCGCAAATGAAACGACCATATTATGAAAGCAAAGCACTACCAATTTCTTGGGAATACAAGGATTTTATGCCTGGTACCAACGAAGTGGTGTGGGTGGATAACCGATTAAATGCACCTATTGAGGTGGAAAAAGCTTTCCAATTTATGCGTTCAGATGATCCACGAACCAAGAAAGATGGAGATAACTATATACCAAGCGATCAACTCTATGTAGAAGGACCTAATGGCGAAAAAGTGAACATCAAAAAAGCAAGACGTTTCACAAGATCAGAAATGATGATTATGGAAATGTTGAGCCAAAACAATTGGCAACGACCTATCTATTTCGCAGTCACCGTAGGTAATGATTACTACTTAGGATTGGAACCTTATTTCGAATTGACAGGTTTGGCTTATCGAATCACGCCAACCCATAGTGCAGATGGACATCCAAGAGTAAATACAGAACTCATGTATGATAACATGATGAATAAGTTCAAGTATGGAAACATGGATGTACCCGGTATTTACATAGATGAGAACCTTATGCGTATGTGTCGAACACACCGAATGATGTTTATGCAATTGGCGGAAGCTCTTTATAATGAAGGCAAAGCTGATAGCTGCAAACAAGTCCTTGATTTTGCAGAACAAGTGCTGCCTGAATATAATGTTCCTTACGACTATACCTCAGCTTCTATGGCAGGATTATATTATGCTTTAGGAGAAGTGGATAAAGCCAACAAAATGATGAAGATTGTGGCAGATAATAGCATTGAATATCTACAATGGGGCGAAAGTCTCAATCGTAATCAACGACCTGCTGCTCAATCCACCCTTTCGCATCATGGCGCTGTATTGGGTGTTGTATTACAAAACTTGGATCGATACGACCAAAAGGAATTGTTTGACCATTACTACGAATTGTATGTCCAATATGTGGCATCCAAAAAAAGATAATGACATACATTCTATTCAAAACAAGCGGGCAACACCCGCTTGTTTTTATATAGGTAGTGTTATGCATCGGGACTTGCAAATGATTCGAGTTGAATAAAATTTGCTAAAAATGAGAGAAAATTTGTGTAATCAAAATAAATGTATTATCTTTGCAACGTCATTGAGAGAGGGGACCGATTTAGGTTCCCTCCTTTCGTGGAAAGAAGAAAGGGTTTCTACGAGAGTATTTGCGAATACTATGAATGACCTTGAATATGAATTAACGTTTTATATCTACATACAATATTGTTATGCTGACATTAGATTACTTGCGCGAGATAATAAATGCTTATCTCAAAGATACAGATTATCAGTTGATTTCCTTGCAAATGGACGAGGAAGATAATATACTGGTTGAGATAGACCGTTTGGGAGTGGTGGATGTGGACTTTTGTGCAGAACTGAATCGCCACCTGTGCGAACAAATAGAAAAGCAATACCCTCAACACAATTACTCTTTTGAGGTGGGTTCTGTTAGTTTGACCGACAATTTCAAGTCTAAGTTACAATACCAAAAGCATTTGGGACATTCAGTTGAGGTGATGGTTGAGGCGGATAAATTGCCGCTTGATGTGCAACCTTTCTTCAGAGAAGAAACTCAAAACCTTAAACTACGTGGGCAGTTGGTCAATGTGGAGGACAATTTCTTCTCAATCGAAATGGAAGTGAAAGTGCTTTTAGAGGGGAAAAAGAGAAAGCAAAAACAAATGATTACTGTCTCATTTAATTACGATGACGTACAATATACGAAATATAATTTAACATTCTAATATACAATGGCAAAGAACCAAGAAACAATCAACTTGATTGAGATTTTTTCAGAGTTTAAAGAACTTAAAAACATTGATCGTCAAACGTTTATCAATGTATTAGAGGACTCGTTCCGTAATGTAATCGCCAAAATGTATGGCACCGATGCTAACTACGATGTAATCATCAACCCTGACAAAGGAGACTTGGAGATATATCGCAATCGTCTTGTGATGGAAGATGATGATGTGGCAAATGAAAACACACAAATAGGACTCACAGAGGCATTGCAAATCGATGATGAAGCGCAAATAGGAGACGAAGTAACTGACAAGGTTAACTTTATGTCTTTTGGTCGTAGAATGATTCTTAATCTACGCCAAACACTTGCAAGCAAGATTTTGGAATTGCAAAAGGAGAACTTGTATATTCGTTATTCAGATATGCTCGGCGAAATCGTTAGTGGGGAGTTGTATCAAGTGTGGAAGAAAGAAATGTTGTTGTTGGACGAAGATGGTAACGAACTATACTTGCCAAAACAAAATCAAATACCTACTGACTTCTATCGCAAGGGGGATACCGTGCGTGCTGTCGTTGTACAAGTAGATAACAAAAATCAAAACCCTAAAATCATTCTTAGCCGTACCAGTCCTTTGTTCTTGCAACGTTTGTTCGAACAGGAAGTACCAGAAGTGCATGATGGACTCATTGCAATCAAAAACATTGCACGTATCCCTGGCGAAAGAGCCAAAGTGGCAGTAGAGTCATTTGACGATAGAATAGACCCTGTAGGCGCATGCGTGGGTATAAAAGGTGCACGTATTCATGGTATCGTGCGCGAATTACGCAATGAGAATATTGATGTAATTAACTATACCAGCAATATCAATCTCTACATCCAAAGAGCATTGGCTCCAGCTAAAATCTCATCCATGACAGTTAACGAGGCTGAAAAGAAAGCTGAAGTTTATCTCAAACCAGATGAAGTGAGCTTGGCGATAGGTAAAGGCGGATTTAATATCAAACTTGCTTGCATGCTTACTGGATATCAAATTGATGTATATAGAGAGATTCCTGAAGAAGATGCAGAAGATATTTATTTGGACGAATTTAATGACGAAATCGAACAATGGGTTCTTGATGAGTTCAAATCAATAGGACTTGATACAGCGAAAGCGGTACTGGCATTATCTAAAGAAGAGCTGATCAAGCGCACCGATTTGGAGGATGAAACCATAGAGGAAGTACTCAGTATATTATCCGAAGAGTTTGAATAATGCATCGTATATGCATAAAATTAGTTAAACGAAGAAAAAATTGATTAGAAAAACTTAAATAAAACTCACGTATGGCAATTAAATTAATCAAAGCTTGTAAGGAACTGAATATCGGAATGTCAACCGCAGTTGAATTCTGTTCCAAACAAGGGCATAATATCGCCACCGATCCTAATACTCGTATTGATGACGAATTGTACCTGCTGTTGGCAAAAGAATTCAACAAAGATATGGCACTCAAACTCGAAGCAGAACGATTGGCTCAAGAACGCCAAGAACGTGAGATACCACCATCTTTGTCTATCGAACCCAAACCTGTTGTTAGAGCTGCTGCGCCTGAAGTGCAACAACCTAAGATAGTGGGGAAAATAGAACTTGAAGAGGAGCGTAAAGCGAGAGAGTTAGCTGAAAAAGAAGCAGCACGCGAAGCAGAAGAAGCACGTAAAGCCGAAGAATCTGCACGTAAGGCCGAAGAAGAGGCTGCAAAAGCTGCGGCGGAAGCTTTGGAAAAAGAGAAAAAAGCGCAGCAAGCACAGCAAGAAGCTCTCGCGAAACAACAAAAAGAACAACAGGCTCAAGAGGATAAGAAACAAGAAACTCAAGCACCTGTCGTTACCAAAGCTCCATCTGAAGGGAAAAACCAAATCAAAGCACCTAAAGTAGTTGGAAAAATTGATTTGGATAGCCTCAATCAAGCGACTCATCCAACCAAAAAATCAAAGGAGGAAAGAAAGAAAGAACGTGAAGCACGTGCCGAACAAAGAAAAGGCATGAAAGTGGCTAATACGCAAGGGGGAGATGGAGAAAAACGTAAAAGAGAACGTTTTACCAAGCAAAATAAAGTGGACATCAACGATGCTCGCAACCAAAAAGGAGGCAAAGGTAAAAAAGATAAAAAACCTATCAAGGTTGAAATAGACGATGAGGAGGTACAGCGCCAAATCAAAGAAACTATTGCCAGACTACAAGGACAAAAAGGTAAGACATCTACCAGCAAGCACAAGAGAGAACGTCGTGAGTTAGAAAGAGAAAAACAAGCACAAGAACGTTTGCAAGAACAACAACAAAGCAAAGTGCTTAAACTTACTGAGTTCGTAACTGCAAATGACCTCGCTGTGATGATGAACGTTCCTGTCAATAAAGTGATTGCTAACTGTATGATGCTCGGCATCATGGTGAGCATCAATCAACGATTGGATGCGGAAACGATCAATCTTTTGGCAGAAGAGTTTGGATTTACCACTGAATTCGTGTCTGCTAAAGTGGTTGAGGAAATCAATGCTGACGAAGTACTCAACGATGAGGACTTGGAACCAAGATGTCCTATTGTTACCGTTATGGGACACGTTGACCATGGTAAAACATCTTTGCTCGACCATATCCGAAATACCAATGTGATCGCTGGTGAAGCAGGAGGTATTACACAACACATCGGTGCGTACAACGTCAAACTCAAAAATGGACAACGTATAACCTTCTTGGATACTCCTGGACACGAAGCCTTTACTGCTATGCGCGCCAGAGGTGCCAAAGTAACCGACTTGGCTATTATCATTGTCGCTGCTGATGATGCCGTGATGCCACAAACCATTGAGGCTATCAACCACGCACAAGCTGCTGGTGTACCAATGATTTTTGCTATCAACAAGTGTGATAAACCAGGCGCAAACCCAGACAAAATCAAAGAACAACTTTCGGGTATGAATATCTTGGTAGAAGATTGGGGAGGTTCCTATCAATCACAAGATATTTCTGCAAAGAAAGGCGAAGGTGTATATGAACTGCTCGAAAAAGTGTTGCTCGAAGCAGAAATGTTGGAACTCAAAGCCAACCCTAAACGTAGAGCCAAAGGTTCTATCATCGAATCATCACTTGATAAAGGTAGAGGATATGTAGCTACAGTACTTGTTTCCGATGGAACGCTACACATGGGAGATATTGTACTAGCTGGTACATACCATGGCAAAATCAAAGCAATGTTCAACGAACGTGGCCAGAAGATTCAACAAGCGCTGCCTGGTGAACCATGTCTTATCTTAGGACTCAACGGCGCACCACAGGCTGGTGACGAGTTCAATGTGATGACCACAGAACAAGAAGCCAGAGAGATCGCCAACAAACGCGAACAACTCCAACGCGAACAGTCTATCAGAACCAAGAAACACGTTGGATTGGAAGAGATCGGCCGAAGATTGGCTATTGGAGACTTCAAAGAACTCAATATCATTGTCAAAGGTGACGTGGATGGCTCTGTAGAAGCATTGAGTGACTCACTTATCAAACTATCCACAGAAAATATTCAAGTCAATGTTATTCACGGTGCTGTGGGTGCAATATCCGACTCAGATGTATTGCTCGCTGCAGCTTCCGATGCAATCATCATTGGTTTCAACGTCCGTCCTACTGGTACCGCACGCAAAATGGCAGATAACGAAGAAGTGGATATCAGAATCTATTCCATCATCTACGATGCCATTGAGGAAATCAAAGCTGCTATGGCAGGTATGTTGTCGCCCGATATCAAAGAGGAGGTTACTGCTACACTCGAAGTATTGCAAACCTTCCATATCTCCAAGGTGGGAACCATCGCGGGATGTATCGTCAGAGAAGGTAAAGCCAAAAGAGCAAACAAATGCCGTGTCATACGAGATGGTATCGTAATCCATACAGGAGAACTGTCATCACTCAAACATGGCAAGGATGATATCAAAGAAGCAGGCCTAAATATGGAATGTGGATTGAGCATAAAGAGCTTTAATAATATTGTAGAGAATGATATTATTGAAACCTTCGAACAAGTAGAAGTAGCAAAAACCATTTGATAATATTTCTTTAACCTCACATACCACCTCGTTTCTACTGAAATGAGGTGGATTTGTTAACATATCGATCCTTATGAATTTCAAACAAAGACTAATGATCATAGCTATTGCATGTTCGTTTATTCACGTGGCAGTAGCTGCAGTTGATATGCAAGCACACGTCGCTTCAGACGAAGGAAAAGCTGCCTATACAGCCTATATTGCCAAACAAAATGCGTACTATCAAGGAAATTTTTCATACCAAAGTTTGATGGCTTTGATAGGAGACCCTCTATTTGGTGCTGTCAATACCCTGATGGGAAATACATGCTTATTGGAAAGAGGAAGTTACGATTATGGCAAATTGCGCTATAGCTATATAGACGTGGACAAGGATTTGAATACCTCTGGAAATATCATAGGCTATTATGATGGACGCTCAATGTCCGGAACATGGGGAACTGGATACAATAGAGAACATACATGGCCACAGTCAAAAGGTGCTAACAAAAATATCACCATGGGACACGATATGCAGTCCGTACGCCCTACATCTACCAGTGTCAACTCCGATAGAGGTAATACCGCTTATGGAGAAGGATCCAACTACTATGATCCTAACGATGTGAAAATAAATAACACAAACTACAAAACCATTAACATGGGCTCCTATAGAGGCGACGCAGCGCGTGTTATCTTGTACGACTATATCGTCTATGGATCGGTAGGCAATTACAAAAATTCCTTATTCAACGGAAATGCACAATTGCTTAGCAAATTAGGAAGTGCAGGCGTCTTTGAATCACTCACGATACTTGTCAAATGGCATATGCAAGACCCACCATCACTCACAGAGATGGTAAGAAATGATGGAGCACAACAGTACCAAGGAAATCGAAACCCATTCATCGATTATCCCGAATTGGTAATCCAAATGTTCAAAAACAATGCATCCATTACAACCTATAACGTTCAATATACCACAGATGCAACGGTGCAACCACGCTATGCGTATACCACCAAAGATGGTTTTATTACCTACCTATCTTATGCCGATGGTACCCATCCGCAAACAGTTACCGTCACGGGAGCCAAAGCAACCTATGATCCTACGTTAGGAAGACTGATTGTTACCAATGCTACCAGCAATGTAGGGATTCAAACGGCTATAATGTCTGACCTAAACGATGCGACAACCCCTGTCTATACAACACAAAAGATCATCAAAGATGGTCAATTGCTTATCAAAAAAGGGGAACTATATTACAATATTTATGGCGAGATAGTCAGACAACAAGACTGACAATTTGTCATAACTCCAATAGTACATGGACTATTTGGCACAAAGATTGTAATACCATATAAAGAAATGGAATTCTATAAACTTTTAAATACATAACGAATATGAGTAAAATTCAACCATTAGCGGACCGTGTACTTATCAAACCGGTTGCTGCAGAAGAAAAAACAATTGGCGGTATCATCATTCCTGATAGTGCAAAGGAAAAACCACTACGCGGAGAAGTGATAGCTGTTGGAGAGGGTACGAAAGATGAGAAAATGATACTCAAAGAAGGAGATGTTGTATTATATGGTAAATATGCTGGTACAGAACTTGAATACGAATCTGATAAGTTTCTTATCATGCGTCAAAGCGATGTATTGGCAATTCTCAAATGAGAATAAATAGTTTTTATTAACCAACGTAAAAATTAATGTTATGGCAAAAAATATAACCTACAACGTAGAGGCACGTGAATCCCTCAAAAAAGGTGTTGACCAATTGGCCAATGCTGTGAAAGTAACACTCGGACCTAAAGGACGAAACGTTATTATAGACAAGAAATTTGGCGCTCCTCATATTACAAAAGATGGAGTTACAGTGGCTAAAGAAATAGAACTGACAGATGCAGCCGAAAATCTCGGGGCACAACTTGTCAAAGAAGTTGCTTCCAAAACTGGTGATCAAGCGGGTGATGGCACGACCACAGCTACTGTTCTTACACAAGCTATCGTGAGCGTAGGACTTAAAAACGTTACTGCTGGTGCTAATCCTATGGACCTCAAAAGAGGTATGGATAAAGCTGTAAACGCTATCGTCGCTAATATCAAAGAACAAAGCGAGGAAGTGGGAAATGACTTCGACAAAATCGAACAAGTGGCTACCGTTTCAGCGAATAACGATGCTGAAATAGGAAAACTCATTGCAGATGCTATGAGAATGGTCAGCAAAGATGGAGTAATCACTATTGGCGAAGCTAAAGGTATGGATACTACTATCGAAGTGGTACAAGGTATGCAATTTGATAGAGGATACATTAGCCCATATTTCGTGACCAATACCGAAACGATGGAAATGGAGATGGACAAACCATACATCCTCATTCACGATAAGAAAATCTCCAACCTCAAAGAACTTTTGCCAGTATTGGAACCTGCAGTACAAAGCGGACGTCCACTGCTTATCATCGCTGAAGATGTGGATAGTGAGGCACTTACAACATTGGTAGTAAATAGATTGAGAGCACAACTCAAAATATGTGCAGTCAAAGCACCTGGATTTGGTGACCGTAGAAAAGAAATGCTGGAGGATATTGCTATCCTAACAGGAGGTACTGTCATCAGCGAAGAAAAAGGTATCAAACTTGAAACAGCTACCATAGACATGTTGGGTACAGCGGAAACTATTTCTGTCAACAAAGACAATACCACCATCGTGAATGGAGCTGGAGACAAAGAAGCTATCGCTGCACGTATTGGACAAATCAAAGCACAAATCACTGCTACCAAATCAACTTACGACAAAGAAAAACTCCAAGAAAGACTTGCCAAACTTGCAGGTGGAGTTGCACAACTCAATGTCGGAGCTGCGTCTGAAGTGGAAATGAAAGAGAAAAAAGACCGCGTAGATGACGCCTTGAGTGCAACAAGAGCTGCCATCGAAGAGGGTATAGTTCCTGGTGGAGGTGTAGCGTATATCCGTGCACAAGCCGCTCTCGAAGGACTCAAAGGTGAAAACGAAGATGAACAAACTGGTATTGAAATTATCAAACGTGCCATCGAGGAACCTCTTCGCCAAATAGTAGCCAATGCAGGAAAAGAAGGCGCTGTAGTAGTGGACAAAGTTCGTGCTGGTAAAGATGACTTTGGATACAATGCAAGAAAGGATGTCTATGAAAACCTCAAAGTAGCAGGTGTCGTAGATCCTGCAAAAGTGACACGCGTCGCTCTTGAAAATGCTGCAAGCATTGCTGGCATGTTCCTAACCACCGAGTGTGTTATCACTGATATCAAAGAGGAAAACCCAACTCCTGCAATGCCTGCAGGTGGAATGGGAGGCATGATGTAATTCATCACCCAAATATAACACAAAACAGCACTTTCAACAAAGTGCTGTTTTTGTATTTAGGAGATACTACATGTTTTTTTGATAGGTGATGGTAGGACGTATAACTTGTGTTTAATAGACACTTACATATTGGCTAAGAGGTATTAAAAAAAATAATACATTTCTTCCTATAAGTTGGAAGTGATATGTCTGTAGAACCAAATGGGATGTAAATCCTATATTCTTATTTAGTTTGTGCGGCAAACGACTTTTGTTCTTATCTATGATTCAAAAAACAATTCATTTTGGAAATAAACAATGATTTTTTTTGAGATATAAAAAAAAATAGTAATTTTGTGGCCAGATTATATGAATGTATAACTTCTAATATATTGTGGAATGAGAAAAACATATTTAGCAATATTGGCGGCTCTACTATGCATCGCAAATGAAATAAATGCTGATGTCACTTTTCGCGTAAACGTACCCGAGGGTACGCAACATTGTTATATAGTAGGCGCACTACCCGAACTGAGTAGTTGGGCTGCTGGTGCAGGTGTAGCAATGACCAAAGTGGAAGGAAAAAATCAATTTGTAGTGACCGTGGCAGGCATTAGCAATAGTGATGTGAGCGCATCGGATGGCTATAAGTATGTTTGTGGTCCAGATTGGAAATACGTAGAAGTAACTGCTTCGAACGGAGAGATGGCTAACCGCAAGATGGTAGGCAACCCCGACGTTGTAGCCAAGTGGAGAAATGTTTATACCGCTATAGGTGTTGTAGAGAACTGGAGTATCGCGGGCAAAAACTACCCAATTCAGATACTACTGCCTACTAACTACGACCCAACTCAACAATACAACGTGACTTATATGTTCGGTCGCCACCAGCGTTACCGCGATGCTGGTTCCGATACCGAAATGGGGGACCGCATCCTATACCCCGATTCTTGGGCTGTGGCTGATTCGATAACTGCAATGGAAAAACGAGGGGAAGAAGTGGGTATTATTGCTGTCATTTATGCACAACTACCCGAATTTACCCCATGGGCAAATGATGAATATATGGGCACAGGAAAAGCCGATGCCTTCCTCAAAGGATTTGTAGAAGAATTCAAACCTGCGTTTGAACAGAAATATGCTATTTCTTCTAACAAAGCAGCATGTACTATCATGGGAGCAGATGTTGCAGGACTATTTGCCTTCTATGCTACTATGAAACATCCCGATCTGTTCGGCAAATGTGCTATGTTTTCGCCTGCTTTTTGGTATAACAAATATGAAATGCGCGGTTTTATTGAGAATGAGAGGCTTACGCCTACAGATACACGCTATGCTTTTGTAACTACGTCAACAGACACCCAATGGACTACTGATGAGGTTAACTACTATGTAAATTGGTTAACTAACAAGGGGTATGCTGTCAGTACGATAAACCAAATAGGTGCACACGACGACCGCACATGGGGCAAAACGTTTCCTTCTGTATCCACGGCATTACACAACTCTTCGCAAAAACAGAGTGCCTTACACAATGCTATACCACATCTTATTCAACAATCTTCTGCTGATCACACATGGTATTTTATGAAGGGCGAAGGAACAACAACGCTTACTTGTGATGCTACACCTACGCAAAAGGGTTACTTCTACAAAGATGGTAAGACTGCCACTCCTGCGCAATTGTTGATCAAAGAGATTCCTGTGGATAGCAAGAAATATAGTTACTATTGGAATCTCAATTCCAGTAACAACTGCGACGGCAACTTGCTGATGACATCGCCTAAAGATATCGGATTCAAAGACTCGCGCCAAACCATTTCATGGCAACGCATAGCTGTGTTTGCTGATGGTAGTTACGAGCAATCGGCAGCATCTTCGCAGCATTTCAAGGTCAATGGTACAACGATGACCATTGGCAACAACTATCAACTCACAGCTACCATATCGCTCACAGAAGATAAGACCATCTCTGTGCACTATGGCAGCGTAAACTCGGGCAGCGATATGGGTGAACTGGTAAGCACGACCGTGTCGGATGAGTGCTTGACTGCAAAAGTAACCTATTCCTATCTAACGAATCAACTAATAGTGGAGGAGATGGCTTTTGGTAGTTCAGATATTGATTTGGACTATATGCGCGTGGAACCCGCAGTGGTGCGCGTAGGAACACCAGTGACACTACATGTGAAGATTACGAACAAGAATGGCTATAACGTGAATTTTCGTATGAATCACAACAATCAACCATCATCTCCTATCGCACTCACTCAAGGTAGCAACGGAGAAGAATACTATACTATAGCTTCGCCTCAGAGCGGTATTTATGGTTTCTATCTGGATATTGAGCAAGCGGGTATCACTACCAAAGCACATCGAGCTGTATATGTCAAAGTAATAGAGGGAGAAAGTATTGACCCTAAGATTTATAACAACCCTTATCAAGCAATTAATTGGGAAAGCGTGAACCAATACAAGGGGAATTTCCATACCCATACTACACAATCTAACGACGCCAGCGAAGGTTTTACTACCGCATACGTTGTGGACAAATACCATGCAGCGGGCTATAAAATTCTTTCACTCACTGACCACGATTACAATCCATACCCATGGGAGTTGTTTCCACAATATTTGAGTAGCGTACCCGCACGTGATCCTGCAGCATTGGGTATGTTGGCCGTGCCTGGTAACGAACTGAGCAAAGATAATACCAATAGTTGGAGCGAACGAACAGGAGGACAATTCAACCATCATAACGACTTCTTTACAGGAAGACAAGGACAAGAATTTGCTTCATTACAAGAATCATATGCCTATACTTACGCTTTGGGAGGTATGCAAATCATCAACCATCCAGGACAGTATTGGAGTATTGACAATACCTACTCGGAAACCCAAAAAGATGGACCAGGATGGCATGCCAGCAACTTTATAAAATTTCCTTCATTGGTTGGACTGGAAGTGTATAATCAAGGAAATAGACGCCCCAATGATCGTATCCTATGGGACCAAATACTTGAACGTACGATGCCGCAACGTACCGTTTTTGGGTATTCTTGCGATGATGCGCACAATAATGACCAATTGTTTCGTAACTACAATTTTATGTTGATGGAAGACCTTACTACGGAGGAATTGAAAGATGCAATGCGCAAGGGTGAAACCTATTTTTGTTACGAACCCAAAGGGAGTGGTGAGGGCAAAGCACCACGTATCAATATTATAGAGTTTGACCATGCCAACCAAACCATCAAGATTGATGCCAACGGACTAATACATTGGATATATGGAACAGACAAAACATCTACTGCTGCATCTTCCACAAGAAGTACTGTCGTTGGAATAGGGGATACATTCTGTTACAAAGGATATCAAGGGACTTATGTTCGTGCTCTCATTACCAATGCATATGGAGAAACATGTACACAACCTATCGCTTTTATTGACAAACGATCTCAAGATTTGGATGAGAATATACAAGTAGTCTATCCAATGTTGTTGGCATATCCTAATCCTGCACATGATTACGTTACAATATTTGTCAAAGACGGAATAGAAGCAAAACAACTACAAGTATATGATTTGAATGGTTCTATTATTCTAACAAAAGAACTTGATGGTATCTATACGAAATTGAATATCACCGATTTGCCTATAGGTATATACCTCGTGAGAGTGGGGGAGCATGGTGTTACTATTATCAAGGAATAAACGGTCAATAGAGTGCTTTGATACATATCCAATAGCATACGATTTCAATAGAAGATTGCTATTCCTCTTTTGTAGGAAGATGGATTTATAATTAGACCTCCTTTGTTAGCTGTAAGATTATATACCTTTCAGTCAGCAAAGGAGGTCTTGGTATAACGTTTCCTATAGGCTTTATAGGATAGTGTCTATAACTTATTTAACAGGCTTATCTTGCAACTCCCAACCCGTCATTGTTGCAATATATGGGATAAATGCGTATGACATTTTTTGATGCCCTTTGTAATTAGGATGCCATGCAGCACCCAAATCCTCGTCCGTTGATAGATGCAATGCAGGACAACATGCCATATAATTAACATTCTTCATACCACAACTTTCAACCAAATCACGAATATAAATATACAAGTACTCATGCGCTTTGGATGATACACATAAGATGGGATGATCTTCTCCATAATTGTTCTTGATAGAACGTAAGAGACGATAATATCCATCGCGGAATTTTTCATACTTTGGTTGCAACGAAACAGAAAAATCATTACCTCCCAAATAGATAATGGTCATGTCAGGAGAGAGTTCGGATTTAGAAGCATCCCATCGAGTAGCTTGCGTCGAATCCATATCAAACGTTTGTAGATATCGATCGGGCATATGGTAACCATCTAATTTTGAACCGTAATTACGAGATACACCCATACCCGAATGAGCAACTACTACATAATCAGCTCCAAAATATCGAGATAATATGGCAGGAAAACAACGAGATGAGTTTTCTGTTTCAGGCTTGAATGGGGCAGTATGACTAACTTCATCTACACCATAACCGCAATCATAACTAGCACCGATAAACTCCAGTTGACGAGAACGTAGAGGTTCCGCTTCTAAGAACTGTCCATTCGGTGAGGTGATAAATTCATGAATGGTAGTCTTGCCTTGTTCTCCCTCTGTGCGTTTTTGTACAATGACTTCGTGTACACTGCGTCGTGAACGCTTCAAATATGCAGGATTGATCAATTCAATAATAGTATCCTTACCCTCTACTGTGACGATTTGATGAGCGTCATCACTCATGGGAGCATCTATCCATACATTGTAATAGTTGCGATTAGTGTCCGATACTTTGATAGCTAAACGCTCGCCCGAAAAAGCGATACGGAAATAAACACCCGTCCAGTCAAAAGATACGTCAGTTCCTTCTTGCAAAGTCCGACCTACATAAGTTATTCGTGAATCATTGGCAGGTATCGTTTTCGCATAAATGGAAGGACTAATAAGGATAGATACCAAAATAATTGTAAACAGTTTTTTCATTGCTGTAGATATTACGTTATAAAATAAATATGTTGAAATGTATGCTGTTATTTGACAGGCATCTCCTGCAATCCCCATCCAGTGATTGTTGCTATGTACGGAATCAATGAATAGGCTATTTTTTGATGAGCCTTGTAATTCGGATGCCATGCCGCACCTAAATCCTCATCAGTGTTATGATGTTGAGATGGGAAATATCCTAAATAATCAATATTCGTGTAACCACAGCTTTTTACCATATCTCGTATATAGCGAAATAAGTATTCATGTGATTTAGTTGCAACGCACAATATCGGATGGTCCTCACCGTAATTACTTTTGACATAACTGATCAAGCGGATATACTCTTTGTAAAAAGTATTATACGAAGGAAGCATAGAAGTGGAAAAATCATTTGCTCCCAAATATATAATAGTCATGGCTGGCTTGAAGTTAGAAACGCTTGCATCCCAATGATGTTCAATGGTTGAATCCCTATCCAATGTAAAACGATATAAATCCGTTACCAATTCCCAGGGAAACTTAGATGCATAGTTACGTGATACCCCTCTGCCCGAATGGGCTATTGTTACATAATCTGCATCAAAATATCGTGATACGATACTAGCGTATGAGTGTGATGCATTCTCTGTCTCATCACGGAATGGTTCACGACGACTTGTCGCGTCTGCACCATAACCACAAGTATAGCTATCTCCAATAAACTCCAATTGACGAACCTTAAGTGGAGAGGCTTGCAAGAATTTGCCGTTTGTCGCAAACGCATGAACAGTGGTTGTGCCACAACCAGCTTCGGTGCGTTTTTGGATAACCACTTCGTGCTCCTTAATTTTCGATTGTTTTAGGTATAATGGGTCAACCAATTCAATAATCGTATCATTGCCTGTCACTTCAATGACGCGATGAGGAGTTGCACTCATTGGAGCATCTATCCAAACATTATAAAAATTGCGTTTCGTATCAGACACTTTCATGGTCAAATCCTTACCGGAGAACTTGATACGAAAATAACTTGATGGCCAATCAAAACGCAAGGAACCATTGTTCATCAAAGCCCTACCAACAAAAACAATTCGTGAATCTGTGGGAGCAACACGTTCCGCAAATAAATTACTGGCGAACAACAATGCCAATGCTATAAAAGCAAACTTTTTCATAAAAATATATGTTTTTTACATTAATGTTGCAAAAGTAATCAAATCATACGATAAATACAAAAAATAGTGCGCAAATATTTCTAAAAAAGCGGTTTAGTGGCACACCGTCGCTACTATTGTTTAGAGGAAGCCGCTCGGGCAGTTAGAACGATCTCCTATGTTATCTAAACAACAACTACAACTACTCCTACTACTACTACTACTCTTAAAATTTTGTTCACCCGCAGTACCTTGTGTACTACGTGCCAATGGCATTCTATGAAAATTCCGAGACATTTCCGAGACATTACCGAGACAATGTCATTTGCATCTCGTTTGCATCTCGTTCGCATCTCGTTCACATCTCGTTTGCATCGTGGAGCATCCCGTAGGATGAGTATAGGATAACTATTTGATTAAAAATGAAAAAGGTTTACACTATTCCAGAGACGGAATTTTGATAATCAGAAATTTTAGTTCTATCCCCTAAAAAGGTTATTAGGGTTCTTGATAGGTGCAATTTGTTGTTTAGGGTGCAAAGATAAGTCATTTTTATATAAATATTTGTGGCATTTTGCCATATTCAATTTCAATCACCAACTTGGAAATAGGTACACTATACCTAAACTACCTTGCTCTTGATTCAAAATTATTAATTCTAAATTTGTGTATTTGAATTCTTATGATTACCTTTGCACAGGATAATACACTGTTAAATTTACAAAATATGAAAAGAAAACAATTAGCAGGGTCATTTTCGGTTTTACTTTTTACGGCAGTTATACTCTGTTTTATTATGACAAACGCAAAGATATACCATGTGGATAAAGAGGATATCATTGCAGTAAACGGAGTTAGTCTCAAATACCATGTCTTGGGCAGTACGGAAGATGCTCCGGTTATCCTACTTCATGGGAATGGGGGCACGCATAAACATTTGGCGACTTTAGCACAGCAGTTAGATTCTGCAGGCTACTTAGTCTATTCTATAGATTCGCGGGGGCAAGGAGATAATGAACCATTGCAAGAGTATCATTACAAGGATATGGCAGAAGATGTATATTGCTTCGCTAAAGCACTAAAACTTACCAAACCTGCTGTTTTTGGATGGAGTGATGGGGGAATCGTGGCTCTACAAACAGAAATATTACATCCTAATACTTTTAGTCTAATTGTGGCCAGTGGAGCCAATGTGACTACTGACGGCATCATTGATTTTGATGCCTTTGCTGCACAATTTCAACAGTATGATTCACTTGGAAATCTTATAGAACCAGAACCCTTGGTTAAGATGATGCTCACGGAACCTAATATCACAAAAGAACAACTTCATACTATTATGTGCCCAACGATGATTGTCGCTGGACAATTTGATTTGGTGGCACCAGAACATACACAATATATTGCATCTTGCATTGACAATAGTACAATGCTAATATTAGAAGGAGAAACACATGGATCACACATCTTAAACAATCCTAAGATGGGGAATGTGATGTTAGATTATATGAAACAAAATAGATATTAATAATTTAGAAGTTAGGTAGATACATGTAATGAACCAATATGACTTCTAAACGTAGAATTAAACGATATAGATATGAAACAAAAACCAACAATTATTGATTTTGTAGAACACTACACCAGTCTTTTTTCAGAGCACGTATTTATGCGTGAGAAAGTGGACGGAGTGTGGACAACAACAACGTACAAACAAACACGTGAACAAGCTTTTGCTATAGGCGCTGGACTCAAATGTTTAGGAATGCAAAAGGGAGACAAAGTTGCACTACTTAGTCAAGGAAGAAACTTGTGGATAACTTCAGAGTTGGGCATATTATATGCAGGGGGCGTTAATGTGCCACTGAGTATTAAACTTGGAGAATCAAGTGATCTCCTATTCCGTATCAAACACTCGGATTCTAAAATTATAATCGTTAGTGAACAACAACTACCTAAGATTAGAACAATCCTAAACGAGTGTGCAAATGTAGAACATGTCATAGTACTTGATCCTTTAACACAATATCAAGACAAGGAAATATCTATAGAAGATGTAATCCAAAAAGGAAAAGATTACCTCAAGGAGCATTCTGATGAATGGAAAGCGCTATATCAATCGATTCAACCAGATGATTATGCCAATATTAGTTATACATCAGGAACAACTGCTGACCCCAAAGGCATATTGCTCACACATAGAAATTATACCGCAAATGTAGAACAAGGACATAGCGTCATTTCGTGTTCAGAGGGAGATGTGATGCTGATTATATTGCCATTGGATCACTGCTTTGCTCATGTAGCAGGATTCTATACAATGATGTCATATGGAGGTAGTATTGCTACAGTACCGGTGGGTAAGACTGCTATCGCTACACTCAAAAATATACCGATAGCCATAAAAGAGGTACGCCCAATGATTATGTTATCAGTACCTGCTTTGGCTCGTAACTTTAAGAAAAGCATTGAGGCAAATGTCAAGGCCAAAGGAGCTTTTGTTGAGAAATTATATACATTTGCACTTAACAACGCGATTAAATATAATAAGGAGTATTGGAATAGAGGAGGATGCCAATTCTGGAGATGGCCTTTGGTCAAATTGTTTGATAAGATTATATTCAAGTCTGTGAGAGAAGGCTTTGGTGGCAGACTAAAATTCTTTGTCGGAGGAGGAGCTTTGTTGGATATTGAGTTGCAACGCTATTTTTGTGCTGTAGGCATGCCAATGTTTCAAGGATATGGTCTAAGCGAAGCAACACCTATTATCTGCGCCAATTCTGTAGGACATGCTATATTCGGTTCGAGTGGTCGAATAGTGCAACCTCTTGATTTGAAAATTTGTGACGACAATGGTAATCAAGTACCTAACGGACAAAAAGGAGAGATTGTTGTAAGAGGCGAAAATGTAATGGCTGGATATTGGAAAAATCAAGAATCAACCGATAAAACCATCATTGATGGATGGTTGCATACTGGTGATATGGGATATGTTACGGATAAGCATAAAGGTTACCTATGGGTTGTAGGACGATTCAAGTCATTATTGATTAGTGCGGATGGTGAGAAATATAGTCCCGAAGGCTTTGAAGATGGACTCACAGATGGTAGTCCATACGTAGAACAAGTCGTATTGCATAACAACCAAAATCCCTATACTATGGCATTGATTGTGCCCAACAAGGAGGCGCTAAAAGAATATGTCGTTTCCAAGGGAGGCGATGCTGACTCTTTGGAAGGGAAGAAGATGATGCTACAGAAGATTCAAGACGAAATTGATGAATATAAAACGGGTAAAAAAGTGGGGTTGTTTCCTGAAGCATGGTTGCCTAAAGCAGTTGCAGTCTTGCCAGAACCATTCACAGAGCAAAATCATATGGTCAACTCCACAATGAAGATTGTGAGGGGAAAAGTAGAAGAGTTCTACCAAGATCGAATAGATTATGCCTATACTGACGAAGGAAAGAACTTGTTCAACGAAAAGAATTTAGCATCACTCTAATCACTCGGTGATTGAAATGAATAATATGAATGTTAATTTTAAATACTGAATTTATGAAAGAACTAAAAGGAACAAAAACAGAAGCTAACTTATTAGAAGCTTTTGCTGGTGAGTCAATGGCTCGTAACAAATACACCTACTATGCTTCCAAAGCAAAGAAGGATGGTTATGAACAAATAGCTGCATTCTTCGAGGAAACTGCTGCGCAAGAGAAAGAACACGCTAAACTTTGGTTCAAGTTGTTGCATGGCATAGGAACGACAGAACAAAACTTAATTGATGGTGTTAATGGAGAACATGCAGAGTGGACAGATATGTATCCACGCATGGCTAAAGAAGCACGCGAAGAGGGCTTCGAAGAAATAGCACTTACTATGGAAGGCGTAGCTGCTGTAGAAAAAGCACACGAAGAACGCTATTTGAAACTGCTTAAAAATGTAGAGGACAAACTTGTCTTCAGTCGTGAGGGAGATTGCATATGGCAATGTCGCAATTGTGGACACTTGCACATCGGAAAAGATGCACCAGAACTTTGCCCTGTATGTAAACATCCTAAAGCATACTTCCAATTACAAGAAAACAATTTCTAAATTGAATAACACCAAATCATTATTTGGGAGGACTGTAGTAGTCCTCTCAAATTTTATTTTTATCTATACATATCATGTGTCAACGCTAATAAATAATGAAAATTTTATTTGACTAATTACTACGTATCATATTTTATGGACAATGCATTCTTCATAAAAATATAAAAAAAATAAAAAATATTTGTTCATATGAAAAAAAAAATGTAACTTTGCACGATTTTTCGTGTAGACTATGCTCTATTTGATGGAGTAGGTTGGTCTATCGTGTTGTATTTTAATCGGTTATGGATGTGTTGAATGAGTTGGGTGGTGACCGATAAAGGCAAAGTTGATATTGTTGGGGACAGAATGAATATTTTACAGACGTTGTATTGGTTGTAGGATGTATGAAGGGAATCGAAACCATTAAGTCTGTAAATTTTATTGGAAAATTAATTAAAATATATACTAAGATGTCAAAAATTTGTCAAATTACAGGCAAGAAAGCCATGGGTGGATGCAATGTGTCTCACTCAAAACGTCACACAAAAAGGACGTTTGATGTGAACTTGTTCCACAAGAAGTTCTACTGGGTAGAACAAGATTGTTGGATCTCGCTGAACGTGAGTGCAGCAGGTCTACGTACTATTAACAAACTCGGTTTGGATGCTGCGCTTAAGCAGGCTGCTGAGAAAGGGTATCTATACGAATAATTAAGGAGGAATCGAAATGGCAAAGAAAACTAAAGAAGCTCGTGTGCAAGTTATTTTAGAGTGCACAGAACACAAGGCCAGCGGTATGCCAGGTACGTCTCGTTACATTACCACAAAGAACCGCAAGAACACTCCTGATCGTTTGGAGCTCATGAAGTATAATCCTATCCTCAAAAAATATACTCTTCACAAAGAGATAAAATAAGGTTAGGAAAGTGTTAATCATTAGAAAAGAGATTTTACTATGGCAAAGAAAGCGGTCGCTACCCTTCAAACTGGTAACTCTGGACGTAACCACTCCAAATGCATAAAGATGGTTAAAAGCCCTAAAACAGGTGCTTACATTTTCCAAGAGGAAATTGTAGAGAATGATAAAGTGAAAGAGTTCTTCAACTAATTGTAAGAATAAAATTATAACGAGAGACTATAGTGAATATAGTCTCTCGTTGTATTAATACCCAAGGAAGTTGGTGGTAAAAACTAATCTGCTAATATCTTTAATAGTGACACTACATGTTCGTATAGTATAGAGCCTTTTTGATAGTTTGCTGGCAATGCTGAATTAATCCTATTTTCTAACCTTAATTTCTTTGCAAGTGTAAGTTTCTTTTCATTTGTCGGATCATAGACGCAGATAGCATGTCCACCATATTCTCTTACCATACGCATACTTGGAACATCAGTTTCTCCATCCCCAAAATATATCATGTGCTGGAACGGAATAGGACGCTCATTTTCTGGCATAACCTGATTAACATGCTCGGCTTGCGATAACTTCTCTATCCCTTTGTTAATCATGGATAATATTTTTGTTTTGTTGGTAAAATCAATGCATGAGGCAGGCCAAATAGCGACTCCATTTTCATCATACATAAATGATGATGCATAAATTGCTGAAAAGTATTTTGCAATATCGGTTCCTTCTATCATCTCCCTCATTCCAGATGAATTGATATAATGGCGAACCTCTAATCCTAACTGCTCTCCAATCTTATTGATGTTCTCAAACCATTCTACAACCCCTGGAAATAAAGGGATGTTAGCACCGAAATTTTGAAACGAAGAACGTGTAATAGGAACATGTGCAGCACGAGCTTTCTCTATCATCATACGCATACTGCACAATATTTGATTCGCATTGTGCTTATCTCGCATCTGATCTACTTCTTGCCAAAAAGCATCCTTATCATTCACTCCGATTGCTTCCATGAACTTATACTCTTGCATATTACCAGGAGATAAAGTACCGTCAAAGTCGTAAATGAGAGCAACAATGTTCGTGCGGGATTTGATACGTGTCATAGAATATATTGTTTAGAGTTAATATGAATATTATCGTTTTTTTATCTATAATACATCAATGCCTAAAGTTAAGTCGTAAATCATCTATTGATGGTAGCTTTTGTACTATCCAAAATATTCGGTATTCGCTACGCAAAGATATAATAAAGATATTATATTTACAAATGTAAATATAGTTTTCTGATGATTTCTTTTTTTTGCAACCTTGGTAGCGGATGTTTTGGATACAAAACGTGGACTCTTAATAGGGCCCACGTTTCGTAATATAACATTATTGATAAGTCAGAGTTACTTATTTAGCAAGTAGTTGATAACTCCATGGAGCAAGTGTGATAGTATAGGATGGGCTTATTTCTACCATCTTGTCACAAATGCATTGGTATGAACCTGCATAGTCATTCATTTCTACGGTGAATGTTTGTTCTTCGTTTGACATATTCATAAGAGCAACAACGGTATTTTCTCCACCTTTAGGACATACTTTATGACGAACGCATGCAAAGATGTTCTCGTTGTCGCAATTAAGGCGCTCCATAGCGGCACCAATCTCATTGCTCCAAATAGCTTTATTAGCCTTGCGGAATGCATTTAGATTTTTATACAAAGCATGTTGAGGAGCATTTTCAACTCGGTCAATAACATCTTTCTCAAAGAATTGTAAACGATGATGATTACCGCTCATTTGGCCTGTGTAAATCATAGGCATACCAGGTACAATATAAGTGAATGCAGCAAACAAGTCTGTAGCATTACCCATTCTTTCAAATTCGGTGCCACTCCATGAGTTTTCATCATGATTGGATGTGAAGTTCATGCGGATAGCTTTAGGGCATAAGGTGCTATCTACTTTAGCAAAATAGTTCCACAAATCATTTACATTGTTCTTGCCCTGAGCTACTCCATTCATCAAATGGTGTAGTTCCCATCCGTAGTACATGTCAAATGCTTGTTGGGTAAGTTCTTTTGCTTTTGCTTCATCCTCTGCAAGTGTAAACATGTCGGGGTGTTTAACTTTGATTTCGCCCATTACCTCATTCCAGAAATCTGTTGGAACTTCTCCGGCAACATCACAACGGAAACCATCTATACCAATGGTATCCATCCACCAATGCATAGCTTCTTTCATGGCAGCTCGCATGTCTTCGTTGTTGTAGTTAAGTTTTGAAATATCTGTCCAGTCATATTGAACCATCAAGTTGCCTAAACTATCGCGATAGTGCCAACCTTCATTTTTTGTCCATTCACTATCTGGTGCAGTATGGTTGGCCACCCAGTCAAGAATTACTTTGAGGCCCAACTCATGTGCTGTAGCGAGGAAATGCTCGAAGTCTGCGCGTGTTCCAAATTCAGGATTGAGGACACAATAATCTTGAATAGCATAGTAGCTTCCTAATGTGCCTTTTCTATTGAGTACACCTATTTTTTGACATGGCATAATCCAGATGATATCTACACCGCTTTCTTTTAGTTGTGGTAGGATGGCTTCTGCTGCTGCAAATGTACCTTCTTCGGTAAGTTGTCTTGTGTTCAATTCATAAATTGTAGCATCATATGCCCATTTGGTGTGTCTGAGATCGCATTTTCCTTCTGCACATTTGCTTGCACATGAGGATAAGAGTAATAGTCCCAATACAAAAAATAAAGATTTTTTCATAATAGTTTTATTTTGTTTATTTAATCAATTATTAATATTACATTTGTTGATGATGTTCGATGGAATAGGTCAATTGTTCTCTATCAATGGTGATGCGAGTTGTTTCGCCCAAGTATGTTCTATCAAAAATTAGTTTATCCTTAGATACTTCAACAGGAATATATTCTCCGTAGAGCAGTGGCATAGATTCCCTTCTAATTTTAATGAGTTTTTTCACTTCCTCTCTGAATTTTTGTTCTTGAACAGAAAGGTCATCAAATCTCATCATGTGTCTATTATCAGGGTCGTTTCCTCCTACTTCGGCATACTCATCTCCCTGATAGATACATGGAACTCCAGGAATAGTAAGATTGAGCACTTCTAATAACAAGGCACGTTTGTATGCTTGTTCGATTTTTTCTATATTATTTAAGTCGCTTTCTGCTACTATGCCGATCGTACGAGTCCATCCTGCTTCTTTGCCGTCTTCATCAAGACTTATGCCGCCTCCGGCAACAGATGCAAAACGTACTTGATCATGGTTGCCACTGATATTACCCATCGTGTGATGCGCTCCATAAGTAGCACATGATTCGCGTATCACGCGGTCAACATTTACAAAATCGCCATCACCAATAATAGCTCTTGTAGCAGTGAAATAAACATTAAAATCAAATTGCGCATTCAACATTCCTGTTTTGACATACGTGTTGATAAGTTCTGGCGAACCGTAGGTCTCACCTATCATCCAGATGTGTCTGTCGGGGAAACGTTGTTTCATCTTATGTGTAAGCATACGCCAATAGTTTTCAGGAATATGTTTGCAAGCATCGTGTCTATATCCGTCAAAATCATAATTGGTTAACCAATGCAATGCGCTATCAGTCATAGGCTCGCATACGTCATTACGCTCCAAATCAAGTGTTGGGATATGAACGTCAAACCATGTGGTAAGTCTCGCTTCATCCCATAATTCAAAGTTTCTCTTTCCATTAGGCAAAATGCTGTCAGTATGCCAATTGGGGTGTTCTTTGAGGGTAGGGGAGTCAATATGCATATGGTTGGCAACGTAATCCAAGATAACATTGATATTGTGCTTATGTGCGGTAGCGAGAAGTTCTTTTAATTCGCTATCGGTGCCAAATCGTTTGTCAATAGCAGTCGCAAAAATAGGCCAATATCCATGATATCCAGAGAAGCGTGTAAAACGTGCATTAGGGTCGTATTTGTTACCATTCTTGAATGTGTAATAACCCCATGCATCCCAAGGATTTTGGGTGATGGGTGAGATCCATATGGTGTTGATACCCAATTCTTGGAAGAAACCGTCTTTTATTTTTTTGGTAATGCCTGCTATATCGCCGCCTTGATAATCTACGATGTCCAATACTTCAGGATTGTTCATTTTCCAATCGTTAGATTTGTTGCCATTGTGAAAGCGGTCAATCATCAACGAGTACAATACCTGTGCTTGATCATCATGTCTTGTCAACGATTTTACATTGGTAATTGCTTCACCATCATGTAGCGGAATGAGAATGTCGTTGAATAGATGGGATGGTGTGCTCGCATATACGCGCAAGAAATCTCTTCCTTTGCCTTCTGTTGGAATAGTATAAGTTTGTTCTTCAGCATTGTACACAATCTTCTCTTGTGCAACTTGTTTATCATTGAGCAATGCAATTAGTGTAATGGGTTCTTCAATTTTCGTTGTAAATCCAATCACTACACTTTCCTCATTAGCTTTTAAACTAATCATGCCTGGGATGGTAGGCATGTTGGGTAATATAACGATGTCATATAGTTGTGTACTATCTACCATCACTCGCAATGTTGACAAGGTATTGTCGCCTATCAAGTCAAACTCCATGCATGTGTAATTGGTGACGGAATAATCAAAGTCCGTCTCCATTGTCAATTGTTCTTCCCCCGTAAGTACAGGAAGATAATCCGTTAACATGATGTGGGATGGAGTGGTAGAATAATGGATTGGCATGATGGGGTTGTTGACCACAATGTTGGTCTTTGGCTGGCATGCCATGCAAACGAATGCAAAGAATAGATAAATGTAGTTCTTTTTCATATAACGATGTATTATAGATGGAAAACTATTTTCTAAATGCTTCAATGATACTTTCTCTTAAGTCGTTGAGATTGCCTTTGTCTTCTGGGTGAACACGATTGGCCAGAATTATGATAGCATCGTGTGTATCGGGATAAAGACGAACATAGGTTCCTGTGTATCCAGAATGACTCAAACTATTGTTTTCGCCTTTCCATAATCCTGCATTGCAACCAGCTTCACGTTGTTGTGCAGGTATGCTCATGAAATAAATACACCATTCGGCCAATTGTTCTGCGTTCATAAACACACCAGCATTACCGCTAACTCCTTTCATTAAGATGCGTGCCATAGGATCGTGTACTTGTCCGCGAATGATGGTGCCATCTTTTAATTTTTCGGTAGGCGCGATTTGTTCCAAAGGAGTTGTAAATTGTTCGGGTTGCATTTCAACGGGGCGATAATATGGACATATTGTTGCTAAACTCTTTCCTGTGATTGTTTCAACGATTTGTTGTAGTGTGATAAAATTAAGGCATGAATAGCGCACTTTTTCTCCTGGTTTGTTGAGACGTTTGCTTCTGCAGATACTATCTACCAAATACGCTTGAGAAGATGTGTAATTCTTTTTATCTTTATCGGCTTGGTAGATGCTATCCAAGAAATAAGCATTGAAATAAGGTATCAAGCCTGATGTGTGATTCATCAAATGACGAATGGTTGCGTCCCCTTGAAAATTAGGGAGGTATTCTCGTACCATTTTATCCACATCTATTTTTCCTTCTTTAGCCAATTCTACTACGGCTGTTCCTGCGCCCACAGGCTTGCTAACAGAGGCTAAATCAAATACAGTCTTTGTGGTCATGGCTTCCACTGTAGGAATGATAGCACGATTGCCATAAGCTTTAATAAATGCAATGGTGTCACTCTCTACATAACATACTACTGCACCTGGTATTTCTCCAGATTGGATTGAATGATTAACGATGGAGTCAACGCTTTGAGTAACCGATAAGGTAATGCTCAATAAAAAAGAAAGTAATTTCATGGTTGTAAAATATTTTGTGTGCAAAGTTATAAAAAAGAAGTGAAATGTACAATAATTATTGTCAATATAGAAAAAAAAACGTAACTTTGCGCCTAAATAATTCAAATAGCATGACAAAAATAGTAATTTTTGATTTAGATGGTACGTTGTATGACAAATCCGGATTAGTACCACGTTTACTAATGCGTCAATTAGGACATTGGCAGGATATGTTGGCTGAACGACGTGTGCGCAAACAAATGAAGGGCTGTGATTATGGTTCCAAAGAGCTTTTTTATGACGCATTCTTTTCGTTGTTGGCCAATGAACGTGGCAAGGATGTGGAAACGATGAAAGCGTGGTACGAAAAATCGTATATGCCTGCTATGGTTGAGGCTATTAAGTCATGCGACCACGTGTCGTCTATACCTAAACAAAATGGTGTAGTGCGGGTGTTGTATTCTGATTATGAATGGATAGAGGAAAAACTACATGCGATAGGATTGCAAACGGCTGATTTTGACCTTGTAATCTCTGCACCAGAATTAGGAGGACTCAAGCCTAACAAAAATCTTATGGAACGACTCCTTGCTAAAGTGTATGCTGAGTGCACACACATATTATGTCGTTTTGACAAACAATCAACTGATAATCCGATAGATATAGCGAATATGGTCAACCCTAATGAGATATTGGTGTTAGGTGATCGTGTAGATACTGATGGCGCGAGTGCAGAGGCGATAGGTGCTCGTTTTTGTCAAAGTAAGTGCTCTGTATTGATGGCGCGTGGACGATATTCAGGATTAGCTATTCGCCAAGGCGTATTTGTGCCAGATGCTCATTTAGATTATCCAGAGGCAGACTCCCAAGAACGTATGTATAAACCTATATACGATCGGAATATTGAGTTTGACGAAAATTATCCTTACTTGGATGATTCTTTCCGTTTCAAGTTAGGCAATTTTATAGTTTACCATGTTCTATTATATTTCTTGATACGTATTTTCCTATATATTAAGATGGGACTAAGGGTGCGTGGACGTCATATTTTGGATTTTTATCGTGACCAGTTTAAGGGAGGCGCCATATCTATAGCCAATCATGTTTTCAAGATGGATGCTGCTTGTGTGATGTTGACACTCCACTCTAAATCAACGACACGAATACCCATGCTTGCAGCAAATTTCAATACAAAGGACAATTTTATTCTCCGTCACTTAGGTGGTGTTCCTATTCCAACAACTATGAATGCAATGCGTAAATACAATGCAGCTTTTGATGAGTTTCACAATAGGGGATATTGGATGCATGTATTCCCTGAAGCTGCTCGTTGGGATTTTTATAAGCCTCTTCGTCCGTTTGAAAAGGGAGTCTTTACAATGGCATATAAATATGATATGCCTATCATTCCATGTGTAATTACGTATCGTCCAAGAAAAGGTTTATATAGACTATTTGCACCTAAAAATATACCTCTCTTAACAGTAACAATATGTGATCCAATATTTCCTGATACAACCTTACCGCGCAAAGATGAAGTAGAACGTATGCATACGGAAGCTCACAGTCGAATGTGTTCCGTGGCGGGTATCGTTGTTAATACGTGGCCTGATCGTAGAGGATAAACGTCTGCAGGATATAGAGTTAAAGAATATAGGGCAAATCTGACGATAGGGCAATCCTTGAAATCTGATTTGCATAAAGATATTCACATAATTATTTTTTTGTATAGACAATTTTATCTATATTTGTCTATATGAAAAGTTGTTAATGTGTTGTACCTTTGCCACGAAATTTTTTAACTCTCTTTTTTGATGGAAGGGCACTTACTCTTCATAAAGAATACCATTGCTCAGCTTGAGCATCGAATTCAGTCGGCTCCAATAACTGAAGAGCAGAAGGTTTGTGCCAAGCAAAAAGTCGGATGTGTTGATTTATCTTTGTTGGAATATCTTTGTGTGCATGCTTCTCGTCAACTTACTTCCATCAATCTTTCTTATATTATTTGTTTCTTAGCAAATTTAGACACTGATGTTATCGCAGCAGTATTTGCTATAGAACCAGCGACAGTATATTCTGTGCGCTATCGTCTTCGTTCGCGTTTTGAAAAAGGCGCATTCTTCCCTTTTTAGGAGATACTTACTTTTAAATACTAATATTATGGGATTCTTTGATAAGTTTCGTTCTGATGGTCAAACCTTTGATGGTCAGGGAGATGAGCGTAAAGGTATTATAGACAATGTCTTCGTCAATACTGAGAAAAATTGTTTAGTTCATCGATATCCGTATGACAATTTGTCCACACATGCCAAGATTACAGTTCAAGAAGGTCAACAAATGGTGTTCATGTCTGAGGGAATGTATTCCGATTTATTCAATCCTGGTGGACATGTCTTATCTACCAACAATTTACCATTCTTGGATAAGATTGTCAATCTTCCCTATGGAGGAGACACTGTGTTCAAAACCACCTTGTATGTTGTCAATACCACTCGTCAGCGTTTGGCTGGTGATGAAGGAGGTTGGGGTACAGGACTTACTATACGTGATTACACTTTGGCAGGGACACCGCAAGGAGTAACGATAGGTGTCGGTGCCTACGGTACCTATGAGTTCCGTATCACCAATGCGATAGCTTTCATACGTGAGTATATGGGAACAACGCATGACCTGTTTTTGGAAGAATTTACCCAACAATTCACTTCTGTAGTAGCACAACGCGTTACAGTTGCATTGAGCAAATATTTTAGTCAGCAACGCGTTAGTATAACCGAAATTAACAATTATTTATTTGATCTTTCTGATTTTGCTAAGCGAAGCCTAAATGAATATTTTGAAGACTATGGTGTGGAACTAACCAAGTTTGATGTTGAGGGAATCAATCCACACGAGGATGATCCTAATTATCAAATGGTTATTCAAGCACAAGCTACTGCTGCAAGTCGCCAAATCCAAGGATTTACTTACCAACAAGAACGTCAATTAGATGTTATGGAAACGGCAGCAGGTAATGCTGGTACCGCAGGCGCAATGATGGGGGCTGGTATGGGCTTAGGTATGGGCTTCGGTATGGGTGGAGCTATGGGAGGAATGATGGGAGGCATTGCCCAAAATGCAATGAGCGCTTCGCCAACTCCACCGCCACCTATGCACCAAGGAGTACAAATCTATCTGTATCTCAACAACGCGCAAGCTGGTCCATATGACATGCCAATCTTGCAACAATTGGTTGCGCAAGGTGTTCTTCGTACCGATACGTTAGCTTGGAAAGCAGGAATGCCACAATGGGCTGTTGCAAGTTCAATACCTGAATTGATGTCATTGTTTACACCTACGCCTCCTCCAATGGGGACACAAACACCTCCTGTTCCACCTACAATTTAATCATTATGAAAACGAATATTTTTTATACTTGGTTACCATGCATTTTGACCATCTTGGTAACAATATTAGGATTCTTTTTGTTTATCCCAACAGATCCTACAGCGTTGTTTTACATTAACTTAGTTTACCTAATCGTTTTAGAAGGACTATTCTTCGGTTGGTTCTATATGGGTAAATTAGAAAGTGATAGGGAACAAACACCTTTCTTCAAAGTGTTTATAGGTGTCCACACGATGTACTATCTTATGATATCTTTGTTGTGGATGTTGCTGTACACACTATTGTTATCAAAATCGGGGCATGAGTGGCTATCCAAGGTATTAGAAATCGAATCCATCACCTCATGGCCTGTCTTGAGTGTTCGCGTGTACGTGTTGGTAATAGGTGTATTGGCTGTTATTTGGATTATCTTAGCAAGTATAGTTGGACGTCAGGATGTAGCTTATCATACACAACAAACACAGTTGGAAGAATCAACGATGGATGTCCGCGCTTTTTGTGATGAACTCAGACAAATGGCTCAAGAACATGCTACACCTCAAACGCAGAGAGCATGGAAACAATTGATAATGGAAGCAGAATCTGTTCCACCCAAACAATTTGCACAACGTTATCCGCAATTGCGTGAAAAAGCAAATAACCTTATAAAATAATATTATAAAAAAACACTATTATGGGATTTAAAGACAAATTCAAAAAAAGACGTGAAACGCATGAAAATGGTTATGTTTCTTTCACGCAAGACGACCTAAAAGAAGGTATGAAAACCAATCCTGCTAACGAGGATGCGTACGAACTGTTGGATGCTGCGATGAGCACAAGCAGTCATATCACGGCAGAAGACGAGAACAAACAAACAGTAAACATCGATGATGTTTATCCTTGTTCTGAAGCCGAATGTGATGAAATGGATAACTTGTTGAATCAAGCAAAGGCCAAAGTGAAAGACCCCAACGATAAATTCTTCCAAGAACGATACAATGAGTTGCGTGGGATTGTTGATTGGTCAAGGAAAAAACATTGGACATTCAAATGGTCATTGATAGCGGGATGTATCTTGTCTATTTTTATCATGTTCTATATTTCTGAAGAAGTAAGTGGAGATAGAAAAAGTATAGAAAGCAAGGTGAATGCTATCAAAAATTGGGAAAAACAAGATACAACAATAGTATTTGCAGAATGTAATGTTGATTCCTTGAAGTACGATATCAAATCACATAATATTCATAAAGCTTTTGCACTCAATTCAATAAAGAAAGGTTATGAAAGAAGTTTAGAGGAGATAGAGAACTATAAACATAGTCAAGACACAGCAAAGAGTGATGAGCAAAAAGAGTATTATGAAAAGCAAGTAAAAAAATGGGAAGAAACATCCGAGAACCTGCTCAAACGTTACGATGAAGTAAACGATATGAGTTTCAGGAAATATCGTAAGTTAGCTATCAAGGAGTGGAAAGCAGATTTGCGTGCAGCACGTCGTTTGGATCGAATTATTTGGATATTATTCATTTATGTCTTGCTATTGACTCCATTCTATATTTATAGTAGCCATCAATATGGATATTATATCACGCGCTATCGTGCAGAACGTGCTCGTTTGGATAAATTCCAAAAGATAGGCTTTACTTTCGCATCTTTCTTGTTAGGTGCAAGTTTAGCGTTGCAGTTCTTCCCCGAAACCAAAGTGACTACAATCTATTCAAGTGGCAGAAGTGAAACGCATACTGAATCCAATCCATTGGATATAGCGATCATGATACTTAAACTGGTATTGCTGGCAGCAGCAGCATGTGTATTCAGTTTTGTATGTATTTACATTATGAGTCATGTGACGATTACTTCTTTCAAACGCAATCACGATTGGTCAAAAGTAGCAGCGGCTACCGCAACCTTGACCAGCAAGGCTACTGAAGTTGCTGGTAAGGCAGGCGAAGTGGCAAAGAAAGCGGCTGCTAAAGCAGTAGAAGTAGCTAACGAGAAGATTCAAGAACAAAAACAATTGAAAGATGGCAGTTCTAAAGATTCTCAGATGTAAGAATTGTACCTCACCTTTACCAGAAGGTACAACAACTTGTCCTAAATGTCATGCGGTTAACCTCGTTCAAAGCGAGGTTAATCCGTTGCATATACCTGCAGGGATGACCAATGATTATATTGAGTTCTTCAAACAACAAACGGATGCTAATCCTAAGGATACCAATGCTCTCTTTGGTATGGGTTTGGTGTACATGGGACTCAAGAATTACGAGTTAGCTCAGCGGAATTTTAAGTTAGCAGTTGACCAGTCTCCTTTGGAACCCGATATATATTACTACTTTGCGTTATCATTGTTCGAAGGGCATAATCCTATGCATTTGAGCAACAATGTAACCAATAGGATTGAAGAGTGGCTACATACTGCTACCAATCGACAAGCGAAACGCAAGTATTTGATATTACAAATGATTTTGCGTCAAGGAGCCTTTGTGGCCAATGGTTTACAAGTCAAGGGGGAACAACCGATTGAACTTTTCAATCGTATCATCAAAATGGTTCCTGAAGCCGATGAGATTGTGGAATTGGAAGAACATGTGCAAATCACTGATCCACAAACATTATCTTGGTTGTCCCAACTCAAAGCCAATCGATGTGACAATGTACATCCTGCAGTTGATGCCTCTCCTCAAACATCCTCTAAGTTTGTAGGCAAGAACCCATGTGAGTCATTCTCAGACATTCGTATGGGAGTTCAGTTTGGAGTATATCATCGCATCGACAATACAACAATACGAGACACCTATATGAACTTCTCCAATGAAGATGATATAGATAGTAGTATTGCGGCTTTGCAAAGTGAAGAAAAACGTGCAGAGTTTTTTGATTATCTATACGAACCATCAAAACCAGAAATGCAAAGCAAACCATTTTATCCTATTTTCAAAATACTAAAAATGTGTATAGGATATGCTTTGTTGTGGATTATTATTTTGATTGCATTATCGGCATCCGACTTTGGATTTGCAGAGATGACTATTGATAAGGTAAATAAGAAAACAAAGGCTGAGGTAGCTGAGTTCTTTGAGAATAATGTAGTGATTTTCTCCAAACTCAATGATGAAGCTCAGACACTCCATTATGGACATATTACACAACCTGCTGAGAATTTGAAAACAGTTAAGGAATATGCGGGTTTTGAACGTTCGCAAGATGGTTTGATAGCTGCAATATTGTTTGTGCTACCGCTATTTTTGTTGGTTTTAAGAATAATCATCGTTATCACTCAAGTAGCAATAAGGCGTAATAATATTCGTAAGAATAATCGAGAACTCAAACGACAATATGGTGTGGCATTAAATATGCACAACACTCGTCCTACTAAAACCGATTATATGGAGTTTTGCCGTCATTATTTGTCCCAATATAGTCCATGTTTGGATGTGGTAGGGGATCCTGTAGCCATTGCTATGCGTGAGAATAATATGGATGAGAAGGATATGCAAGGTAAGTTGCTATTCATCAACTATTTCGAGAATGAGGATGATAGCGGTGAATATACCTACGATCCTCTCTATACGATGCGTTATTTGTATTACGTAATTGCTATTCCACAAAAGGATAAACTATTGATGCTTAAAAATCGTTGGGATACGTTGAGCAATGAATTTGGGATGTGTGACATAGAATCTGTTTTCTATCGCAATATTTTATCTGTCAACGTAAGTGGTGATCAAATAACCATTGAAAAAGTAGGTGGCACTGTTTCTGGAATAGTATTGGCTCCAAATGGGGAAAGTTTGATGGAATATCAAGATTATAACCCGGAAAATAAAATGACTTATTCCGTAACGAGAACATCCAATAGCCAAGTCTTTGTCAAAGCTTTGGAGAAATTAATTGCAAGTTGTTAATTTCAACCAGCTTTTAAGAACCGTGCTTTAATCATTCATAAAAAACTGACCCAAGTCATTGATTTTGGTCAGTTTTTTTGTTTTATCCATATTTTATGAACGTGTCAACGCTTTGATTTGAAAATATGATTAGAGATTGTCGAATATGCGCTCACATATTTTGCGCATGGATTCCTTGTCTTTGATAATTTTTCGTAGGTTGTTCAATCCTTCTACGTTTCGTTTGGATTGCAACCATAGTTTCATGTAACCTCCTTCAGCATATTTTTCTATCATGTGTTGATAGGCACGTTCGAAGTGTATATCAAACGAAGCATTAGGATTTTCTTTCAGTCCGAATTGTAGCGTTCTACGTAAAATTGTTTCTGGTTGAATGTGTCGATCAGCTTCTGCGACAATAGCTCCGTATAGGGTTCTTGGAGGATATGTGTTGCTGGCTCTATGGTCTTCTACGGCATCTCTCATGATAATGAGTTCTTCTCTTGAGAAAAATTGTGATAGAATGGGGTCTTTCATGAGGATACGTCCAGAATGGATATGATGTTTAGCTCTATCTACCGAAAGTCCTATGTCATGAAATGCTGCAATTGCGTAGGCCATATCCAAACGAGCACCATGTTCTTTTGCTAACTCAATACTCTCTTTTATAACACTTTGAACATGATCACGCTGATGCCCTTTGTCGAAATGATCATATAGGGGAATGATGTTTTTTTCAATATATTCTTGTAGTGGAGTCATCGTTAATAGATAAAAAAAAGGGGGGATCATTTCGGGTTGATTAGGTTGGTGTATCGTCGTTGGTTGACGTGGAATGCAATGATAGCATCTGTTAGTTCGTTTTTTGCTTTTAGTGTGGCGACTTGTGCTTCTAATAATTCTGCGATTGTTTTTTGTCCTGCTTGATAGGCAGATGATGTTAGATGGTAGTGTTGTAACGTTATATTTAGTGCTTTTTGGTATTCGTGCACCATTAGTTTGGCTTCGTTAAGTTGTTGAAATGCTTGTAGTGTTCGCATGGATAATAGCTCATCGTTTTGTGTTTGTTGTAGTTGTGCTATTTTTATATTCTGTTGTTCGATATTCATTTTGTGGCTTGTTTCCCACCATGCGGTGATTGGTAAAGAAATGGTAACGAATACTGCTCCATTTCCGGTATCGCTTCCTAAGTCGTCATTAAGTAGGTTTGTTTGAAACTTTGCATAACCATAGTGTGCTCCTATAGCAATTTGCGGTAATGCTTCTGCTCTAGTCATTTTGCGTTGTAATTGTGCTGCCTGTAGTTGTAGGGCGAGGAGTTGATGTTCTGGGGTAGAGGCGTATTGTATGGGAGGTATATTGTATTCTTGTGTAGATGTTAAATGTTGAATAGAGTCCACGATAATAGAGTCGTTGAAAGGGATTCCGATAGCCAAGCATAGTGCTCGTTTGGCTAATTGCAGTGCGTTGTTGAGTTGTATTTGTGTGCGTTGTATTTCTGCTTGTTTGAGTTCAATGAGCAATAGATCTGTTTCTAATGTTAATCCAGCACTTACCGCTTGTTGTATAGTTTGGTGTAGGGTGTCTAATAGTAGGGTAGAGGTATGTATGGTTTGTTTTTTGTCATTCAATCCGACAAGCATCCAATAGGTTTCTTCTACTTCTTGTAGTATATCTCTGGAGGTTATTTGGTATTGTAGTTGTGCAGCTTGTACTCCTATTTGTGCCAATTTGTTTCCAATAACAATTTTTCCTCCTGTGTAGATAGGTTGTAGCGCAGTTACTCCGGCTTGGTATCCATATTGAAATAGTTTGATAGAGTTGTCAAGTCCGAGAGCTTGTCCGTAGTTACCATATAGGGTATTCAGTAGGTCACGTACGGTAGCGCTTTCAATATGATTGACTCCGATTTCTACGATAGGGTGTAGGCTATGGTATCCGACGGCAGATGCGGTAATTTGTGGAAAGTACTTGGTGAATGCTTGTTGTTTGATCTGTTGTGCTTTATGTCGTTGGAGATCAGCTTGTAGTATTTGTTTGTTATTGTTTTGGGCAAGTTTGATGCACGAATCCAACGAAAGAGTTGTATTCGCCGCAAGGCAGAATGAGTGAATGCATCCAAGGAGGAGTATAAGTAGTTGATATTTACGCTTTTGATTTATCATATATTCTCCAATACAAAACGGGTAAAACAGTTACAGTCAAAGGTAATGTAAGTATGGTTCCAAAGCATATGACAACTCCCATGGGCATCCATAGGCTTGTTTGCGCGAGAATCATAGGAAGTACTCCCAAGGCGGTCGTTGCAGAAGTGAGGAAGACGGGTCTCATTCTTCTTAGTCCAGCCTGGAAGGCAGCATCACGTACGGAGAGGTGTTTTGTTCTGATGAGTTCTTCAGCATATTCGTACATAATGATAGCATTTCTAACGATGATACCGATTAGGCTAACGATTCCTAATACCACTGTTATGGAGATATCCATTTGGAAAATAGTCAATCCTACAAAGGTTCCAAAAATGCAAAGTAAGGAGCTCGAAAGTGCCAACAATGCTAAAGATACCTTTCTAAAATGGTATAATAGAAGAACGAACATGACCAATAGTGCCGCGACAACGCTCCATAAGATTTGTGGTATCATTTGTTGGTTAATGGAGCTAAGTCCTCCATATGTGATGGACACATTTTCTGGAAGTGATGGTATATTATGCTTAATCCATTGTTTCACTTTTCTTTCGGCATCCACTTGGCTATTATTGCCTCTAATATCAGCTCCTATGGTGATTGTTCGTACCGAGTTGCGTCTTTCTATGGATGCATGGTGCCATTGGGGATTACATGTGGCCACTTGTCTTAGTGGTACCCATAATGCAGGGTATGCTGTAGGTACCATGAGGTCTTCCAATCGTTTGTTGCTTAAGTCTTTGTTGTGTAGGTTATAGATAACGACGGGTATCTTGTAATCATGCTCCCATAGGTTGGTAATCTCTATTCCTTGTGTAATCGTTTGCAAATAGATAGAAAGCATGGTTTGTGTAATGCCTAATCGTGCTGCTTCTGTATCGTGCAATTGTATTTGCGTTTGCGCAGTGAACGCATCAAAGTTGGTATGTACCCATGCCAATTGGGGTTGTGTAGCCATGAATTGTTTGATAGAATCTGCAATGGGAGTCATGTTGTCCCAATCGTTGCCTTGAATGCGTACTTCCAAAGGATTGTTGGCCGCTTGATAGTCTAATTGTTTGAAACGGATGTAAGCATTGGTGAAATAGTTTTCATATTGTGGGGCATACTCTTGTAATATTTCAGCAGTCGCTTGGGTAGAGATGGTGTTGACAATAAATTGTGCGTAGTTTGGTTTGGCCATTTGTGGTGTGTAGGTGGCATGAAACCTCGGCGATGCTTGTCCTACAAAGGAAGTAATGGATGTAATTCGTGGGTCCACTCGCAGTATGCGAGCGAGCGAATCTGCGATTTGTGCTGTTTGGTCTATGGAAGCATTTTGTTCGAGGTGTATTTCAACTGCGAAGCACTCGCGTTCTGCTTTGGGTAGTAATTGCAGATTATGAGTTGTCATCAAAAACAAACCTGTGCCCATACATATAATCAGTGTGGTGTATATGATCCATGGTTTGTTGAAGCACAAAAGTAAGATTTTTTGGTATCCATTCTGTAGTGATGTGAAGAAACGGTTTTGTGCTTTTTCAAATGAAGTGAATTGGTCTATGTTTTTTCTTCGTATAAACCTTGTTGCCATGTATGGAGTAACCCATGCTGCATAAAAAATGCTGGCAGTCAGAGCAAAAAGCACGGCATAAGGAAATAGTTGTATGAAGTCACCTAATGGTCCATTGATGATTCGTGTCATAGGAAAGAACATTCCCGAAATGGAACATGTGGCCAAGGTCATGGGGACAAACAATTGCTTAGTGCTGACGGCAGCCGAATACCAACGACTATGTCCCTTTTCGAGTAATTCACTGTATCCATCAATGACAATGACCGAATCATCCACTATCATTCCGAGCACAAAAATAAGTGCAGCCAGGGTCACTGTGTTCAGTTCAATGCCCGTAATGTACATCAAACCAATACATATGGCAATACACACGGGTACACCTGTACTGGCCACCAATGCCGTGCGTAACTGAAAAAGCAAAAGCATGACAGCGATTACAACAATAATGGAGATGAGAATATCTTTTAAGAAGGATACTACAGAGTCATTTACCACTTTAGGTTGATCAGTTATTCGATGAAAACGAATATCTGGTGGCATGGAACTTCGTGCCAATTCAAGTTTGCTCTCAATCTCTTCTCCAAATGCAACGATATTATTGCCTGGGACCATCTCCATACTAACGATAATACACGAGCGTTGGGGAAGAATAGGTTGATTGGCATCTCCTGTATAATAGTTTATAAATTGGTCAGGATTTTGATAGCGTCGTTCAATGGTTGCGATGTCTTGCAGTCGGACAGTAGCTCCTGTGATAGGGTCTGCCCATATGATCAAATGTTTTATTTCATCTTCTGATGTATATGGAATATCAATTTGAATGGGGTGTCCTGTATTATTCTTGCCTCCTACTGTTCGTATTCCTTTGAGGAGAAGTGCAGTCTCTATAGTTGTTAGGTCAATGCCATAGGAAGCTAAACGATTGTAATCAAGATGAATGGCGATTTCTTCTTTTTGTGTTCCTAACACTCTGATTCGTCCCATCTCAGGAATCGTCCGCAACATGGTACATAGTTCTTTGGTGTATGTTTCCAATTCTCGATGGCTTCGTTCGTCACTTTCTATAGCCAGCAACATGGATGACGTGTTCCCAAAATCGTCAATCAATATGGTTTGTAATACTCCAATAGGTAGATTGGTTTGACGAAACAAGTCCAATCCTGCTCGTATTTTGGTCCATGCTTCGTTGTTTGAGGCAATGGAATTGCGTAACATAACGTAAATATAGACGATGCCGTCTTCCGAAATGGAGTAGGTGTTCTCTTTGTCAATAAACTCAAATCCGTTGAGGTAGTTTTCCAAGGGAATAGTAACTTGTTCTTCTACTTCTTGTGCAGTGGCGCCAGGATAAATAGCCGCTACCACTCCCTGCCGAATAGTGAATTGCGGAAATTCGTCCTTGTTCATTTTTTGCAGGGCAAAAATGCCAAATAGCGTAAGCAGTAGTATGATAAAAAATACCATACTTGGATTTCTCATTGCCCGTTGTATGTGGTCATATTTGCTCATTGCAGTTGGTCGTTGGTTTAGAATGTAAGAGGGGCACCATTATACAATTTTTGATAGCCACTGACAATCACGGAGTCGCCAGCAGTTAAGCCTTGCGTGATGAGTACCCCTTGATTGGTATATTTTCCGACGACGACAGGTTTTCTAATGGCTTTTCCATGATGTACTACCCATATGTTGGTTTCATTTAATTGTGTATGAATGCACGTAGGTGGAATGGTAATGCCATTGATTTGTTGGGTCGATAAGAATACTTTGCTCATCATACCAGGGAGGAGTGGTTGTTGTTTGATAGAAGTGGTGGCAATTTTTGCTTTGATGGTATAGGTGTGTGAAAGGTGATTCGCTACTAAACTCTTTTCAGTAACTACGATGGGTAGTGAATCCGAATGAATAGCTTCTACCAGTGTGTATCCTTTGTCTCCAATCTGAATGTCCATTACCTCTTGTTCAGGAACGTCAAAGGTTACGTTGAAATGTTCGATATCCAACAATGTAATCAGTGGCATAGCAGGAGTTATCTCTTGCCCTATTTGTATATCACAATCGGAAATAATACCATCTCTACTCGCTTTTAGAGTGCAATCGTCTAATTGTTTTTTTGCGATGGAAGCCATTGATTTGGCTTGTTGAAGTTGGCTTTGCAACTCTACCATCTTTTGTTCGGTAATTCCTCCTTTGAGATGCATTTGCTGGGCTCTATCGTACCCATCTTGAACAGCGGTTAAATTAGCTTGGGCTATTTGCAGGGCATTGTATGCTTGCAAAGTGTCAATTTGCAATAATATTTGTCCTTTACTCACACGGTCGCCTTTGGATATATATTTATTTATAATAGTCCCGCTCGTTTGCATACTCAATGGAATAGTTGCTGCTTGTTCTATCCGACCAAGATGTGTATGGGTATATGTCTCCGTTTGATGTGAAACAACCAATATATCTACTTTGATAGCTTCGCTCGTCTGGGTGGACGGAGAAACAGCTTTTCTGCAACTGCTAATTAGCGTTATGAAAAGAACGATATAAATATATGACTTAATTTGCATGGATATGAGAAATAATTAGACAAGATTTAGTTTTTTTTCGCAATCAATGTGATGTCTTTACCACGTATTGATTGTTGACTATCCAACTCTTTTCCTGCGTATTGCAACGTGAAAATAATGGTTTGATCGTATATGGAACCACTACCGCTTATTGTAACATTGAAATGATTGGTATATAAGAGCGAAGAATTATTATCAAAAAAACTATTATTTTCTTCGCTATACGTAACACTCAATGTCCTTTGAAAATTCTCCAATACAATCTCCTTGCCGTTGCACGTAGCGGTGGTGTAGTAAACAGCATCGTTTAGTGCATTGAATGTGAGTATATAGGTGGAATCGCTATCATAAATGATGGTTAATACGCCGATTTCATCATTAAGTTTTTGATTGGCAGCACTTCCAATAGAAACCTGTCCACTAATCTTATAACTATATTCACCCACAAGGGAGGGTATGGGAGATTGGCAGGACGATACACTAAATATCAAAAATAGTAATGAGATGATCGCTATAGATTGAAATTTATTCATATATCTAATATAGGTTGGTTACAATAATACTACTTGTGCAAAAGTAATGCTTTTTTCCGAAAACAGCAAAAACTTGTCAACCTTTTTTGTAAAAGACAGCATAATTCTCTCCTGGCACTTGACACCTAAAGGGCACTTCTCCACTTCTACACAATCATATAAAAAAACAAGTCAAATGCATGGGCAGGCGTACTTACTCTGTACGATACGACCGATTATAACATTACAAAAAATTGGAAATATACAAATAAATTCGTACCTTTGCGGAAAAATTTATAGCATATTATCAAGTCAATATGACTAAGAAAAAACGTGTACTTATAGGCATGTCGGGTGGAATAGATTCCACTGTGGCTGCAATCTTGCTTTTAGAGCAGGGATATGAATTGGTGGGAGCTACTTTCCGTACGTTTGATTCAATTACAGAGTCATGTCTTGCCAACGAAAAAGGGTGTTGCTCGGTGGAGAGTATAATAGAAGCGCAACGCATGGCTGCCACATTGGGATTTGAACACCATATTTTGGATTTTCGTGACACGTTTCGCAAACATGTGATTGCCAATTTCGTGAGTGAGTATGCCAACGGACGTACACCTAATCCTTGCGTCTTGTGTAATTCACATATCAAATGGGGAAAGCTAATGGAGGCTGCAGAACAATACGGGTGCGACTACATTGCTACGGGTCACTATGCGCAAATAGCAGAACATCGCGGACATCTTTATCTCAAGAATGCCGTTGACACCCACAAAGACCAAACTTATTTCCTTTGGATGCTCACAGAAGAGAACTTACGCAAGACTATTTTCCCCTTGGGAGGGTTAACCAAAACGGAAGTTCGACAAATTGCCTTCAATCACGGCTTTGAACAACTTAGCAAAAAGTCTGAGAGTCAAGAAATCTGTTTCGTTCCCAACAACGATTATCGTACCTTTCTTGCAGAACAAGGGGTGGTGATTTCGCAAGGCGATTATGTTGATAAACAAGGAAAAATTTTAGGTAAGCATCAGGGATATTGCCACTATACGATAGGGCAACGCAAAGGATTGGGTATTGCTTTGGGAGCGCCTAAGTTTGTCACGAAGATAGATGCCAACAACAATCGTGTCACTTTAGGCGAGCACGACGACTTGCTTGTTTCATGTGCTACTATTTCCGACGTTCGGCTTCGAGACCTAACGTGGCTAACCGAATCACCTAACCTACAAGCCCGTATACGATACAAATCTCCTGCTGTGGATGCAACGCTTGACTTTCGGCACATCGCAAACGAAAATTCAAAAATGCTTCTTACTTTTGATACACCAGTTTGGGGAGTCACACCTGGACAATCACTTGTACTTTACAAAGAGGGGTTACTTGTCGGGGGAGGGATTATCACGTGTTGAAGTGCCATTTAGGGCATCTTGTTTGCGAAGAAGGTCAAGAATTAGGGGTACAATATATACGCGGGAAACTTTTACACTTCCCGCGTGAGTTTTTTCTAAAGGACTATTGTTGCTCTTTGAAATTACCAAATATAAATAAGTTTTGAAATGTAAAATTCACAATGCCCGACAAGAGCATAGCAATCAAATTGCAAGGTACTACATCCCAACCTGACCAATGATGTAGGAGCAATGAAATACCGATTCTGATACAAAAAGCAAAGATACAAGATAGGTTGTATTTGGCAAAGCGTCTCCAAAGAGGAATCTGAGGAGAACTCATTACTCGGTCACGCCAAACAATATGCTTGGCTACGAAGAAATTGGTGATGACTCCAAACTCAAACGAGATGCATGGAGAAATAATATGTTCTCCTACATATCCGTGAAGCAAATAGTCAGAGCAGAGCCATAGCACCAACATATCCATTGCTGTACCAAGCAAAGAACAAACCGAAACCTTGCTAAGTCGAACAATGGTGTGTAAGAAATTACTCATGCTTTTTCAGTGGATCAAGCTTTGCAAAATATCGTGCATCTTTGATAAAGCAGAATAGATACATCACGAACATAATCGCTGCTACAATGCAACCCACGTAGTCCATAAAGCGGCAGGTAGTTTCTACGCCAAGAATAACATGTGTACGGCTAAACGCTTGCAGATGAGGTGAGCAAATAACTATGGTATTGAGAATAATCACCAATAGCCGAAACTCTGTAGGTCCCATCTTGGCGTATGTCAATCGGAACTCGCTCTTTAGGTGCGCATTGATAGACACATAGACTTCCAACATCAAATACATCACCAATACCAACATCGCTACGCCCATATTCATCATCGGCGATAATCCGATACCGCCAAAGATGGCTAATTGGCAAAGTAGGTCGGTGTTATGGTCAAGGTAATAGCCATAGATAGGGCGTTGCGTGTTGCGTACACGCGCAAGAGTGCCATCCAAAGAGTCGCCAAACCAATTGATAATTAGTCCCAATGAGGATAACCATAGCCATTGGTAACTAAAATAGGTTAGTACGAACCCCGTACCAGTGAGTAACGCACCAAATACACCTATTAAGGTAAGCATATCCGATGTGACCCAACGGGGGAGGCGTTTAGCAATTGCAACAAGTGCTTTTTTCTCTATACCATTGAGAATAGATGTTTGGATACGAGTCGCCTGTTTGACTTGGTGCTCGTGGTTTGATGATTGATTCATAGTAAGTTATTGTTTAAGTTACATTAAATACACAAAGGGTTTAACGAGTAGTTGCAATATGCGTTCTTTGCATGAGCGTTGTTGCCACCAATCTTGCGGAATCATGTCGCAATGCCGCATGTCTTGTTCGAATATCTGCCGCATTTGTTGAGCAAAGATTGTGTCATATACAAACGCATTCACTTCGGAACTTTGTGTAAAACTGCGAAAATCTATATTTGAAGAACCTACGGTGGCTATCTTATCATCTGCTACCCACGCTTTAGCGTGGATAAAACCAAAGGTATGAAAATAGATTTTCACTCCTGCTGCCAGTAGTGGTTTGAGATACGAACGCGAAGCGTAAGAGATAAAGATAGATCGATCACCCCGTTTAGGAATCATCAGTCGCACATCTATTCCGCGTTTGGCAGCCTCGCATAATGCCTCTTGTAGTGGCTTTGGTGGCAATAAATAGGGAGATTGGATATACAAGTATTGCTTCGCAGCGTCCGCCATCTCTATCATGGCTTGCAGAATAGGTGGCATACTGTCCTCTGGGTCTGAAGCGATAATTTGGACAGCGCTTTGCATAAGTTCTTTTCCTTCAGTGAGTTGCATCGGTGTTACCGAAGCTGTATCGGCTCTGTCAAGGTAGAGAGTAGGAAGGTCTATATCGGTGGCAGAAGATAGCTTGCGCCAATCATCCATGAATACTTGTTGCAATTGTTGACATACTGCGCCCTCAATGCGCAGGTGTGTATCGCGCCAATCGCCATTGTGTACGCCCTTTAGATAACGCTCAGCGATATTCATCCCGCCCATATAACCGATATGCCCGTCAATGACTACAATCTTGCGGTGGTTGCGATTGTTAGAGTAAGCAGACGGTATAGGCAATACGGGGTTGTAACGATGTACCTTAACACCAGCCCTTTGCATTTCTCGAAAGAATGAGTGTTTGACTATACTACCTGGAAACGCATCGTAAATGACCAATACAGGAACACCCTCGTTGGCTATTTTTATCAATGCCTCTCGCACCACCATACCCAACGAATCCTTCTCAAACTTAAAGAACTGAAACAGCACATATTCTTTCGCGCAGTCAATATCGCGCAAGAGGGAAGGAATGAGTTGGGAGATATTGGTGTATGTTTCTATGCCATTGCCTTGTGTGGCGTGCTCTGGCGATAGTGGTTGTTTGAGTTCGTTGAGTTGCGCGGAAGGCTTGTATTGCTTTCTGCGAACAATATCACACACAATTGCGCCGATGACAGCAATGGTGCATATGATGATTATTATCAAATGGCTTGTTTTCACTTTTTCGTTTTCAGTTTCACCTTTCCGTTTTCAGTTTTATAAGCGAAAACTGTGCCAAAAGGTCATGAAAAAGCCCTTTGACAGTTGTTTTTCGTCAAAGGGCAAATGCGAGTATCCCTTTGGACAATTACTGCTATTCGCGAAATGACAATGCTGACAGGTTGGGAATAACAATGCCTTTAGCAGTATATGGCAACAAGTATTGTTCAAATGGCGACAAATCTATTAACAAAAGAAGCACGCACATCGTACGGCACGAGTTTTGTTCTGCAATGAGTAGTACCATTCATTATTAACTATGAAAATTTTAATTCTTTCATGCAATACAGGAGAGGGGCACAATTCCTGTGCAAAGGCACTGAAGATAGCCATGGATAGGCGCGGTATAGTGTGCGATATCCAAGATACTTTAGCATTGGTAAGCGACGAACTATCGCATCGCGTAGCTAATGCCTATGTATCTTCTACACAAGGTGCATTATTTGAAACGGTGTATAAGATTGGCGGTTTCGTGAGCGATAATATCGACTTCCATCAATCGCTCGTTTATGGTGTTAATCGTTTGTATGCTAATACCTTGTACGAACATATTCGTGATGGTGCGTAT
>JAGBCD010000035.1 GCA_017938155.1 Paludibacteraceae bacterium | reverse complement strand
TTATTTATTTATTTATTTATTTCAAACGAGTACCTACCGCATTGTATTCTTGTCCGTTTACCTTGATGACGAGGTTGCCGTTCTCAATAAACTTATAAGCATCGCTACTATTGGTTTTTACTTCTTCGATGGCGGTACCCATAGGACCTTCGTATGATACCTTAACAGATACTCCATTCGAGTTCAAGGCATCTACAGTCAGTTTGAGAGCGTTGTTTTTCTTCTCAACAACTACGGTTCCACTAACCAAAAAGTATGGAGTAGTAACGTATCCTTCCTCATCCATTATAGCATAGTAGGATGGAGTTAGGTAGTAGTACCCGTCTTCGCTCTCCTCCAAACCAACACTTGCCAATACTGTGCCTTCTGCACCGGTAGAGGTGATAGCATAAGTGCCTGCAGGAGCGCCTGTCGTTTGGTCAAATGTTTTTGAGTAGAAATACAAGGCTAGGCCGTCTGAGCCATCAGCTGCATCAATAAAAAGCGCTATTTGACCATATTGGGCTGTACCATCTATAAACTCAATATAGTCATTGGCTGTGTAGGTGCGGTTTATCTCGCCACTCGTAGCATCATAATCCAAACTGCCTTCTCCACCGCCCGTAGAATAACTCTTGTAGATACCTTTGCTGGATAATTGATAGAATACTTCGTCCGATGCCAATAAACCTGCATTCACTTGATAGGTAGTGTCATCCACTGCGGTGATGGTAATATCGGTTGCGTAGAATGTCAATGGTATGGTGTCGTTGTTGACAATCTTGTACAATCCTGAATATTGTGGCTCAATGTCAGACTTGTCATACTGACCAGGCAATGTCTTGGTATAGATATCCAAAGAGACGATGTATTCGGAGTTCATATTGACAAATTGGTAATCACCCGACTCTGCATAATACATGATAGCACCTGGATTGGTGAAGTTGACTTGTACAGTGTCGGTGGCTGTTGGCAAGACGAAGCTTAGTTGCAAGTGATACATGTTCAAGTCATCTCCAAAATACCATGCCTCCATTTGTGGAGTAGCACCAGATACGTTAATGTTAGCGTCGATTTCCATCATTTCAATGGTGGTGTTGTCAGATAATTTAACCAATTCGCCCGCGTAGAAACTTTCGGTTCCGTATGTACCCGTTGCTATAGGGCTGTAGTCCAAAACGTCCAACTCTAATGCATAGTCACTGTTTGATGCAGTGATGGTGCTCAAGTACAATCCCATGAGTGAGAAAGAACTGATTTCCAAGTTGGTCATGGTAACTTCAATCGTATCTTTGGCTACAGGTTTTACATAAGTCATTTGAATTTGGTATTCCTTAGAATCGTTACCTATCATGGTTGCGTTCAAAGCATAACCACCATCTATTTGTGCTACAGTAGCATTTACTGTTACTGCATCTACCCAAGTAGTGTCATTGGCTCCGATGATTCCAACGTAAGTGTACGTATAACCATAGTCGTCAATATACATATCATCTGTTCCATAAGTTCCTACCAATTGGTTGGAAAACATAGCCACAGAAGCGATATATTTAGAATCTTCTCCATAAAATTGGAATACACCAGATGAAGTGAGGTCAACCAATTCTACATTAGCAGGATTAACTACGATAGCGGCTTGTGCTTGAGCAGCAGCACGGGATGCTTTGCTGGCTTGAAGCGCAACAGGTGCATGTCCTTTGAGTTGGTTGCTCAAAAGGTCAGCAGACGAGAGTTGTTTCAACAGCGCTTGTTTAGAAGCGGTGGTTGAACTCATAAATTTGTCAGTTGCATAAGTGAAACTGAAAGATGATACCATCATCACGGTCATTAAAAGAGATAAAAATTTCTTCATACAGACTAAATTTTATTTGATGAATACTAAAAGTTGTTTAATGCGGATTGAATATTTTTTGTATATATACCCAATATTTTGGTTGGTATATTGGACCTATATGATACTTTCGTTTTGGAAAAGTGTTATTAAAATCGCCACAAAGGTAGCATAATTTTTTTGAATAACAAATATATTGTGTAAAAAGTTTCTAATTTTTGTAAAATATACAACATTATATTGGTGTGTGTATAATTATTCGTATAAAATGCATATGTCAAAATATGATTATACTTTTGCATGATATTTGTAATAAATATATCAAAGGGGTTTAATGCAACTCATTTATTATTCCTTAAACAAGGAGAATTTTACAAACCTTAAACAACAAACAACTATGAAAAAGTTTTATTTTATTACTTTCTTAACCACTATTCTAAGTGCATGCGATTCTGCATCAATGGTTAACAACAGTACGGTACGTGTACTTGATTTGAATCGTTACCTTGGCAGTTGGTATGAAATAGCCAGGTTGGATCATCCGTTTGAACGCGGAATGGATTATGTTAAAGCGCATTACATGATGCGAACCGATGGCAAGATAAACGTGTTGAACACGAGCATCAAAGATGGCAAAATGAAAGATGCGCGTGGAGTGGCTAAAACCACGGGTGTACCAGGGGTACTGCGTGTTTCTTTTTTCCGCCCTTTTTATAACGATTATCGTGTCTTATTGGTGGATGAAAACTACCAATATGCGTTGGTGGGAGGAAGCAATGAGAAATATCTATGGATATTATCTCGTGAGTCCCAATTGGATGATGCAACGAAACGTCTTTTGGTTGCAGAAGCAGACCGCCGTGGTTACGATACCAGCAAACTTATTTGGGTAGAACAACCTAAATAGTTGGTCAAATAAATAGAGAGAAATGCGTCTTATTGTACTTCATTAATAACAAAAATCGCCATTATAGGCGATTTTTGTTTACGTAAGTATAGCATATCTGTGTATGTTTTGCGTCTATAGTTCCTCTCACGAGGCTCGACCCTTACTTGCTGAGCGCAAGAGCTACGTTCACAGCGCAAGCTACGGTGCAACCTACCATTGGATTATTACCAATACCGAGGAAGCCCATCATCTCAACGTGTGCAGGAACTGAAGAAGAACCAGCAAATTGAGCGTCTGAGTGCATACGACCCAAAGTATCGGTCATACCGTAAGAAGCAGGACCTGCAGCCATGTTATCTGGGTGCAAGGTACGACCTGTACCACCACCAGATGCTACAGAGAAGTATGGTTTGCCCTTCAACACGCGCTCTTTCTTATAAGTACCAGCTACTGGGTGTTGGAAACGAGTTGGGTTGGTAGAGTTACCTGTGATAGAAACATCTACGTTCTCGTGCCACATGATAGCCACACCTTCGCGTACATCGTCAGCACCATAGCAGTTCACCTTAGCACGTGGACCGTTGCTATAAGGTTTTTGACGAACTACCTTCAACTCGCCAGTAGCGTAGTCGAACTCGGTTTGTACGTAGGTGAAACCGTTGATACGGCTGATGATCATAGCAGCGTCTTTGCCAAGACCGTTGAGGATAATACGCAAAGGTTTTTGGCGAACTTTGTTAGCCATCTCTGCAATCTTGATAGCACCCTCAGCAGCAGCGAAAGACTCGTGACCTGCCAAGAAAGCAAAGCACTCGGTCTCCTCGCGGAGCAGACGTGCTGCCAAGTTACCGTGACCAATACCTACAAGGCGGTCATCAGCTACAGAACCTGGGATACAGAATGCTTGCAAACCGATACCGATTGCCTCAGCAGCATCAGCAGCGTTCTTGCAACCTTTCTTAATAGCGATAGCAGAACCTACAACGTAAGCCCACTTAGCGTTCTCAAAGCAAATCATTTGGGTCTCCTCGCAAGTCATGTAAGGATCCAAACCATATTGCTCGCAAATTTGA
>JAGBCD010000034.1 GCA_017938155.1 Paludibacteraceae bacterium | reverse complement strand
TGAACCTTTGAAACTGCAGCTTTGCTGCAATGAAACAAGCATCTTTGATGCATGAAACCCTTGAACCTTTGAAACTGCAGCTTTGCTGCAATGAAACAAGCATCTTTGATGCGTGAAACCCTTGAACCTTTGAAACTGCAGCTTCGCTGCAATGAAACAAGCATCTTTGATGCGTGAAACTCTTGAACCTTTGAAACTGCAGCTTTGCTGCAATGAAACAAGCATCTTTGATGCATGAAACCCTTGAACCTTTGAAACTGCAGCTTTGCTGCAATGAAACAAGCATCTTTGATGCGTGAAACTCTTGAACCTTTGAAACTGCAGCTTTGCTGCAATGAAACAAGCATCTTTGATGCATGAAACCCTTGAACCTTTGAAACAGTACCGCAGGTGCGATATTATAAATTAAAAGGTTACTATCTTTATGAAAAAGTTGCAATATATTGATTTTGAGATATTTATATTTTCTTTTGGCACGAAAGTTGTTTTTCTCATATATGACGTTTAAAGTTAAATATATACATTTAATTATTAATCTAAATAAATTACAGCTACTATTATGGAACAGAATTCATGTCCATTCGTACCTAATTTTTTATTAGGATGTGCGGGTGGAATACAGTATCTTGTACTTAAGAGAGCGACTAAAAACCCACGTAAAGCACAAGAGAAAACGTTAAGGGCAATTTTAAACTATGCCAAAGACACTGAATATGGAAGAGAACATAAGTTTGAGCAAATATTAAATGCAAAAAGTGCTGATGAATTGTTTGCATTGTATCAACAATATGTTCATCCTAATGATTACGAAGATCTTAGACCTTATGTGGAGAAACATAAACATGGACAACCGAATATTTTATTTCCAGGTAAACCATTATTGTATGCAACCACTTCGGGTACTACCAATGAACCTAAGTGGGTACCCATAACCAAAGAATATCTCAACAATATCTATGGCAAGATGACCAAGGTCTGGCTATTCAACTTCATTAAGAATAGACCAAAAGTTTTTACAGGTAAAATCGTAAGTATCGTGGGCAAAATCAAAGAAGGTGAAGCGCCAGATGGTACCATCTTTGGGTCGGTAAGTGGTGTGACGCAACGCGATTGCCCCAATTTTGTGAAAAAACTCTATGCATCTCCTTCCGCAGTATATTCGATAGAAGACTATACAGCACGCTATTATACCCTAATGCGTATGGGTATTGAGCGAAACATCACACTTATCGTAACTGCCAATCCATCAACCATCGTTGAGATGCAAAACAACGTAAACGAATATTTTGACGATTATTGCAACGATATAGAGAAGGGTACCCTGAACCCGAATCTTGATATTCCTCAATGGATTAGAGAACAAATACAACCTTATCTCAAACCCAATCATGCCAGAGCAAGTGAATTGAGAGCTTTAAAAGTTAGGTATGGTAAGGTATTACCAAAACACTATTGGCCAAATTTGCAATTGCTCAATACTTGGAAATGCGGCAACACCAAAGTGTATTTGGACAAGTTCAAGGACTCTTTCCCAGAGCATATGCTACATCAAGAATTTGGATATTTCGCTTCTGAATGTCGATTTGGATTGGTATTAGACGATACCAACAACACGGTTCTTTTCCCACATTTCCATTACTACGAGTTTGTGGCAGAGGAGGATTTGGATAACCCCAACCCTACTTTCTTGCAACTGGATGAACTACAATATGGCAAACGATACTGCCCATATGTAACTACTTTCGCTGGACTTTATCGTTATAACATGAACGATTTGGTGCAAGTAGGAGAGAAGTTCGGCAATACTCCTACAGTACATATGATACAAAAAGTAAATGGTATCGTGACCATAACAGGCGAGAAATTGCATGAAAGACAATTTATCAATGCTGTAAGGGAAGCCGAGAAAACAACAGGCTTGCAAGTGGTATTCTTCATCGGATTTGCCGATTTGGAGCAATCTACTTACCAAATCTATTATGAGTTTGCAGACCAGACTATTTCGCAACAGCAAGCAGAGCATTTTACTTCTTTGGTTGATGATATGCTCAAGAATACTAATATGGAGTACAAGGCCAAACGAGATTCGTTTAGACTGAAACCACTAATCACCCATCGATTAGTAGAACACTCTTTTGAGAAATTCAAAGCGCAATGTATAGCGGAAGGAGCAAGAGATGGACAATTCAAACTCCAACTACTATTGCAGGATGAGACAAGACATAGTAAATTCAAACAATTAACTCTATCGTAATTCCAATAAATTATGAAGCAAGTAGGCTTAGTTTTGGAAGGTGGAGGAATGAGAGGTTTATATACCGCAGGTGTTATTGATGTTATGCTGGAACATGGGTTTCAGCCTAACATCATTACTGCTACATCCGCTGGTACTACTTTTGGCGTCAATCTATTATCCAAACAAAAGGGACGAGTACTTAGGTATAACAAACGATTTATAGGTAATAGAAATTATATTAGTTTGCGCTCTTGGCTCAAAACGGGTAATGTGGTTAACACCGAATTTGCTTATCACTTGTTGCCCGACAAATTAGACCCTTTTGACAACGAAACCTTCAAACAACAAGATACTCATTTCTATGCAACCATTACCAATATGCGAACCGGAAAAGCGGAGTATGTTCGCATAGATGATTGTGACAAACAAATTGACTTAATAAGAGCTTCTGCTGCATTGCCTATATTGTCCCAGCCTGTCCTATGGAATGGGGAAGAGTATTTAGATGGAGGATTAGCTGATAATATCCCATTGGATAAATGCTTCGAATTGGGATGCAACAAGATTATACTTGTTCTCACACAACCAGCAGAATATGTTAAGAGGGATAAATTGAACATAATTTGTCGTCTATGGTATCCTCGTCGCAAAAAATTGCTACATACCATTGCCAAGAGAAATGAGAACTACAAGAAAAGACAAAAACAAATCCGTCGCTTAGAAAAAGACGGGAAAGTATTCGTTATTAGACCCTCTAAAACAGTACATATTCATAGACTTGAAAAAAATCCTAAACGCTTGCAAGAAATGTATGACTTAGGTTATAAGGATGCACAAATGTGCTGGGATAGGTTGCGCAAGTACCTTGAAAAATAATCATTCCTTTCTTGCATAGTCTTTTATTTTTGGATAGTTCAATATAGAAAAAAGAAAAAAGACGTCATCTCGACGTCTCTATTTCCTGGTATTAGTCTGTTTGATTTTTAAGGTACAAAAAAGATTGTGTTGTTTTGATTTCGGGTGCAAAGGTACTGCTTTTACTTCACTCCCGCAATACTTATTTATATGTTATGCAACATGTATTTACAAAAATTAACACTTTTTTCTTTTATCTACCTTTATTTACGTTCCAATTCGATAACTTCTAAATCTTTGATTAGGTGTTTGTCAATGACAAAGCGTATTAGTGTTTGTACTGGATGCCATCCTTGTTTACCTGCTGCTCCAGGATTTATGGTCAGCATTTTCCATTGATGATCATATTGCACTTTCAATATGTGACTATGTCCACATACAAACAAGTCAATAGGAGGGGATGATGTTGTTTCCTTGTTGTCTTCCTTTTCCCACGCCTCCCATGCTTTGAGAGAATTACTTTTTTGAAACATCGGTATCAGCCATGGGTTGTATTTACCAGGGTACCCCCCTATATGGGTCATCAACACGTTGACATCTTCTACTCGAAAACGATAAAACTCATTCAACGAATAGCGCACATCTCCACTATCCATATTTCCATAAACAGCGCGAGTAGGCTTGAATTCACGTAAGGTATGTAGCACTTCACTACTACCAATATCTCCAGCATGCCATATCTCGTCAACATTGGCAAAGTGCTTCAGTACACGTTTATCCAAAAGGCCATGCGTATCGCTCAATAAACCTATTCGGGTCATACGATGAGATGTTGTTTATTTTTTATCAATCCTATCCAATACAAAAATACTTAAGGATAGCGATAAAATGGTGATGGATACAAACAATAATACATCACGCAAGTCCAAAACTCCACGGGCCATGCTTAGGTAATGGTCCTGTAATGTAATCCAATAAAGTGCAAAGCAACTAATAGCACCTAATATAAAGGACACAATCTGACTTTTGGTAAAACTACTGGCAAGCAATCCGATGGAAGTAAAAGTAGCACTCAAGAAAAGCAATCCTACCATACTTCCTGCAAAAGCACCACCATCTACATTGCCAATAGGCTCAGCAATATAATATACCAAAAAATAATGTACACTACAAGGCAGCAGTGCGATGGCTGTCAAGGTCCATGCTGCAGCATATTTGCATAGCACTACGCGAGACAATGAAATAGGTAATGTTCTCAGTAAATCCCAGGTGCCCGTTTGCCGTTCTTCCGCTATCAAACGCATCGTAAGGGCAGGACATAGAAGGATCAGTAACCAGGGTGATATGTGAAATAACCCATCCACTTGAGCATACCCAGAGGTGATGATGTTCCACTCGCCAGGTATTACCCATAGAAACAAACTGATTCCTATCCAATACAGACCAATTACAATATACGCAATGGGTGTGGCGAAGTAATATGATAATTCTTTTCTAAACATGTTTATATTCTTCCTCTTTTAGGGAGAGGGTAGGAGGGGGCTTATTCTTTCACTGGTGTCTTAGGGAAAATAATCCAGAAAGCAATGGCTACAACCAAAGCGAATGCTGCGAAGATATACCAACTTGTTTGCCAGCCTTCCCATATAGCCATAGGACCTGCCGCTACAACATCTTGTGCGTGTACAAAATGGTTAACAATCGCTTGCGCTGCCAATGTTCCAATCGTAGCACCAAAACCATTGGTCATCATCACAAACAAACCTTGTGCGCTGGAGCGTTGAGCTGGGTTGGTCTCTTGATCCACATACAACGAACCTGAGATATTGAAGAAGTCGAAGGCAAAACCATAAACGATACAACTCAAAACAAAGAGTATCACACCAGGCATGCCTGGGTCACCAGCGCCGAACAAACCGAAACGCAATACCCATGCGAACATTGCCATCAGCATTACCGACTTGATACCAAACTTTTTCAAGAAGAATGGAATGAACAATATACACAAAGCCTCGCAGATTTGAGAGATAGAAATCAAGATATTAGCATGTTGCACACCGAATGTGTCAGCGAACTCCTCAATGGCTCCAAAACTTGTGATGAAAGGATTAGCATAACCGTTGGTGATTTGTAAACACATGCCCAACAACATGGAGAAGATGAAGAAAACAGCCATCTTTTTTTGTTTGAATAGTGCAAAAGCCTCCAGGCCTAATGATTCTACCAATGATTTGCTTTCTATATGGCCTTTGATAGGACATTTTGGTAAAGACAATGAATATAGAGCCAATACAATACTCAATCCTCCACTAACTATGAATTGATTAGGAGTCGCTTGGAAACCACACAAGTCCACTACCCACATGGTTACAATAAAGCCCACTGTACCAAGTACGCGGATAGGAGGGAAGTCTTTCACTGTATCCATGTTTGCTTGAGTTAATGCTGTATAGGCTACGGAATTGCTCAGCGCAAGGGTAGGCATAAAGAATGCTACTGAAGCTGTGTAAAGAGAGAATAGCGTAGCAAATTGTACACCATCGCCTGCGTAGAGACCATAGGCACCTGTCGCAATCATAAATGTACCTGCCAACGCGTGGCAAAGGCTTAATGCTTTCTGTGCAGGAATCCAACGATCGGCTACAATACCCATCAATGCGGGCATAAACAAACTTACGATACCTTGGATGGAATAGAACCAACCAATATTGGTAGCCATACCATGCGTAGCAAGGTAGGTACCCATGGATGTTAGATACGCTCCCCAAACGGCAAATTCGAGGAAATTCATGATTGTTAGTCGAAATTTGATGTTCTTCATAAGAATTAAAAATATGAATTATGAATTGTTAAAATTCACTGGTAAAGTGGAACTTGATATTTTTGTAGTCATTTTGTGCCATTTGTAGTACATAACCACTATCAGCCATAAACACATCGCGCCCTTCTTTGTCGGTTGCCATATACTGTGCTTTACGTTTTTTAAACATAGCCAATTCTTCTTCGTTATCCGATTCTATCCAACAAGCCTTGAACATTTGAAGAGGCTCCCAACGGCACTTGGCTTGATATTCGTGCTCCAAGCGATATTGGATAACTTCAAACTGCAATTGACCGACTGTACCAATGATTTTTCTTCCATTCAGTTGGCTAACAAATAACTGAGCTACACCTTCGTCCATCAATTGATTGACACCCTTTTCCAATTGTTTTTGTTTCATTGGGTCGGCGTTCTCAATGTATTTAAACATCTCTGGCGAGAAGGATGGAAGACCCTTGAAGTGTAGATTTTCGCCTGCTGTCAATGTGTCGCCAATCTTGAAGTTTCCTGTATCTGGCAAACCTACTATGTCACCAGCAAAGGCTTCATCTACGGTCTCTTTGCGTTGTGCCATAAAGCAGGTAGGAGCTGCAAAGCGCATTTGGCGATTCTCGCGCACGTGTTTATAGTAGGTGTTTCGAACAAACTTACCGGAGCAAATCTTAAAGAACGCAATACATGAACGATGGTTAGGATCCATGTTGGCATGAATCTTAAAACAGAAAGCCGTAAAACCGTCTTCCATAGGATCTACCTTGCGTTCTATAGCTTCCACAGGGCGGGGCGAAGGAGCAATCTGCACGAAGCACTCTAATAACTCTTTTACACCAAAAGTGTTCAATGCTGAGCCGAAGAACACCGGAGCTAATTCGCCTGCTAAATACTCTTCTTGATCAAAAGGATTATATACTCCCTCTATCATCTCCAAATCCTCTTGCAGTTTCATGGCATCGTTGTCGCCTACCAGTTGAGCAATTTGTGGATCACTCACATCGTCAAAACGCAAGGATTCAGTGACTTGAGTCTTGTTAGGTGTGTAGAGGTCAAGGGTCGATTGAAAGATATTATATACACCTTTGAAGCGTTGGCCGCTATTGATAGGCCATGACAAAGGACGTACATGTATGCCAAGTTCGTTCTCTACTTCATCCATCAAGTCAAAAGGATCTTTACCCTCACGGTCCATCTTGTTGATAAACACCATCACGGGAGTCTTGCGCATGCGACAAACTTGCATCAATCGGCGTGTCTGTGTCTCTACACCTTTAGCGGAGTCTATCACAATCACTACCGAGTCCACTGCTGTTAGTGTGCGGAAGGTATCCTCCGCAAAGTCCTGGTGACCAGGAGTATCAAGGATATTGATGTGATAATCGTTGTAGTCAAATCCCATTACAGAAGTAGCTACGGATATACCACGCTGTTTTTCTATCTCCATCCAGTCCGATGTCGCCGTTTTGCGAATTTTGTTCGACTTGACTGCACCAGCCACGTGAATCGCTCCTCCGTAGAGAAGCAATTTTTCGGTAAGCGTCGTTTTACCTGCATCTGGGTGTGAGATAATCGCAAAGGTGCGACGACGTAAAATCTCTTGTTGTTCTTGAGTATTTAGCACGATAAAATGTATTACAATTAAAGATAAAAAGACGCTTTTTCTGAGTGATATTGCCTATATCTGCTTGTAGTGACCATGATTGCATTGCGTTTGTGAAATTCATAATACTCATGCAATATATAGTCCAATTATACTGCTGATTAGCATAGTTGCTCACAAAAAGCCTGCGAAATTACAATTTTTTTTGTACATACACAAACTTGGAATGAATTTCGTATATTGTCTCTACCGATTTGTATCAATTCTTCATTCTCAAATTACCTTACCCAAGTATTTGTTCGCTATGATTTTTTGTATCTACCTTGTCTATTATTTTGATTAGAATGTTTTCTTCGTCAAATACGAATGTCTTGCGTAGGGTACCGATGCTGGTTTTGCCGCACATTTTCTTTTCGCCCCAGGCTCCAAAAGCTTGCAACATCTCAGTTGTTGGGTCAGAGAGGAGAGGGAAGGGGAGATTGTTTTTTGCTATGAAATTCAAGTGCGACTTTTGGCTATCTTTGCTTACACCATACACTTGATAACCTTGTGCAAGAAAATGCTCGTAGTTGTCGCGTAGGTTACATGCTTCTGCTGTGCAACCAGGTGTGCTATCTTTAGGGTAGAAATATATAACGGTCTTCTTTCCTACCAGTTGTTCGTTGGTGATGGTATTACCATCATGATCTGCCACGTTAAATGCAGGCATTTTGTCTCCAATTGTTAACATAGATGTGTAGATGATGTATTGTTTATATTATTTAGAATGCTGCTTTGATAATTCTCCTAAAATGCGTGGAAGTAGTTTTTTTTCTTGAACTTGAACTCGTTGTGAGAGGGTGTGTGGTGTATCTTCGGGGAGTATTTCTATTCGTGATTGAGCTATAATCTCCCCACCGTCAACATCCGCACTTACATAGTGTACGGTGCACCCCGCTTCTGTCTCGTTGGCTTGTAATACAGCTTCTTGTACATGTATTCCATACATCCCTTTGCCTCCATATTTGGGAAGCAAGGAGGGGTGAATGTTAATGATGCGTTTGTCCCATTTCTCGCATATCCATGAAGGGATGATAGCCAAAAATCCTGCCAACACGATTAGGTTTACATTGTGTGTATGCAGCGCTGTATCTATGACGTCCCAATCTGTTGATAATAAAGTGGGGATATGCTTGCCTTTGGCACGGGCTATGGCAGGACAATCCCTATTGGCAACCATGAGTTGTATGTGGTAACCTTGTACTTCTTGTTGTTCGATAAGCGTTTGTAATGTGCTACCAGTGCCAGATGCGAATACTGCGATGTTCATAGCTGTTGTTTTTCATGTAAGGATAATTCATTTGCAAAGATACAAAAAAATACTATATCATACAAGATGCGGCGAAATTTGTCTAATCGTATTTCTACGGCTTGAGCATCGTATGTGTCGGTTAATTCGCAGGGCTATTATGTGGGATTTGATAACTGCTCACAGTAAACATTATTGATAATTAACTCGTTGGCGGAATAAAAAATGTTCTTTGATGTTAAAACATTCCGTAAATACATCGTAACTTTGTGCAGATTATTTGCAGTGAAGGAGTGCGACGGACCGCACTCCGAGCATTACGCCCGAAGAGTCCCCACTCTGAGGGTTAAGCGTAATGCATAGAAAGGCGCGATATATTTTTTGGGCCCCCACTAACTTCGTGAGTGAGTGGGGAGAGCGGAGGTACGAGTTGCTCCAATCTGGGTACCCAAAAGTAAACCAAGATTTATCTGTTTGCTTTTGGGGGAGCGGAGACATAAGTCGCCCAAACGATGACGAGGTCATCGGTCAATGCGACCTTATTGTCGAACGCGACGTCACGCAGCCGTAAGGCTATAGGGTAGTACCGTACAGGGTAGGTACGACCGCCCAGTATATCGACACATTTTTTTATGTAATAGTATGGAAGTGAATGATATAAAAAACCACTGCGTTGGGAAGCATCGTAACTTTATGCAGATTATTTGCAGACAAAGACGATAGATACACGATACATACACGATAGATATACGATAGATATACGAAACATATACGATAGATATACGTTATATTACAATTATGGCATAGGTATGATAGAGGTATGTCTTACTACCCCTACTTTTCATATTTAGATTTTCTATTGCCCACTAAAAAAAATATAATTTATTCTTTGAATTATAGAAAATTTGACCGAAAGGATTTGATTTTTTAATTCCGCCAACGAGTTGATAATTAATAAAATTTTATTTTATTTGTGTATGTCTAAAAAATGCCGTACCTTTGCAAATTGTAAAGTATGCAGAATAAATTGTTAACAAGGATATTTTAAGAAATGAATAACGAAAATGTTTTGATTGGAACGCCTTCTTATGAATCATCACAAGGAAACTTTTATACATCTCCTTACCATGGAGATGCTCAGTTCCAAACGAGAGGAACGAGTAGTTTTGTGACAATTCACTCAGAGGTAACTACTTGTATTGATGCGCAAGTAGAAAATTATGAACATTCCCAAGCTACGGCTGTGCAACGCATTGCACGTCCTACGACACCTACTATTGGGCAATTGCAACCTATAGGAGACGCTATTTTACCATGCATGATTATGGCATTGGTATATGTGACTATATTGTTAATCCGTAAAAAAGTTTGTAAACAATGAAAAGATTATTCTCTCTTTGCATCATAGTTTGTTTGTTCGTTACACTACAAGCACAAACCTACACTCCCTCTTTCAATTCGGGCGATACGGTGACCATTCGCTTAGGCAATAAATGGGAAACAACAGATCTCTATACCACCTATCTTGCAGCCAATCATACGAATGGTATATATTCGCCTACGGAACCTAATGATGATTGCTTATGGGTAATCTCTATTGAATTGGGTAGTTCAGCGATTGGAACATCAAACTATTATTATACATTCAGAAATATCACTACCCAAAAATCCTTAAGTATTGCTGGTATCAATACGGATGCACCCTGGAGTTCAACGCCTCAACTCATGTTGTCAGACCAAGCGACAGTACTATATTTGGCGAGAAAAGAAAACACTCACGATGTGATGGCAATGGGCGAGATGTTTCATCGTGTAGGATCGACTGATGTTTATTTAGCGACAGAGAATGCCAGTGTTAAGGCAAACATGTATTCCACCAATCAATACGCATTGATTGAGAAGTGGACACAACGAACTTCGGTGGATATCATGGGTTATTTCACTCCAGAAAAACATGAGTTGCGATGGGGAGATACTCAACCTATCAACGCACAATTTGTTCTCAGTGTCATAGATAGCTCCTTCATGGTTTGCAATGCTGCTCCCAATGACTATAAATTGAAGTTGTCTATAAAGTACAATTCCAATGTTCAAGATGCCAACACCACATTCCATTGGGAATCTAATAAAGGTACGAGTCTAACTTCTACCAGTGATCCCAGCAAGTTCTATGGCAATCCTCCTGCACGTGCCATGATGGCATATTCATCTCCTCAGCAAGTGAGTGGGGCTACCAAGTGGAACATATCCATTAGTCCTGTAGGTGAATGTCCAATGGACCTCCAAAATTCCGAACGCGAGGGCTTGGTGCGTTACGTGGACTATATAGACCGAATTGTGGCGGAGTTTACATACAACAATGTCAGACATCAACGTACAATGCGTGTGGTGCGTAAATCATATCATCACAAAGATTTACCACAATTTGAATTTTCCATTACACCGAACGAATATATTTTCCCAAAAAGCGGTGGCCCGATGACTATGCATGTGGAATGCATACACCAACATGGTAGTGCTCTATACAATATTGATGAACACATCATACCTGAAACCAAACAATACACTTTTGGACCAGAACAAATTCCTTTGGATACTAAAAAAGAAGGTTGGAAGGTATTATTTAATTTTGTGGAAGAGGATTTAGTGGGTGAAGTGGATTGGTTGTCGTACACGATATCGGGAAATGATATTACGATAACTGCAGGGGCAAATGGTAGAAATAGTAGAACTGCGCGTCTATTAGGACATTTTGAATATACGAATCCAGACGATCCATCTGATAGTCATTATGGGGAAATACATCCTTTATTAAAGCAATCTGGAAATAGTGATTTGAATAATATAGAATTGCGTCCAACAGAAAATGGTTTTCATACGGCACAGCGAACCATTTATTACCGTCCTCATGATCCAATTGCGATGCAATTAGCCGAGAGTAGTTTCTATGGATACATGCGTTGGTATGATTTACTAACAGGGCGTAATCCGTATTATAACACAGATGAACAAGGTAAGACTTCTTGGCATACTTTCCCAAAAGGAGGAACGGGAATTGACTTTTTGTATATCAATCATGGTGAAGCTGATTCTAAAGGTGTTTATGGTGCGTTTGATTGGAATAACGAAATTTATATATTGGATTATTTAGAGGAAAGTCGTAACAATCCGACTCCTATTCTATATGGCTGGCCAGACAACAAAGAGCACATCATGGCATGTAATGTGAGCGCATATATAGATTTTGGTGATGGAATTACAAACAAGGTAATACAAGAACCAACGTTGTCATATCGCCAATTATTCTATATGAAACCTGCACAGCAAATTGCAGATTCATTCGCAATCAAATCGGCTGCAGGAAAATATTTGGAAGTGTATCAATACTTAGCGCCTACTGATAAGAATGTCTATTTGTCAACTAACTTTAGGCATAGTGTTGCCTTACACCATGAATCGGAATTATGTTATTTCTACGAAGATGCCAGTGGTAACCTACAACGTATAGGGGAAGGTAACGTCAAACCACAATGGTTTAGGGATGGACAACTAATGACAGAGGTAGTCTATCCAGGTTCTATTGACTACCTTCAAGTAAGTAGCCAAAGTGTGGGGCAACATACCTACGATTTGAGACTATCCAAATCAATAACAGGATTGGATTATGACCTATTGATAGCACGCTTTGTGGTGGATTATGTGGATGTACTTGAACATGGACCAAGTTCCATCAAACCTGAAGTGAAATCCAGAAAAGAGATTGAGCGTTATTATGAAATATTGGACGAAATAGACTTTAGTTTTGGTGCACCTGCTCCTGGGACGGATGAAATGATGCTCCTAAATCATCACTTACCTTGGGATGAGGCTACCTATGGTTTCGTGTATCCTGAAATGGATGAATATGAGTATGACTACGTGAGATATGGCGAAACTGGAGTATTCCCCTTCTATGGTGAGTATTGTATTCTCAACAAAGTGGACAAAGATTGGGCGAAAGGTGAGAACCATGGGGGAGCAAAGAATGGCTATGCTTTGTATGTGGATGGAACGATGGAACCAGGAGTGGTGGCTACTGTATCTACAGATGCTGTTATCTGCTCTGGACAAACGATGTATTGCTCGGCTTGGTTCTGCAATCCTGCTCCTATAGGATGGACAGGTGCCAATCCTGTGTTTAGATGCAATGTGCAAGGACGTAACATCATGAAAATCGAAGGAAATGATACAACCTATACGCAATGGCAAGATGTGGGCGCATACTTCGTAGGAGAGTTGCCACAAGAATCTGGATGGCAACAAGTTAATTTCCCAATTGTAAGTAGTCACAACTACGACCAGTCACGTGTATGTATCTACAATTTCGCAACGACCAACTGGGGTAACGACTTCTTAGTGGACGATATCTGTCTATACGTATCACAAATTCCATTGGCTGCATACCAAGCCAAAGCAGCCTGCAGTTCCGATTCCCATACTGCAGCGGTGTTGCGTGTGGATTATACAAGTTTAGAGGATGGAGCACAAAACAATTACGTATATTACCAAATATACAATGAAACCAATGATGAGGTAATCACGTTGGATAACTATTACAAGGAAAGTGATGCCTATACTTCTAACCAATATGGTTCGGTGAGAATACCCAATGAGAGTTATGTGCCCAGTGAAAATAATGGAAACAAAATCTATACATCCATTGCTGCATTTGTGGACGACCTGACTGTACAAGGCAAAGATAATGGCAAATGTTATATATTAACGCGCAACCAAGGTGTAGAAAAATGGTTGTTGTATATTGTACATATCTTAGATTGGGAAAATAGTTTAGACAAGAATGATACGTATTTGATGCGCATGGCTCATCAGCCAAAGGAATTGAGTCAACCTTCGTGCGCTATGCAAACTCCTATTCCCGTCACACAAAAGACTGTTGTCGAATTACATAGAACAAGTGAAGAAATTATTTCCCCGTCACTAAATAATTGTCCTAATGACCGCTATACGTTGGATGTGAAGGTGAAAAACTTCTTGGCTGAGGAGATTGGTGCCAAAACACAAGATATTGAAGCTCCAAGTTTGGCAGATTGGCTCGTGGGATATGACTTTGATTACGTCTATGGTATGGATGCAGAATATACTGATGCACAAAAACTGGCTGCCGATGCCAAGTTCAAACAAACGTATGGCTATTCAAGAGGAGAGGTGACTACGGCGATTATGTACGATATGCGTAGATTACCAACGCAAGATATTCCCAATCCAAACTATTTAGTAACCGATTTCAATAAGTTGCAAATAGCTGCTTTTGTGGATGGTAAGAACTATACCATCATCAAAGAGTTGCACGATAAGGGACTTCTTGAATTGGGTATGACTAAAAAATCGTTCTATTTACCAGCCAATGCTTCGGCTCGCTATTGGGTGTTCCCAATCGAAGGAACTGCACAAACAACTATTGAGTTGAAAGACGGAACGTTCATTGACTATACTCTTCAAGATTGCAATGAACCTAAATGGGTGGACTTCCGTTCATCGGACACTGAGTTTAATTTCAATATCCTACCAATTGATAAAAATGTACAAACGGAACAGCAAAAACTCTTGATTCCAAACTTACGCGTCAAGGCAAGCGAAGCCAACAAGTGTATTGCGTTGCCAATGAATTTTATGACCGATAACATTCGTATCGGATGGGATAGTGCACATATTTGCGCAACGAACGACCCTAACCTAATAGACAAGGTAGGCAAGGAGACGTTCTCTATTCACTATTGGCAAGATAGAGTACCGCAAGATGCTTGTCAAAGTCAATCACCTTACAAGTCGGGTGACATCATTTATTTGCGTCCAGTGGACCAAGAACATGTGAATGATTTGATTGCTAAACACGACGCTCAGTGTGGTGGTATGACATGGAAAGAGGGAAGTCCTGGAAGACAAGTTGTCAATACCGATACCTTGCGTGCAGGTTATGAATACCTCATGCGAATTGCATTGCGAAATAGAGATAACAATAATCTCTATATTGATGGAGAAGATGGATGTCGTGTGGGATATATTTATGTAAATATTGTGGTGATGCCTGATGTGATGATGTGGAAACCTAAAGAAGGACACCTAAATGGTTGGCAAGAAGAAGCTAACTGGGTAGGTATTGTGGATGGAAAAGAAGTCAAAGGCTATGTGCCTGTAGATGGAACAACGGTTATCATTCCTAAACAGTCAAGTCCATTGCTATATCCAGCATTGCATGAACATACACACAACACAACAGATATTCATTACCAAACAAGCAACTGTGGCAATATCTACTTTGGAAAAGATGCGTTCATACAAAATCAACATCTCTTGCAATATGATAAGGCCTATGTAGATATGCCAATCATGGCAACCAACTGGAACTCTATGTCTGTGCCATTGAAAGATGTGTACGCAGGCGACTTGTTTGTCCCTCACAATTTTAATGACTGGTCTGGCGCTACATTAGAAAGCACCGAACCATTCGTTGTAAGCGGATTCCAAGGGGCGAGAACAGGTAATGCTCCTTATGCGTTCTGGGCTTCGTTCTACAACAAATCAATCAATATCGTACACGAAAACAATACAACTACAGCATCTACAGCTACGGCGGCCTTTGTGGAAGCAAATGCATTAGACCAAAGAATTGAACCCGCAACTGGTTTTCAATTGTTAGGCTTTGGACCAAAAGATGACGAGGTGGAATTGACCATACGTCTGCCTAAGCCAGATACCAAATATTATTACTATTACGCTAACGGAACCCAATCATCTATTGCTACAGCGGACTTGGATCGTGATGAGTCACATAAATTAGCATTCGATCCTGCAGATGGGCAAATGACGATTACGCTGACCAATGATACTGAAGGTTCTGAATTTATGTTTGGTAATCCAACCATGGCATATATAAATATGTACCAGTTCTTATACGACAATCAAACTGTATTGCAACCTTCTTACAAATATATGTTGGGGGGCGCCTGGAAAGCAGCGTCGGGTGAAGTGATTTTCTCACAAGATAGATTCTTGGCTCCTATGCGTTCTGTCATGCTTACAGCAAAGAATCCTGGAAAGAGTATAACTGTAACGCTTAAAGCAGATCATACTACTTTGGATAATCGTATCAACTACTTCTCCTCGGGGGTAGCACCAGCTTGGGCTCCAAGAAAAGCAAGTGCTACAGATGACGCTACCTCAAGCACAGAGCGAATTCAATTGATGCACATATACATGGCTACTTCTGATGCTAATGCAGGTTGCAAATTGGCTATCAGTAGCCGTGCTAATGATGATTTCGTTATAGGAGAAGATGCATTGTTTGTTTCGTCTGGAGTAGAAGCAGAAGTAAGTGCTACCACTGCATGTTCGCCTCTGAATATGTACACCGTGGCCAATAGCGTACCGATGTTGACTGATGTAAGAAAAAATCTCAATCATATTCCATTGTCCATGTTAGTACATGATGATTATAGAACAGATGATGTGCAAATAGGATTCTATCTATCCCCTAACTGGAACAAGACGTGCTATTTCTGCGATTCAGTAACGGGCAAAAAAATCAAGATTATGAATGGTCTTGTCATTCAAGTTCCTATGATAGCTAATCATGCGTCTCGTTACTATATTGAAGGACCTGATCCACAGACACAAAAACCGGATGATGGTATTACTACTGACATCTTAAATACTCCTATGGATAATACCACCCCTACACTAATTACCCATTCACCAAGTCATGCACAATTGCAAATTATGTCCAATCAGTTGATGCGAGAGGTGAAAGTGTATGACCTTACAGGACGTGTTGTGGCAACGAAGGAATTGTCGTTATTATCAACCCAAACGACCATGACACTACCAACAGGTGTGTATATCGTAGAAGCTTTGTTAACCAATGACATGAAACTACGAAAAGAAACCATCGTACAATAGTTCTTCTGCGATAATAATGTCATTATAACCAAAGAACGAGGTCTTTTGACCTCGTTCTTTGGTATTAGAAAGCTTAAGTGGATACTAATGACAAAAGTAATATCTCAATTATCAATTCTCTTCACTGCCTTACACGGATTGCCTACAGCTACAACATTGTCAGGAATGTCGCAGGTTACCACAGAACCTGCTCCTATCGTTGTGTTGTGCCCAATTGTAACACCAGGTAGGATAGTTACAGAACCTCCTATCCAACAATTGTTTCCTATTGTAACGGGACGTGCCCATTCTTGTCGGGTGTTGCGTTCCGTAGGGTTGGTACTATGACATGCTGTGTATATGGATACATTGGGGCCTACGAACACATCGTCACCTATTGTTACCACTGCCTCATCCAATACCGTAAAATGAAAGTTTGCGAAGAAACGCTTGCCTACTCGAATATTTTTGCCGTAATCACAATAAAAAGGTTGATTGATAAACACGTGTTCATCACATGCACCTAATATCTCTTGTAGCATTTCGCGGCGTGCAGCAAAATCTGTTGGGCGAAGATTATTGTAATCCTGAATGCGATCTTTGCATGCATTGAGTTCAATAAGTAACTGCTCGTCACACGCATTGTACACTTCGCCCATTAACATTTTTTCTTTCTCAGTCATCGTTAGAAACATGTTTTGAGTATGATAAGTATGTCATCTTGATTGAGTTGTTTGTATCCTCCCCCTAATTCCGTTGAATTGGCAATCAAAGGTAACATCTCTTCCGTGGCTCCGACTTCGCGTAACGTAGCAGGAATACCCAACTCCTGTATAAAGGCCTCCAAACGAGCTATTCCTTCCAACGCAATAGCCTCGTCACCTTGGCCATGGTCTTCTACACCCCAGATATGTTTAGCATAGCGAACGAACTTATGCAACCCATCTCGAAATATATAACGATAATAAGCGGGTGATATGATAGCAAGACCTATACCATGAGCACAATCCGTATAAGCTCCGAGTTGATGCTCTATCATGTGTACTTCCCAATCTTGTGTTTTACTAACGGCCAGTATTTTATTTAGTCCCATAGTTGCGCACCACATGATATTGCTGCGTGCTTCATAATCTTTTGGATCAATAAGTGCTTTGCGCGATGCCGATATGAGGGATAGCATAAGACCTTCAAGTAGGTAATCACTCGTGCACTCATCATTACCAGAGAAGTATTGTTCCATCAAGTGTGAAAATACATCAAAAATACCACTTACCATTTGATATTTAGGCACCGAGTAAGTGTACTCTGGATTAAGTATGGAGAAACGTGGGGTTACCAATGCCAATGGATAGACACGTCCTATCTTGAGATTTTCTGCTTCGTTGGTTATCACAGAGCCCGAATTCATTTCACTTCCAGTACCAGCCATGGTAAGAATACTGCCCACAGGAACGACTTGATTGGTGACGGATTCTTGATTTACATAATAGCGTTGCCATACATCGCCTTCTGCGTATGCAGCACATGCAATACCTTTGGCACAGTCAATCACTGAACCTCCACCTACTGCTAAAATCAAATCTATTTTGTGGTCACGAACCAAACGTGCGCCTTCCAATAATTGGGTATATCGCGGATTAGCATTGATTCCTGCCAATTCAACTACGTTTTTGTTGCATGCCTTCAATATATCCATCACTTGGTCGTACAATCCTATTTTCTTGATAGAAGCTTTCCCATAAACCAGTAGGACATTTGGACCATACTCGTTCAACTCTTGGGGTAGTTTGTTCAAAGCTGACTTGCCAAAATGAATCCGTGTTGGATTCTGAAAACTAAAATCGTATAACATAATCTATTTTCTAATTATATATTATTCTGAATATACTTTATTTGCAGCGTTGAAAAGCAATACGTTTTGTACCATTGTGCGTATATATGATTCCACAACGTTGAAAACCCGCTTTTTCAATTAGATGTATCATTTTTTGATTGGCTTGGTGGGTATCTATGCGTATATTGGCACATAGGTTTGTGCACCAGTCCAACGCTTTTTCAAAGATGCCATGGTGTGTCCCATTTGAAGCTATGCGGTGAATTGTTCCATAGGGGAGGGGATTGAGCCATTCTCCCCCTTCGATGAGTGCGTATGTGGGGTCTTCGCCTATGATAAACACAAATGTACCACAAACACCATGAGTCGATGCATCCATCATCACATAACTGATGCTTCGTTCAATATCTTCTTCTATTTGCTCTCTTTGAGGATAACCATTGATCCATTGTGTGGGATTGCCATCCAATGCCATTTGCTTACGTGCATATGAAAATATTTCAAGCAATGCATCAATATCTTGATATGTAGCTTTGCGAATTATCATCAGTGCCCACGAACAAAAATGCCTTCGGCTTGGTTCTCAACGAAACAGCATTCGTCCGAATGTTCTTCGGCGAATGCTGTTTGTAGCTCTTGTATATATTCTTCGTATGTCATTTGTAGAATGCTCTTGTGGTATAACAAGATTAATCCCGTTTGCCCCAGTAAGGCACCTACATTATCTTAATTTGGCACCAAACTTATCCTCAAAAGTTTTTTGCAACTTGGACATAATGGCCTCAATTTGCTTGTCCTTGAGTGTGTTGTCAGAGTCTTGGAGAATGAACGACAAGGCATAACTCTTTTTGCCTGCTTCTAAGTTCTTGCCCTCGTAAACATCAAAGAGGTATACATTCTTGAGCAATTTGCGTTCGGTTTCAAAAGCGGCTCTCGCCAAGGCTGCAAACTCTACTTGTTTGTCAACGAGCAATGCAAAGTCTCTCTTCACTTCTGGGAACTTAGGTAGGTCGTTGATAACTGCTTTGTATTGTTTGTTTTGTTTTAGTAGTTGGTTCCAATCAAGATCGGCATAGTAGATAGGTTCATCCATGTCAAATTGTTTCGCTACTTTAGGATTAACAATAGCCATGAAACCAAGCGTCTTTCCATTAGCAGCCTTGATGGTAAGACCATCGCTATACAACTCATTCTGCATGGACTCTAATGTGCATTTGTCAATATTAACTCCCATACGAACCAATACAGCATTCACGTATGCGCGCAGTTGATAGAATGTCGTTTTTTCGTCTTTGTGCACCCATGTTTGGGCAGTCTTATTTCCTGTCAACCATATACCCAAGTGTAATTCTTCGGAATATTCCACAAGTGGATTGTTAGGATTATGCTCTTTGGCTACAGGGTTGCTCACATAATGATAGCAGTTTCCAAACTCGTACAATTTCAAGTCAGCATGTTTGCGATTAGCATTGTGTTGAATAGTTTCAAGACCTCCAAAAAGAAGAGTCTGACGCATTACTCCTAAGTCTTGACTCAATGGATTCATGATCCTGACGCATTGATTCAATGGTAAGGTCTCCAGATTCTCGTAATAAGAAATCTTAGTAAGGGAGTTGTTCAATATCTCATTAAATCCTTGTGCTGTCAATTGTTCGCTAATACGTGTTTGCAATGCCACAGGATTGGGCTTGGGATTGTAACTGAGGTTGGTGTTTACTTTTTCAGGAAACTCTACATTATTGAATCCATACAAGCGGAGAATGTCTTCTACCACGTCACATTCGCGTTGTACATCTACACGATAACGTGGAACACCTATTTGCCAGATATTACCTTCTTTGCTGTAGATTTTTATCTCCAATGCTGCAAGAATCGTTCCTATCAATTCTTCACTCAAGGTCTTACCTATCAATGAATGGATGCGGTCAATGTTCAACGTGACAGGGAATGGCGCAAAAATACAATCACTATTTGCTTCGCTACCAACGATGTCTGTTACTTCCATTGCAATCTCTCCACCAGCTACTTCTTGAATCAATAGAGCACAACGTTTCAATATATACAAGGTGTTATTAGGGTCACAACCACGCTCATAACGGAAACTTGCGTCTGTTGATAGTTGGTGACGACGAGCTGTCTTGCGGATATTAACTGGGTTGAAATAAGCACTCTCCAAGAATACGTTTTTCGTGGTTTCTGTGATGCCGGAATCTTGACCACCAAAAACACCGGCTATACACATAGGCTCTTCTGCATTGCATATCATCAAGTCGGCTGCAGACAATGTGCGCTCTATACCATCCAATGTGATGAATTTTTGACCCTCAGTAGCATTCTTTACAATCACCTTATTTCCTTTAATCTTATCTGCATCAAAAGAATGGAGTGCCTGTCCCATCTCATGCAAAACAAAGTTGGTTACGTCCACTACATTGTTGATAGAACGAATACCAATAGCACCCAAAGCGTTTTTCAACCATTCAGGTGATTCGCCAATCGTTACACCTTTGATGCTTACACCTGTATAACGTGGACATGCATCACTATTCTCTACAACAACCTCAATCGGCAATTCATTGCTGTTCACCGCAAATGCTTCAACAGATGGCTTGGTAAGTGAAACAGATTGTCCATGCGCTTGGTAGTATGCATACAAATCACGTGCTACACCATAATGACTGGCTGCGTCAGAGCGGTTTGGGGTGATATCTACTTCTATCAAAGTATCATCTTCTACACCAAAATATTCTTTGGCAGGCATTCCTACAGGCGTGTCAGCAGGCAACACCATAATGCCATCGTGGTTGTTTCCTACACCGATCTCATCTTCAGCACAAATCATACCCAAAGATTCTTCACCGCGAATCTTACCTTTCTTGATGGTAAACTTCTCATCACCATCATAAAGTACTGTTCCTACTGTGGCTACAATCACTTTTTGTCCTGCCGCAACGTTGGGTGCACCACACACAATCTGCAAAGGTTCTGCATCTGGAGCAACACGAGTGGTCGTGATATGCAAATGGTCAGAATTGGGATGGTCAACGCAAGTGATAACCTCGCCTACTACCAATCCTTCAAGTCCACCCTTTATGGTTTGTACTGTCTCTACTTTACCAACTTCCAAACCAATAGAAGTTAATATCTTTGCTACTTCTTCGGCGCTGTCGTTGAGCGCGATGTAGCGTTTAAGCCAATTATAGGAAATATTCATAATGTTGTAATTAGTTCTTGTGTTTGATGAAGCGATATATCCAATGTCGCACTTTACACGCATAAGTTATATCCCATTCAACCTGCAAAGATAGTGAAGAAAATGGAGATATGCAAAAAAAAATGATAAAACTCTCTTTTTCAATTCAAGATGTGAAACATGTTTTTTTCTTTTTTTACTACTATTATCAACAATCTTTTGCGAATTTATGAAATAATGTGTACATTTGCACATAATTGTGGATGGATGTTTTGGCATGATTTGAATCCATTAGGAGTTTGATAAATATTAGGAACATTGAGAACAAGATATTAGTAATGATTGATTAGTAAAATACAATTTGATATGATTAAAAAACTGTTGTTAACTACGTCTATGTTGTTGCTTACAGCAACGTTCTTGTTTTTTTTATAAGCTATTTTGTCAGTTTGTTTGTTTGAAAAAAAAGTTGTAACTTTGTCAGCCATAAAAATAGTGAAGGATTACAAGAGAGAGATTCTTAGATGATAGCGAAAATAGCAACAATCGGTTTTTTTGATGGTGTCCATTTGGGACATCGCTGTTTGTTTGCTCAGTTACGTCAATGGGCCGAAGATTTACAGCAATTACCAGTAGTATATACGTTTCCAAATCACCCCAAAGAGAGTTTAGAAGGCCAAGAAACGAACATGCGTTTGTTAACGACACTGGAGGAACGAGAGTGTTTGCTTTCTAAGGAAGCGGAAATGCGCTTTTTGCCTTTTGATTCTATTCGTCAGATGACTGCAGAGGCGTTTATGAGACGACTATATTCAGAAGGTGTAAAAACCATATTGATGGGGTACGACCATCGTTTTGGCTCAGATTGTCTAACCGATATAGATGCCTATATATCTATAGGTGAATCGGTTGGGATACAAGTGATTCGTGCCAAAGAATTATCCCAAGATTCTTTATGTCATGTGAGTAGCTCAAGCATTAGGAAATGTCTTATGGATGGAAATGTGGAACGGGCCAACCAAATGTTAGGATACGATTATTGTATTTCGGGAGTCGTTGTGCCAGGAAATAGTATTGGACGTCAGATAGGTTTTCCTACGGCTAATTTGTCGGTAAGTGATAAAAAACTGATTCCTAAGTGCGGGGTGTATTTGGCGAATGTGATGGTATTAGGTCAGGGAGATGATAGTGTTACTTATAAAGCATTGGTAAATATTGGAGACAACCCTACGGTAGGCAATCAAAGGCTAACTATCGAAGCACATATAGTGAACTATTCGAAAAATTTGTATGGTCAACAATTGGTGGTGCGTTTGCAGCGATATATACGTTCTGAACACAAATTTTCTAACTTACATGAACTACAACAACAAATAGCATTGGACTTGCAAGAGGTAATTATGCAGGAATAGTTTTTTTGCTATTGTATAATTGCAATTTTTGTAGTAACTTTGCAGCGTTTTTAAGAATCATGACCAAATTAAGTGTTAATATCAATAAGGTAGCTACCCTGCGAAATGCCCGTGGAGGTAATTTGCCAGATGTAATACAATTTGCTAAGGACTGCGAGCGCATGGGAGCAGGGGGTATTACGATTCATCCTCGTCCTGACGAACGTCATATACGGCGTTCGGATGTATATGCGTTGAAACAATGCGTGACCACAGAACTTAATATAGAAGGCAACCCTACGGAGGATTTTCGTCGTATGGTGCTGGAGGTACGACCACAACAGGTTACTTTGGTTCCCGATGCAGTGGATCAGTTGACAAGCAATCATGGCTGGGATACGAAAAAGTACGCGGATGATTTGCGAATTTGGATTGCAGCTTTTCATGAGGAAGGAATACGGGTAAGTGTGTTTGTTGATCCCGTTCCCGAAATGGTTCAGCATGCTGCACTCGTAGGGGCAGATCGTGTGGAACTATACACGGGGCCCTATGCAGAGTTACATGTAGCTCATCCTTCGCAAGCTATAGAGGCTTATCGTGCTGCGGCTGAATGTGCCAAGGAAATAGGTTTGGGATTGAATGCGGGCCATGATTTGAATTTGCATAATCTTAATGATTTAGTTAGTGCATTCCCTTGGATAGATGAAGTGAGTATAGGACATGCGCTGATCGCAGATGCGTTGTATTTGGGTATTGAGGAAACAATATCACAATACAAACAGTGCTTGGTGATAAATGAAAATTAATATAAAAATCAAATAAATATGTACTTATTACAAACAAACAACGTAGTTGACGCAGTCGTTGACACAACATTAGTTGCATCTACAGCTTCTGAAGAGGTTTTACAAGAGTCTATCAATTTATGGACAATGGCTCAATATGGCGGATGGATTATGATTATCTTAGCGGTATTGTTGGCATGGGCTATCTATTTGTTTATTGAGCGTTTGGTAACATTGCACAATGCTATGAAGGAGGACAAGTCTTTTATGGATAGAATAAAAGATTATATTCATGAAGGTAAGATTGATTCAGCTATCAATCTTTGCAGAAGTATTGATACCCCAGCTTCTCGTATGATAGAGAAGGGTATTAGTCGCATTGGTCGCCCAATGCAAGATGTCCAAGTGGCTGTGGAAAATGTAGGAAACTTGGAGGTAGGTAAATTGGAAAAAGGCATGGTGATCATTGCTACTATTGCTGCAGGAGCTCCTATGTTGGGTTTCTTAGGAACGGTGTTGGGTATGGTACAAACTTTCTTCAATATGGCGCAAAATGCAAGTGGTGTGATTGAAATTACAGCATTGAGTGAAGGTATGTATCAGGCTATGGTAACAACCATTGGTGGTTTGATTGTGGGTATATTAGCGATGTTTGCTTATAACTTTTTGGTGGCTCGTATAGATCGCGTCGTTCGTCAATTAGAAGGACGTACCTTGGAGTTTATGGATTTATTAAATGAACCTGCATAATAAGAAACAAATTTATTATTATGGCACTTAAACGTAGAAATAAGGTAGAAGCGGGGTTCTCCATGTCTTCCATGACGGATCTTATATTCCTATTGCTTCTATTCTTTGTGATGGCAAGCACCATGTCGTCGCCTAATGATATCAAAATCAACCTTCCTCAAGGACGAGCAAAAACCAATACCAAAAACGTAGTGGCCAAGGTGTCTATTGATGAGTTAGGAAACTATTTTGTGGCTTTGGGACGTGAAAAACCAGTGTCCATTCCTGCAGAAGATTTGGAGGGATACTTGTGTAGTGTTCAACAACAGGATAGCACCATGTACATCGCTTTGCATGCCGATCAAGATATTGCATACAAAGAGGTGGTGCGTGTCTTGGATATTGCAAACGAATATAAAATGAAATTAGTTATAGCAACAAAAAGGTGAAAAAAGAAGTTCAATCACATACGATAGCATCAATCGGCACGATTGTCTTGATGGGATTGCTGTTCTTGCTCCTTTGGTTTGTGTTCTTACAAGTTCCAGTACCCGAAGAAGATGAAGGTATTGTTGTCTCTTTTGGTGAAGAGATGGTAGGCGGGGGCATACCTGAAGCCAACATTGCATCCAATGCAGTACCTGTTACCACAGCACCTCCGCCAAGTCCATCTGCTCCATCAAGCAACGATTTGCTTGTACAAGAAGATGAGTCTGCAATGAAATTGCCTGAACAACGTGAACAAGAGGAGCGTGACCGCAAAGCACAACAAGAACGCGAACAAGCAGAAAAAGCGCGTCAAGAACAATTGCAGGCCGAACGAATAGCACAAGAGCAACGTCTTGCAGAGCAACGTGCACGAGAGCAAGCTGCGATAGACAAAGCGAATGCAATGATGGGCGGGTTGTTTGGACAAACTGACTCGGAGCAGGGAAGTAATGGAACAACTGCCTCTTCAGCATCTTCTGCTGACAAGGGCAATCCTATAGGTAAAGGTTCGTCAGATGGAAACTCGTGGTCTTTGAATGGCAGACGAATCAAAGGTACTTTGCCTAAACCGGATAATACGTTCAATCAAGAAGGTATCGTCGTTGTCAATATTATTGTGGATAAAGCGGGCAAGGTGGTCAGTGCCAAACAAGGTAAAGGAACTACTATTTCCGACCACGCAACGATACAAATTGCTATTCGCGCAGCATACAAAGCAAACTTTAATGATACAGAAAGACCCGATAAACAAGTGGGTACGATAACATATCGTTTTAAATTTAATTAGGTTAACAACAGAAATAATTGTTTTATGAATTACTTGTTTTTAGACAATGGTTTTGAGGAAATTGAGGCCATTACGACGATTGATTTATTAAGACGTGCGCAAATAGAAGTGACTACTGTAAGCGTGACGGGAAGACAAATGGTTATGGGAGCGCATAACATCGCTGTTGCAGCAGATGGCCTAATCGAAAATATCGACTTTTCTGATGCCCAAATGCTTATACTACCTGGTGGTGCAACCAAATTAGACCAATGTGCAGCACTGACTGAACTATTGATAGAACATAACAATCAAAACAAATTGATAGCTGCAATATGTGCAGCACCTTCTGTTTTGGGCAAATTAGGTATCTTAGAAAACAAACAAGCGACTTGCTATCCTGGATTTGAAGAATATTTGGGTGAAAGTTATGTGGGAGGTTTGGTCGTAGAATCCAAAAATATCATTACAGCCAAAGGACCTGGGCTATCAAGCGATTTTGCATTCTGCTTGATAGAAAAATTGGCAGGAACTGAAATGGCAGACCAAGTATATGATACAGCGCAATATTAATCAATAAAAAAGCTCAATATTAATCAATAAAATAATAAGTGAAATGAAGAAAGTACTACTAACGATTTGCACCATACTATGTACCGGAATGCTCTTGGCAGAAGAGACCGTTAAACCATGGAAATTTTCTGGAGTAGTGGGTCTGAATGCATCCGCTACGGGTATGGTGAATTGGGCAGCTGGTGGCAATAATAATGTCAATGGTGTGGCCTTCGGAAAATTGCGTCTCATGTATGACAAAAACAACTTATCTTGGGAGACGAATTTGGATTTGGAATATGGATTGACTTTTGTGGATCAAAAGTATGACAAACTCCAAAAATCAAGTGATCATATTGTGTTCAATACCAAATTTGGATGGGCTTTCGCCCCTAAATGGTTCTTAACAGCACAAGCTGGATTTCAATCTCAATTCACTCCAGGATATACCTACAATGGAGATGAGACGGCCAATCCTATTATCAGTAACTGGTTAGCACCTTCATATACAGACATATCTGTCGGTATTGATTGGAAACCTAATTCCATATTCTCTGTGTACTTGTCACCAGTTGCAGGACGTATCACAACAGCATGGGTAAGTGATAGAACCAATCAACGTTATAGTGATATTTACCCGTTGGCTGATGGCGGTTTGCGCGATGTGCTGCAAAATAAATTTGCAACATGGAAATATGTTGACGACCCTGTTGTAACAGATGCTTTTGTTCGCGAATATAGTAATGTCAAAGCAGAACTTGGTTTGAGTTTCAAAGGAGGAATCAACTGGGCATACAAAGACCTAAAAATTATCACCAATCTCACCCTCTTCACTCCATACAAATGGGACAAGGTTTCTCTTTATCAATCCATTGACCCAAATGCTCCTGATGCAGGTACCATATACTCAGTAAATGCTGAGGGAAGAGAGTTTATAGGTTATCGCGATAATAATAGACGTTTTGGAAACTTTGATGTGGATTGGGATGTAGCCATCTCATATCAGTTCTTGAAATGCCTCAATGTAACCTTGTCAACAAGCATGAAATACTATAATGGTGTGATGATTGCAGACAAAGAGGGCAATGCCGCTGAGCGTGTACAGTTCAAATCTATCTTAGGTTTAGGTGTAGGATACTCTTTTTGATAATGGAAACAATAGAGACTTTGGAAAATACGGTACAACTTCTGCTACGTCGCATGCGCGATTTAGCAGAAGAAAATCGTAACCTCAAGAAGTCCAACGATGAACAACGTGAGGAAATTATTCGCTCACATGGTGAAATTAATGAATTACGAAACAAGATGATTTGCATGCAAACGGCGCATGCTATGACGGGTAGTGCAGAGCAACGACTCAAAGCAAAAGAAAAACTTACAAGGATGATAGTGCAAGTTGATCGTGCAATCGCATCGCTAAAAGAAGATTAATACTCGTTTCGCCCTGAATATCAACAGCAAGTGTGCAAATCGCTTAATCTTATCGCAAAAAATATTTACTCATCAATATTAGCTATGCTCTATCTTCATGGCTTGGGATGAATAAATACTAATAAATACGATTTTAGACAATATGTCAGGAGTATCAGACAAACAACGTATTACATTGCAATTAGATGCTCATAGAGTCGTTCTTGAAGTTCAACGCGAAGATGAACACTATTATCGTACAGCGACTAATGCTCTAAATGAACGATACAAGTTTTATCTCAAGCGTATTCCAAATGCTTCTGCTGAAGATTTGTGGGTATATGTAGCCTTGGAGACGATGGTAGGACTACAAAAAGATGCCTTCAACAAAGCTTTGGAACCTTTGCAAAAACGCATACAAGACCTAAACCAACAAATCAATGAAACATTGGAAGATATTAATCAAATCAAATAATAACATTAAACAGATCAATTAAAAGGTATGACTATATTAATGATTTTAGTAGCAAGCATCATCACCTTGCTACTGGGAGCGGGAGGAACCGCCTTTTACTACAAACATTCAGCCAATAGTGCTTTGAAAAAAGCCGCTGAAGAAGCTGAGATTATAAAAAAGAATAAAATTGTAGAAGCGAAAGAAAAGTATATAGCACTCAAGTTAGAACACGACAATCGCGTGCGTCAAGACGAGCAAAAGAAATTGCAACAAGAGCAACGCTTGCAACAACGTGAACAACAACTCAACCAAAGACAAGGAGATATTCAACGTGCACAAAATGAGATACAACAACGTACTCAGCAGATTGAACAACAACAAAAAGCTTTAGACTTCAAAGCGCAAGATATTGAAAAAATGAATAAACTTGCGCAACAGCAATTGGAACAATTGAGTGGAATGTCTGCGGAGGAAGCTAAAAAACAATTGGTAGAGTCACTCAAGGACGAAGCTAAAACCAATGCAATGTCTTATGTCAATGACATTATGGAAGAAGCACGTCTATCTGCCAACAAAGAAGCAAAAAAGATTGTGATACAAACCATTCAACGTGTTGCAAGCGAAACGACTGTTGAAAATGCAGTTAGTGTCTTCCATATTGACAACGATGAGGTAAAGGGACGTATTATTGGACGCGAAGGTCGTAATATCCGTGCTTTAGAAGCTTCTACAGGTGTGGAAATAGTAGTGGATGATACACCCGAAGCTATTACATTGTCAGCTTTTGACCCTGTGAGAAGGGAAATCGCTCGCTTAAGTTTGCATCAGTTGGTTCAGGATGGACGTATCCACCCAGCACGTATTGAGGAAGTAGTAGCGAAAGTTACTAAACAAGTAGAGGAGGAGATGATAGAAACAGGTAAACGCACCACCATTGATATGGGTATCCATGGCTTGCATCCAGAATTGATACGCTTGATTGGTAAAATGAAATATCGCTCCAGTTATGGTCAAAACCTCTTGCAACACGCACGTGAAACAGCCAACCTTTGTGCGGCTATGGCAAGCGATTTGGGATTGAATCCAAAGAAGGCAAGAAGAGCTGGACTATTGCATGATATAGGAAAAGTAGCAGAGGAAGATACCGACCTACCACATGCAGAGTTGGGTATGAAAATTTGTGAGAAATATGGTGAGAAACCTGATATTTGCAATGCTGTTGGTGCACACCATGACGAAATGGAAATGGAAACCTTGATTGCGCCTATTGTGCAAGCATGTGATGCTATATCAGGTGCAAGACCTGGCGCGAGACGTGAGATCGTGGAGACATACGTTAAACGTTTGAATGACCTTGAGAATATTGCAATGAGTTTCCCTGGAGTAATCAAAACATATGCACTGCAAGCAGGACGTGAGTTGCGCGTTATTGTTGGAGCAGATAAGATTACTGACAAAGATACCGAGTTGTTGAGCTTTGACTTGGCAAAACGTATTCAAGACGAGATGACCTATCCTGGTCAAATCAAAATAACGGTTATCAGAGAAACAAGAGCCGTAAGTTACGCTAAGTAACAAAAGGATATATTGAATAGAAAAGTTGCTTTCATCTTTGCCGAGAGAAAGCAACTTTTTTTATAAATAGAATTCCTTACATAGGTTGGCATATTCAGGACTACGGGTATTTCCATCATAACTTAATACAAGTCTATCTTTCCGAATTATGGAAGGTGAAACGTTTTTCTCAAATGCCAGTAATATCCGCTTGGCTGCTACTCCGTCACGTGTGTGTACGTCCGTCATGCTGTGGAGATACAAATGATGTGTCTGGGCTAACGAGAGGATGGTTTGCTTATGCTCGTAAGGCAAAATGAGAGCAAATATTCCTTTATCTGCCAGCAATTGACTTGAATGGTATATCAACTCTTCAAAAGATATACTATCTGTGTGCCTGGCCATTGTACGAGCAGCATCGGGTGTTTTTAGACTATTGACAAAGAAGGGTGGGTTACTCACAATCAAATCGTACAAATCACTATTAGGATGCCAGTCTTGAAGTGCACATTGATGCGCATGAAGATGTTCATTCCAAGGGCTTGAATTGAAGTTTTTCTTTGCTTGAGTGATTGCATTTGGATCGATGTCAATGGCATCAATCATATACATGTTGTCCTGCGAAAGACGTTGTGCCAACATGAGAGCTATAAGTCCACTTCCTGTGCCGATATCCAATATGCGATGAGGGGAGTGGGATGTGAATGGGCACCAAGCACCCAGTAAAACGCCATCTGTTCCTACTTTCATGGCACACAAGTCGTGCCATACTTCAAACTGCTTAAAACGAAAGGACTGACTTTTAGTCATGGGAATGGTCAATATGAAGCTCGTGTTGACAATGAGAATCATGCGAGCATGTACCATTTTCATGGTCATGGTGCATGTAATGGATACCCATATATATACCTAATGAGAAAAATAAAATGGCACAAATGTATCGAAACCATTTCTCAAATACGTGTAAGCGATTGGTTAGCGTTGCAATGCTAAGGGCGCTATAACTGATTATCCATGCTATCAACATAATAGGAAGACCCGTACCCAATCCAAAAAGAATAGGGAGTAGCCAACTCCATGACAAAGGAAGTGACATGGTGATATCAATCATAGTAATGAAATAAATCAGACGATGAGGGCAAAATGCAATGGCAAAAAAGATGCCAAGCATAAATGACCAAAAACTGCTGTTTTTTCCATCAATATCTTGTAACCATTTGCTGATGCCATGGTCGTGTGTATGGTGATGATGACCGGCATATAGAAGTAATATGCCGCAAATGAGCATAAAGATGGCCAATATAGGTTCACCATAATATTCCAAAATATGTTGTATCTTGTCCGTTTGTGCTCCTGCTATAAAAGGTATGGAAAGCAAAACGTATGTTACCAATTTTCCAAGAACGAACAAAATACCATTTTTGATGACTTTACTTTTGTTGGCAATCTCTTTGTCTATATAACTTATGGCTGTTATGCTGGTAAATAATGTACAAGGGTCTAATATTGTTAGCAACCCAAGAACAAAGGCTGTAAGGATAGGAAATGTTGTTACCATGTGTTAATTTTTCTAAATTGCTTGCAAAGGTAAGTTTTTTGTATTATTTTTGCAAACGAAAAAGAGAAAAATATTTATATCTACATGAATAAACACTTCTATCATATTCTATTTCTTCTGTTTTTCGTTTTTACATCATGTGGCTTGGAGGAAAAGGATTTTGAAAATCCTTTAGAGGAACGTCAAATCCAAGCGCAAATCAAGTCGGCAGAACAAGAATTGGGACAGTTGATCAATCATGTTCGAAATCAACAAATGGACTCTATTTGGTACACTGCCCAAGTGCATGAAAATTTCATTTACTATATTTTTGCTGGACATGATATGGTCTTTTGGTCTGACCATAGATTGATACTACGCAACATGCGTACCCATGAATACGATCAGTGGTATGCTCATGATTTTGTCAATGCTCAAGCGGTATGCAAATGGACTCGTTGTGATGGACTGGATATTCTGGTGGTCATTCCTTACAAATGGCGAACCGTGAGAGATGCGACATGGAAGGATAGTTTCTCTTTCAAACCTGTCATTGAGCAAAATGAACAAGTTCGTTGGTGGAGGCAAGCCCGCGTAAAGGTGCATGCTTATTTTGTGATTATCTTAACACTTTTTGTGGTATTGGGCATCTATGGACTGATTGGAATCATTCGTAATCATGGATTTCGAAATATGAAGCTTCGCTTGAAATTCCAATACCTCCTAATGATTCTTATGACCTTTAGTTTCGTTTATATCTTCACGGTGTCGGTTCATTATGTTCGTACTCGTTACGAGGGAAGTCAAAAAACATTGTTGGAGGATAAGACCGAATACATACAACAAGCATTGAAAGGGATGTTTTATTGGGACTATTCTTTCAATCCTAACAATACAGCCTCATTAAATATAGACTTGCATAGTATGGCTGAGTTGTATAATGTTGATATACAAGTGTACAACAAAAAAGGATTCTTAGTTGGTAGTAGCACACCGCAATTGTTTGATAGAGAATTATTGAGTAAATATATTTCGTCTGTTGTTTTTTTCTCAAGACAACACTCATTGACGACTTATGAACAAGTGGGAGAGTTACGCTATTTGGTGTCGTACAAACCGCTTTATAATGGTCATGGAATACATATCGGATTTATTGCGGTGCCCTTGTTTATATCTGAAAGAGAAATGGCGCGAGAAGTTGACGACTATCTCGCACGGCTTTTACCTCCATATTTGGTGGTATTGATTATTGGTTTCATTATTTCGTATCTCATTTCACATGGAATAATTTCTCCATTGAGTGTCTTGAGCGACAAAATGAAGAATTTCCAATTGGGAAAAAGAGATAACCATATTACGTATTGGTTCAATGACGAAATAGGTGATTTGGTATATCGGTACAATGAAATGGTGGACGAATTGGAACGCTCTACAAAAATGATTGCGCGTTCGGAGCGTGAAGAAGCCTGGAAAACATTAGCAAGGCAGATTGCACATGAAATCAACAATCCACTCACGCCGATGAAACTGACTATACAACAATTGCAACGTATGAAAAATGAATCGGGTGATACAATGGATAAAGAAAGGTACAATGCCTATTTCAATCGTGCTACCAATATGTTGATAGAACAAATCGAAAACTTAAGTCGAATAGCAACTTCTTTCTCTACGTTTATCAAAATGCCAGATGTAAAACTCAGTAGGGTAGATATTGCCGAAAAACTAAGTTCCGTCATTTCGCTCTTTCAATCAAATGAGAAGAATGTTTCTGTACGCTATATTGGACCAGATAGTGGAATTATTGCATATGCGGATAGAGAACAGATTCAACAGGTGTTTACGAATATTATCAAGAATGCTATTCAAGCATTGGAAGATAAGGAAGGGGGAGATATTATCGTTATGATACGAAACGCGAATAATATTCAAGCCCTTATGGAAGATGAAAACATGCAGGATATGCCAATGGATGCATTAGATTATTTGGAAATATCTTTCTCAGATAATGGGCCAGGAATACCTTTGGAATATCAGCACAAAGTTTTTATGCCTAATTTTACAACCAAATCCACTGGTTCTGGATTAGGATTGGCTATATCAAAGAATATCGTAGAAGCAAGTTTTGGAAAAATATGTTTTCAAACATCAGAAAAAGGAACAACATTCTTTGTGTATCTCAGAAAAAAAGAGTAATTTTGCATGGTATAAATGTAACCTTATAGTAATAATCCATAAAATTCTTTAAGCGATGAAAGTCGAAACTATTATGCAGCATTTAGCTGCGAAGCATCCAGGAGAAGCTGAATATTTGCAAGCTGTTCAAGAAGTCTTGGAATCAATCGAGGAAGTTTATAATCAACATCCTGAATTTGAAAAAGCGAAGATTGTAGAACGTATGGTAGAACCTGATCGTATCTTCACATTCCGTGTTACATGGGTGGATGATCAAGGTGAAGTACAAACCAATTTAGGATATCGAGTACAGTTTAACTCAGCTATAGGTCCTTACAAAGGTGGATTACGTTTCCATAAAGCTGTCAATCCTTCTATGCTCAAGTTCTTGGGATTTGAGCAAACATTCAAAAATGCGTTGACTACTCTGCCAATGGGTGGCGCAAAGGGTGGTTCTGACTTTGATCCAGTGGGTAAATCAGATGCTGAGATTATGCGTTTCTGCCAAGCGTTTATGCTTGAGCTCTGGCACAATATAGGTGTAGATACCGACGTTCCTGCTGGTGACGTAGGTGTAGGTGGTCGTGAGATAGGTTTCCTCAACGGTATGTACCAAAAACTGGCTCGTCAATACCATACTGGCGTACTAACAGGCAAAGGTATGACATGGGGTGGTTCTATTCTCCGTCCAGAGGCTACAGGATATGGTGCATTGTATTTTACAGAACATCTTCTCAAAGAAGCTGGCAAATCAATCGAAGGTAAAACAGTAGCAATTTCTGGTTTTGGAAATGTAGCTTGGGGTGCTGCACAAAAAGCAACTGAATTAGGTGCGAAAGTAGTGGCTATTTCTGGTCCTGACGGCGTTTGCGAAATTCCTGCAGGAATAACAAAAGAAATGATTGACTATATGCTTGTTATGCGCTCTTCTAACCGCAATAAGGTGCAAGATATGGCTGATAAGTTCCCTGGACAAGCGCTATTTACTGCTGGTAAGAAAGCTTGGGCTATACCTTGTGATATCGCATTGCCATGTGCATTCCAAAACGAATTGAGCGAAGATGATGCTATAGAACTTAAGAATAATGGATGCTGGTGCTGCTGTGAAGTAAGTAACATGGGATGCCAGCCAGGAGCTATCCACTATTTCCAAAACAATGGCGTATTATTTGCTCCTGGCAAAGCTGTTAATGCTGGTGGTGTTGCTACCTCTGGTTTGGAAATGACTCAAAACTGCGAACACTTGAGTTGGACTGCAAAAGAGGTGGATGATAGATTACATCACATCATGGAATCTATTCACGAGCAATGTGTACGCTTCGGAAGACAAGCCGATGGACATATTGACTATGTGAAAGGTGCGAATATCGCTGGCTTCATGAAGGTTGCACAAGCTATGCTCGAACAAGGAATCATTTAAGCGACAACGTCGCGTTGATGGCAGCATAGCTGCGTTGGATGTTTTCGATGTTATTATGTTACATGCGATAGAGTCGCGTTATAAAGTTAACTAAACAATTCGAAGCAAATAATGCAACGCACATAACGTCGCAAAGCGACAGAAAGCGTGGAGCAAACAACGCTCGCAGCGCGAGCCATTAACGTGAGTAAAACGAACAAAGAATATGTACGCTGATTTTCAGAAACATTTACAAACAATCCTGTCTGACATCAAGGAGGCAGGATTGTATAAAAATGAGCGCGTGATTATCACCCCTCAATCCTCTGCCATTCAAGTGGAAGGCGGAAAGGACGTGATTAACTTTTGCGCGAATAACTACCTTGGTCTTGCTGACAACCCAGAGCTTATTCAAGCTGCTAAAGAAAGAATGGATACTCGTGGCTATGGCATGGCATCGGTACGTTTTATTTGTGGTACGCAAGATACTCACAAACAACTGGAGCAAGCTATCTCAGATTTCTTTGGTACTGAGGATACCATCCTCTATGCTGCTTGCTTTGATGCTAATGGAGGTTTGTTTGAACCGCTCTTGACAGAGGAAGATGCAATCATATCCGATGCTTTGAACCATGCTTCGATTATTGATGGTGTACGCCTTTGTAAGGCTGTACGCTATCGGTATGCGAACGGGGATATGGCTGACCTTGAGGAGCAACTCAAAAAAGCGCAGGCACAACGTTTCCGCATCATTGCTACCGATGGTGTGTTCTCCATGGATGGTAATGTTTGTCCGCTGGACAAGATTTACGAACTCGCGCAGAAATACGATGCCCTCGTGATGGTGGACGAAAGCCATTCCGCAGGTGTGGTAGGTAAGACTGGCCATGGTGTGACAGAGCGTTACGACTTGCGCGGCAAGATTGAGATTATCACAGGTACGTTGGGTAAGGCCTTCGGCGGTTCAGTAGGTGGTTTTACCACCGGTAAGAAGGAAATTATTGACCTTCTTCGCCAACGTAGTCGTCCATACCTCTTCTCCAATTCAATTCCTCCGTTGATTGCAGCGGCAGGATTGAAGACCTTTGAGATACTCACTCGCAGCAATGAACTGCAAGACCGCTTGCACGCGAATACTGACTATTTCATTACCAAGATGAAAGCTGCAGGTTTCGATATCAAACCAACCGAGTCAGCCATTTGTGCGGTGATGTTGTACGATGCGCGTCTAAGTCAAGAGTTTGCAGCGGCATTACAAGAAGAAGGCATTTATGTGACAGGTTTTTATTATCCTGTTGTTCCCAAAGGTCAAGCGCGTATCCGCGTCCAACTCTCTGCTGCACATACAACTGAGCAACTTGATCGCGGTATTGATGCCTTTATCAAAGTGGGCAAAGCCCTTAAGGTTCTCAAATAACTTGTTACTCATAACTCATAGATCATACTTAAAAAAGCGCATTCTAGCAATGCGCTTTTTTTTTGTTAATACCGCAATTCGTCGGCTTATTACTATCTTACACTACATTGCATTACTAAAACAATATCTACACTTTTCCGAGACATTTCCGAGACATTTCCGAGTCAATGTCGTTCGCATCTCGTTCGCATCTCGTTCGCATGTCGTTCGCATGTCGTTCGCATTATGGAGTGTAACGATAATGTTTGGTTATTGATATTATAAATAGGACTAGATATAAATGGTTAAATTCTATTAATCATATCGTTGTTTCTGTCTGTTATTATGCGAAAACTAAGTTTAATACCTAAGAGTGACTTCGACAAGAAGTAACTTGGTCTTTATATTAAAGTTGAAAAATATCTTTATGCATTTATTGGGTATTCATACATTATTATAAAACAATTGCTGATTACGACTAGCATCGCAAGGGGTAATGACGTGCTAACCGAGTGATGTGCGAATACAAATGAAACCCATAAATCATTTAAAGTTTATAGAAGTTATAATAAAATACGGAAAATTCTTGCACGAGTTGTGATTTTTTACTACCTTTACACCCAGATTCGTTTGAAACATAGAAATATTTAATAATATGAAAGCTTTAGTAAAACGTTATGCCGAACCGGGGCTGTGGATGGAAGAAGTACCAATGCCTATAGTAGGCGTCAATGATGTGCTCATCAAGGTTACCAAAGCCGCTATTTGCGGTACAGATTTACATATGTACAAATGGGACGAGTGGTCACAGAACCATTGTACACCTCCTTATATTATGGGGCACGAGTTTGTTGGCGTGGCAGTAGAGGTTGGTCCTGGTGTTCGTGGTGTGAAAGTAGGTGACCGTGTTACTGCTGAAGGACATATTGTTTGTGGCACTTGTCGCAACTGTCGTCGTGGTATGGGACATGTGTGCGAGAACTCATTATCTGTTGGTATCTTTGGCAAGGATGGCGCTTTTGCGGAGTACGTGACTATTCCAGAGAGCAATATTGTGCATATTCGTCCTGAGATTTCGGATGATTTTGCAGCTATCATGGACCCATTTGGCAATGCTACGCACACGGCTTTAGCATTTCCACTTTTGGGCGAGGATGTACTCATCACGGGTGCAGGTTTGATAGGTACCATGGCAGCAGGTATTTGCCGCTATGCAGGAGCGAAGAATATTGTGGTGACAGACCTGAATGAGCAACGCCTTGAGATAGCTAAGAAGATGGGGGCAACCATCACTGTTAATGGTTCAAAAGGCGAGACAGTAGAGGGTGCAATGAAACAACTGGGCATCCGTGGTTTTGATGTCGGATTGGAGATGTCGGGTGCTCCTGCTGCGTTCAATGATATGATTGCACATATGTACAAAGGCGCAAATATTGCACAATTGGGTATTTTGCCGAGTGATACGAAAGTTAATTGGTCCGATATTATTTTCAATGCTTTGACTATCAAGGGTATCACCGGTCGCCGTATGTGGGAGACATGGTACCAGATGGAGCAAATGCTCTTAGGCGGTTTAGACTTGAGTCCAGTGATCACCCACCGCTTCCATTTCGACGATTTCCAAAAGGGATTTGACGTGATGGTCAGTGGTCAATGTGGCAAGGTGTTGCTTGAGTGGTAAGCCAAGTTATCCCATACGATGCTATTCTCAACCTCTCTATGGAGTAGGAGAAGCATATATATACAATACTCACCCAGTCAACCGACTGGGTGAGTTGTTTCAATGTTACAACAGAGGAGATTTTGATTTTATTATTATCTCGTAATGGTCGAGCGTGAACAAATAATGTAATAACACTTGAGTGAATACGAGGTAAATAGCTAATTTGTAATTCTCTTTCATTTACCTATCTTTCTAAGACTATCCGCTTTGATGTATGTTAGAGGTACGTAAGATTTGTTTAGGATTCAAAGGGGATTGCTACAAAAATGCAATGTTTTTTGCACAAGTTCAATATTTTTTGTATCTTTGCATGCTAATTTTACGAAAAAGTTAAAATATAATTTTAAACAATATGAAAAAGATGTTTTTATTGGGCATGGCAATGGTGATGTCGCTGACCATGCTGATGGCGCAATCGCGCGAAGGATTGACGGAGTATAAGTTAGACAATGGGCTGACGGTTATTCTGTGGGAGGATCATGACCAACCTGATGTGACGGGGTATGTGGCTGTACGTGCTGGTGCAATGGATGAACCAGCTGAATATACAGGTTTGGCACATTATCTTGAGCATATGCTTTTCAAAGGTACACAAAAAATCGGTGCTCTTGATTGGGAAAAAGAGAAACCATACTATGAGGAGATTATCCGTCTCTATGACGAGTATGCGGTAACCACTGACGAGGCGAAACGTGCTGAATTGACAACCAAAATCAATGAAGCATCTATTGAGGCTGCCAAATATGCTACTGTCGAAGATTTCTTCGTTTTGTTGGATGGAATAGGTGCTACGGGTGTAAATGCGTTTACAAGTTATGATATGACTTGTTATCATAACTCTTTCCCTGCTGCCAGCATGTACAAATGGTTGACCATTTTCTCAGACCGTTTGATCGATCCTGTATATCGTACTTTCCAAGCTGAGTTGGAGAATGTATTTGAGGAGTATAATATGTATCAAGACAATCCAAGTACACATGTTCGTCAACACTTGTTTAGCAAATTGTATGCAGGACACCCTTACGAGCGTGATGTGATAGGTTTGCCTGAACACTTGAAAAATCCACGTCTTAGCAAACTCATTGAGTTCTATAATACATGGTATGTGCCTAATAATATGGCGCTTATCATTGTAGGTGATTTTGATACGGAGACTACCAAGCCTATGATAGCAGAGACTTTTGGACGCTTGCAAAGCAAACCATTGCCAGAACGTCCTACTTATCCTAAAACATCTTTTGCAGGTAACCCAAAATACAAATTCAAAGTGGGCTACTATCCAACTGTTGTTTGGGCATATGATGGTGTAAGTATGAAAGACGAAGACTTATTGCCTTTGCAATTTGTTGTATCACTTCTCAACAACTCTACCAGTACAGGTTTGCTTGATAAATTGAATATTGATGGTGTAGTGTCTTCTGCTGGTGCCAGTGTAGATGCACGTCGTGACCAAGGTCGTATCCTTGTGCAAGCGGTTCCTTATTTTGATGTCAATCAACAATCTTATGAATCAAATACGGCTACCGAACGTATCGTTATGGCAGAGATTAACCGCTTGAAAAATGGTGATATACCTGATTGGTTGATTCAAACAGTCAAAGCAGAGTATGCGCAAAACTATAAATTGCTATATGAAAGTTCTGATTCTAAGATGAGTTCCTTGATGTATAGTTTCGTGTATAATATGCCAATAGATGATATCTTTACCGAGAACGATAGAATACAAGCGTTGACTAAAGAAGATATTCAACGTATTGCAAAAAAATATTTTGATGCTGATCATATGACATTGTCATTCGATGAGGGCGATCCTAAGAAAAACAAATTGGCTAAACCAAAAATCAAACCTCTGGAACTAATCAATAGTCAAGAGACAGAGTATGCTAAGCATTTCAAAACTTTGCCACAAGGTAATCTCAAACAAACATTTGTGGATATGAATGACGTTAAGGTGATGACCATTGATGACAACGTGAAATTGCATTATGCTACCAATCCTAAGAACGATATTTTCTCTTTAGATTTGGTCTTTGGTATAGGTACAACTAAAAAACCGATGTTAGAGTTTGTGACTTCTCTTATGAACCGTGCTGGTATCATGCCAAACATTGAACCACAAGACTTCCGTCGTCAACTCTCTGAGTTGGGTGGTCGTTGTGCATATGGTGTATCGGGTAGTTATTTCTATGTTTCCATTATTGGTGATGAGAAAAACTTGGCAGAGATTTGCCAATTAGTTCAACGTCAAATGTTGATGCCTAAGTTTGATACCAAGCAGTTTGATGCTGTCAAAGGTAGCGAATTGTCCAGCCGTTTCATGATGTCAAAAATGGATGGATTGCAAGCTGATGCACTCCGTGAGTATGTCTTGTATGACAAAGAATCAAACTATATTGATGTTGTTCCATTTATGGATGTGTATTACATGGATGAGTTGAAACTCAAGGTTGAGTTCTTGGATGCTATCAAGTATGCATTGGATATCCACTATTGTGGACAAAAACCTGCAGAAGAGGTTAAGGATATCTTGACCAAGAATCTTCCTTTGCAAGAAGGTGTTCTACCTTCAACTTCTCCTGAGATTCGTCAAAAGAAGACTTATGACAAGACTCAAGTCTATTTCCTAGCGAACTCTAACGTACAACAATCAACTATTTACTTCTATTTCAATGGTAAGCCATACGATAAAGATCAATCTGTGCTCTTCCAAGCCTTCAATCAATATTTCTCAGGAGGTTTCACGGGCATCGTATTGGATGAGATTCGTGAAAAACGTTCCATGGCATATACAGCTTCAGGTAGCATCGTTCGCGGACCATTACCAGGCAAGGAGTCTTACTTTATGGGTTACATAGGAACTCAATCAGACAAGGCGGTGGATGCTATCAATGTTTTCATGTCCTTGCTGGATTCTATGCCTGAATATCCAGAACGTATTGAGAGTGTCAAAGCTGCTTTGCGCCAGAATGCACAAACAGCCAAACCATCTTTCCGTTCCAAATCAGAAGTATATGACTCATGGCGTGAGATGGGATATACCATGGACCCTGCTAAATACAACCAAGAGGCAATCAACAACCTCACTTTCGAACAAATCAAGCAATTCTATGAGACCTATATCAAAGGACAACCTGTTTCTATCATTGTCATGGGTGATCCCAAACTCATAGATCAAAAAGCATTGCAGGCCAAGTATGGCAAGATAGTGAAAGTGTCCAAATCACGTCTATTTGCGCCACTTGATTTGGATTTCTAAGCTTTGGTTAGCTTAGATGGGCTTTGACGAAAATGGTAGTGGAACCGTGTAAGTGACTCAAGCATGCATGGGTGAAGCGAACCATTTTCGTGCACAAAGTGGAACCATACTTGCAAAGCAGATATCGTGAACGTAGTGAACATAATTATGCATAAATCAGGTTTTGTAAATATCGTAGGCAATCCCAACGTCGGGAAATCGACACTTATGAATGCTCTTGTTGGAGAGCGTCTATCTATTATTACCTCCAAGGCACAGACTACCAGACATCGTATCATGGGAATAGTGAACGGTGAAGATTTCCAAATCGTCTATTCAGATACACCTGGAGTGCTCAAACCTAATTATAGACTACAGGAGCAGATGCTTGAGTTTTCTCGTTCCGCTTTGGTAGATGCTGATGTCTTGTTGTATGTGACAGATGTGCAAGATAACCCAGAAAAGAATGCAGATTTTTTGGAGAAGGTAAAGAGGTTGTCCAGCAATACACAAGTGTTTGTTATTATCAACAAGATTGACTTGACCACCCAGGAGACTCTGGAAAACTTGGTGGACTATTGGAAGCGTACCTTACCGCAAGCCAAAGTGTTTCCTATTTCTGCTATTCAAAAGTTTGGCGTTGTTCAATTGTTTGATGCGGTGCGTGAAGCATTGCCTGTTTCTCCTCCATTTTTTGACAAGGACCAATTGACGGATAAGCCTTCTCGTTTCTTTGTGGACGAGATCATCCGCGAGAAGATTTTGCTCCATTACGACAAAGAGATACCCTATAGTGTGGAAGTTGAAGTAGAAGAGTTTATTGAAGAACCTCCTACTGAGCAACACAAGAATGGCATCATAAGGATATCAGCTGTAATTTTTGTTGAACGTGAAAGTCAAAAGGGAATTATCATTGGCAAACGTGGAATGGCACTGAAGAAAGTGGGAATGAGTGCAAGAAAAGATATTGAAGAATTTTTCCAAAAACCAATTTTCTTGCAACTCTTTGTCAAGGTGGACAAAGATTGGAGAAGTAGCAAGTCTCGACTGAGACACTATGGATACGATCTCAATTAGTGTGTCCGATTATTGACTTTGCTTTTGATGGATGCATACGTCGCATCCGCCACATAGGGGAGCATTGATTTCTCCGAAATAGGCGAGTAGCACTTGTGAACGGCAAAATTGTGTTTGTTGAGCATACTCAACCATAGCGTGCAGTTGCGTTTTGAAATGCTCTGCACGTTTTTCATATATATGACTTGGGATATAGATATCCACTTGCCTTTCCATCGTGAGCGTAAAAGTACAGGCCGTGGTATGTGGGATGTAAGTAATAACCCCACGTTTGGCCAATGAAACGAGAAGGTCATGATTTCGTTTCTCTTCGTTTGCTGTCCAATCTTCATGAAGATACTGCAATTCAGTAAAGATACCCGTGTATTTCCTCATCAGTCGATTGAGCAGTTCCTCTTGCTCTCTGGTAAAACTATACGAAGACATCTCATGAGGGCGAATACGTATCTGTACCCGTGCTTGTATCTCTTGCTCTTCTTGAAAATCAATATAGCCTGCTTGCTTGAGTAGGCTAAAAGAGGAGTAGGTTTGTAATACAGGCAGGTGCATGCGTTGGCATAGTTCGTCTATATGCAGGATGAACGAATGTCCCAATCCCGAGCCTGCTCCCACGACAAAAAAGTCGCATGTCTTGTGATAGACGTTCTCTATTATCTCTCTGCTCGGATAGGTATTAGAAACGCGTTTCATTACATTTTTTTTATCGTCTGCGTTGTATAGGAGCACAGCATAGGAGTTTTTTTCATCTCTACCTGCGCGCCCCGCTTCTTGAAAATATGCCTCAATAGAGTCGGGTAGGTCGTAATGAATAACGAGCCGGACATCAGGTTTGTCGATCCCCATACCAAAAGCATTGGTACAAACGATGATACGGGTTTTGCCTTTTTTCCACTCATCTTGTTTGTATGCTCGTTCAGCACTACTTAATCCTGCATGATAGAAATCCGCCATGAGGGTGTAGTTTGCTTCATGAGCAAGACTCTGATTGATATATTCGCTTATTTGGAAAGTCTTCTTACGGTTTCTTACATAGATTATCGCACTGCCTTTTACTTTGCTTAGGATATGAAGCAATTGTTGTTCTTTCTGAGCAGTGTGTCGAACGATATAGTGTAGATTAGGTCGTGCAAAACTTTTGCTAAGGACGTTTGTTTGTTTGAAACCGAGTTGCTGCTGTATATCCTCCACCACTTCGGGAGTTGCTGTGGCCGTTAATGCCAAAATAGGTATAGCCGTTTGCAAACGTTCTTCCAAGTCTTTCCTCACTTCGCCGATGCCTAAATAACTGGGCCTGAAATCATATCCCCATTGGCTGATACAATGGGCTTCATCTACAGCAATCAGTTTGATGGGGAGTTTGGTAAGACGTTCGCGAAACGTGGTGCTACCCAAACGTTCGGGAGAGATATACAGAAAACGGTAAGGCCCATATTGGCAATTGTCAAAAACAGTTGATTGCTCTAACATGCTCATTCCTGAGTGAAGGGATGCCGCCAGGATATTTCTGCGTTTTAAGTTCTCTACTTGATCTTTCATCAAGGCAATCAAGGGGGTAATAACAAGACATAGCCCTAGTTCGTCCGAACGATATTCAACCTCCTTTTGTGTCATAACAAGAGTTGGAACTTGGAAGCAGATGGACTTGCCACCGCCCGTTGGCAATAGTGCCAAGGTATCTTGACCATCCAATACTGATTGGATAATCTCTTCCTGCAAAGGGCGGAAGTGGTCATAACCATAATATGTCTTTAGTACTTCGTGTGCAGTCATAAAATCAACGCAGAATATTATCAATCAGTGTATTCAAATGTTCTTGGTACTCCTCTTTCCATGCGCTGCGGATAGTGAGCATAGGTTCTACAATCTGAATATCCTTCATTGCTTCGAGCATACAGCGCATGGTCTTGCCTGCGCTTGGTGCCCATGTGCCATTCTCCACCAATGCTACTTGGCGTGATTGGTAGCCTTTGATGCCCAATTTGTAGAGGAATATGTGCATCGGTGGGAATACACCTGCGTCATAACTCGAAGCGCAAAGAACCATTTTTCCGTAGCAGAATGCTTGCGCTACCGCTTCCGACACATCTGTGCGGCAGAGGTCAATTTCTTTGACTTCCATGCTATTTGTGCGTAGCATCTCGGCTATGTGTTTGGCAACTTTGGCGGTGTTGCCATGTATTGAAGCATATGCTACCAATATGCCCTCACGCTCTACCGCATATTTGCTCCATATTCCATACAATCGGCGTGCTTCTGCTGCTTGTATGCCTTCTAACACACAACCATGTAGCGGTGCGATGGTCTGGATATCCAATGCCTCTATTTTGGCCAATGCAGCCTGCACTTGTGCACCATATTTACCGCATATATTGATATAATAGCGGCGTGCTTCATCTATCCAATGTGCAGCATAGTTACTATATATGCCAAACGAACCAAAGGCATCTGCCGAAAATAAGGTTTTCTTTTCGGGCACATAGGTCATCATTACTTCTGGCCAGTGCACCATCGGTGCAGCTACGAAATGTAAAGTCAATCCACCCAAGTCCAATATATCGCCATGCTTCACCATCATTGTATGAGCAGGTTGATAACCAAATTGTTCGATGAACTGCAATGCTGCTCGATTACCCACTACAATCGTTTCGGGATATTGAGCGAGGAATGCACCAATGGAGCCACTATGATCGGGTTCCATGTGTTGTACAATGAGGTAATGGGGGATGCAGTTGGATGCCTTGATGTTTTGCAACCATTCGTTAGTCTTGCGTGCATCCACGCTATCCATTACTGCAACATCTTCTCCCTGAATTAGATAACTATTATAACACATGCCATTAGGCAGTGGGTATTGACTCTCAAAGAGATCTAATGTTGCATCATCGCAACCTATATATTGTATTTTATCGCTGTACATAGTGTGGGTTGTTTGATTATCGATTATCGACAAATTTCGTACAAAAGTACTCATTTTTCTTACATATACAAAAATATTTTTGTATAATTCGAAAAAATAGTTGTATCCTTGTGCTTGAAAAGTAGTATGGCAACACAAAATCCCCCCAACTGATATGTGCGTTGAGGGGATTTTGTGTTGTATAGGGTTATATTATCCTAATTTCTCCAATGCAGTGCGGACGCGAGCGAGGGTTTCCTCTTTGCCGAGTACGTCGGTGATGTTCCAGATATGTGGACCACGAGCGGCACCTACAAGGCAGATACGGAAGGCATTCATTACCACGCCTACACCGTACTCCTTCTCAGCAATCCATGGCATAATCAAGTTGTCCAATCCTTCTGCAGACCAATCTTCTTGTGCCTCAAGTAATGCGAGCATCTCGGTCATATGCTTTGGACTATCCTCTTTCCAACGTTTTTTGAGCGACTTCTCGTCATACTCTGTAGGAGCCACAAAGAAGAAGTTGACTTGCTCCCAAAGTTCGGAAACGAAGTTCACACGATCTTTTGTCAAACCAATAACCTTGGCAACTACAGTTGTATCAGCACTTACTCCTTTCGCCTCCAAATATGGCATAAACTGTTCTGCTAATTCATCATTCGATTTGAGTTGGAGGTATTGGTGGTTGAACCATTTGCCCTTCTCATAGTCAAACTTTGCCCCCGATTTGCTTACACGCTCCAATGAGAATTGTTCGATGAGCTCTTGCATGGTGTACATCTCTTGGTCGCCTGTAGCATGCCAGCCAAGCAATGCAAGGAAATTGATTACAGCTTCAGGATAATAACCACTCTCACGATAACCCGAAGAAACAGAACCATCCTTCTTGTTATGGAATTCCAATGGGAAGACGGGGAAACCTAAACGGTCGCCATCACGTTTGGATAGTTTGCCGTTGCCGTCCGGTTTGAGAAGTAGAGGAAGGTGTGCAAACTGTGGCATGGTGTCTTCCCATCCTAATGCACGATACAAGAGCACATGGAGTGGGGCACTTGGCAACCACTCTTCACCACGGATAACATGACTAATCTCCATCAAATGGTCGTCCACAATATTAGCCATGTGATAGGTAGGTAGGTCGTCGGCAGACTTGTACAACACTTTGTCATCAATGATGTTGGAGTTGATAACAACTTCTCCTCGAATCAGGTCTTGTACATGGATATCTTCGTTCGGTTGTACCAAGAAGCGAACCACATACTTATCGCCATTAGCGAGGCGTTGTTCCACTTCTTCTTTGGACAAGGTAAGCGAGTTAATCATTTCGCCGCGTGTACGCGCGTCGTATTGGAAATTGGCTACACTATTACGTTTGGCTTCCAACTCTTCTGGTGTATCAAAAGCAATGTAAGCATGTCCGCTATCTAACAGTTGTTGTACGTATTGATGATATATCTCTCGGCGTTCGCTTTGTCTGTATGGTCCATGGTCACCTTTACCATTTGGTGCATCCATGCATATGCCTTCGTCTATCTCTATACCTAACCATGCCAAAGCTTCGGTGATATATTCTTCTGCGCCTTCTACAAATCGAGTGGAGTCGGTGTCCTCAATTCTTAGAAGCATAGTGCCACCATGTTGGCGAGCAAAAAGATAGTTATAAAGCGCTGTTCGCACTCCTCCAATGTGGAGAGCTCCAGTAGGACTGGGAGCAAAACGTACACGTACTTGTTTCATTTCTTAGTCTTTAGATTTTGTGTCCTCAGGACAATATACGATTTATTGATTTATCATTTGCATTTCTACTTTGCCGCTATGGCGGATGATATAGATACCTTGCTGCAAAGATGGTTTGTCTTTTCCTTGATAAATGGGTCTTCCTAATATATCCCATACATAGTACATATCATCCTCTATAGTTGGTGTGATAATGTCGGTATAGGTATAACCAAAACGGGTGTCCAACCATAGGATACGTTTGGTGATATAGTCTTTCAAGTAAGCTACCTCTTTGCTATAGGACCCTCTTGCTTGAGGGTTCATATGTACTTTTTGACTCAATATATCCCAACGAATGAAGTTCAATGTTTGTGAACGCTCCAACACGTTAGCTACGCTATCAATCCAAGCAGATAATGATTCGCTATCTATACCATTGTTGCGACCTCTTCCCCAATACGAACGAATTTGAGGGATGGTTTTGGTGTCTTGAAGTACAACGCGATTGACGAAGTTCTTCATATCCCCAGCGCTTGAACCTCCACTTCTATAGACGAAGTCTGACTTGTTGCCGATAGGGTAGGTACGGTAGTCGTTGTCAAAAGCGATATCGAAGTCCCACACTGGACCTGTATATATTTTAGGATCGTTGCGTTTTTTGTATTGATATACACTCCAATAGGTGTCTGTGTTGCCAGACAACTCACCGATGATGAAATGTTTCAAGAAGGTTTCTTCGTCCAACAATTTGCGCCAACCATTCGCGCTATCTGCATAGTTGCTTCCATATACAAGACCTTCCATTTGGTTGAAATATTGTTCGATGTAGTTGGATTGTTCTTTTGTTATATCATCCTCGTCGGGTGACTTGATGGTCACAGGGATGTTATGGGTAGAGTTGAACCAACTGGCCTCTTCATAAGCATATCCATCTACCTCTACCAGATATCCGCCCGTCAATGCTTCACCACTGATATCTGTGGTTTCCATTTCGTCTATATCTACACGATTTTTGCCTACTTCTACTTGGTCGCATAATTGATAGCACCCTTTGTATTCTCCGTTGAGCATAACATCCACAGGTGTACCAAAAGGGGTATATGGCATATCAAGAATCTGACTGACGTGAAAAGCGACCAAGTTTCGCATCAAAGTCTTGTCACCATAGTTGTTGATTAATGTCCATTTTTTGGCTTTGGCAGGAGCTGCTTTCAATGGTCGTTGCTTGCTGTCGAACTTGATACGATAAGGCTTTTTGGGGAATTGCATGGACGCATTGCCTCTTAGTCGAGTGGTAGCTGTGTCTGCTACGTAAGAGTTGTCTGTATCAATGATGCGTACATGACTGCCAATATCATTCACTTTGTCAACGGGTTCTACAGCATTGGTGGTGTGGATTACAACCAAGGGTATTTGACCAGGACGATAGAATAGCGACTCGTCTCCTTCTCCTACGTGCCCATAGAATGCCAATTCAGCGATATTGCAACGTGCATCATTTGGCCCTACGTAGCGAACGTAACGAAAACCCTTGCTTACGTTAATATCTGCGTATTTCATCGCGCCAATTGTACCTGCTGAATCGATCAAATACAAAGGAACTGCATCCATGAAGTCACGCCTGTTAGAACCCTCTATCACACCCAATCGTACACGATTCGGCCCCTTGCTATCGTTACGAGGAGACCATCCTACACGGGTAATGATATGTGCTTGACCTAAGTCTAAACCTACCCAAGTATAGGAGCGACTATAGGATGCATAGTATGTGTTTAGGTTGCCATCAAAAGCATCTGCTGGTAGATTAACCGTGGTGCTGGCTGATGAGTTGCTGTAATCTACTGAAGGTGACGAACCAATAGGTGTTCCACTCAATAATGGATCATTGGCATGTGCTTGGCTGCATGCGAAGAGCAAAAGCAGCGAAAGAAAAATGTTACGCATACTAATGTTTGTTCAATATAAATTGTTTATAATAAGAGATGATAAGGGTGGTTACAGGCAACGCAATGATCATTCCCACAATGCCTAACAATGCTCCCCATATAGATAAACTGAGGAGAATCATTGCAGGCCCCATTCCCGTCACATTACCCATAATCTTAGGGACCAATATAAGGTCTTGGATTGATTGTACAACTACAAATACGGCCGCTATACATAGCAATACTACCCATATAGGACGACCTGTCTCTGCCGCTTGTATGAGTCCCAGAATGATACAAGGTGGGATGCCCAAGGCTTGCAAATAGGGTACCAAATTGAGGACACCTATCATCAAACCAATACCGATGCCCATCGGAAGTCCTATGATTTGAAAACCTATAGCAAACAATATTCCTACGATACCTGCTACCAATGCTTGCCCACGGAAATATCCATTCATATGTTTACTCAGATCGCTTACCAATATTTGTATCTTGTTACGATAACGATGAGGGATGTAATCTTGCCAACTATTGGAGATTTTTTCGTAATCAAGCAGCAGAAATATAATGTAGAGCAAGCATACAAATACGATTGCCAATCCTGCTACGGCACTCACACCGCTACTAATCCAACTACTCACGTGAGGCACCAGTTCCTTGATAGTTTGTTGGACGTCTGCATTGGACAAGAACGCCTGTATATCAAAACTCTGAATAATCTCTTCAAACCGATTATTCACGCGTTCAGAGAAAAACTCATTCGTGTGAAGGTGTGTCACATACTCTTTGACACTCGTTGATAAAGCATGTGCTTGTTTTGTGATGGCAGGCACAACGGCTGCGATAGCACCCGTGATAAGACCCATTACCAAGATGAGTGTCACCAATACGGATAATAATCGATTTTTCAAACGGCATGTGTGTTGGAAAAAATGTACGATGGGTGCCAACATGTATGCCACAACGAAACTAATCAAAAAGGGTAATAAAACACCACTCAACCGCTTTATCAAACATGCCAAAGCAATAATAACTACCAATGTGATGATGCAGCGAACAATGCGATCCATCGTCCATATTGACGATTGTTTAGTGGTAGATACAGATGGAGAAATCAAGTCGCTATTTTGTATAGTCGCAGAAGTGACTGCTTCTGTAACTTTTTTCTTGCGTTGAGCAGACTTATTTTTCGTTAATTTTGCCATTTATATTTGCGATTTGAACAAATCTCGGTAATTTGATGCAAAAATATAATAATTTTCATATATATGCAAGAAAATTTAATATTTTTTCAAAAGTTTCAAACTCCAAACGCACTTGCGTTCAATGATTGGGGAATTGAATTCTGAATTATAGGTTGAGTTCAACAGCCTTTAAGACTCTTTAACAAGCGACGTGGTCTCGTGAAACAGCAACTCTGCTGCGTGAAAACTCTGAACCAGCGAAGCGGTGAAACAAGCATCTTCGATGCGTGAAACAGCACCGCAGGTGCATGAACCTTTGAAACTTTTATATGCCAATCTCTTGCATAATTATAATAAATGTAGTATCTTTGCGGACGGATAGTAGTATCCATACCATGAAGAATATTAACTACTTGTTTGCAGTTTACACAGACAATGATGCAAACAAACTAAACAACTTAAGAAATACAATATGGCAAAGAAAGAAATTCAATTTTCACTTGTCTATCGTGACATGTGGCAGTCCAGTGGTAAATATGTACCTCGCAAGGATCAATTAGCAAAGATTGCACCCGTTATCATTGATATGGGGTGTTTCGATCGTGTAGAGACCAATGGTGGAGCCAGTGAACAAGTCAATCTATTATATGGTGAAAATCCTAATGTTGCAGTTAGAACCTTCACCAAACCTTTCAACGAAGTGGGCATCAAAACCCATATGTTGGATCGAGGACTCAATGCACTTCGTATGAACCCTGTTCCTGCTGATGTGAGACAATTGATGTACAAAGTTAAACATGCTCAGGGAGTAGATATTACACGTATTTTCTGTGGTTTGAATGACCCAAGAAATATCTTACCTTCGATCAAGTGGGCCAAAGAAGCAGGTATGACTGCACAAGCTACCATGTGTATTACCTATTCGCAAGTTCATAATGCTGAATATTATATCAACTTGGCAGAACAACTCATTGAGGGGGGCGCACAAGAAATTTGTTTGAAAGACATGGCTGGTATCGGAAGACCAGCGATGTTGGGTACTATCGTTGCTGCTATCAAAGAAAAACATCCAGATATTATCATTCAGTACCATGGTCACTCTGGACCAGGTTTCTCTGTTGCATCCATGTTAGAAGTGGCTAAAGCAGGTGGTGATGTATTGGATGTCGCTATGGAACCACTTAGCTGGGGTATGGTGCACCCAGATGTTATTACTATCCAGTCTATGCTCAAAGATGCAGGATTCTTGGTTAAGGATATCAATATGAAAGCCTACATGGAAGCACGTAGTTTGACCCAATCCTTCATTGACGACTTCCTTGGTTATTGGATCGACCCTCGCAATTCCAAAATGACTTCACTGCTCGTGGGTTGTGGACTACCGGGTGGTATGATGGGTTCATTGATGGCCGACCTCAAAGGTATGCATGCGGCTATCAATGCCAATCTTGTGAAACGAGGAGAAAATGCGCTCAGCGAAGATGAACTCCTCGTAGAACTCTTTGATGAAGTGCAACGTATATGGCCAATGTTGGGTACTCCTTGTTTGGTTACTCCATTCTCACAATATGTGAAGAATGCTGCGCTGATGAATCTATATTCCAAGTCAATGGGAGAAAAACCTTTCACACGCATGGACCCTGCCATGTGGGGCATGATCTTAGGTAAGTCTGGTAAACTACCAGGCGAGTTAGCTCCTGAGATTATTGAATTGGCAAAAGAGAAGGGTATGGAGTTCTATACCGATGACCCACAAGCATTGTATCCAAATGTATTGCCACAATTCATCGCTGAGATGGAAGAGAAAGGTTGGGATCGTGGACAAGATGATGAAGAACTCTTTGAGTTTGCAATGCACGAGAAACAATATCGTGAATATAAATCAGGACAAGCCAAAGAACAATTCAACAAAGACTTGTTGGAGCGTATGGAAAAAGCTGCGGCTGGAGGACAACAAGTGACCTTTATCTCTGCTGCCGACAAACGTGCAATCTTGCATCCTAACGCAGAACCAATAGAAGCACCATTGTCGGGTAAAGTGGTTTGGGAGTTGGACTTCAACGAAGATAGCAAGGCGCCTGCTTTCGGCACTTTCTTCAAGAAGGGCGATGTGGTTTGCTACTTGCAAACACCTCATGGCATAGAACCAATACGTGCTTTTGACCACTGCCGCATCGTGGCGATAGAGAAAGAGCAAGGTATGACCGCTACCAAGGGAGATGCTATCGCATGGGTAGAGAAAGCAGACTTGGTTGAAGAAGTGGTTGAGAATGTAAAAGAAACAGCCAAGAAAGTAAAAGAAGCAATCCAAGACGCAGTAAAGAAGGCGGATAATGTCGTTATTGAGGCTCCTAAGAGCAAGTGGAAATTTACCAAATAAATCAAAACGACAACTTAGTAGCGTGACAAGGCCGAATGAAACGTCGCTTGGCGACATGAAATGTGAGTTTTTTAACGAACGAAGAATATGAAAAAGTACAATTTTAGTGCAGGACCAAGTATCTTGCCACAAGAAGTGATCAAGCAAACAGCTGATGCGGTATTAGAGTTTCAAGGTGAAGGTTTGTCCATTCTTGAAATATCGCATAGAGCGAAGTACTTTCAACCAGTCTTAGACGAGGCAGAAGCTCTCATGAAGGAATTGTTACAGATTCCTGATGGCTACAAAACGATTTTCTTGGGCGGTGGTGCAAGCATGCAATTCTGTATGGTACCCTTCAACTGCTTGGAGAAAAAAGCTGCTTTTATCAATACGGGCGTATGGTCCAAGAAAGCAATCAAGGAGGCTAAAGCATTTGGAGAGGTAGTGGAAGTGGCATCGTCTGCAGCAGATAACTTTACACATATCCCAATGGATTTTGAAGTGCCACAAGATGCAGACTATTTGCATATTACGACCAATAATACCATCTATGGTACCGAAATACATGATGCCAAATTGTTTGAGATATACAACAAGAAGGGTAGTGTACCATTGATCGCAGATATGTCTTCGGATATCCTTTCCAGACCATTGGATGTTAGTCAATATGATATCATCTATGGTGGTGCACAAAAGAACCTTGCGCCTGCAGGTGTGACTTTCGTTATTGTCAAAGAAGATGCATTGGGCAAAGTGACTCGACATATCCCTACCATGTTGGATTATAGAACACATATTGAAGGAGGTTCTATGTTCAATACGCCACCTGTATTGCCAATTTACTCAGCAATGCTCACGTTGAGATGGCTAAAAGCCAATGGTGGTTTGCAAGCTGCTGAACAACGCAATATTGCTAAGGCTAATTTGCTATACGATTGCATTGATAGTAGCAAGATTTTCCAAGGAACAGTTCAAACAGAAGACCGTTCAAGAATGAATATCTGCTTTGTGCTCAAACCTGAATATCAAGAGTTGGAAGCTGACTTTATGGTGTATGCTACCCAGTGTGGTATGGTGGGTATCAAAGGCCACCGTTTAGTGGGTGGTTTCCGTGCAAGTTGCTACAATGCAATGACACTGGAAGGAGTGCAAGCACTTGTGGATTGCATCCATGCTTACGAAGCTAAAATATAAGGCAATCCTTCCGAAAACAATATTCAACAGCACCTTGCATGCAGGGTGCTGTTGCTGTTTCACGAGACGAGGTTGAGGGCGTCAAAAGTTCTAAGGGTTCAAAGGTTAAACGTTTCACGCACCTGCGGTGCTTGTCTCATCGCTTCGCTGTTTCAAAGTTTAAGGAGCGTGTTCGAATTCTTATCTCGGCTTACGCCTCGAACGATTGCTACTTATCTCGGCTACACTTCAAACGATAGTTACAAAGTTTCAGTAGCGAAGCGTTTACAAAACGTATACCCTTGCTATACCCTTGCTATACCTTTGCAAAAATTATAGAAGTATCATAGGGCAGTTAATCCAACATGAAACGTAACTTTTTTCTTTTCTATGGCAATGTAATAATTGCAAATACGATTTTTTTTTCTTACCTTTGCAGACCAAATATTTATAGTTGCTTACTAATATCTATTTTATGGAAAATTTCTTTCGATTTGTAAAGCCTAAAATAAAGGAGGCAACGCTTTATTACACATCATTAGTTGAGAATATGAAAGTACTGATTGCTACAGAAAAACCTTTTGCCAAAGTGGCAGTGGATGGTATTCGTGAAGTGGTAGAACAAGCAGGTTATGAACTATTATTGCTTGAGAAGTATGCTTCCAAACAACAGCTCTTGGAGGCAGTAGTAGATGTGGATGCACTCATCGTTCGCTCGGATAATATCGATGCGGAAGTATTTCAAGCAGCCAATAATCTGAAGATTGTTGTGCGGGCGGGTGCGGGTTATGACAATATTGACCTTGCTGCGGCTACCCAACATGAGGTGGTTGTAATGAATACTCCAGGACAGAATGCGAATGCAGTGGCCGAATTGGCTATGGGGTTAATGGTTATGGCCGTCAGAAACTTATACAATGGTACCAGCGGTATTGAACTCAAGGGGAAGAAATTAGGTATTCATGCTTATGGTAATGTGGGTAGGAATGTGGCGAGAATAGCTAAAGGTTTTGGTATGGATATCTATGCGTATGATGCTTTTTGCCCAGACGAGAAGATGGTACAAGATGGCATCCAGCCGCTTCACTCTGCCCAAGAACTTTATAGCACATGTGATATTGTTAGTTTGCATATCCCTGCTACTCCTCAGACCAAGAATAGTATCAATCAATCGCTACTCAACCTTATGCCACAGGGAGCTATACTGATCAACACTGCGCGCAAAGAGGTGATTAATGAGGAAGAATTGATACTCTTCATGCAAGAGAGAAAAGACTTCAAGTATATGACCGATGTCATGCCCGCTGCAGATAAGAAGATGAATGAACTTTTTGAAGGAAGATATTTTGCTACACCTAAGAAGATGGGAGCGCAAACCGCAGAAGCCAATATCAACGCAGGAATAGCGGCAGCGAAACAAATAGTGGATTTTTTCCAAAATGGAAATACCCAATTTCAACTGAACAAATAACAATCGAATGACCTCATACAACGCGATAAAAATATCTCTCGTTTCTTTTTTAGTCTGCTGCTGCATGTGTGTGCATGCCGCCGTGATACAGATGGATAGGAATGCGCACGTAATGACTGATGTCAACGGATTGCAGTATGCATTCGTTTTCCCAAATCTTAATGCGGCTACCTTAGAGACTGCCAATGGGCAGATGGCCGAATGGTTCAAACTCAATGGCACACTCCAATCCATAGGTTCATACACCGCATTGACGCAATTGGACGATGCAACGGTGTATGTCGCTCAGCAAGGAACGCAAGCCGATACAGTGGTAGTGTTCGACTATCAAAACTATCGTTTGGACAAGTGTGCACTTTGGGTTACTCCTACTTGCGAACAAGTGACGATGGACCTACAAGATACTTTGGCGCAAGACTACCTCAAAACATTTACATACAAGACCTTTGATGGGCTCTATGCTACGTTGCCACGCCAAGTGATAGTGCGTCACAACAACCTTACTTGGCAAGAGGACAATTGGCAGACTATTGAGCAGGTAGATACACTCCTATTAACGCAGCATCATGGTGTTCTTCTGGAACAAAAACAGCTTATCAATGCCACTTTCACGATGAAAGATGTGTACTTTGAGGACTCCGTGACGTCAGACGAATGTGTGGCGATTGCCATTGCGCATAATGCTAAATCGTTTACAACGCTGCGAGGCAGCAAGCGTGAGAATGAAGCCGATCGTCCAATAGAAGAATCTACAGTGATGGGTTCGGCTCCATTGAATATCTTGTTCAAGGCTAATGCGTCGCCTGCTGCCGAATATTTCACGTGGAAGTTCTGGCGTTTTGATGAGCAGTTGGCGCTCCGTGAGGATAACGAACAACGGTATGTCTTCGAGCAAAATGGTACTTATAAGGTGGAACTCCATATGGAGAATGCAGCAGGGTGCGCTTGTGATACCACTTTTGCTGATATCGTAGTCAAAGAATCCATGATGATGGCGCCTAACGTTTTTACGCCTAATGGCGATGGCAAAAACGACGAGTTCCGTGTTGCTTATAGATCCATAGGTGAGTTCCATTGCTGGGTTTTCAATAGATGGGGACATCAAGTCTTTTCTTGGACCGACCCTGCCAAAGGGTGGGATGGCAAAATCAATGGAAAGAAAGCACCCGATGGAGCGTATTACTATATCATCGAAGCAGTGGGTACGGATGGTATCGTTTATAAACTGAAAGGAGACATCAACCTTATCAGAGGAGGAAAATAAAACCAGATGTTGGAGATGAAACAGACCAAATCAATATATCAACCCGATTGGCAGTCGCTATCGCTGCCTGTGATAGATCAACGTATGGCAGCCATGCCTACTGCGGGCGTGATAGACACCATCAATTGGCCGGAGCAGTATCCCGTTGCTCCTGATGCTAAATTTACTTTGGCACATACGGATGAGATGTTGTACGTCCGCTTTGAGGTGAAAGGGGAGGTACCTTTGGTTACCAAGACCAACGACCTTGAACTGGTCAACGAAGATGCGTGTGTGGAGATGTTTATTGGCAATGCGGATAACACTCGTTATTGGAACTTTGAGTTCAACGCATCAGGCGTTTGCAATGCATCCCATCGCAAAGAGCGCAAAGTGGATGTGGTGCGATTGAATGCAGAGCAGCTGAAAAGCATACAACGATATGGACAGCAACTATGCGCAGCACATTGGACATTGCTAATTGGTATTCCGTTATCATTGATAGAATTAGACCTTACCAAGGAGCATAGTCGCCGTGCTAACTTATACAAGTGTGGGGACAAAACACCGATGAAACATTATGCTTCGTGGAATCCGATCAAGGCAGAGGCACCTGCGTTTCACTTGCCAGAGTATTTTGGAGAAGTGATATTTTGAGTAGGATGCTCCTAGAGTGGGGTGCTGTTCTATCGCCCTTCGGGCAGTTCTAATCGCCCTTTGGGCTGTTCTAAATGTTCTAAGCGCAGCAAAGCTGCTGTTCTAAAGGATAGTTAAAACATTAGAACCTTTAGAACCCTTAGAACCTTTAGAACCCTTAGAACCTTTAGAACCTTTGAAAATCAAACATATAATAAAAACTAAAATGAAAAAATTATTCGTTATGACATTAGCCGCAATGGCGTTGATTGGATGTCAAAAGGCCGACACCAATCCATTCTTCAATTACAAGAATTGGGATACTCCTCATGGAACCTATCCATTTGAGGAAATCAAGACCGAACATTTTATGCCTGCTTTTGAGCAAGCATTTGCAGAAGGATATGCAGAGATTGACTCTATCGTAGCCAACCCAGAGGCACCTACTTTTGAAAATACTATCGTGGCATTGGATGAAGCAGGTGAGATGCTCAATTGCGTAGCAGGATGCTTCTACAACTTGACCCACTCCGAGACCAACGAACAACTCCAAGCATTGGAACAAGAGTTGTCTCCTAAGATGTCGGAGTATAGCACCTCTATCATCCTCAACGAAGGTTTGTTCGCAAGAGTGAAGGCAGTGTATGAACAACGTGACCAACTCGCCCTCACGGCTGACCAAAAAGAGTTGTTGCAAGATACCTACGATTCGTTTGCTAACAATGGTGCCAACCTGGATGCTGAGGCGAAAGAGAAATATAGAGAACTTACTTCTCGTTTGTCCAAACTCACGTTGACTTATGGTCAAAACGTGCTCAAGGCTACCAACGCTTGGACCAAACTCATCACGGATGAAGCGCTCTTACAAGGATTGAGCGACGACACCAAAGCGATGATGAAAGCCAATGCCGAGAAGAAAGGCGAGCAAGGATGGCTTTTGGACCTCAAACCTACTACCTATCGCCCTGTAATGGAAGATTTGGACAATAGAGAGTTGAGACAAGAACTCTATACTGCTTACAATACCCGTTGCATCGGTGGCGAGTTTGATAACACACAAATCATTGTGGATATTGTGAATACCCGACTTGAGATTGCTCAACTATTTGACAAATGCAACTATGCTGAGAAATCACTTGTCAAGACATGTGCTGAGAACCAAGAGAATGTTTATAACCTCTTGAACCAATTGCGTGACAGCTATATGCCAGCTGCTAAGAATGAAGTGAAAGAGTTGCAAGACTATGCCAAAGAGCTTGGTTTTGAAGGTGAACTTCAATCATGGGACTTCAGTTACTATAGCAAAAAACTCAAAGATGCTAAGTATGCTATCTCAGACGATTTGCTCCGCCCTTATTTTGAGTTAGAGACAGTGAAACAAGGTGTATTTGATTTGGCTAACCGTTTGTATGGTTTGACCTTCAAACTCAACAAGGACATTCAAGTGTACAACCCAGAGGTTTCGGCCTATGATGTGTTTGATGCAGATGGAAACTTCTTGGCTGTTTATTATACAGATTTCCATCCACGTGATGGCAAACGAGGAGGTGCTTGGATGAACGATTTCCAACCTCAATATGTTCGCAATGGCGTTGATCATAGACCCCATATCGTTAATGTGATGAACTTCACCCGTCCAACGGCAGACAAGCCTGCGTTGTTCACATACGATGAAGTAGAGACATTCTTGCACGAGTTTGGACACGCTCTTCATGGTATGCTTTCCCGTTGTACGTATGCTTCCCAATCAGGTACCAACGTGCCACGTGACTTTGTGGAATTGCCTTCACAGTTCAATGAGAACTTCTTGGGTGAGAAAGAGTTTTTGGACACTTTTGCTAAGCATTACCAAACAGGTGAGCCTATGCCACAAGACTTGATTGACAAGATCAAGGCAGCTCAAAACTATCATGCTGCGTATGCTTGTGTTCGTCAGTTGTCGTTTGGTTATCTTGATATGGCATGGCATACTATCACCAAACCTTTTGCTCCTAAGGGAGACTTGCAACAAGCCGTTATTGATTTTGGTAACGAAGCAATGGCACAAGTGCAAGTATTGCCTGAGGTTGCAGGAACACAAATGCAAACAGCGTTCACACATATTTTCTCAGGTGGTTATGCAGCAGGTTATTATAGTTACAAGTGGTCAGAGGTGTTGGATGCAGATGCTTTCTCTGTATTCAAGGCAGCTCAAGCTACGAATGGTTCTATTTTTGACAAAGAAAGTGCTGATAAGTTCCGTATGAATGTGTTGGAAAAAGGTGGTACCGAACATCCAATGACCTTGTATCGTCGTTTCCGTGGTGGTGAGCCATCTATTGATGCATTGCTCGAAAGAGACGGCATTAAAAAATAATTATCCTACAGAATCTATTTGAAAAAATGAAACAACATAAGGGCTAACTTCGGTTGACCCTTATGTTGTTTTTTTGATATACCCACCAATCAATGCATTCGACACATATTTTTATGAGTGAATTTTCTCTCCATGTTGCCCAACTACTCAAAAAATACTCCCCTAAAAAATGGCATTTTTTAGGGGGTATTGAGGTAGTATATAATTATATAACTCGTTGGCGGAATTAAAAAATCAAATCCCTTCGGCCCAATTTTCTATAATTCAAAGAATAAATTATATTTTTTTAGTGGGCAATAGAGAATCTAAATATGAAAAGTAGGGTTAGTAAGCCATACCTATAACATAATTATGACATAATTATAACATAACGTATATCTATCGTATATCTATCGTATATCTATCGTATATCTATCGTATATCTAACGTATATCTATCGTATATCTATCGTATATCTAACGTATATCTTTCGTATATGTTTCGTGTATCTATCGTCTTTGTCTGCAAATAATCTGCATGAAGTTACGATATATTTACGGAATGTTTTAACATCAAAGAACATTTTTTTTATTCCGCCAACGAGTTATATACTTAGTATATATTATATTTTTTTCGAGCGATACACCATTCGACACTTTTTTTTTATGTGATAGTGTGGTAGTAACCCAAACAAGATAAAAATATTAAAATATAAAAAGTAAAATTACCACCTCTACATAAAAAATCTGCGAAAATAAAAGTGGAACAAGCCCTTATAACTCTTAGAACCTTGCCCCCGCAGCTATGCTGCTGAAACAAGTGGCACTTCAATGCACTATTTCAGTTCTCCCCCCTAAGTTAGGGGGTGAAGGAGTGCAACGGAATGCACTCCGAGTGCAGCGCCCGAAGAGTCACCACTCTAAGGAAATAGCGCAAACATAGAACCATTTCCCGTAGGGGGTAGGGGTCTGATAATCACCAATCACCAATTAAACTCCTCCCCTAAGTTAGGGTGAGGTGCACGGAGGGCGGATAGGTCTGTAAATTACCAATTACCAATTCTCTCTGTAGGCACTATGTGCGTCCTCTAAACTGAGCGCTTGCGCTCACCAATAGCGGCCTTGCCGCATGAACCTTTAGTACTTTTATAAATTTTATTTGTGTTAATGAAAAAAATGTTATACCTTTGCCAATGAATCTACGCTGGAGGGAATATGTCTTGCAAAAGGTATTTGGTATGGGTCCTTTCTAAGGGTAGGTTTCTGACATATTAAATAGCGTTTATTGATGCTTTGTATTTGACAAGTCGGAAACTTCGCAACTTTCAGAATTAAAAGTCGGAATCAAAGTAAGCAATAGATGCCTATGGGTGTGAATCGTTCACATACCGCACATGTTTCTCAATGTGTGGTGTGTTTTCATACCAGCGTAGGTTTCTTGTTGTTTATTTGACTTTTAGGGCAATGCGAAGGCCTCGACTTGTAAATAAGCAGCTCGAGGTCTACGCTTTTCTTGTGTGTCTATGTTTGAGTATGACAACGGAGTAACCCGAAAAGCCAGAAGTGAGTAGGGGGGGAATTAGACAACTTATTTATCATGAATCATGCTAAATCCGACATTGATCAATGTATTGAGGAATTTTTAAGTCGCCATGATGTAAACTCACGTTATGCCTCATTTGATTTTTGCTACAACTATTTTCAGAATAACAAAGGGAAACTTTCAGCAGATATGGAAAAGAGTTGCTTTGTTCTATGGGGATATCTTGCTAGTTGGGGTATGCTTCGTGGAAGTAGTGAACTATTACAGCGAAGTCCCCATGCGTTGGAGGTATTAATAAAATATTTTGATAACATTTCAGATAATGTTATTTGGAATATTGATGTGCCTGATTATGTTCAGCACAATGATGATATAATATCGGTGTACAAGCAGATTGATACAATATTATGCGAACTATTATATAGAAATAAAGGTGTTTCGATAATTTTGGTAACTAAAATCATGTTAGGAGTTTTTGGTGTTGTTCCTGCATTTGACACCTATTTTACCCAAACTTTTAATTTAGAGTTCAAGAATGGTAAAGAATATCATAGCTCATTCAATAAAGTGGATAAAAACTCCTTAACTTGTATATATCAATTCTATTTAAGTAACAAGGAATATTTTGACAACAAAGTGGTTTATGTTATCAGTTTTGATGGAGTTGTGACAAAAAGGAAATATAAAATCGCAAAACTGATAGATATGTATGGTTTTACTAAAGCAATAATGTACAATGAAATATGGGATAAGTTTGTCAAGGATGAGTTATCTACCCTTTCTTTTGATTCCAAAATGACTTATGTGGCAGGGTTAGAAGTTTCAGCAGATTTCCCTTTTATACAAAATATTACTACATTTTGCAATATTAAACACCTAAAGCTTGATGTTATTGACGGAAGTACAATTGATACGCATCGTAAGGCATTGGCTCTCTTACATAGCCTATCACCCTCCTCGCTTGTTGTGATATATAATCTTGATAAAATACCTATTTCTCCTGAACAACAAGCGATACTAAATTTGCTTCGAGATTGTTGGAAAAATGCTGAGTTTTCTCAATACGATCCATCTCTTCCTGATTTAAGAGGTCATAATGTCTTCATTTGTATGAACGAGGGAACATGCAGTACTATATGGAATAGATTCAATGGTTATGCGTTCTTAGGAAATTTTAAAGATATCATCAAAAGAACTCTAATAAAATAAAATTTATAGTCTATGAAAAAACTATTCTCAATTGTGCTTCTCATGGTGTGTACTATCGCGCTGTTAGCACAAACAGAAATGCCCAATGACCTTTGGACATTAGATCAAGAAGAATCTCATGGTTGTGAGTATGTAGCCAACGAGGTGATTGTAAAGTTCAAACACTCATCTCCAGTCCGTATTCAACGCCACAACACGACCCGTCGCTTCGTATCCGCAAGCGTCAGTGAGGTGGATATGGTGCTTGATTCACTTGGGATTTTTGAAGTGGAAGAGCTTATGCCACTTACGGGTGCACAAGTTTCCCGCAAGCAATTACGTGTACATGGCAAACAATTAGCTCCAGACCAAAATCTTTCCAAACTCTGCAATGTTGTTTTCGATACTGCTAAGGTTGCCACAGTTGATGAAGCCATCATGATGCTGGAGCGTCTGCCAGAGGTGGAGTATGCAGAGCCTAACTATATCGTACGCATCATGTCTTCTTCTGCTGAAGATACTATCTACAATCACTTGGATGCTGATAAATATATGGCAGAGCCACTATATTCTCAACAATATGGACCTGCAATTATCAATTTGCCTTGGCTGTGGAATCAATCCAAAAGCAAGAAACGCCCTGTGATTGCTATCATCGACACAGGTGTGGATATTGAGCACCCTGACCTCAAAGATAATATCTGGAGCAACGAAGCAGAAATCAGTGGTGCAGGCGGAAAAGATGACGATAAAAACGGCTTTTTTGACGATATCCATGGATATGATTTCGTAAACAACACAGGAGTTATTAGCGACCGCAACGGACATGGTACGCACTGCGCAGGTATTGCTGCTGCGGTAGGTAATAATGGTATCGGTATTACGGGTGCCAATCCAGATGCACTCATTATGCCTATCCAAGTAATGGATAAAAGTGGTCGTGGCTCTGTAGCAACCATCATCAAAGGTATTGACTATGCCAATGCCAATGGTGCTGATATTTTGAGTATGAGTATTGGTGGTTGCAGTTATTCTGCTGCCGAAAAAGATGCATTGCTCAAAGCATACTATAATGGCAAATATCTTGTAGCTAGTGCGGGTAATGATAATGCGGATATTTATGATGAAGATTTTAAGTGTGGCCAAGCACATATGTTTCCCGCTGCATTTAACATTGTTATCGGTGTAATGTCCACTGACAAGTTAGGCCAAAAGTCCTCCTTTAGCAACTACGACTCTGATGGTCCTTATTATGCAGATTGGGCAGCAGAAGGATCTACAATCGATGAGGAGCAAACATATTGGAATTACGACATTGCTGCGCCTGGCTCCAATATCATGAGTACTTATCTCAATGGTACTTATCGCGAGATGAGTGGTACATCGATGGCTACTCCATTAGTAGCAGGTGCTTTATCGCGCCTATTGCAATGCCGCACCTATAGTAGCCAAGAAAGTGCGATGGGTGTGATTATCCAAAATCGTGATACGGTTAAATCTTATAATAATCTGGATGTCAAAGCCTCTATGGAGTTTGACGAAATGAATGTCAGCCCTGTATTGGTAGTTACCAATTACCAAATTGTAGATACGATTAATGGTGGTAATGGAGATGGCAAACCAAATCCAGGAGAGACTATTGAGATTTATCCTACTGTTCGTTGTATCTATGGCAATGCATATGGTGCATCAGTACAAATGCATCACGGATTGAACGTAGATACTACGACTTTGGAAATACTTCAAAATAAGGCAGAATTATACAACCTGTCCCCAGGTTCTTCAGTCCGCAGCAAAACGCCTATCGTTGCTAAGGTGGCAGAACGATGTGAGGATGGTTATACGATTCAATTGTATTCATCTATCCATTTTGATTCTGTACCAGGTACTTCTATGGCTGAAATTTCTGCTTATGCACGGAAATTGGTTTTGGAAATAAGTCGGGATTCATACTTGAAAGGAGTTTTGGATACTGTTTTAAATTTAGGACCAGATCAGGAACATTATTTTAATGGAAATTTTGCAATGACAAATAATGCTGTATTAAATATTTTACCTGGTGCAATTGTGCATTTTAAAAAATCGTTTACAATGTCATCAGGAAGTCAAATTAATGTGCATCCTGGCGCAACACTTTCTATTGAACTAACTTCTATAGCTACTAGTGTTGATTTTCAAAAAGGAAAAGTTAAAATGAAAGGGGAAGCTGATAATATGATTAATCTAATCTATAGTGAAAATAATGAAGGAAGCTTCCTTTGGCCTAATAAAGATACAATTGAGTATGTTTCATGTAAAGATATAAGACAAGATAAAAATTCAAGTTCACTATTACTTAAGAATTGTAATATAGAAGGAGATGTTGCTTATGCAAAATTAATGAATTGTAATGTCTCCGCTTGTGGAGGTTTAGGTTTTGATCATGTTGTGTCTTATTATTCGAATATTGTGAATAATGTGATAATTAACTTATCAGATGCGCCATGGAGTACAAGTTATTATAATACTCCTCACTTCTGCAATATCATAAATAAATATGCTTATAACAATACTATAAAAAATGTTGTTGGGTATTTTTCAGGTGCGCCTATCGGTATAATTAAATTGGTAGATCCATGCTGGTTTGGTACAAGAGATGAGACCATATTGCGAAGAGGTACCTACGATATTAATAACAATGTTGGTTATGGAGAAGTCGACATGTCCAATTTTCTTGACCGTCCAGTCAAAGAGGCGCATGGCATAGTTTGGAAGATTCATGTAGATGACGAAGAGATTTTGCCATTCAAACAAACATTGACTCCTATTGGTGTAGGAAAACACAAGTTTGAGGTGTACTATAACCGTGCAATGGATACGAGCGTTAATCCTACTATCTCATTTGGTGTGCGTGAACCCTATACTCAACATATTGTAGCTGAAGATCCTTCGTGGTCGGCCGATAGTACCATTTTTACTGCTTATTATACAATCGGTGCACGTACTATGACTGATGGTGTAAACCATGTGCATATCACTGGTGGACGCGATAACGAGAAGTTCCCTATCCCTGATGAGACGGGACGCTTTGATATCATTGTTCAAGCCACTGGTTCATTATCGACTGGTTTATTTGCAGAAGCAGGATTAGGTAAAGTTACCCTACAATGGGAAACGGATGAAGAGGATTTCGAGGACTTGATGGGTTATCATATCTATCGCTGGACAGAAGATACTATCAAGTGGGATAGACATTATGATAGCAGTTGCCAATGCTATATCGAAGCAGGTTGGAAATTTGATACCATCATCATCAACGACCAACTCCTCACTCCAGAAGATACTATGTTTGTGGATTATGATGTCGTTCCTGGTAAATCGTATTATTATGAAATCCAACAAGTAACTACCTCATTTAATGAATACAATTTCTCCAACCCTGTCGCAGCTACTCCTTTAACTGCACAAAAGGGCGATGCCAATGGTAGCATGAATGTGGATGTAGCGGATGTCGTCACAGAGATTGCATACCTCACAGGTAATAATCCACAACCATTTATCTTTGAGGCAGCGGATGTCAATAGCGACAACACCGTCAATATCCTCGACATCGTAGGTACAGTCAATATCATCACCAACCCTGCCGTATCATCGCTCGGCTTTTTAGACAACAATACTGCTACCTATAGTATTGAAGATGGCATTCTCTACATTGAGACTCCAGTTGTGCTCGGAGGCGTGCAATTTGTGTTTAATGCCGATGCAGAAATCTCCGCACTCGAGGCGCTCAACGGCTTTGAGCAAATGACATGGAATACGACCGATCACCTCAACTTCATGGCATACTCCATGAGCGGCAAGACCCTCGGTGTGGGCAAACATGCACTCCTCAATGTGAAGGATGCGGGTATTGAACAAATCATTCTAAGTAATGCGCAAGGACAAAATGTGCCTGCTATTGATGCTACTGCTACCAAATTATCTGTAGTAGAAGCCATGCAGATGCGCTTGCCAAGTCCCAACCCATTTACAACGCAAGTCAATATTCCATATGTCGTTGGACAAATAGGTAACCACCATGTGCGCCTCGTATTTACGAATGTTGCGGGTATGGTTGTAGATAGCTATACTGCTAATCAATCATTCGGCGAATATACCTACACATGGCGTCCCGCTGCATTATTAGAAGGGGTGTATTTCGTAACACTCTTTGTGGATGGTAAGAAAATGCAAAGTAGCAAGCTTGTTAAGGTGAACTAAGATGTTCAACACCCACGGGTTACATCGATTAACTCTGAAATCAATATCTACCAAAATTATGAACCATTATTGTAAGTTAAGCAACATTTCAAGGATAGTAAGTGATTTTTGATAATATATTACAATATACTATAATTTTGAGAGAACAATTATTTGTGATAATCAGTGTAATAATGTGGGAGAAATAATTTTCGTTTATGAAACGACACATATGTATAATCATATCAGTGATATGCGGTGTCTTTGCTATGGCAACAAACACCCTTACTCTATCTTCTGTGAGCGGTACGCCGCTCACAGAAGTGGAGGTAGCGGTAAACTTGGATAATAGCGATGCTATCGTAGCATTGGAGATGATACTCCCATTGGGGGAACATCTCAAGTATGTAGAGCACTCTGTTCAACTTGCTACTGCACGTAGCAATGGACATCAAGTGTCTGCTGCACAAGTAGGACAAGATTTACGTATTTATGTCTATAGCCTCACTCCTAATGCGCTACGAGGAAACACTGGCGAACTACTGAAATTCCGTTTGTTGTTAGGCAACGAACCAGACAACTATAACCTCTCGCCTTTAGTCGTTTTGAGTAATGCTGCGGGTTCATCTTTGGAGAGAAGTGTACAAGTCGGAAATGTCACAATACAAGCTCCAAAGTTGCAAATAGTCAATACGCAAATTGACTACGGACATATTCCTATTCGTGCAAAATATACCAAAAATCTGCAACTCAAGAACGTTGGTAACTTACCCCTCACAATAGAGAACATCATCACGACTGATCCTCTGTTTGTGCCCAAACAAACAGCGCTCACCATAGAAGCACAACAAACTGTTTCAGTGACTATAGAGTACGCTCCAGTGGAGCGTGGAGCAGTTAATACCGAGGTTGTGGTCGCATCTAATGCTATCAATGGCGAACAAGTTGCTACTCTCGTTGCAGATCCTTTTTCTGTGAACGAACTGCATGTCGGTACAGCCAGTGGAATAGCAGATAGCATGGTGACAGTCTCCATCAAAATGAATAATATGGAGCCTATCGTGGCAATGCAATGTGCCTTCAAGTTGCCCAAGCAATTGGAATATGTACCCAATAGTATGGTAGTCAATCCTACGCGTAGCAATGGACATCAACCACTTTCTGTACTCCATGGTGATACCTTAGTACTAATGCTCTATTCCATGACCAACCAAGCGTTGCATGCCAATGATGGTGATATTGCCACTTTCCAACTTCGTCTCAATGGTTCATCAGGTACGTATTATCTAAAACCTATAAACGTAGTGCTGAGCAATGTTACCGAAGAGAATATGGTTTCTGCTACCTCACAAGGCAAAGTAACTATCAAAGCACCTGCGATCAGTAGCGATGCCTCCATCAATATGGGGATTATTCCTATCAATGAAGAGGCATATACTACCTATTCCGTGCGCAATAGCGGTAGCTCGCCACTGGTGTTGGAGCGTGCATCCTTCTTAGCAGAGGGCTTTCGTATAGTAGAGGAACTACCTATCACAATAGCAACTTACAAAACCACTACAATCACCGTGGCATATCAACCCGTAGAAGAGGGCGACTTTTCTACGACAATGAACCTTTACACCAGTGACCCCAACAACCGCCTAAAAACAGTGACTTTGTCTGGACAAGTATTCGAACCAAACGAGTTGACATTGGATGGGAAAAATCAAACAGATGGCAGTTACATGTTATCAGTTGGATTGAAAAACTATACGGATATTGTAGCCGTACAGTACGATGTACATTGGCGTAGTGATATGACTACTGCGCAAGCGGCATTCACTCCATCGGAACGCATGAGTAGTCATAGTTATTCCGTCACTCCGTTGGGCGAGGATAGTTATCGTGTACTTATCTATTCTATGTCCAATGCTGTGATTGATGGAAACGAAGGTGAGTTGAATCAGTTAATTTTTTCTCCACAAGAAGATAAAAGCACACATCAGTTGATCTCAAAAAAACAAATGGCAAATTCACAGATTGGTGTATTAGATTGCGAAAATGCAAGAATTCCAATAGACTATGTGGTAGATGCATCCAAAGACATCAAAGTAGTATTCAAGATGACTGTTGAGCAGTGTAATAATGAAACAGGTTTGGGTAATACTGGTGCATGGGCAGGTGGAATGAGTTCGTGGTTTAACGCTGATAGAAAAACATTTAATATACTATGTGGTGATGTGGTAGATGATTATGCGTTTGATTATACATATGGCGATGCGATTGAGGTGACAATGACCAATGGATATTATGAATTCAAAAATAGTCAAGGTGGTTATAAAAAGATTGAATTTGAATCACAAAATTTGTATTGCTCCAACTCGTTAGTTTTTTGTGATAATCCTTGCGCTTGGAAAGGATCAGTATATTACGTCAAAATATACGAAGATGGTCAGTTAGTTAGAAATTATCTTCCTCAATCGGATGGTACTCTTAAGGACATCATCTCAGGAACTATCGCAAATCCCGAATTAGGCACGACCACGTATCGTGAGGAATTGTCTGATGGTAACCCTAGTGGCGATGGAGAACAAGGAGGTAACCAGGGGGGCAATCCAATTGATAAAGAACAATGTTACAGCACTATCACCATCGATAATATTGTACTGAGCAATGCAAATGGTACGGACAAGTCATCCGCAAAGAATGTATCGCTTGTTGCAGAACAAATGAAGTGGGGAGAAGAAACCGTAACCGCCTGCGACGAATATGTATGGAATGGTACAACTTATACCGAAACAGGTGTATATATCGATACCATTCCTTCTCAAGCGGGATGTGATAGTATTGTAACATTGCATTTGACTGTCAATCATAGTGTAACCATTGAAGATTCGGTTACAATTTGCGACAGCTACACATGGACCGACGGTAAGACTTACACTGAGTCAGGTACGTATTACCAATACCTACAAACCATCCATGGCTGTGATAGTACCGTGGTGCTCAACTTGACTGTCAACCGTAGTCTCGAGGTACCATACGAGGTGACCACATGCGACAGTTATACCTGGAACAATGGCGTGACCTACACACAATCGGGCGTTTACTATGATTCTCTCAAAACCATCCATGGTTGCGATAGCGTAGAGATCTTGACGTTGACCATTAACTATAGCGATACGGCATATTTCAGTGCTACGGCTTGCGATAGCTATGTATGGCATGATGATACATACACCACCTCTGGCACGTACGAGTACCTGACGCAAACCGTAAATGGTTGCGATAGTTTGGAGGTTTTGACCCTAACCATCAACCGTAGTGTAACAAGCGAGGAGACATATGTATCTTGTGATTCATATACTTGGAATGGTGAGACCTACAGCGAGAGTGGGGAATATGTTTATACTACCGTTGCTGCCAATGGATGCGATAGCATTGTGACATTGCACCTGACCATTCTGCCTGACGCTACCACAGAAAGCGAAACGCTTGCGCTTTGTCCTTCAGAACTGCCATACGAGTGGTACGGACAGTCGCTTACAGAGGAAGGCATCTATTCTGCGATAGAGCCATATGCTGGTATGGAGTGTGATAGTGTTATTCATCAACTGAATTTGCAGATATATGTGCAGACGTTACCACTTGCTGTCACACCACCAGTTGTTTACGCAGGAAAGAAGATAGATGTCTCTGTGCCAACAGAAGAAATACAGGCCTTCATCAATGCCGAAACATTGTACGCACCACAATCAACTATCACATGGTATGTTAAAAACAACACTGAATGGCAACTGTTAACGGATGAGATAATCAATTTTGAATCCTCGCAGATTGAACTGAAATATGTAGTAGAAACCGATTGTGGTAATCAAGAATCTACTTCAATGAGCATTACTATTCTTACAACCAATTTGGAAGAATCAATGAGTCAAGAAAGCGTAGTGAAAAAAGTAATTTATGATAATAATATCTATATTATTCGCAATGGGGTAGTATATACCATCATGGGGCAAAAAGTAGATTGATGGTTGTATATTCCTATTCATCAATCTCTTTCATCCATCAAAAAAAATGCCAACGTTTGGTTGGCATTTTTTTTGATGTCACTACTGATACAATCAACTCTTTTTTTACGTAGAGAGTGTACCTCAATCACCTTACCATGCAAAGAGAGGATATTTAACCATTTCCGCATTTACCTCAGCACGTACCGCTGCGATGTTTTCCTCGGACTCAGGGTTTTGGAGAACTCGGTCAATGAGTTCCACTATCCACGGCATTTTGTCTTCTTTTAGTCCTCGTGTGGTGATGGCAGGTGTACCGAAGCGTAAACCGCTGGTTTGGAAGGCACTACGAGAGTCGAAGGGTACCATGTTCTTGTTGGTCGTGATATCGGCAGCAACGAGTGCTTTTTCAGCCACCTTACCTGTCAATTCTGGATATTTGGTTCTAAGGTCCACCAGCATTGAGTGATTGTCCGTACCATCAGAGATAATCTTATATCCTTTGTCCATCAAAGCTTTGGCCATGGCAGCCGCATTGCGTTGTACTTGTTTTTGATACTCTTTAAATTCGGGTGTCAAAGCCTCTCCAAACGCAACCGCTTTGGCGGCGATGACATGCTCCAATGGTCCGCCTTGTGTCCCTGGGAACACGGCAGAGTCTAACAAAGCAGACATCATCTTCACTTCTCCCTTAGGTGTTGTTTTGCCCCATGGGTTGGGGAAGTCCTTGCCCATAAGAATGATACCTCCACGAGGTCCACGCAATGTTTTGTGTGTAGTGGAAGTGACGATATGCGCATGTTTGATAGGGTTTTCTAATAATCCGGCAGCAATCAGCCCCGCAGGGTGAGCCATATCCACCATGAAGATGGCGCCAATCTCGTCAGCTACGCGGCGAATTCGTGCATAGTCCCACTCTCGACTATATGCCGATGCCCCTGCGATGATGAGTTTGGGTTTATTCTCACGTGCCACTTTCTCCAGTTGATCATAATCGACGCGTCCTGTGTCTTCTTTTACATTGTATTCCAAGGCATTGAACATCAAACCGGAGAAATTGACAGGGCTGCCATGGCTTAAGTGTCCGCCATGACTTAGATTCAATCCTAAGAACGTGTCTCCTGGTTTGAGGCATGCCATGAAGACCGCCATGTTGGCTTGTGCCCCCGAGTGTGGTTGTACGTTCGCATATTCAGCCTCGAAAAGTTGTTTGATACGCTCTCTGGCTACATTCTCTACTTCATCCACCACTTCGCACCCTCCATAGTAACGTTTGCCAGGATAACCTTCTGCATACTTGTTGGTAAGGACAGAACCCATCGCCTCCAATACTTGGTTACTAACGAAATTTTCGGAAGCAATCAGTTCAATACCATGCGTCTGACGAGCACGCTCACGACCTATAAGGTCAAAAATAAGATTGTCTTTTTGCATATAAAAATAATGTTTATGGTATGACGTACTAGTTTGTGCTACAAAAGTACAATTATTTTTGTAGATACACAAGAGAATTGAGAATTTTGTAAATTCGCTCTGCGAATAATCGTTCGACCCAAAGGGGAGATAAGAATTTTGAATTTTGAATTTTGACTAGCGGAACCACCCGCTAGCACTAAACCGATAAACTATAAATAATTATGAATTTTGAATTTTGACTTCGAACACTCTCCTTAAACCATGAAACAGCGAAGCGATGAAACAAGCACCTTTGGTGCGTGAAACGTTTAACCTTTGAACTCTTAGAACCTTTAGAACCTTTAGAACCCTTAGAACTTTTAGAACCCTTAGAACTTTTAGAACCCTTAGAACCCTTAGAACCTTTAGAACCCTTAGAACCCTTAGAACCTATAGAACAACACATCGTGCGTAAAACTTATACCATTTGTATGGAAAAAGTGTATGATATTATTGAAATCTATTTTTTTTATTTGCTAAAACGATTAAATTTATTTAACTTTGCAGGCCAATTTTATTTGGCACGTTCGTGCATTGATAAGTGCCGAATGTGAAAATTAACGAAAATATTCAAATAAATATATATTGAATGGCAGGATATTTATCTCCAGAACTATCACAATTTTATAGTTTCTTATTTTTGATGGCCTTGATAGGCTTAGTGGTTTTTGTGGCATTGTATTTTATCGATGCGGGTTACGGAAAGATGCGTTCTGAAACGTGGGGCCCTTCTATCAATAACAAAGTGGGTTGGTGTTTGATGGAGATGCCTGTTTTTCTGGTAGTATTGTATTTGTGGGCTATGTCTCCTTTTGCAGTCACCAGACGTTTGCCCTATTTGGTGTTCTTTTTGCTTTTTGAGATTCACTATTTCCAACGTTCGTTCATTTTCCCATTCTTATTGAGAGGCAACGGAAAAATGCCGTTGGCTATCATGGCACTTTCTCTGCTATGGAATATCATCAATGGTTATGTACAAGGATATTGGCTCTTCCACCTTGCACCTGTCTATACGCCAGAACTCTATACAATGGATTGGGTCAAAGATCCACGTTTCATTATCGGTGTCATAATCTTCGTGATGGGGTGGTGTATCAATATGCACTCGGATTATGTGATTCGACACCTTAGAAAACCTGGAGATACGAAACACTATCTCCCCAAAAAAGGATTGTACAAATACGTGACATCTGCAAACTATTTTGGCGAAATCACCGAGTGGTTGGGGTTTGCTATTCTCACATGGTCATGGGCAGGCGCACTATTCTTCTGGTTCTCATGCTGCAACTTGGTACCACGCTCCAACTCCATTTACCACAAATATGAAGTGGAGTTTGCAGATGAGTTTGACAAGAAAAAATTGAAACGTATTATTCCGTTCATATATTAGTTTTTAAGGTACATTCATATTGGAATGTCTATTGACGATAGACTATTTTTTATAAAAGAAGTTTGTTATGTTATTTACTCCCTATCAATTAGGTCCTATAACGCTGCGCAATCGTGCAATCCGTTCAGCAGCATTCGAAAACATGGCTTATGGCAATGCACCAAGCCAAGATTTGTACAACTATCATACAGCAGTAGCCAAAGGTGGCGCAGGTATGACAACCGTAGCCTACTGCTCTGTAAACCGTTCAGGAGTTAGTTTTGATGGTCAACTCTATATACATGAAGAGATCAAACCAGCACTCAAACACCTAACGGATGGTATTCACGAACATGGTGCCAAAGCCAGCATACAATTAGGACACTGTGGTAACATGACGCACTTCTATACATGCAAATGTATGCCTGTAGGTGCATCATCAGGTTTCAATCTCTATTCTCCTACCATCCATAGAGCATTGACCAAAGAGGAAATCAAACAAACAGTCAAAGATTTTGGTTATGCAGTGGATTTCTGCCGTGAGTGCGGATTTGATTGCATTGAGATACATGCAGGACACGGTTACCTAATCTCCCAGTTCCTCTCTCCTTATACTAATAGGAGAAAAGATGAGTATGGAGGCAGTTTGGAAAATCGTATGCGTTTCATGCGTGAGGTGCTCACCGAAGTGATGGAACACGCAGGCGATGATATGGCTATCGTGGTTAAAACCAATATGTATGATGGCTTCAAGTCTGGACTGCAAATAGATGATTGTATCACCATTGCCAAAGAGATAGAGAAAATTGGGGTACACGCATTGGTGTTGACAGCAGGTTTTGTTAGCAAAGCTCCCTTCACTGTAATGGGCGGTGCTATGCCTATCAAGACATTAGCTCACTACATGAACCCATGGTCTTTCTGGTGGCTAAGATTGGCTCTGCGCTTTGTAGGACACTTGATGATACCTACCGTACCTTTCAAAGAACTTTTCTTCCTTGAAAGTGCAAAGAAATTTAGAAAAGAACTCAAAATGCCCCTTATCTACGTGGGAGGTATCATGAGTAGAGAGAATGCAGAAACGGCTTTGGCAGCAGGTTTCGATTGCATACAAATAGGACACGCACTCGTCAAAGATCCAGACTTCGTCAACAAAATGCAACAAGACGAACACTATCATTCTACTTGCAAACGCTCCAACTATTGCGTGGCACGTATGTACACGTTGGATATGAAGTGCCACGAATGTGTGGAAAATCTACCTAAGTACTTGGAAAAAGAAGCACTCAAGTACGAAGAAATGTGGTATCCTAAAAACAAATAATCTCACATGTTAAGTTTAGTAACAGGTGCCAGTAGCGGAATAGGATTACAATACGCTACTCAATTAGCACGCGATTATCATAGCGATTTACTATTGGTTTCTAACCAAGAAAAAGAACTTGAAGAAGTGGCTCAAAATCTCAAAAATGAGTATGGCGTCAACACTCTATCTCATTATGCTGATTTGTCCCAACCAGATGCCGCCGATTTGCTATTTGCTTACTGCAAAGACAATGGATTGGTGGTTGATGTGCTCATCAACAATGCAGGTGTCTTCTTCTTCAATCCCTATTGCGAAACATCTACCAAACGTATCGATTTGATGCTCAACCTGCATATGATAACAGTAGCTAAGTTGTGCAGGTTGTTCGGAGAAGAGATGATCAATAGACAACTCACCGAACAAGAACAACAGGAGAAAATTAATGGGTGCAAACGCAAAAAAGGTTATATCCTCAATATGTCTTCCATGTCCGCCTGGATGGCCATGCCAGGCATACAAACATATAACGCCACCAAAGCATTCATATACAATTTCTCCAAATCATTGTGGTACGAACTCAAACCCAAAGGGGTTAATATCACCGTAATGACTCCAGGTGCAGTGGATACCGCCTTGTTTGGCTTAGCTCCTAACTTGCGCAAGTTAGCAGTCAACTTGACCGTGGCTATTCCACCAGAGAAATTGGTAAAAAGGGCACTCCGTAAGATGTTCAAAGGCAAGAAAGCAGACATGCCAGGAGTAATCAACCATTTGGCAACTCCACTCCTCAAACATACGCCCGATTGGCTGGTGTTCTTAGCTATCAAGTACGTTGGGAGATTTCAGAAGTAAAGAGAAGGATTGAGAATTTTGAATTTTGAATTTTGAATTAACAAACTCCTCAGTTTAGAGGAGGCTCACAGAGTGAGCTGCTGTTCTATCGCCCTTTGGGCTGTTCTAAATGTTCTAAGCGCAGCAAAGCTGCTGTTCTATCGCCCTTTGGGCTGTTCTAATCGCCCTTTGGGCTGTTCTAAATGTTCTAAGCGCAGCAAAGCTGCTGTTCTAAAGGATAGTTAAAACATTAGAACCCTTAGAACTCTTAAAACTCTTAGAACCTTTAGAACCCTTAGAACCTTTAGAACCTTTAGAACCTTTGAACCTTTAGAACCCTTAGAACTTTGAAACCGCACATTAGTGCGATGAAACTTTGAAACTGCGAAGCGATGAAACAAGCACCTTTGGTGCGTGAAACCTTGAAAAAATGTTTGCATTAGTCACAGGAGCATCTTCAGGCATAGGATTGCAATATGCTACAGCACTTGCACGAGATTATCGTTGCGATCTGCTTTTGGTTAGCAACCAAGAAAAAGAACTTCAACAAGTAGCCATGGACTTGACTCAACAATATGGAGTCAAGACAATATGGCTGTACAAAAATCTTGCAGAACAAAATGCCGCAGAACAAATATACCAATTTACTCAAGATAATAACATCCATGTGGATGTGCTTATCAACAATGCAGGCATGTTGATTTTCAATCCTCTTTGCCAAACACCTATTGGTAAAGTGGAAACGATGATTAACCTACACGTACTGACATTAACCAAACTATGCCGCTTGTTTGCCCAAGATATGGTCAGTAGGAGCCATCATCCCAGCTATACACACAAACCCCAAGCAACGGGGTATATCCTCAATATGTCTTCCATGACAGCATGGATGGCAATGCCAGGCATTCAAGCATACAACGCAACCAAAGGATTTGTACTCAACTTCTCCAAATCGTTGTGGTACGAACTGCGCCCTTATGGCATACACGTGATAGCATTAACCCCAGGCTCAACCGATACGGGATTGCTCCCTTTCCCTCCTAAGTTTGCTAAAATCTTGCGCGTAGCGGGCATAACAATGTCACCAGAAAAACTGGTTAATAAAGCGCTGAAAGCACTATTCAAGACTTGGAAAAAACAATGCATGCCCGGTGCATGGAATGCAATCATTGTACCTATCATCAACCACTTGCCCGATTGGCTGGTGTTTGCGGTCATGAAACGATTTCCATTGTTTGAATTGAAGCAAAAATAAGAACTTCCAATGGCAAACGTTGTTCCCTATCTATTAGTAGAAAACCTTACCAAATCGGTAGGGTCAAAAGTGTTGTTTCAAAACATCAGTTTTGCTATCAACGAAGGACAACGAATAGCCCTCATTGCGCGCAATGGTATTGGTAAATCAACCCTGCTGAATATATTGGCGGGACATACAGATTATGACGAGGGAAAAATAACCTTCCGCAATGGAATAAAAGTGGCATACTTGTCACAGATAATATCCCTTCCTAACCATCTTACCATCAAGCAGTATTGTGATACGTTACGCGTGCAACAACTGCTTACTCAACTCCAAATCACAGATACCACCCTCACCATTGACAAACTAAGTGGTGGACAACAAAAAAGGGTGGCTATCGCCAAAGTGTTGGCAGAGGAACCAGACTTGTTGATTATGGATGAACCAACCAACCATTTGGATTTGCAAATGGTTATATGGCTGGAAAACTATCTAAGAAAAACCTCTATCACCCTTCTTATGGTGACCCATGATAGGTATTTCCTGGACAGTGTGTGCACAAACATTTGGGAACTGGACCAATACCATCTATATGAATATGTGGGCAATTATACAGCCTACTTAGAAGCGAGAGAAGAACGCATCGAAAACCAAAACGCTGAGATAGATAAATACAGAAACCTATACCGAACCGAATTGGAATGGATGCGACGCATGCCCCAAGCAAGGGCACATAAAGCACGTTATAGGATAGACAATTTCTATGAGATTGAGAAAAAAGCCAAACAGTCAATACAAGAGCAAAACGTACAACTCAATATCAAGTCAACCTATATAGGCAACAAGATTTTTGAAGCGAAAAATGTATCCAAACGCTTTGCTGCTACTGATAACCAGCAATCGGATAAAGTCATACTGGAAGATTTCTCTTATGTTTTTACACGCTATGAGAAATTGGGCATTATTGGCAATAATGGCACTGGCAAGTCCACTTTCCTAAAGTTGTTGTTGGGCTACCTTCAGCCCGATAGTGGAACGTTTGATGTGGGAACTACTGTTCGTTTTGGCTATTATGCGCAAACGGGACTAACTTTCCAAGAAGACAAAAAAGTGATCGACGTGGTCAGAGATGTTGCGGAGATGATAGACATGGGAAATGGTAACAAACTGACTGCGGGACAATTGCTTCAGCATTTCCTTTTCTCTCCATCTCAGCAACACGATTTTGTGGCCAAACTATCTGGAGGAGAAAAGCAACGTTTGCACTTGTGTACCGTGCTAATGAGAAACCCTAATTTTTTGATATTGGACGAACCAACCAACGACTTGGATATCCCTACCTTGCAAGTGCTTGAGGAATACCTCAAAGCATACCAAGGATGTCTCATCTTGGTGAGCCACGACCGCTATTTTATGGATAGGGTAGTGGATCATATATTCGTTTTTGAAGGGGAGGGAAAAATAAAAGATTTTCCAGGCAACTATACCCAATACCGTTTGAGCGAAGCAGAAAAGAATACCTCTACTCCAAAAGAGAATAGCAAACCTGCTACCAAACCCAAACAAAACAACAATACGGGCACTACACGCAAACTGAGTTTCAAAGAAAAACAAGAACTCCTAACCCTTGAGCAAGAGTTACCTGCCTTGGAAGAAGAAAAAGCAACCTTAGAACAACAACTCTCCGGAGTGCAATTGGATGCACAAACCATACAGCAAGTATCGATTCGTTACGAAGAGGTCAAACGACTGTTGGATGAAAAAGAATACAGGTGGTTAGAATTGAGTGAATATAGCAAATAATAAGCGCATCAATTGGTTGGTGCGCTTATTTGTATATCAGCAATTTGGTTTACTTCTTGCGGTAGTTCCATTGTGTACAAGATGGCTTCTGCCTGGCGTAAAGCATTGCGTTTCTTTTGCCCACTGGCATATATAAACACTTCTGCCGTGATTACACGTTGGAAGATTTCATCCACTCGCGTGTGACTAACATACGGACCACCCATAGCTTCTCCCGCATAAAGTTTCCACAACCCACGTACTTCGCCTGCATAGCCCGATTGTTGTACATGCAACGCACGAAATTGAGGAGGGAAAACCTTGTATTCAGTGCCAATATATGACCCTGCTACACTGCCTGATATGATGCGACCTAAAACAGCATCTCGCTGGGCATTGAGGTAAGGCAAACTAAAGGTGTTCTTATCCTTGTAGGGATAGCTATATACAACCAAATCTCTACGCATAGGTCCCTTGTTGTTGCAGAACCATAACACATCTACATCTTCTCCTGCACTTAAAGAAGGCGGTGCCAATCTAAATGTAGTGTCCATGATAAACATATAATCCTCTGGTATCCACATGTCCACGCCGATACGTTCGATCAATCGTGTACGTCCTTCTCTGTTGGTTGCATGCTTGTAGAACTTAGCATGGCGGTTCAATTCCTGACGTACAAACCAATCGCGTATGTTGTTGCCTTCTTTCAACCACCATGCAATGAACTCGTCATTGGATGGGCATTGTACATGACAATATGCTTGAGGTGTTGACCATACATCCACATGCATTTTTGCTTTGGTCTGTGTGTATTGGTTAGGGTTGATATCCACATAGAGAATATTACGCGTTGGCTTCAAAAAATCATCAAACGCATTGGGCGCAACGTGTGTGAGAGTAAAATAACTCTCCATCTGTGGCATACAAGGCATATCTGCTCCCATAACGCCAGAAACCAAATCGTATAGATGCGTTACTGCTTCACTATAGGCAGAACCATTGGACTGTAATAATGGATGCTCCGCCAAAGTGGCCAATTGGGTTTCTGTCAAAACAGGGTTGTTCATTACTACCAAACATTCATATATACTTCCCGTTGCTGACGTCAATATGCGCTCTCCATTGGTGCATGAAACCATGAATAGGATAATTGCAAAACAAGATAAAATAGCCTTCTTCATCATCAAATATATTTAAGATTATGCAGCAAAGGTACATCAAATTTTTTATATAAACAAACATTTCAAGTATTTCCATTGTATCGTCGCAGTGAATTATAATTTGCAGATATGTAAAAAATGTCGTAACTTTGTGCGCTTAAATTAGACGTATTATGCAAGACTTTATTACTTTATGCCAAAATAGACGGTCTATCAGAAAATATCAAGATCGTCCAATAGAACAAGAACATCTCGACTATATCCTCCAATGTGCTCTCATGTCACCTGCTGGCAAGCGATGCAATGAGTGGGAATTTTACGTCGTGACCGATGTGGATAAACTCAGAACACTCAAAGGTTGTCGAACCTATGGTAGCGGCATGTTTGAGACAGCAATGGCTGCTATTGTGGTAGCATTGGATGCCAACAAGATTGATACATGGCAATGCGACGGAGCGATAGCTGCTCATAATATCCTATTAGCAGCAGAAGATAGAGGAATAGGTGCGTGCTGGTGCCATGTGTACAATAGAGAAGGAGCCGAAGAACTGGTGAAGAAAGTTGTCAATGTACCACAAGAACTGACCATCTTATGTGTCATCGCTTTGGGTTACAAGGATGAGGAGAGAAAACAATATGACCTAACCAAACTACCATACGAGAAAGTACATCAAGACTAATAATATTTTTAATTGATAACATACAATGAAACCAATCATAGCAATCACAGCAGGCGATATCAACGGAGTGGGTTATGAAATCCTACTCAAAGGTATTGCTGACCCTCATATTTGTGAGATATGCAAACCTATTGTTTATGGCAACGCTAAAATAGCCAAACAACATGCACTCACATTAGGTGAAGAGTATCACAACCTATCATTCAATATCATCCAATCCCCCAAACAGGCTAAAGATGGTAGATTGAACCTTATTCCATGTTATTCGGACAACACGCCTGTCAACATAGGACAATCGACCAAAGAGGCGGGACAAGCAGCCTTGGCATCACTCAAGCGAGCATGTCAAGACCTCAAGAATGGAGAGGTACATGCCCTCGTAACTGCTCCTATCAATAAGGGTAATATCCAATGCGAACAGTTCAAATATTCTGGACATACCGAATACCTTACTGCCATGTTCGGCAAGGGAACCAATAGCCTAATGATGATGGTTAGCGATTGCATGCGTATTGCCTTGGTGACCAACCATACTCCTTTGGCAAAAGTGCCAAGCATGATTACCAAAGAACGCATCATAGAAAAACTTACGATTCTCAATACTACTTTGCAAAACGATTTTTGGATTAGAAAACCAAGAATAGCAGTCTTGGCTCTTAATCCGCATGCAGGGGACAATGGACTATTGGGAGCAGAAGAAAAAGAAATTATCATTCCTGCTATACAAGAAGCAAAAGAAAGTGGATTGATGGCTTTTGGACCATACTCAGCAGATGGTTTCTTCGGAGCAGGTGATTATACTCACTTTGATGCCGTGTTGGCAATGTACCACGATCAAGGACTTATCCCATTCAAATCGTTGGATATGGAAGGGGTCAATTTCACTGCGGGATTGCAAATGATAAGAACTTCTCCCGACCATGGCACAGCTTATGCTTTGGCAGGCAAGAATACTGCAAATCCTTCAAGTTTCTCCAATGCACTATACATGGCAATTGACTTGTATAAAAGAAGATTGCAAACCGCAGAACTCAACAAAGACCCTCTGCAAATTGTAGTGCCAGAGAACACACATAAACATGCATAACAAATAATAGACTATTCATAGAACATAAAAACGTACATCCAGATATGACAGCTAAAGAAATTAGACAATCATTCTTAGACTTTTTTGCAAGCAAGCAACACCAAGTCATTCCAAGTGCACCAATGGTTATCAAAGATGACCCAACGCTGATGTTTACCAATGCAGGTATGAATCAGTTCAAGAATATCATTCTTGGTAACGACCCCGTGACTTTTACTCGAGCATGTGACGCGCAAAAATGCCTTAGAGTAAGTGGCAAACACAACGACTTGGAAGAAGTAGGTCACGACACCTATCACCACACCATGTTCGAAATGTTGGGCAACTGGTCTTTTGGAGATTATTTCAAAGAGGGTGCAATCGACTTGGCATGGGAATATATTGTCAATGTACTACACCTCGATCCCAAGGACTTGTATGTGACCGTTTTTGAAGGAGCCAAGGACGACAATTTGGAACGAGACAACGAAGCTGAGGCTATTTGGTTGAAACATTTGCCCAAAGAGCATATCATCGAAGGTAACAAACATGATAATTTCTGGGAAATGGGAGATACAGGACCTTGTGGCCCATGTTCCGAGATACATGTGGATAGCCGTTCAGCAGAAGACAAAGAGAAAGTACCAGGATACCAATTGGTGAACAAAGACCACCCACAAGTGATTGAGATTTGGAACCTTGTTTTCATGCAGTATAATCGCAAGGCTGATGGTAGTTTGGAAAATCTGCCAATGAAAGTGATAGACACCGGAATGGGCTTTGAACGATTGGTACGTACATTGCAAGGCAAGCAGTCTAACTACGATTCGGATGTATTTCAACCGATGCTACAGTTTATTGGTCAATTGTGTAACTGCCAATATGGTAAGGATGAGAAAATCGATGTTGCCATGCGCGTTATAGCCGACCATATCCGTACCATAGCTTTCGCTATAGCTGACGGACAGTTGCCAAGTAATGCCAAGGCAGGTTACGTCATCAGACGAATACTAAGACGCGCAGTGCGTTATGGATACACTTTCTTGCAACAAAGAGAAGCTTTCCTATACAAACTGATTCCTCAATTGGTTGACGACATGGGCGACGCTTACCCAGAAATCAAGTCTCAATCTACCTTGATATCCAAAGTACTCAAAGAAGAGGAAGAAGCATTCTTACGCACTTTGGAAAAAGGTATCGCTTTGTTGGATAAACTCATGGCGCAAGCTACCACCAAACAAATAAGTGGGGTGGATGTGTTTACCTTGTATGATACCTATGGCTTCCCATTGGACTTGACCGAACTTATCTTGCGAGAAAAGGGATTCACATGCAACGAGGATGAGTTTCATCAACAAATGCAGTTGCAAAAAGAACGTGCACGCAACGCTGCCAAACAAGATGTGAGCGATTGGGTAGAGGTATTGGATGGAGAAACAGAATTTGTGGGCTATGATACCTTGACATGTGATACGCAGATTGTAAGGTATCGTAAAGTGGCACAAAAGAACAAATCCTTCTATCAAGTGGTACTAACACAAACGCCATTCTATGCAGAGATGGGTGGTGAGATAGGTGACTCAGGTTGGTTGGGTGATTGCCCTGTACTCGATACCAAACGTGAAAACAATCTGCCCGTACATATATTAGAGCAGATGCCAGAAGATATACATGCCACATTGGTAGCCAAGGTAGATGCGGACAAACGCAAGGCGATAGCAGCCAACCACTCTGCAACCCACATCCTACATTATGCGTTGCGCCATGTATTGGGTACGCATGTGGAGCAAAAGGGTTCGTTAGTTACTGCCGACTCATTGAGATTTGACTTCTCACATTTCCAAAAAGTGACTCCTGAAGAGTTGCGAGAAGTAGAGAAGTTCGCCAACCAAATGATTCGAGAGAACTTACCTCTTGACGAGACACGCCACGCTACGATGCAACAAGCCAAAGAAATGGGAGCCATGGCGTTGTTCGGAGAGAAATATGGTGATGATGTGCGTGTCATCAAGTTTGGTTCATCCGTTGAGTTGTGTGGTGGTTGCCACGTGAAAGCAACAGGATTGATAGGCTCCTTGAGAATACTGATGGAGACCAGCGTTGCTGCGGGCGTGAGACGTATAGAGGCTGTGACTGCACAAAAAGTAGATGAACTTTACTACCAACAACAAGATTTGCTCAATCAATTGCGTGGCATGTTCAACAATGCACCGGACCTCATCAATGCTATCCGTAAGACGATGGATGAGAATAGCAGTTTGAAAAAACAATTTGAACTCCTCATGCAAGAGAAAGCAGAAATCTTGTGCAAGCAAATGATAGGCAACGCAAAAGATTATAATGGTATCAACTTGGTAATGTTGGATGGCGATATCAAAGTAGATATGCTCAGAAACGTGTTCACACTTCTCAAACCTAAAGTGGCTAATATCCCATTTGCTATCATAGGCACTACATTGACAGAGGATAAACCGATGATTTCAATCTTCTTGTCACAACCTTTGATTGAGAAAGGGTTACATGCTGGCAATATCATCAAGTCTGCTGCTAAACATATTCAAGGCGGTGGTGGTGGTCAACCTTGGATGGCTACCGCAGGTGGTAGAAATGCGGATGGATTGACAGCTGCCAAAGAAGAAATGTTACAGGTACTTAATGCTATTCAATGAAACTATTAACGGATAAAATACCTTTGAGATATCGTTCGATGGTACGATTCTTTATTGTGGGCATGGCAGGCATGTTCCTACAAGATTGGTTGTATCGAATGATACTCAAAGCCTTTCAAACATGGTGGGGGGATGAAAGGGCCATATTGGTATATATAGCCTTTGTGATAGCTTTCGCCATAGAAATGGTTTTCAACTATTTGATTTCGGCTTGGTACACGTTCAGGTCCAAACCTACCTTGAGCAATGCAGGAGGATTTGTATTGGCGAGAATACTCAATCTGTTCATACAATTCATTTTCTTGCATGTATTGATTACGGTAGGAATAGAAGAAATCAATGCAGGATTTCCAAGTATCTTTGCAGCAGGTATAATCAATTATTTTGTGCTGAAGGTTTTATTCAAACCAAGAAAAAAATGAATATTTATCGAGCAAATATTATTCATACGCCCACTCCCAATGCTTTTGAGATTTGTCCCAAAGCATATATTTGTGTAGGCGATGATGGTTGTGTGGAGGGTATATACGAGCAATTGCCTTCGTGCTATTCTGCCTCTCAGGTCACTGATTTTGGTGACCATCTGCTTATTCCTGCTTTTTGTGACATGCATGTGCATGCTCCTCAGTATCGCAATATGGGAGTAGCGATGGATGAAGAGTTGTTGCAATGGCTCAATAAATATACTTTTCCAGAGGAAATAAGGTTTGCAGAGATGGAGCATGCGCAACGTATGTATAGTCGTTTTGTGCACGAACTTTGGATGCAGGGGACGATGCGTTCAGCCGTTTTTGCGACCAGTCATATCCCTGCTACATTGGTTTTGGCAGATATGTTTCTTCAGTCAGGCATGGGCGCGTATATTGGTTTGGTAGGTATGAATAGGAACTGCCCCCAACCTTTAATTTGTGACACAGAACAACACCTTGCGGGGCTGCAAACACTCATGCAATATCTGCATGACCGACAAAAGGATGAAATCAATCCTTTGTGCAAACCGATAGTTACTCCTCGTTTTATTCCTTCTTGTACTCCTGATATGTTGGAGCAGTTAGGGCGAATGGCGCAACAATACAATTTACCCGTCCAGTCGCACTTGTCGGAAAACATGGCAGAAATTGAGTGGGTGAAAGAACTTGAGCCCGATGTCCCTACCTATGCGCATGCCTACCATAAGTATGGACTATTCGGACAGACACCTACTTTGATGGCGCACTGTTGCTATACGGATGGAGAGGAGAAAGAGTTGATGCGCCAGTCCAATGTCATTGCAGTGCATTGTCCAACCTCCAACAGCAACCTCGCTTCGGGCATCGCTCCTATCAAACAACTGCTACAAGCCAACATACCCGTAGCATTAGGAACGGATGTGTCGGGAGGTAACAACCTTTCTGTACTCCGTACCATCCAATATGCTATTCAACTGAGCAAACTCCAATATGCTCAATACAAACGTACCGTCCCCTTTATCAGTTTGAGTGAAGCCTTTTATATGGCAACCAAGGCTGGAGGTTCGTTCTTTGGAAACGTAGGCGCTTTCTTGAAAGGTTATGAGTTTGATGCTTTGGTAGTGAATGATCAATACCTCAATCATGATAACTATTCTTTGTTGCATCGCATCGAGCGTTATGTCTATTTGGGCGACGATAGAGATATAGTTGTTCGTTTCTGTAGAGGAAAAGAAATTAGCAAACCGAGACGATTGTAGTATGATTTACCTTCTCCCACCAGAAAATAAGACATTGGTATGGTATCTTGCGATGGAGGAATATGTGGCAGAACATATTCATCAGTTTGGTGACCAAGTGCTCTTTACCTGGATCGTTGATCCTACAGTTATCATAGGCAAACATCAAGTGTTGGAGAACGAAGTGAATCTTCCATATTGTCGAGCCAACAGGATTGCAGTCTATCAGCGCAAGAGCGGGGGAGGGTGTGTATATTCGGACAGGGGTAATCTGATGACCTCATTCATTTCGACCAATACCCATGCCCAAGAGGTTTTTCAAGCTTATCTCCAACAGATGGTAGAGGTGCTTTCTAAGATGGGGTGTCAAGCCACGCGTTCGCAGAATAATGATATATTGGTCAATCAACGCAAAGTGTCGGGCAATGCTTCTTATACGAACAAACAAGCGACAGTAGTACATGGAACGATGCTATGTAACGTAAATCTACAGCATATGCAAATGGCTATCACGCCCAGTCAAGAGAAACTGGATAAGCATGGAGTGAAGTCAGTTAGGCAACGAGTAGAGAACCTAATGAGCATACATCCAGAACTTGAATTATCTACTACGCATGTTAGGCAATTCCTTATGGATGAGTTGACTGAGCGTCACATCGAGCTCACCTCAGAGGATATACGTCTAATAGACCAAATTGAATCAACTTATTCGTTATTAGTATCATGAAACTGTTCCTTTTTGATTTGGATGGAACGTTAATCAATTCCTTGCCTGATTTGGCTGCGGCATGTAATGATGCTCGAAGGCAAATGTCTTTGCCTCCGTTGAAGGTCAATGATTATCTCCCCATGATAGGTCGTGGCGTGTTGAACCTTGTAACGACGATGTTACCAGAGCAGATGCGTAATGATGAAACGATCCAACAGGCATACGACTATTTTGTGTCTTATTACGAACAACATCTATATACGTTGACTCAGCCATATCCTGGTATAACTCAGACCTTGAAACAGTTGAGACAAGAGGGATATATTTTGGCATTGGCATCAAACAAATACCAGCAGGCGGCGCAACAACTCATAGACCACTTCTTTCCCCAGACCTTCCATTTCGTTTATGGCAAGCGTGAAGGTTTGGCAAGCAAACCCGATCCGATGGTTGTGAGGCATTGTGTAATACAAGCGCTTAAGGCATACCGTCATATTGATCAAGTAGCACTGTTTGGGGACTCATATATAGATATCCAGACGGCACACAATGCCAATATAACAGCTGTGGGATGTACATGGGGGTATGGAGAAGAATCCAAACTCCTTGCAGCTAAACCCCACCATATACTTCATTCGCCCCAACAAATCTATAAGTTATGCAAGGAACTATAAAACAATGGATACGAATCCTGTTGACTACAATACTTGTTTGGTCATCTTGTTCACTTTGGGCTGAAGAGCTAAAAGTGTTGGTTGAGTCCTATAATACAGTTAGTTTGCAAGGCGATATGACGGATGATTTGTTGGTATCATATACCCAATCACACAATTTCAAGTCACGTGTTACAGCTGGCGATAGCATTACGCTATCCATCTCCAATCTCCCCAGAGCCGTTGTACATAGCATCACGTTGTCCATGCATTCCAACAAGAGTAGTGGAGCAGGGGATTTGTATCTAACGTTAGGGGATAGCATCGTTTGGGAGATTGTTGACAGCAAGTTCTCAGATTGGACTGACAATGCTTTTTATTGTACGGAGTATATAGATATCACTAAGACCTTTGATACGGCAGTTCCTTTGAATGATTTGTATATGAAGATTAAGGGCACTGTCAACTCTTTATATTTTGCTTCCATCACCATATCCTATTCGTTGCTTGAACCGATACCTTTTGCTGTGCATTTTGATACGCATGTGGACGTGTCGTGCGCTTCTCTTGTGGAGCAGCAAGCAAAGCAAGGAGTAGTCTTGCCTACGTTTGAATGGAGTGATGCTATTTGGCAGTTCTTAGGATGGACCGAACACCCTTATCAAACCACCACGTCGCTTCCAACAACCTATTATCCTGGTACGACATATTATCCCAAGCGAGATGTTACCTTGCATGCTCTCTATACGACGGCTAAGCAAGCCAATGATTGGTTGGTACAAGACACGTTGTACCAATCGGGTGAATATGTTATTTGTTCTCCTTGGCAATTGCAACTGATGGCATATGGTTCGGTGAAAGACAAATTGCTATATACCAACCACTGTAGTATGCAATTAGCTGAAGATTCAATGGTATGTCTTCATGCTACTTTTTTACCAATGAGTAATCGTTATTATATAGATTTCCAAAACGATAGTGTTACCATTCGTAGCATGAGTGATAATTCTTATATTGGTTATACTTCCGAAACGGGTGGACTGAAGAATCAAAAAAATAAATGGGGATATATGATAGCTAAGCATAAGTCTATATTTTTCCATCATCATCAAACCAAGGATGCAGGTCGTTATATCTATTCGCATACTGATGGAAGTAAATTCTTTTTCAAAGATGTACGTTTTCAGTCGGTGGATAATGCGATAGGGTTGTTCTTATTCCGTGTAGAAGACCTGCCATATCAAGAAAAGAAAAAGCAATATACATCTTACCCTTTAGGTTATAATGCTTTGCCTACACTCTCTCAACCAACCATTGATTTCAATCAACCCATATCGATATACAATCTTATGGGACAATGCCTTTACCGAGGCATGTGGCAACATTTTCATCAAACGAGTGGGGTTGTTATAGTGCAGCAAGGTCATATAGCAAAACGCATTTGTTTGAGGGATAGATAATAGGTGATCTTGTGTAAAGAAATGGCACAAAATACCTACTATTGTTAATTATGTAAATTCGCTTAGCGAATAATCGTTCAAGCGAAAGCGAGATAAGAATTAAGAATTTTGAATTAAGAATTTTGAATTGAATTCGAACACTCTCCTTAAACCATGAAACAGCGAAGCGATGAAACAAGCACCGCAGGTGCGTGAAACGTTTAACCTTAGAACCTTTAGAACCCTTAGAACCCTTAGAACCTTTAGAACTCTTAAAACAAGCATCTCTGATGCGTGAAACCCTTATACAAAACAACCGCTTTCAGTAGTGCTGAAAGCGGTGTTTTCTAAATATCAATTCACCCTGTGCGTGTCCCTAAGTAACAGGTTTCAGCCCTGCCACTATTACAGGTTATATCTTACATGCGTTGAGGAACTTCGATGCCGAGTAGGTACATACCTTTTTGTATGATGTGGGCTACGGCGGATGATAGTGTCAATCTGAAACTACGTATCATTTCGTTTGATTCTCCTAAGATGGAGTAGTCGTGGTAGAAAGAGTTGTAGTCGCACGCGAGTGCGTAGATATAGTTGGCGATGACGGCAGGTGAATACTCTTCTCCTGCTTGATGCACGATGGAAGGATATTCGTAGAGGCGTTGAATGAGGTTGATTTCCTTATCGTTGATTTCAATATCGTCCGTATATTCAACGTTAGCATCGTTGCTGCCTTTTCTTAATACACTTTGTATGCGTGCATAGGTATATTGGATGAATGGTCCCGTGTTACCATTGAAGTCAATACTCTCTTCTGGGTTGAAGAGCATATTCTTGCGAGGGTCCACTTTTAAGATAAAATACTTGAGTGCTCCCAATCCCACTATTCGTGCAATGTCGTTTGCTTCTTGTGGAGTAATATCGGGTAGTGTGTTTACTTTATCTTGGCTCATTCGTGCTGCCTCTTCTATCATCTGCTCCATCAAGTCGTCCGCATCTACTACTGTTCCTTCACGACTTTTCATTTTACCGTTAGGCAATTCGACCATACCGTATGAGAAGTGTACCAACTCTTTGCCAAAGGGGAATCCAAGTCGGTCCAGTAATATGCTCAAGACTTTGAAGTGGTATTCTTGTTCATTGCCCACCACATAGACCATCTTGTCTATAGGATAGTCGGCAAATCGTAGTTTGGCGGTGCCTATATCTTGCGTCATATAGACGGATGTACCATCTGAACGGAGTAGCAGTTTTTCGTCTAACCCATCGGCGCTTAGGTCTGCCCATACGGAGTTGTCTGGACGACGATAGAAGAGTCCTAAGTCAAGTCCTTTTTCTACTTCTTTTTTTCCTTCCAGATAGGTATCTGATTCGTAGTAGATTTTGTCGAAAGAAACACCCATTTGCTTGTACGTCTCATCAAATCCTTCATAGACCCATTCGTTCATCATTTTCCATAACGAACGTATCTCTTGATCTCCTTGTTCCCATTTGAGTAGCATGGCTTGTGCTTCTTTCATGAGTGGTGCCTCTTTCTTGGCAGTTTCCTCGTCCATTCCTTCAGCGATGAGGGCTTTGATTTCTTCTTTATAGTGTTTATCAAAGAGTACGTAATAGTCTCCTATGAAGTGATCTCCTTTTTTGCCAGTGGATTGTGGTGTCGCTCCATTGCCATACTTGAGCCATGCTAACATGGACTTGCAGATATGTATTCCTCTATCGTTGACGATATTGGTTTTGATAACATCCCATCCGTTGGCTTCTTGTATTCGTGCGATGGAGTATCCGAGTAGGTTATTTCTTACGTGTCCCAAGTGCAAAGGTTTGTTGGTATTGGGAGATGAATATTCCACCATTAGTTTTTGGTTACGTTTAGGGAAATTGCCATATTGATTGTTTCCCTTGATTTCACGTAGTTGCGTCAACCAGAATTGATTGCTTATCGTTAGGTTCAAGAATCCTTGTACGGCATTGAAGGATGCGATAAGTTCAGGGCATCGTTTGAGTAGTGCTTCTCCTATCTCGTTAGCTAATTGTGCAGGTGCTTTGCGTACGAGTTTGATAAAAGGGAAGATAACCAATGTGATGTGTCCTTCAAACTCAGGACGAGTTTTTTGTAGTTGAACCATTTTGTCGGTTACTTCTATTCCGTATTGTTCGATGACAAGGGCTGTGACTTGTTGTTTGAGTATATTTTCTAATGACATAGTGAAACTATTTAATTGGAGTACATTTGTTTTGTAAATATTGCGCATGCTCTTTGTCCAGTAGTGGCATGATGGTTTGTGCTACGCGTTGGTGGTATGCATTGATCCAGTCTATTTCCTCTTGGTTGAGCATATTGATGTCAATCAATCGTGTATCGTAGAAGCACAAGGTAAGTGTTTCCCATTGGTAGTAAGTCTCTCCTGTAGAGCGTTCGTTGTTCTCTGTGGCAGGAATGACTGCGATGAGGTTTTCTGTTCGTATGCCATATTGGTTGGTTCGGTATATACCTGGTTCGTTGGAGCAAATGTTTCCCAAGCATAACGGATTAGGATTGTTGTCCATACGTATGTTTTGTGGTCCTTCGTGGCATCCCATAAAATGTCCTACGCCATGTCCTGTACCGTGTCCGTAGTTGATGCCTTCCGCCCACATGTATTGTCTTGCGAGGATGTCCAATTGGTTTCCTCTGGTACCTTTAGGGAACTTGGCACGTGCTAAGGCAATATGTCCTTTAAGCACCAAGGTAAAGTCTCGCTTCATTTCATTGCTGATTAGCGACTCATCTTTTCCTATCCATACGGTTCGTGTGATGTCAGTAGTTCCGTCGAGGTATTGTCCTCCTGAGTCTAATAGTAATATTGCGTTGTCATGGATGTTAGCGCAGTTGTCAGGGGTAGCATGGTAGTGTACGATAGCTCCGTTGCCTTTGAATCCTGCTATGGTGCAGAAACTATCATCCATATAGTGTTTGCCTTGTGCGCGGAATGCTTTTAGTTGTTGGCTCAGTGTTATTTCCGTTTGTTCGGATAGTAGTGCTTGATTATCCAGCCAGTAGAAGAAACGTGTCAGTGCGACAGCGTCTCTTTTCATTGCTTCTCTGATGCCGTTGAGTTGTGTAGTGTTTTTGACGCTCATCATGCTCAGGACAGGGCTTGGTGTGCGTGAGATATTTTTTTTGTCGGCGAACGCTTGATACAAGCGTGCGTTCACACGTGCTCCGTCATAGAGTACGGAGTTAGCAGAGCAATGTTGTAGATAAGCGAACACTTCTTCATAAGGTAGGATGTTGATATCCATGCGTTGAAGGTATGCTCGTGCCGGTTCGTCCAGTTTGTGCGAATCAACAAACAGTGTACATTGGTTCATCTCAACTACGACATAGGCAATCACGCAAGGGGTATAGTCAACGTCTGCTCCACGTATATTGAGTAGCCATCCTATCTCATCCAAGGCAGATATGACCATGGCTTCACAACGATTGTCACGCAAGTGCTCGCGAAGGCGATTGATTTTACTGGTAGCGCTTTCTCCAGTAAACTCCTCTTTGTGCTCGTATAATATGCTTTGTGGTATGGCTGGTCTTTCTTCTGTCCATAGTGGCGCAATGAGGTCAATTGAACGTACTTGTATATTAGCCAACGCTAACGTGTGTTGTAGTGCGTTGTATGCATCCACGCTGTACATCTCGGAGTTAACACCGATGGTGCTTTTCTCAGGAAGGTTGGCCATTAGCCATTGTTCGATGCTTGGGCAGTCGACATCGGACTCTCGCATGAGTTCGATGGTTGATCCTGCTAATTCAGTTTCTGCTTGTAGGTAGTATCTGCTATCAGTCCATAGCAAAGCTTTGTCCAAGGTGATAACGATAGTTCCTGTCTCTCCTAAGAAACCACTTATCCAAGTCATTTCCATCCAATGAGGAGCCATATATTCGCTAGCATGTGGGTCATTGCCAGGAATGATGCACGCTGCTAAATGATTTTGCTGGAGTAGTGCTCTAATAGCGCTCAAACGTTGTTGTATCATAATATTGTAGTTGTATAGTCGTTAATTTTTCAATGCTTTGAATGACATATCCAGTGATTTGACGGAGTGTGTAAGTGCTCCTACGGAGATGTAATCCACGCCGCATACGGCATAGTCATGTAGTGTGTTGATGGTGATGCCTCCGCTACTTTCAATCTCGATGTGACGATGGTCTTTCTCCCATTCGCGAATGATTTCGACAGCCTGTTTGGTTTGTTCTGGTGTAAAGTTGTCCAACATGATGCGGTCGGGGATATTGGTAGCCAATGCTTCTCGTATCTCGGCTTCGTTGCGTGTTTCGATTTCTATACGCAAGTCTTTGTTGTGCTGTTGGCAATAGTTTTGTGCTCTGGTGAGTGCCGCTGTGATGCCTCCTGCATAATCAACGTGGTTGTCCTTGAGTAGGATCATGTCAAAGAGTCCAATGCGATGGTTCATTCCTCCTCCAATAGCAACAGCTTCTTTCTCCAAATATCTTAGTCCTGGAGTTGTTTTGCGTGTATCCAGAACGTGGCATTGTGTGTCAGCGATGAGGCTTTGGTATTTATGTGCAGTGGTCGCAATGCCGGACATGCGTTGCATGATATTGAGCATGGTGCGTTCGATTTGCAATAGGCTGAGTTCTTTGCCATACACTTTGAAAGCGATATCTCCAGGTTTGACATGTTCTCCATCTTGTATGAACACTTCTATTTGGCATGTAGGGTCGAAATATTCGATGATATGTTTGGCCACTTCGACTCCTGCCAGTATGCCTGCTTCCTTGATAATGAGTTGTTGTGTGCCCATTTGCGTTTCAGGGATACAACTTAATGAGGTATGGTCGCCATCACGTATATCTTCTTCAAACCATAGTGCAATGAGTTTGTTGAGTTGTGTCTTTTCCATAAAAAAAATGTTTAAAAAGAATTACGATACAAAGGTACGACAAAAGATGCATATACGCAAGGGAAGAGAATTAAGAATTTTGAATTTTGAATTTTGAATTCGACGAAAAGAGAGGAGATAGGAGCTTGCTCATGTGTGGGGCCCCCAGAGCAAACCAAGATTTATCTGTTTGCTATGGGGAGAAGCGGAGGTACGAGTTGCCCTCAACGATAGAGCAAAGCGATATCGTTCATGCAACCTCGTTACCGAACGCGACGCTACGGGGGAATTGGCTTTATTGGGCGGTGAATGTGCGTAGGATTTTTTATGGGGTACCCAAAAGTAAACCAAGACTCTGTCTGTTTGCTTTCAAATCGGGGTCCCCAGAGCAAACCAAGATTTTATCTGTTTGCTATGGGGGAAAGCGGAGGTACGAGTTGCTTTCAATGATAGAGCAGAGCGATATCATTCGCGCAATCTCGTTACCGAACGCGACGTCATCGGTCAATGCGACCTTATTGTCGAACGCGAGCGGAGGGGGTCTGTCTCAAAAGCGTTGACCGTCGGCTCACCGTCGGGAATGACTCGATAATGTCTTGATAATAATTATGAATTGCAATGTATGGAGCATTTATAACAATGTGATGGAGGGCAATATTTTTTTTGCACATGTAAAATAAAAAGTGTAATTTTGTCAGCGTAAATC
>JAGBCD010000033.1 GCA_017938155.1 Paludibacteraceae bacterium | reverse complement strand
CTTGTCCATTGAGCACCCACTCGTAGTTTGGTGCTACGGGAGCGGTGTCGAAGGTAGAGATGAAGATGGCCTTAGGTTGCTTGCTTGGGAGAGCAATGCAATCGTAAGGACGTTGCTTAATGAGTGCCCAAAGACCTGATTGCAGCAAGAGGGCTTTAGCGTCTTGCTTGAGGTCGAAGGACTCATACTCAATCGTAGCATCGGCTTCGATGTCGATGGACATCACCTTGCGGCGCTCGCCACGTACAATGGCTACTACCTTACCGCTAACAGGCGATGTGAAGAGCATCTCAGCAAATGCCTTGTCGTGGAAGAGGGGTGAACCTGCTTTCACGCTGTCGCCTTCGCGGACCAAGAGTTTTGGGGTCACGCCAGCGAAATGGTCTGGGACGATGTGGAAGATAGCAGGACGATTCACACTACCAAGTGTGAGGGCTGCCGCTCCATCAAATGGGATGTCCAAACCACGTTTCATTTGGATTTTTTGCATGATGTTAATTGATTTTATTGTTTTGTTTTATATCTTTTTTTAAGATTTTCATCGTTTGAGGCGCCTTCCATCTTCCGCTTATCTTTAGGACATCTTCGGGATATCTACAGGATAAAATGAAGATGAAAGAAAAAGTGCCAATTGTTAAGAATCTATAAAAAGCGCGCAAAGTTACAATTTTTTTTTTAGACATACAAATTTATTTGTAAGAGAGCAGAATTTAAATAAAAAATGAAACGTCTATCTAACAATTCTTGTAAAAAATAAATGAAGAATTGTATTGCATGATTTACATTGTATTTTCTTGATGAATACGATAGTTTTTGTGATATCCAGTTGTTTTAATGTTAAGTTGGATAGACAGAAAGATACATTGGTGACGCGTTCGGTAACATGGTCGCAAAGACTGATGCTCTGCATCATTAGGCGACATGTACCTCCGCTCTCCCTTCTCCCCATAGCAAACAGAAGAAGTCTTGGTTTACTCTGGGGGCCCCGTTTCCTCGCAAACAGACACAGTCTTAGTTTGTTTTGGGTACCCAAGGATTGCTACTGTTTAGCGGACGGGCAGAGCCCTACAGTTTAGAGGACGGCACACAGAGCCTACAGAGAGAATTGGTGATTGGTAATATGTGATTGGTAATTGGTGATTGGTAATTGGTAATTGGTAATTGGTACTTGGTGATTACCCTATATCGTAATTGTAATATAACGTATATGTATCGTATATCTATCGTATATCTATCGTATATGTATCGTATATCTATCGTATATGTATCGTATATGTTTCGTATATATCTGCAAATAATCTGCACAAAGTTACGATATATCTACGGAATGTTTTTACATCAAAGAGTGCATTTTTTTTAATCAATTCCACCAACGCGTTAATCAAATCTTTTTGCAAGGGTATAGCAAGGGTATAGTAGGGGTATAGGAAAAAGGGTGTGGTGGTTGTATATGTGTAAAAAATGAAATCGTACAACCATACCAATATTGGGTTATTGCTACCTTATTTTTAGCACTTTTGAAAATTATTATATGCTGATAAAAAGACTCAATAGACGGAATAGTTTTGCAATACTAATGTGTGTACAAGAGGGGGTAAGAGGATTAGGGTCGTTGGTCGTTTTATTTATTCGTTTCGTTTCTTTACTCTTTTTAGTTTGTTTGTTCTTTTTGTTTGTAGGTATTTATTTTCAATCTTTCGGAAAAATATGAAAAAACTATATGTAAAGTGTATAAAAATGAGAAATGATTTGGAGATGTCATTTCTTTGTTGTAATTTTACACGTTTTTTGAAATAAGTGATATGAGATACCGATTACTATTATTGAGTTTGTTGTTGTCTGTACAAATGTTAAGTTATGCGGATAACATGATGGAGATTTTGCGTGGTTATCGTGCGAACACGATGGCTGTTGCAGAGATGGATAGTGTGTTGAATGCTGCGTCTGAAGAAAATACACGCTTTCGTTTGGAATATGAGAACAAACAGCCTATTTTTAGGCGTTCTTTTACCGCGGACTATTATTTAGTTGACACGAAGCGTGGTACCCGTACACACTTGAGCGATGGTCCAGTGCGTGATGCAGTCTTGTCACCCAATGGGAAGTATGTGGTGTATGCAAAAGGGAATAATTTGTATATTTACAAGACTGATTTTGAAACGGAGATTGCGATAACAACGGATGCCAATCCAGAAATAATTAACGGTATCAGTGATTGGTTGTACGAAGAGGAGTTTGATGCAACGTGTATGTTTGCTTTCTCGCCTGATTCCAAGATGCTCGCTTTTGTTCGTTTGGATGAGACGGAGGTCCCAACATTCTCTTGGCAAGAATATTTATGGAAGGGTGGTGTAGGCGAGCCTAAGGATAGTTGTATGTTGACCTACCCAAGACTTCGTTCCCTACGTTATCCTAAAGCAGGAGAAAAGAATGCTACGGTATCGGTTTGTGTTTATGATATTCTTTACAAGGGCATACGCACTATGCAAATAGGAACACGTGAGGATGTATATATACCTCGTATCTTTTGGACGAATGATATACAGAAAGGCAAAGAGGTTGTTCCTGGTGAATTGGTGATTCAAGTCTTGAATAGAGACCAAACATCTATGGAAGTGCTATTGGGAAATGCCAAATCAACAGTAACTCGTCCTTTGTACAAAGAAAGTAGTAAACAATATTTTATTGATTATTCGTTGATTGACAAGTGGTATTGGTTGTCAGATAATCGTTTTATAGTATTGAGTGAAAAAGATGGTTGGCGTCGTGCCTATCTCTATAGTGCACAGGGGATCGAACAAAAAGCTTTGACACCAGCAGGAGTGGATGTGACGGATGTGTATGGAGTAGATGAAGGATTGGGTGTTTTGTATTATCAAGCAGCTATTACTCCACAAACGCGTCAATGTTTCTCTGTTTCTCTCAAGCGTGGCGATGTGCGTGCTTTGACGACGCAAGAGGGTATGAATGAATTGTACTTTTCAAAGGATATGAAACGCTATATTCATTGTTTCCAAAGCGTTGATATGCCTAATCAATATACCTTGTATGCTGCTAAGGGAGAAAAATTGAAAACATTGGAGAGCAATGAAGATGTGTTGTTGGCTTGGCAACAATCGGGTATTCCTCAAAAGCGATTCTTTACGATAGAAACAGAGCGTGGAGATACCTTGAATGCTTGGATGATATTGCCTCAGGATGGTGAATGGAAAGAGGTAAATGGAGAATTGGTTGAGGCAAATGGAAAGCGCTATCCTGTGGTAGTGATGCAGTATTCAGGTCCAGAGAGTCAACGTGTTTTGAACCGATGGAAAAAAGGTTTTGGACATTATTTGGCTTGTCAAGGGTATGTGGTAATCAATGCTGATGGTCGTGGCACGGGATGTCGTGGTCGAGTGTGGCGAAACGAGACGTATATGCAGTTGGGGCAGAAAGAGGCTGAAGATCAAATCAGTGTAGGTCATTATGCTGCAGGTTTGCCTTTTGTAGATGGCAATCGTATGACGATTATGGGGTGGAGTTATGGTGGATTTGAAGTGCTTATGACAATGAGTAAGGAGGGACATCCTTATCGTTGTGGCGTAGCGATAGCTCCTGTAACGGATTATCGTTTGTATGATACGGGTTATACGGAACGTTATATGCGTCGTCCTCAAGTAAATGAAGCAGGCTATAAAGGTTGTGCTTTGCCAGAGATGGCAGATAAGTTGACAGGTTCGTTGCTGATTGTTCATGGCTTGGCTGATGACAATGTGCACGCACAGAATACATTGTTGTATATTGATCGCTTGGTGCAAGCTGGCAAACAGTTTGAGATGCAATTGTATGTGGATGACAATCATTCTATGCGCAAAGTGAACAATTATGAGCATTTGCATCGCCGCATCATGCTATTCTTGGAAAAAAATCTATAATCATATAAACACATTAAAAAAACAATCGTTATGAGTAAAGGACAAAAAATGAACATGCTACCAATCGTTGTAATGTTCTTGTTATTTTTCATGATAGCGTTTGTAACCAATTTTGCTGGTTCAATGGGCGTTATTGTTAAGAGTCAGTTTGGTGCATCTAATGCAATGGCTCAATTAGGAACTTTGGCTAATTTTATTGCTTATGCCGTTATGGGTGTTCCTGCAGGTGTGATTTTGAAACGCAAAGGATATAAGTTTACATCCTTATTGGCTGTTTCTGTTGGTTTCATCGGTGTAGGAGTGCAATGGTTGAGTGGTTATGCTGAGAGTTTTGGTGTATATGTATTGGGCGCTTTCATCGCAGGTTTTTCTATGTGCTTGCTCAATATCGTAGTAAACCCAATGTTGAATACCCTTGGTGGGGGTGGCAAACGTGGTAACCAACTGATTCAATTTGGTGGCTCATGTAACTCAATCGGTGGTACTTTAGCTCCTATTATCTTAGGTTATTTGATAGGAGGTAGCGCAGCAGACGCGAATGTAGGGGATGCTGCTCCAGCAATGTTGGCAGCCATGCTTATTTTCTTGTTGGCATTTGTGATTATCTTGTTGACTAAAATTCCTGAGCCACATATTGAGACTGCAGAACAACGTGCGGCTGCTAAGGCTAACAAAGATAAATATAGTCCGCTATCATTCCGTCACTTTGTTTTAGGTGCCATAGCTATATTCTTCTATGTAGGTGTAGAAGTGGGTATTCCTAATACTGCAAACTTGTATATGTCAAACAATCCAGCTGTAGGTCCTAAGATTGCAGGTACAGTAGTGGGACTATATTGGTTGATGATGATGTTTGGTCGTTTGATAGGTGGTACTGTAGGTGGTAAAGTAAGTAGTAAAGCGATGTTGGCTACTGTTTCCAGTATGGGTATATTGATGTTGTTGTGCATCATGTTGTTCCCAGAAAGTTGGGTAGTAACTTTTGAGGGTGTTCAGTTGCCAATCAGTATGATTTTGATGTTCCTCTGCGGTTTGATGACCAGCGTGATGTGGGGAGCCATCTTCAATCTTGCAGCCGAGGGGTTGGGCAAGTATACTCCTGCTGCCAGTGGTATTTTTATGGCGTTGGTTTGCGGCGGTGGAATCCTTCCATTCTTCCAAAACCTATTGGCAGATCATACCAACTACTTGATTTCTTATTTAGTGCCAATCGCAGGATTGCTTTACATCCTCTTCTATGCTTTGGTGGGTAGTAAACCTGTAAATAAAGATATTCCAACGGAATAACATTTAGTTTTTTTCAATAAAGAATCAACCCTAAGAGTTATGTAGGCTCTTGGGGTTGTTTTTTTTGTTTATGGTGTACAAAAGAGGTAGTGCGGTTCATTGAAACGATGTTGCTGTTTCTTGTCTTGTTTTGTATTTTGTTGACATGATGTTGTTTTAGGACAGGGACTAATATGGCAAAATGCCACAAGGTGTGTCAATAAGAAGCATTACTTTTGTGATTTGAAACTTTTGTAGGTACGGTCATCCTACGGAATCGTCCGCGATGCGAACGAGATGCGTATGACATCGTCTGCAAAATGTCTCGAAAAAGTCTTGATGATGTCTTGAAAATAACCTGAAATAAGTATTGAAGTGGTGATAGAGATAGTCTTCTATTTTGCCATTCGCTCTGTGGGTTATTCAAATTTCTTAACTAAGATGTTGTATATATTAAGATTTTGTACTATCTTTGCAGGTCAATTGATGTTTTACCTTATGACCATAAAGACTATACGTTGTAGTATAGGTGAGACTTATGGATAGGGGAGAACTAAAGTGAAATGCTTTTGCATCAATGTGATATCTGATAAGGTGTCAAATAGATTGACAATAGCAAATCATAGCAATAGCAAATTTTATTATCAATAACTACTAAATAATTTGTATCATGGAGAAACCTTATGTATTAGGATTAGACATGGGCGGCACTAATTCCGTTTTGGGTGCAGTAGATGCTCGTGGTCACGTGTTAGCACGTACATCAATCAAGACGCAAGCTTATGCAGATATCAATGATTATGTGGAAGCATTGTATCAAGAAGCAGTAAAAATAATGGACTCGTTGGGTGGAATAGAACTATTCCGCGGTATAGGTGCAGGTGTGCCAAATGGAAACTATTATACGGGTTATATCCAAGATGCGATGAACTTACCATGGCAAACCGTTCCTTTTGCACAATTGGTAAGTGACCGTTTTGGTATTCCTTGTAAGATAACTAACGATGCCAATGCTGCGGCTATGGGTGAGATGACTTATGGCGTGGCCCGTGGTATGAAAAATTTCATTATGATAACCTTGGGAACTGGTGTAGGTTCTGGTATCGTTATAGATGGAAAAGTAGTGTATGGTCACGATGGTTTTGCCGGAGAATTGGGACATACCTGTGCTGTTCGTGGTGAATTGGCTCGTCCTTGCAACTGTGGCAAGGTGGGATGTTTGGAAGCTTATGCGAGTGCAACAGGAGTAGCACGCACAGCGAAGGAGATTATTTCATCATCAACCAAAGAGACTTTGTTGCGTAGTATAAATATTGATGCTATTACGTCAAAGGATGTTTATGATGCAGCGGAGAAAGGGGATGAGGTTGCAAAAGAGATTTTTGATTTTACCGGAACAATATTGGGTCAAAGCCTTGCTGATTTCGTTGCTTTTAGTGCTCCAGAGGCAATTGTGTTGTTTGGCGGTTTGACCAAATCAGGTCATTGGATAAAAGATCCTGTAGAGAAGGCGATGAATGAAAATGTATTGCCTTTGTGGCGTAATAAGGTTAAAGTATTGTTCTCTGACTTGAAAGAAGCAGATGCAGCTGTATTAGGTGCAAGTGCTTTGGCATGGGAATAAAATCGTATGTTGTTTAGCCGAATATTATACCAAATACCTACTTTCGTTCAACGAATGTTTCGTGGCGTCTTGTGGCGCAAGGATACCTCTAAAAAATGTGTGTATCTAACTTTTGATGATGGTCCTATACCTGAAGTGACTCCTCAAATTTTGGATATCTTGGATAAACATAACGTCAAGGCTACATTTTTCTGGGTAGGCGAGAATGTATATCGTTATCCTGATTTGGCTCGCGAAGTGGTGATGAGGGGGCATCAGGTTGGTAATCATACCTTCAACCATATGCCTGGTTTGAAGACCAAGAATGAGACCTATTATAATAATGTAGAGTTGTGCTCGGAAGTTATGCGCAATACATTAGGTAGTGATTGGGTGGATGCTAAGTTGTTTAGACCCCCGTATGGCCGTTCGAAATGGAGTCAACGACGTTGGTTGCGTAAACATTATCAAATCGTCCTATGGGATGTGATAACGCACGATTATAGCAAGAATTATCACGCGTCTCGTATTGTGAAGATTGTGTGTGAGTTTGTGAGAAATGGTAGTATTATCTTGTTTCATGACTCTATAAAATCGCAGCATAATACGTTGGAGGCTTTGCCAAAAGTGATACGTTTGCTCAAGAAGCAAGGATATACTTTCGAAACGTTATAAAAAACAGGTACAATCGTCGTTAAGGCTATTTACTTTGGATTTGAGTGGGGGATGCTTGAGAAATCGGCATCCCCCTTGTATGTGTATATGAGTGAAAAAAATCGCAAAAAAATGCGTCTGTGTGATTAAAAATTTGTATAAGTCAGAAAAAAATACTAATTTTGCGGCGATAATGTGCAACTATGTGTTGTGCAGAATGTGAGAAGATAAATTTCAAAACAAATGATAGATAACGACAGAATTATTCCAGTGAAGATAGATGAGGAAATGCGTTCCTCGTATATCGATTATTCGATGAGTGTCATCGTGTCTCGTGCATTGCCAGATGTGCGTGATGGTTTCAAACCTGTTCATCGTCGTGTGTTGTACGCAATGAATGAATTGGGTAATACAAGTGACAAACCTACCAAGAAATCTGCTCGTATAGTAGGTGAGGTAATGGGTAAATATCACCCACACGGTGATAGTAGTATCTATGGTACGTTGGTGCGTTTAGCTCAACCATGGGCTATGCGTAACGTGTTGGTAGATGGTCAAGGTAACTTTGGTTCTGTGGACGGTGATGGTGCAGCTGCTATGCGTTATACTGAAGCACGCTTGTCAAAGTTGGCAGAGGAAATGTTGCGCGACATAGAGAAAGATACGGTTGACATGCAGAATAATTTTGATGATAGTTTGCGTGAACCAACTGTATTACCAACTCGTTTCCCAAACTTGCTGGTGAATGGCGCGAGTGGTATAGCTGTGGGTATGGCTACCAATATGCCAACGCACAATTTGGGTGAAGTGGTAGATGGTTGTTTGGCATATATCCGTAATATCAAAGATAGAATAGAGAATCCCGAGGTGGAGTCTATAACGATAGATGAGTTGATGGAGTATATCAAAGCTCCAGATTTTCCGACGGGTGGTACTATCTATGGTTATCAAGGAGTGCGTGATGCTTTTGAGACTGGGCGTGGTCGTATCGTGATTCGTTCTAATGCGGACATAGAGACGGAGGATAATGGTCGTGAACGTATCATTATTACAGAGCTTCCATATGGTGTAGTAAAGGCTGATTTGGTTAAGAATATAGCTGAATTGGTAAGTGATAAAAAGATAGAAGGTATCTCAGATATTAGTGACCAATCCAAGCGTGATATACGTGTAGTAATAGAGGTTAAACGTGATGCTAACGCTCAGGTTGTGCTCAATAAGTTGTACAAATATACGGCATTGCAATCCAGTTTTGCGGTAAATAATATTGCATTGGTTAAAGGCCGTCCAATGTTGTTGAACTTGAAACAATTGTTACGTAATTTTATTGATCACCGAATGGATGTAGTGACTCGTCGTGCTCGCTATGATTTGAAGCGTGCAGAGGAGAAAGCGCATATCTTGGAAGGAATGATCATTGCGGTAAATAATATTGACGAAGTGGTAGAGATTATCAAGACCAGTCGTACGCCGCAAGAAGCACAATCACGTTTGGAAGAAGCATTCAATATAGATAATTTGCAGTCAAAAGCTATTGTGGAGATGCGTTTAGCTCAATTGACAGGTTTGCAAGTTGAGAAGTTGAAGGCTGATTATGAAGCGTATATGCGTGAGATAGAATACCTCAGAAGTTTGTTGGCAAGTGAGGTAATGCGTTATGATGTTATCTACACTGAATTGGAGGAGATAAAAGATAAGTATGCAGATGAACGTCGCACACGCATTGTTAAAATGGCAACAGAATTCAACCCTGAAGATATGTATGCAGATGATGATATGGTGATTACCATTTCTCATTTGGGTTATATCAAACGTACTCCATTGGCAGATTTCCGTTCACAGGCTCGTGGTGGCATAGGTTCCAAGGCTTCTGCATCTCGTGATCAAGACTTTATCGAATACGTACATCAAGCATCAATGCACTCTACTATGATGTTCTTCACAGAGATGGGTCGATTGTATTGGTTGAAGGTATATGAGATCCCAGAGGGCAATAAACAGTCTAAGGGGCGTGCAATTCAAAATATCATCAACTTGCAAAAGGGTGATAAGGTGCGTGCTTTCATCAATGTGAAAGGTTTGAACGATCCTGATTATGTACAAAATCACTATTTGATTTTTGCAACCAAGAATGGTTTGATGAAGAAGACAACCTTGGAGGCGTATAGTCGTCCTCGTGCTAACGGTATCATCGCTTTGAGTTTGCGTGAGGGTGATGAGTTGATAGGAGTGCGTTTAACAGATGGCGAGAGCGAAATGTTGATAGCTTCTTACAATGGTAAGGTGGTTCGTTTCCCAGAGAATACTATTCGTCCAATGGGGCGTGGCGCAAGTGGTGTGCGTGCTATCAAATTGGATGAAGATGGTCAAGATCGTGCAGTTGGCATGATTTGTGTGGAGAAGGGTAGTGACAAGACTGTTCTCGTAATATCAGATAAAGGTTTTGGTAAACGTACCGCTTTGGATGATGAGAATGGTGAACCAATCTATCGTATTACTAATCGTGGTGGTAAGGGTGTGAAGACAATGAACTTGACCGATAAGACTGGACCATTGATTGGTATAGACGCTGTGACTGATGCTGACGACTTGATGTTGATAACCAAGTCGGGTACAGCAATTCGTATGGCGATAGATACGATACGTGTTATGGGACGTGCAACACAGGGTGTTAAGTTGATAGAATTGCAAAAACGTAACGACACGTTGATGTTCGGTTGTATCGTTCCTAAAGAGGAGTCAGAAACAGTTGCCCAATCAGTAGAAACTGAGGGTGAGGTTCAAGCAGTAGAATCAGTAGAAAATTAACATAAACAATATTAATATTTGTTACGACAATGAAAAAAGTACTATTTCTTGTAGCATTGGTACTCATGAGTGCCGGCACATTTGCACAAAAGAAGAATGTTTCACGTGCTAAGAACTTGGCATTGATGGAAGAGAATCCAGATTTTGCTAATGCTCGCGTAGCAATAGGTGAAGCACTTGAAAATGAAGAGACCAAAGGACTTGCAGATACTTGGTATGTTGCAGGTTTGATAGGTTATCGTGAAGCTTTTATGGAAAGAATTTTCCGTACTGGTAATGTAGAGAAGATAGGTCGTGATGTTCTTGAGAGTATCAACTATTGGCTCAAAGCTGACGAGATGGCAATGACACCTGTTTATGACAAGAAAGGTCGTCCTAAATATAATACTCGTGTTCGTCGTGATATTCAGCCTAAGATGTTGGAGTACTATCAAAACCAAGAGTTGATTCAATATGGTATTTTGTTGAACGATCAACAAGAGTATCAACAAGCGTATGATGCCTTTATGACATATTTAAGCATTCCAGATATGCCAATGATGCAAGATGAGAAATACAAGGCACAAATGCCAAAGGATAGTACCTATTTGCTTTATAAGTATTATACAGGTCGTTTTGCTTATGCCAACAAGAATTACGATGAAGCGATTCGTTTGTTCTCAGACTTGGTAGATGGTGAGACAGAGAATATTTCTTCAGCTGAGCATATTTACCAATGCTATATAGACAAGGGTGACTCAGCCAAAGCTAATGAGATGCTTGATATCTATATTGAGAAGTTCCCTAAAGAGCAATGGTTTATGCAAAACCGTATCAACAACTTGGTAAGTTCTGGCAATACTGAAGCTGCGTTGGTATATTTGGACAAAGCAATTGAGCGTGCTCCTCAAGGTCAATATTACAATTCTAAGGCTTCTATCCTATCATTGATGAAACGCTTTGACGAGTCTTTGGTTTCATTTGAAAAGGCTTTGGCAATGGAACCTAATAATGCGTTGTTCCATCAAAGTTATGGTTATGCTTATGTAGATTGGGGTAATATGATTTATGATGCAGCTCAAGATTTGTCAGCAAAAGAGTTTGATGCGGAGCTCAAGAAAGCGAATGAGAAGTTTATGCAAGCATTGCCATACTTTGAAAAAGCTTACGAATTGGAACCAGAAAACCCTGACTACAAACGTACACTTCGTTCATTATACTATCGTCTCCAAATGATGGATAAGTACGAAGCATTAGCCAACTAATATGGGACGTATTCTCGCCATTGACTATGGCAAAAAACGTACAGGATTAGCCGTTACGGATATTCTCCGCATAACGGCTAATCCGTTAATAACAATAGAGACTAATCAATTGATTTCTTGGTTGAAAGATTATTTTGCTAAAGAGAACGTGGATGAAGTAGTAATGGGGTATCCAAAGCAGATGAATGGAGAAGATTCTGAATCAATGCAATACATTCGCGCCTTTTTGAAGCAATTTGAACAAACATTTCCAACTATGCCGATTAAATTGTATGACGAGCGTTTTACTTCTGTATTGGCCCATCAAGCAATGATAGACGGAGGTATGAAACGTAGTCAACGACAAGATAAAATGGTGGTGGATAAGATAGCAGCCTGTATTATTTTAGAAGGATATTTGGATAGTTTAAGTTGATAGTTCAGTCCTCTAATTTTGAATTTTGAATTTAGAATTTAGAATTAACAGAGCGCTCAGTTTAGCGGACGGGCTTCTCTAATTTTGAAGTTTGAATTTTGAATTTTGAATTAACAGAGCGCTCAGTTTAGCGGACGGGCAGAGCCCTACTGTTTAGAGGACGGCAACTGTGCCTACAGAGAGAATTGGGGATTGGGGAGCGGCGTAGCTGCTATATAGAGGAAACGAATGATAAACTTGTGAATTAATAAACAAATAAATATTTATAAATTATGATTTTGCCTATTTATTTATATGGTCAGCCAGTACTTAGAAAAGCGACGGATGAGATAGAGCCAAATGAGATAGATGTCAAGCAATTGGTAGCAGATATGCAAGAGACCTTGACAGCAGCAGAAGGTTGTGGTTTGGCAGCTCCTCAAGTGGGAAAGTCTATACGTCTGTTTATAGTAGATGCATCGGATCTGGAAGAGGATTATCCAGAGTGTGTGGGACTGAAGAAAACTTTTATCAATCCTGAGATTATTGAAGAAAGTGAGGAAACAATATCCTACCCAGAGGGTTGCTTGTCATTGCCAGGTATATCGGAGAATGTTGTGCGTCCGCGCACAATAACGATAACATATCAGGATGAAGATTTTAACGAGCATACTGAGACTTATACCGATTTTGCTGCGCGTATTATCCAGCACGAGTATGACCATTTGGAGGCTCATGTGTTTACAGACCGCATATCTCCTATTCGTCGTCAGTTTGTTAAAGGTAAATTGACCAATATAGCGAAAGGGAAGGTTGGGGCTCGTTACCGCGTAAAACGCTAATAGTGATACACAAATTGCTTTATAATGAGTATTTTAACTATCCTATTGATAGCTTTGGGCCTTGCAATGGACAGTTTTGCAGTAGCTATTTGCAAGGGGTTGTCCAGTATTGATATTCCTAAAACACTTGTCAGACAGTGGGGTAATATCCTGTTGATGGCAGTATTGTTTGGAGGGTTTCAAGGGCTAATGCCTTTGATTGGGTATTATGCAGGGAATATCTTCGCAGGTTTCGTTTCCCAATTCGCTCCGTGGATAGTGTTGATATTACTTTCCATTATTGGAGGTAAGATGATATATGAATCGCGTCATGAATCATGCGAATCTAATAGCGCCGATTTTTCTTTACTGACGCTCGTTTCACTTGCTATTGCCACATCAATAGATGCGATGGCTACAGGTGTGATATTTGTTCCAGTGCCCCATGTGTTGTGGCAAGGCGTTATTATTATTGGGGTAGTTAGTTTTGTGATGTCGTTGGCCGGTTATTGGATGGGTAAGGTGTTGGGTAGAACGTTGCCCTTTAATGTGGAAATGATAGGTGGGATAGTGTTGATTTTGATAGGATTAAAAATCTTTATAGAAGGAATCTTTTTGTAGTATGTTTCTGATTCAAAATGTATTGGTTAGCCTTGATGTGTTGGACAAGGAGTATTGTTGTGACTTGGATAAGTGCCATGGCGCATGTTGTATAGAAGGGGATGCAGGTGCACCTTTGACGGACGAGGAAGAAGAGAAAATAAAGGATATTCTTCCAATTTTGCTTCCAGATATGACCAAAGAAGCACGAACAGTGGTTCAAGAGCAAGGAGTGAGTTATTTGGACCCTTCGGGAGAAAAGGTGACTTCGATAGTGAATGACAAAGATTGTGTTTTTGCTCGAACGGATCATAATGGTTGGTGTTATTGTTTGATAGAGAAGGCATTTAATGCAGGAAAGATTGACTTCAAAAAACCAATTTCATGTCATCTTTATCCTATTCGTGTAACCCAAGTAGGAGAGTATGTTGGATTGGAGTATCATCGATGGGATATTTGTCATTGTGCGAGGGTATTGGGCAAGAAATTACACTTACCTTTGTATGCCTTTTTGAAAGAACCGCTTATTCGTCGTTTTGGTCAAGCGTGGTACGAAGAGTTGGATTTGACAGCTAATGAATGGAAAAAACAATGCGCGCAGAAATAATAACAATAGGTGATGAGTTGCTGATAGGGCAAGTGATTGATACCAATTCTGCATGGATGGCACAGATTTTGAACGCTTCTGGTATAGAGGTATATCAAGTGACGTCTGTTCATGATCAAGGAGAGCATATTGTAGCAGCGATAGATAGTGCTTTCGAACGAGTAGATGTGGTATTGACTACGGGCGGTTTGGGCCCCACCAAGGATGATATAACCAAACATGTTCTATGTGAGTATTTTGATACAACATTGGTTGCAGATGCAGATGTAGAAAAGCATATACGGCATTTGTATGCACATCGCCCAGATGTTTTGAATCGTTTGACGGCTTACTCAATGGATGGTGCCTGCTTGTGCTACTATTCTTCCTAATCGGGTGGGTAGTGCACCGTTGATGGTCTTTGTCAAGGGAGGTAAATTGCTTATTACGATGCCGGGGGTACCTTATGAGATGCAAGTAGCTATGAATGAGCAGGTGATGCCATATCTGAGGGAGAGGATGCGTATGAATCGAACAAAGATTGTTCATAGGACTTGTATGCTGTCTGGGGTGGCTGAGAGTGCCTTAGCTCTTGAGATAGAAGAATGGGAACGAACATTGCCAAGTAATATACGATTGGCATATTTGCCAAAGGATGGCATTATACGTTTGCGATTGAGTGGTTATGGTGTTGATGAGGATGTAGTAGATGCATCTTTTGCTACTTTATTGGAGAATGTGTCGAACTATTTGTTGGCTGCTGAAGACAAACCTATTGAGGTTTTGGTAGGAGAGTGGTTGACGCAAAATGGTGCGACGATAGCAACAGCCGAGAGTTGCACGGGTGGTCGATTGGCGGCGTTGTTGAATGCGCATAGTGGGAGTTCTGCTTTTTATTATGGTTCGGTAGTTGCTTATGACAACTCTATCAAAGAGATGGTATTAGGGGTAGAGCATCAAACGTTGGAACAATATGGTGCGGTGAGTGAGCAGGTGGTAAAACAAATGGCGGAAGGAGTGAAAAAACTATGCAAAACGGACTATGCGATAGCCACCAGCGGTATAGCGGGGCCTTCAGGGGGAAGTGATGAAAAGCCTGTTGGAACGGTATGGATTGCATGTTCGGGACCTAAAGGAACTGAGTGTGTGTGCCTTTACTTAGGAAAAGAAAGAAAAACCATCACTGAGAGGGCTTGCATCCAAGCATTGATAAAAATGTACAAATATTTGCAGAAATAAATATTATATTGTAATTTTGCGACAATTAACAATTAAATTCTTAATATTATGACAAAAGGAAAAATAGCAGGCTGCGTAGTATCAGTCGTTGCATTGATTGGCTTAGCAATTTTTATGTATGTTAAGTTTTGGTTTGTTTATAAGGAAGGAAATAATGAGGGAGATATCAACTATTTTCAGCGTGAAGGTTTTATCTTCAAGACTTATGAAGGTAAGATGATTCAAACGGGTTATAGTTCTCATGCTACTGGAGTACAATCAAATGAGTTTAAGTTCTCAGTAGAGGATGAGCGCATTGCTCAGCAGATTATTAGTAGTCCTTCGCGCCAAGTGAAATTGTTTTGGAAATCGTATTTAGGAGTTCTTCCTTGGAGGGGAAATAGTGTTTACGTGGTGGATAGTGTTATCCCTATCATGCCTACTAAGGATGTCAGTGAGGACATGTTTAATGTTCCTATAGGTCAGTAATCCTATGAATATTTGTATTGACCAAGGTAATTCACGCACCAAGATAGCTTTGTTTAGGCGCAATGGTACTATACATAAGACTTTTATGTATAAGCATTTCTCTGTAATGGATGTAGAGCGATTGTTCTCCTTGTACTCTATATCCGATAGTATTATTTCTTCTGTTGTGAATCCTGAGCCGTCGGTGGTAAATGCGTTGCATCGTTTGAGTCGTACTTTCATATTGTTTGATCATACGACTCCTGTCCCTTTGGAAAATCACTATGAGACTCCTGAAACCTTGGGTTTGGATCGTTTGGCAGCAGCAGTAGGTGCCGTGGGGATATTGCCCGATACTAATCTGCTGATAATTGATGTAGGTACGGCTATCACGTATGATTTTGTAGATAAAGCTGGTGGCTATTATGGGGGCAACATAGCTCCGGGCATAAAGATGCGCTTGCATGTGCTGAAACAAATGACCAAGAAACTTCCATTGATAGAAGTGGAAGAGGACGAGTTGTTGCCATTGTTTGGTAAGAATACTCGCGATGCTATCGCTGCTGGTGTGATACGAGGAGTGGCCTTTGAAACCAAGGGGTATATTAGGACCTTGGAAGAACGGGTGGACAAACTACAGACTATCATAACGGGTGGGTATTCACCTTTTGTGGTGCGAAATGTGCAGTCAAATTTGATTTATGAGAAGCATTTAGTACTAAAAGGGTTGAATAGAATATTGGAGTACAACAAGCCTTGTGAGGCAGAGTCCAAAAGTTAAAAAAGTTTATTTTTATCGTTTGATTTGTATATATGGTATTTTTTGTGTAACTTTGCAGCGTTGTATGCTTTGCGGATAAGGCAAAGTGTGATCGTAAAAGAATTATGCAAAAATTTCATATATATACAATACTTATTCTGCTATTGTGGTGTGTAATTCCATCCAATGCGCAGAATGCAACATCCTCTCCTTCTTCACGTTTTGTATTTGGAGAATTGAATGATAATACCCCTGTGGCTTATAATGCGATGGGTGGTGTTAGTTTTGGTATGCGTTCCAACAAAGTGATCAATCCTTCTCAGCCCGCCTCATATACTTCTTGCGATAGTTTGAGTTTTATGTTTGACTTGGCAGGAAGTGTGATGTGGACGCATTATGGGGATACCTATGGTAGGCGTAATGTGGCGAATGGCAACTTGGAATATGTTACCCTTCAGTTTCCTTTGTGGAAGCGTTATATAGCAATGTCAGCGGGTATATCGCCCTATTCTTCTGTAGGGTATTCGTTCTCGTTGGAGGACTCGGTAGCTGGTAGAAATTATAGTAAAATCTATGCAGGTGCAGGAGGTATATCGCAAGTTTATTTGGGTTTGAGTGCCAATCTATTTGATTGGGTGGCTTTGGGTGTCAACGCGTACTATATGTTTGGAACAATTGATAATACTACGTCATTGAGTTTTTCAGACGCATCTGTGGGTGCTTCGGTGATGTACAAGTCTTTGACAATGAATGGTTTTAGGTTTAGGTATGGTATGCAGTTTTTCCATACATTCAATAAACATTCATTTGTTTTGGGTGGAATATTTGAGACCAAGCAGAAACTGAGAAATGAGTATGTTCAGTATGAGCTGAATACGATGGATTCGGTAGCATTGATCAACGAGGGTTTTGAGGCTCCAATGACTTATGGTGGAGGTTTGAGTTATACGTATGATAGTCGATTGGTGTTGGCCTTTGATTATATGAAGCAGAATTGGTCGGATGTATTGTATTTTAACAAGGTTGGCACACTGCGTGATAGGACAAAGATGTCAATGGGTGTTGAATATAGGCACAATGAGTTAGGTCGTAACTATGCAGAACGTATTTATTGGCGTGTAGGTGCTTCTTTGGTAGATTCGTATGTCCCCAATGCGAATGGATTGGATTTTAGTGTGTCAATGGGTATAGGTTTACCATTAAGAATGTCTGCAACGGTTGTGAATGCTGCTATAGAGTACAATCGTAGGACTTCGATGGTAAACATTCAAGAGAATTGCTTAAAGTTTGTTGTGAATGTGTCAGTGAACGAGAATTGGTTCTTCAAACGTAAACTATAATAATAATACTATAAAAGATATGAAACTAAAAACATTAATTGCAATTGTATTGTGTGCTATGGTTCCTGCTGTAGCCAGTGCTAAGAAGTCAAAGAAAGCAGCTGAGCCTGTGAAAACTGAAGTTGAAACGACTGTTACTGAGGAAGCAGAACCTGCAATCACGGAGGATTGTGCTATCAATGCTTCATTATTTAGTGAGAGTGCAAAGAATAAGCAATACGAAGATGCTTATCAACCATGGTTGGCTGTGTTTACCGATTGTCCTAATTACAGCCGTGCTATTTACACACAAGGCGCAAAGATATTGGAGTGGAAGATCAAGAATGCCAAAGATGCTCAAGAGAAAGATTTCTTTAGACAAATGTTGATGCAAATGCATGATAAGCGAATCAAATATTTTGGAAATGATCCTAAATATCCAACAGCTTATGTTTTGGGTCTAAAGGCATTGGACTATTGTGACAATTATCCAGAAGATGAATTGAAAGAGACAGCTTATGGATGGCTCAAGCAATCTGTAGAAGGAATGAAAGAGAAGGCTCAAATAAATGTTTTGGTTCGTATGGTAGAGTTGTCTTATGCAATCTATAAGACCGACATGGAGAAGTACAGAGACCAATTTATCAACGATTGTACAACCGCTTCTGGTTATTTGACAGTACAAGCCAACAATCCAAGCAACAAGAATGCAAAGGTTGCTGGTCAACAAAGAGATTATGTTGATGGTTTGTTTGCTCAATCAGGAGCAGCAAGTTGTGAAAAGTTGGATGAACTCTATGCTAAGGTGGTAACAGACAATGTTAATAACCTTGAGATGTTGGGTAAAATTATCACCTTGTACAAGCGTGTTGATTGCAATGAATCCGAGGTGTATTTTGCAGCATCCAAGGCCGCTCATGATTTGCAACCTACCGAAGAATCTGCTGCTGGATGTGCCAAGATGTGTATGAAGAAAGAGGATTGGGATGGTGCTATCAACTATTATGAAGAAGCATTGAGCCTCATAACCGAAGAAACAGATGAGGACAAAGCAGACTATTTGTACAATATTGCTTTCATCAAATATACTCATCAAAAGAAGTATGCAGAATCAAGAACTTATGCTCGTCGTTCGTTGGAGGTTAATCCAAATCAAGGACGTTGCTATATGTTGATAGGTTTCTGCTACGCAGCTTCCAAACCATATTCAGAGCAAGAGTATGCAGCTAAAGCACAAATTTTGAACAAGACTGTTTTCTGGGCAGCAGTAGATCAGTTTGCTCGTGCAAAACAAGTGGATGAGAGCATTGCAGAGTTGGCAAGTAAATATATCTCTGAATATAGTAAATATTTCCCAACCAAAGAAGAGATGTTTGACCTTCCAAATGAATTTAGCGCGCCTACATTCTTGGTCGGAGGTTGGATAAATGAGAGAACTTCATGTCGTCCAGCTCGTTAAGTATAATACGAAATAGAATACTCTATAACTCCATTATCACGCTTGTCGTGGTAATGGGGTTTGTTCTTGTAGGTTGTAAGCAAGAAAAAAGGATCAAGATAGGTGCAGTAGAAGATAGGAGTCAGACTCCAGTTTTGGAGGTTCATGGTGTAAGTACATTGATTTCCGATTCGGGTATAACGAGGTATAGAATAGAGGCCGAGACTTGGAAGATATACGACAAAGCGGAACCTTCTTATTGGGAGTTTCCGAGAGGTATTTATTTGGAGAAGTTCAATGAGGATATGATGGTAGAAGCCTCTCTTCGTGCCGATTATGCTGTGTACAAAGAAGTAGAACAGATTTGGCATCTCGTAGGCAATGTGCATGCACTTAACGAAGAGCAGGAGCAGTTTGACACACCGGAGATGTTTTGGAATCAAAAGACCGAACGCGTTTATTCGGACTCTTCTATTGTGATAACGCGTGAGGCATCTATCATTCAAGGAGTAGGCTTTGAAAGCAATCAGTCTATGACCAATTATGTAATACTTCATCCTACAGGATTTTTCCCTATAGAAGAATAATGATTTATAATATATGTTGTTACAAGATAAAGTTGCCCTAATTACAGGTGCTGCCAGAGGAATAGGCAAAGCGATAGCTTTACAATTTGCAAAGGAAGGATGTCATATAGCCTTTACTGATATCCAGTTGAATGATGAAGTGAAACAAACCATAGAAGAACTTCAGTCTTTGGGTGTGACGGTGGCTTTTTATGAGGGGGATGTATCGGATTTTGAATTGGCCCATCAAATCATTGAGCAAGTGCATGAAAAATTTGGGAAGATAGATATCTTGGTCAACAACGCGGGTATAACGAGAGATACGTTGTTGTTGCGCATGTCGGAAAAACAATGGGATGATGTGATAGAGGTAAATCTCAAATCTGCATTTAATTATGTACATGCAGTATTGCCCATTATGTTGCGTCAAAGAGCGGGTTCGATTATCTCACTTTCTTCTGTAGTAGGAATAGGAGGAAATGCAGGACAAGCCAATTATGCTGCCTCCAAAGCTGGTATCATAGCGTTGACATCTTCTATATCCAAAGAGGTTTCTTCTCGCAATATCCGTGTCAATGCTATTGCTCCAGGATTTATTGTGACAGAAATGACTAAGCAATTGCCCGAAAATGTTTTGCAAGATATCACCAATACGATTCCAATGAAGCGTGGTGGTGCTCCTGAAGAGGTAGCCAAAGTGGCATTGTTCTTGGCGAGTGATCTGGCTTCGTATGTCAACGGACAGGTAATACATGTGTGTGGCGGAATGAGTCATTAGAAGAGGGGACTACTGAAAGTTGTAAACTTTAGGTGCATTTGATAAATAGGCAATAAGTATAACTTTTTGCCTTGAGATATTCTTATCATGAAAATGGTAGAATATTATTCTCATAATGGATTTGGAAAATTCAAATATTCTACTGCTCAAAAAATCGGAACACAGACTTCTAATATGCGTGATTTTTTGCTTGATATATTAAGTTAGCACATGCATAATAATAAATTTCCCAATGTGTAAAAATATAACTGATAGATAATCAGTGCTTTATATTTTTAAAATTCCCAATCATTTTTTTTGTTCTCAAGATTTTTTGTTGTAATTTTGCATGCGCAAGTCTGATTGGATTTGCGGAATTATAGCATTTAAATAACATCACATAGTATGAGAACAAAAATTCTTTACAAACCAGAAAGAGGATTTGCAAATAGTGTTGTAGCTTCCACATAACTCATTCAATATGTTATGCAACATGTATTTCTATATATATTTGGGCATGTAAGAATTTATTCGTAACTTTGAAACGTGTTTTTGAATGCGGAATTATTAACCCTAAAAACTTTACAATCATGAGAAAGATTCTTTTCGTTATGTTAAGCACATTAATGTGTGTATCGTTGTTTGCTTATGATGAATCAGCCGATGTGGTTTATAGTGCAGATAGTCTGAGTGCCGAAGTGAAAATAGGTTCTGCCTATTTTGATGGTGGGGAGCATTTTTTTAGATTTTATCTTCCGCAAAATGCGACTATAAAAGTAACTCAAATCAATAGTTGCTATATAAGAGGTTTGCATGATGAGCAATTTCATATTTATGTGGATGATGAACCTGCAAACGATCTCGTTTCTGGAAAGGAGTCACATACGGTAGGTGTGTTTGTTGATACGATTGTTGGTGCCCGATCTTTTACCGTTTGGTTTGATAATTTTTATTCAGCAGATTATTCGTACAACCCGAAAGATCCCGCCTTTACGATTCGCTATGCTGTAATAAATGAGCGAACTTCAACTGAGTCAATATTATTAAATGGTGATGTTGAGATAGTATCTGGTGCTTTGACCACATCTGGATATCAAAATTTCATGGGTACCAAAGTAACTGCAATCTTGGGTGATGATTATAACGAGTACACCTGCTTTGGTTCGTCTCGTGGTGGTATGATACGTGGTAGTAACGAGGGTTATTTGATATTGAGCGGTAATCCTAATGGTTATGGTAATCGCAATGTATATATCAACCGCTATACATCAAATGGCGATGTGATTATGACTGCTGGCTCTGGTCAAGTTGGAATTGGTGTAGATGATCCTCAGGAAAAATTACATATCGATGGTGCCATACGTGGTAATGGTGTACAAGGGCAAGTAATGCTAAAAGGTGATAGTGGCTATATAACTATAGGTTCTTCTACTCCTCAAAGTATGGAATTTGTTACCGATCGAAGTAAATTTACATTTAATAAGCCTCTTTGTGGTAGTGGTGCTTATGGCGCTTTGCAGATAAAGTCTTCTACTGGTAATTTAGATTTCGGACCTATGGATTCTGGATATGCACGCTTCAAAACTAATATGGCACATTATCATTTTGATAAAGGGATAGTGTTAGGAAATGGCATTTTATCTTCTGCTTCCATTCTTACCATCAAGACCAATTACTCGACGCATGCAGTAACAATCTCAACAGATGGACTTGTGGGGATAGGAACAACCAATCCAACATACAAGTTAGATGTAGCAGGAACCATTCGAGCAAATGAAATCATTGTTAATAGTAATGGTGCTGATTTTGTGTTCGCAGAAGACTATCAATTGCGTCCATTGAGCGAGGTAAAGACTTTTATTCAAGAGAACAAGCACTTGCCAGAAATCAAATCAGCTCAAGAGATGCAAGAGAATGGTGTGGGTATTAATGAATTGCAAACAAAACTTTTGCAGAAGATAGAAGAGCTGACGCTTTATATCCTTCAACAAGAAGAGAGAATCAAGGCGTTGGAAGCGGAGTTGAATAAGTAAAATCCTGTGAAATAATATCTTATGAAAAAGGTTATCATTTATTTCACTATCTTATTGTTATTAACCATTATTTTTCTAATATGAAAAGGGGAGTATTACTTTTTATATTCGCAATATGTTTGAATATAGTACAAGCGTATAGTTATCCTATTCTAATAAAGCCTACAACTAATCCAAACAATACACAAAGAAAAATAAGCAGTAGGAGTTTATTAGATTTGAGTAATGCAATTTCTACACAAGAAATAGAGTTAGATGTAAATGCTTTGTGTAATTCTGATGTCGTATCATTAAATATTGGAGGAGAAAATATAATAGTAGATCGAATAAATGTTGTTCAAAACGAAACAAAAGATTATATCTATTGCGCCTATGAATCAAACGATTTGGAAATGTCTATTTCTAAATTAGGAAATAATATACAAGGAATAATAAACACATCATTTGGTTCGTATATTATTGAAACAGTTGGCGATGATTCCTACATCTTGGTCGAACTTGATACCGATGAAATAGAATTAGATGGACCATGTTTAGAATCAGATGATAATGCTGTAACTTTATCAGAACTAGCTAACAGTGCAACAACTCAATCCGCATCAAGTGACATGAAATATGTAAGAGTGTTAGTAATGTACACTACCGAGGCATTGGCGTCAGCATCAAATATGACAAACAAAGTGTATCAAGAAATCAATAACGGCAATACAAGCTTCAAAAATAGTGGCATCAATGTGCGATTTGAATTAGCCTATGTGGGACAAACGGAAGATAGCGAAAGTAATTATGATTTTAGTACATTGCTCTCTAAATTCAGAGGTACTGATGATGGATTTGCAGACGAGGTACATTCAATAAGAGAACGATATGCCGCAGATGTTTGTGTATTATTAGTATACCGAAGTGAATATTGTGGAATGGCAAGCCTAAATGCTACTAAAAGCTCTGCATTTGCCGTGGTCCAAGCCAGTTTAGGATGTGCTACAAAATACTCTTTTACCCATGAAATAGGGCATAATGCAGGTTGTCGCCATGATACTTTAGTTGATTCTTCAACTACACCGTATAAATACGCGCATGGTTATGTTCATTATACAGGCACTTCTTCAACATCTTGGAGAACAATGATGGCGTATGGCGATGCTTGCAATGGTAATGAAACATATTGTCAGCGAATTAAGTATTGGTCTAATCCTGTTGTTTCATACAACGGTAACCCCACAGGCGATGAGACATGGAGTAATAATGCAAAAGTATGGGAAAATAATGCTACGAATGTTAGTACTTTTAATACTGACCCTACATCAATTGCAATAACAAGTGCAGATAATTCTACAGATATGGATTATGCTTGTTGGCGTGCAACCCAAAGTATTACCGCAAATAATTATACCGTTGAAAGTGGGCAAACAGTAGAAATGTTAGCCACATCATCTATTACTCTGCTACCAGGTACTACTATTAAAGCAGGTGCAAAATTTAGAGTCGCAATTGCTTCTCAATCTCCCAGCACCCATTATCCGCAATTCATCCCAAAACATAATAACACATTAGAGCAATCTAATAATGTTGATATTTCTGTTAAAATATCTGACAACAAACTTAATATAGCACTTTCATTAGAGCAAGATTGTAAAAATGCTACTATTCAAGTATATGATATCTTGGGCCGTTTGCAAATGGAAATTATTTTAGATACAAATTTATCCAGAGGAGAACATTCCTTCTCGACCAATCTAAATAAATTGAACAACGGAGTTTACTTACTCGTCACACAAATTGATGATAAAAATAGTATTGACAAATTTGCTAATTTTTGAGTAATATGAAAAAAATAGTAATATTCTTGTGTTTCCTGATGAATATACACATATATTTATCAGCAGAAACCTCAAAAGAGTTGTTCCCGACTCTCTTAGGCTTGCAGCGAACAAGTTGCACAAAGACTATAGGAGAAGATGAATATGGTACCGTTTGGGGATCGCGTTCATATTTAATGCAAGAAATAGAAACCACTACGATTGATGGAAAACAATATTTGTTATTTGGTACGAATAACATCTATGATGAATATTGCAGTCTTTGGCTACGCGAAGATAATAACAAAATATTAGTTTATAGTACAGCACAGAAGAAAGATCTTGTATTATATGACTTCACACTAAATGTAGGCGATTCACTACCGCGCTTGTATGTTGATGAAGAATTATCAAGTATTGTGGATTATTACAAATATGAGGCAGAATGGGAATATACAAAATCACTTACCGTAATTGAAGTATCAACAATCACACTTCTTGATGGAAAAGAGTATAAAAAATGGACATTCAACAATGGCATGCAATATGTAGAGGGAATAGGCAGTTTTGGTACCAGTTATGAACACAATGATTTTTACCAACTAATAGTCAATGCCCCGCTATATTCTGATGTTCATAGTCAACATCTTGTATGCGTCAGCAAAGATGGTCAACTTCTCTATCAAATGGATGACGCAGAGATGGAGCGTTTGGGTACGGAGTGCTTATGTCAAGGTAGTGCGAATGCTATAGAAGAAATACCAATATCTCAAACAGGAAGTACTAAAGTTATTAACAATCATCAACTACTCATTCTAAATGATAATAAAACCTTCAACGTGATGGGAATAGAGGTGGGAAAATAATCCTGCTTTGAAATACTATGACATTTACTCAGTTCCGTGTGGACGGGGTGAGGTGTGTACATGTTTTGTGGAATTAATGTTTGCAATCGCAAATATTGTTGTAATTTTGTAGCGATTTAGGTTGTCCCTCAAAAATATAATATGAAACTAAACAAAAATATAATATGCAACTAAATATATTTCGTATGAAAAGAATCTATACATTTTTCATCGCTCTCGTGGCAACTTGGTTACTCAGACAACTGACAAAGGCATTTGTCTAACTCACCTACCTAACGGAGTTTATGTATTACATATTGTAACTGATAGTGACATATTAAAAACTAAATTTATTCACCTATAAGAAAAATAATATATGAAACGGTATATTTATAGTTTTTTGTGCTTATTAATAAGTCTTTATGGATTCTCGCAAAGCACAATTTCTAAAGAATTGTTTCCAACTTTGGTAGGATTACAAAGAACAGTATGCTCTGAGTATTTAGGTGAGGACAATCGTGCCTATTTGGTAGAAGCTCCGTCTAAAACAAAATATATCAATGAGAAATTGTACATTCGATACGGAGGGTTTTATCTCAGAGAGGACAACCATAGGATATTTATCTATAGTTATGTGCAACAGAAAGACCTTGTTCTGTACGATTTTACGCTACAGATTGGAGATTCATTACCTTATTTGTATAAAGATTGGAATATAGAAAATGAAGAATATGAAGAATATGGAAATGTCGTAGATTATCCAACTATGACAGGTGAGATTGAACCAATTGTTGTTGATGATGTGTCGGAAGTGACTCTATTAGATGGCAAGCAATACAAAAAATGGACATTCAATAATGGTATGGAATATGTAGAGAATATAGGTTCTTACGGTCAATCTAATTATGCAGGTGATTTCTTTCAACTTATTGCAGACGTTAAAGTCCCTAAGTTAATAGGTATTCGGCTTGTTTGTGTTAACAAAAGTGGATCGTTAGTCTATCAAATGGAGCAAGATAAAATGGATAGTTTAGGTGTAGAGTGCTTATGTCAAAGTGTAGCTAATTCCATGGAAGATACTCGAAGTTTGAACACGGAAAGTACTAAGTTTATCCATAGTAATCAAGTACTGATTCAAACTGAAGATAAGACCTATAATATCATGGGAATGGAAGTGAAGTAATTGAGTTTCAAATAGGTTGGTGTTTGCATATGTGCAAATTTTGTAGTACCCTTATAGCATTTTTGTATAACCTTATAAACATGACGCATATGAAAAAACTTGTATCTCTTTTCGTGGCGATATTTGCTACTATTGCCTTATGGGCATTTGATTTTGTGGGTGATAACTTTTTGTGCTACAACATCACCAGCAGTTCAGAACCATACACTGTAGAGGTTACATGTCAAGTTAGTTTCTCACGTGAGAACTACTATGGTATAAGCTCTTTTACCATTCCTACTGCTGTGGAACATGATGGTATTACTTATGCGGTGACAGGCATTGACGATCGAGCCTTCCTCAATTGCTTTGCGCTCAAATCTATCACTATTCCAGAAGGTATAACAAATATCGGGACTATTGCTTTTGAAAACTGTAAAGCCCTTACCTCTATTACTATTCCCAATAGCGTAACGAATATTGGTCAAAGTGCTTTTGGAAATGACAGTTCCCTTACATCCATTACTATTGGTAAGGGTGTAATAAATATTGGCTCTCGTGCTTTCAGTAGAATTGAAAACTTAACTAAATTTATTTGTCTAAGTCCACATCTTACATCCATTCCTGAATTTTCGTTATCTGACCAAGCCCATTTAGATACTGTGATTGCCTATGCTTCTTTTCTAAATATATCAGAAGAATCATTGACAAATGCATCTAAACAACTCCAATATGTGAGCGTTTTAGGGGGTGAACTAAAGGACAATGCTTTTGGTTTTTTCCGTCGCAGCAATAAGACACTCAAAGTGCTAGATCTTACCAATTCCACTAATACAACTCTTTCAGATGAGATGTTGAGGAACTGTCATACTATAGAAGAACTATATTTACCATCTAATCTCACGCATATACCTTATATGGGTGTAGCAGAATGTGTAAAATTGCCCTCTATCACAATTCCTGCCTCTGTAGTAGAGATTGAAGGCCGTGCCTTTGAGAATTGCCGTATGCTTTCATCTGTTAATTTTGCGGAGGATGGTGCAGTCACTACAATTGGCGATTGGGCATTTTACAATTGTCATGAGTTAACGAATATCACTATTCCAGAAGGCGTTACCGAGATTGGTCATGCAGCGTTCTATGGCTGCACTTACCTCACGGAGATCACTTTGCCAAGTACCATACAAGAGGTTGCTGACAATGGTTTTGCTCTCTGTGGTAAGCTACAAAAAATGCATGTAAAAGCGATGAATCCGCCGACTATTCATGCCAAAACTTTCTATGAAGTAAATCGCAAAATACCAGTATATGTGCCAGATGAAGTAGTGGAGGATTACAAAGCCGATCCGTACTGGAAAGAGTTCTTGATTATAGGCGAGAGCAAAGCACCTACTGCTGTGGATAATGTCCTATCGCCTAATACAAATAGTGAGAAGATTTTCCGTAATGGGCAAATACTGGTTATTCGTGATGGCAAAACCTATAACGTCATGGGAATGGAAGTGAAATAATCACAATTTGTGATTAACCCTAAAAACTTTACAATCATGAGAAAGATTCTTTTCGTTATGTTAAGCACATTAATGTGTGTATCGTTGTTTGCTTATGATCAATTAGATAATATATGGTGTAATCAATGGAATGTAGTATCACATAGTCGTAGACCTGGTCAGCCACTATATGGTGCTGGTACGATGATTTATCAATTGGAAGGAGATACGACTATAAATCAGCAGGTCTATACTAAACTTGTATATACTATTACTAATTATTCTCCAACAGAAAAATGGTATCGTGGCGCATTGCGTTTCACGGAAGATAAAAAAGTTTACATTTACTACGACAATACAGAGTATCTATTGTATGACTTTGATGTGCAAATTGGCGATACTTTGGATGTTTTTGCTGGTATTTATTTCTATGACTTCCATAAGACATATCCACATGTCGTTACCAATGTTAATAAGTTAGATGACGGTAGATTACAAGTGCTATTGGATGCTATTGTGCGAGATGAATATTTGAACCAAGAGAAAAAATTTCCAAAAACATGGATTGAAGGAGTTGGATCAGTTGACGGAATTATACATAATAATGCAATTATTGGTGTTGAAGGGAATGGAAAAAGTGCTTTACTCTGTGCTTACCATAACGATGAGTGCCGCTATACAACAGATAATCCAGCATACGTATCTTTAGGTTGTATTTATAACGAAGGCGACGATATTAATGCAGTGGAAGATATTTGTGTATCTGCGCCATCCGTTCAAAAGATAATCAAGGATGGTCAATTGTTTATTCTTCGCGATGGAAAGGTATATAATGCTATGGGAGTAGAAGTAAAGTGATAACGCGCGAATTCAAGAGATGCAAGAGAATGGTGTGGGTATTAATGAATTGTAAACACAACTTTTGCAAAAAATAGAGGAATTGACACTTTATCTTTATATTCTCCAACAAGAAAAACGAATCAAAGCGTTAGAAACAAAATTAATGAAATAATGCAAGAGAATTTGATTATGAAAACAAAAATATCTATTATCGTATTTGGGGTTATTCTCTTTTCCCATTGCACTCATTCTGATTTAGTAACCTTCCATCATGGAGGAGGTGAAATAGCATTTTTTCAATTTACGGATACCAACCTTATTGATAAGGCTGTTATGTGTTTTGATACTCCTGCACCTTTAAAGGCAGAGTATATACATTCATTAGGAGAAACTTGTTGGATCCCACTGTATCCAAAAAATTTAGATGGACAACCTATTTTTGGCAAAGATGGTTATCTTGGCACCAATCATTTATTTAATTGGAAGATAGGAGATGTCTATACACTCGAAGATTTGGTTAATACTCCTAAGTATATTGCTCTAAAGGGAGGATAATACATCTGCTATCCATTTACAGAGTTAGAATCATTTGGCTGTTATACAAATGTAAAATGGGAAGATATACTTACATTCGATGTTGATACAATAGAAATATATACAAGTACACCCTACGCCAAGCGTTATGTAATTCACGAAGATGAATTAGTGCGATTAACAAAAAAATCCACCATGCATTTTAATGGTTGGAAAAGAGACATGATAACGATTGAGGATGTTGTTGATGTTTTAAATCATTTAATAGAAACCAACACCATAGAAGATCATTGTTTTGTTAGTCAACGATTTTGTCAATAATTATTTCATGTAGAATACTATGAAACGAATATTGATTATACTTTTGCTGTGTGTCGGCAGTTTTATACATGCACAAGAATATCAACTATCGGAAATAGAAGATATAGCATATACATTTCTTGTTGCAACTCCACAATATGCACCAGGTGTAGATGGAAATCCTCTAATAAGAGAAATTTTATCTATAGAAGCTATAAGTCGGGATTCTACAAATTATATGTGTATTGCTAATATAGAGAATTCTTCAGGCTTCTAATGCTTTCTTTCCTGGTATGAAATACCCAATAGAATGTTTTAAGCAAACTAAAGTAAAACCTCTTAATTGAATGAATCATGAAAACAAAATTATATATTACGACACATTTTTTTATGTTGCACATGGTAAGCTTACTATTGTGCAGTTGTACATCTGACCCAATTATAGACAATGCAAATCCAGGACAATCCAATCTAACTATTTTAAAATTTAACGACAAGACTCAAGAAAAATATCTGGTTGCTGGTCATCCTATCATAACTTATAATACAATGGTTGTAGGTAATGGATTTGTATATGAAGAAGATACTATTAGTTTTATGTACAATCCATATTTTCAATTTACTTCATATGCAGATTTTGTGAATTTTGCTGAAAAAGAATTAAATATATGTGGTACTTCGCCCTATATTGAGTTGGTAGACGGATATGTTTTAATAGATTGGAGATGGAACTATTTTTATCACATCACTTTGATTAGCCAGAAAGAATGGTATTCTCAACGTGTAATAGACTTGGTACAACACCATACTTTTGTTACTAACATCTTATGGTCAGATTTGAAAGACCTATCTCCGATATATTGGACGGACAATCAAAGTGCTCAGCATATTGATTTATCATCTGTAAACATGATACCAATTCGATTATTAGATCAATTGCGCGGTATTAGCAAAAATCCTCCTTATCCTGATAAAGAGTTTTCTGGTGATTATAGTATACGATTGTATTGGGATGGATTATCTGCTCCTTTAGCACATCGTTACTATCAGGATCACTCTCCTAAATATGAGGCATATCTAGCTTTCTGTGATAGTATGCAGAATATTTACAAGAATTGCTTAATAGAGCATATTAAAAAACGAGAACTTTCCAATATTAGTATAAAATAAAAAGTAAATTGTACTTATAATCTCCAGTAATGTATGCAGTTTCTCAAGATAGTATGTGGGTGTTAGTTGCCGCTGACGAGCGTGTTACTCCAACCTTAGCATATTCCGATGCAAATGCAGGAATGTTTCCTAAGGAAGAAGATATGCCTGATGGAAAGTCGTTGTGGAAGATAGCAAACTATTGTCGTACTGTGATATGGAAACATGCTTGTTTACGTTCGTATTTGACATAGATACGACCTGCTCGTTGTTCGTTGAGAAGCACCTGACCTAATACTAGTTTTAGATTATCTTGATGCATATACTCACGTGTGCGTGTTACCTTATCAAAACGGAAATATGCCAAGTCGAACGTAGTGCCATAGCAATGGCATGATTGATTCGTGGCATTGACGTTTCCGCTTTTCTGAAGATGCTTTACATCGTCTTTGGTTCGTAATACACTGGTTACGTAGAATCGGTATTGCGGCAAACCATTACGTTGTAAGATATCTGCAAACTCTTTACCTATCCGTTCTAACTCTCTCGCGGCTGTAGGTACTAAATAGGGAATAGAGTGCGTGAGTGAATCAACCACATAATATTCGTTTGTCTTTATTTCGCGTAGGGAGCTACGCATGCGAGCTGCCTCTTGACGATTTTGTGGTGGGGTGCGCAATCCAATGGCTTGCGCAGCTTGTACTTGTTTGGCTTGTGAGTCGCGGAACTTTTCTGTATAACTAAAAGTTCGGCCTGGATAAGACACCATGGTGTCTTCAATAATTTCTGAGGATGTAGATTTTAGACGTTCAGACGAATTATTACTGCATGCAGCAAAACAAGAAATAAGTCCTGTCAATAGTACTATTGACCCTGCTTGTAGTAAGACTGATTTGATGTTAAAACTATCCATGTCTAATAGTTTCATTTGTTTTAGTGACTTTGTTTTTATCAAAACATGCTTCTATGTATATGTGCTCAAAAAATAGAAGCGTTTTATGATACGGTTAATACCAATGGTGCTCTAACATGAAATGAGAAGTGTCGTATAAAACAAGGGATGATACGTGTATCATCCTTTGTTTGTAAGTTTAGTTGATAGCATCATGTTTTATCCGCCACATTTGCTATAGCCGCATTCTCTACAATGCATGCAACCTTCTTCAAAAATCAATGCTTGACCGCAGTTGGGACATACTTGTCCTTGTACAATGGTTCCGTCTTGAATGTATTTCTTGAGAGCTCTTTCTACACCCACTTTCCAGGAGTTGATCGTCTCTGAATCCATTTGTAGTCCATTGATCATTTTTACAACTTGATCGATAGGCATGCCATAACGCAAGACACCAGAAATCAGTTTTGCATAGTTCCAGAACTCTTTATCAAACTTGTAACTCAAGCCTTCCATGGTTGTTTTGAAACCTCTTGAGTTGACAAACTGGAAGTCATAGCGTTTTGTCCCATCTTCAAGTACTGTACGAATGATCTTACCTTTGGTGACTGATTTAGGTAGCAAGATTCCATCCTCGTCATCTGCAAGTCCGGTGAAAATCTCATATGGATGTCCATCTTTAAGACCTACAAAAGCAATCCATTTGTCTTTGTTGTTTTGGAAACGTACGACATCACATTCCAGTTCTGCAGGTCTAATGCGTACTTTATTGTCAAAGCAAACGCAATTTTTCTCGTCTTTTTTCTCTTCTTCTTTTTTCTTTTCTTTGATGCCTTCCAAAACACCAGTTCTCGAACCATCTCTATATACTGTACATCCTTTGCAACCGCATCTCCATGCTTCTTCGTACAACTGACGAACGAGTTCCTCGTTTACATCATTTGGAAGGTTGATGGTAACGGATATGGAATGGTCAACCCATTTTTGGATAGCCCCTTGCATTCTAACCTTAGCTAACCAATCTACATCGTTGGCAGTCGCTTTGTAGTAAGGTGACTCTTGTACCAATTCGTCTATTTCTGCAGCTGTATATCGATGAGTAGGGTCGTATGGGTGTCCATTGGCATTCATCCAAGTGATGAAATTGTGATGGAAAACAACATATTCTTCAAAACTATCTCCCACTTCATCTACCAAGTCAACATGCACATTCTTGTCGTTTGGATTAACCTTGCGTCTGCGACGATATACCGGTTGGAATACTGGTTCAATACCACTGGTTGTTTGGGTCATGATACTCGTCGTTCCTGTAGGAGCAATAGTCAAACAAGCAATGTTGCGACGACCATATTTGGTCATCAACTCGTACAAGTCTGGATCTGCTTCTTTGATGCGTTGGATGTAAGGGTTGTTCTCTTCACGTTGAGCATCATATACTGCAAATGCGCCACGTTCTTTGGCCATCATGACACTGCTTCTGTAGGCAGCCAAAGCCAATGTTTTGTGAACCTCTACGGAGAATGCCGTAGCTTCTTCGGAACCATAGCGCAATCCCATAGCGGCTAACATATCTCCTTCTGCTGTTGTTCCTACACCTGTACGACGACCTTGAACGGTTTTTTTCATGATTTTCTCCCACAACTCACGCTCTGTACGTTTGATGCTATCGGATTCTGGGTCAGAAGAAATCTTGAGCAAGATACGCTCAATCTTCTCCATCTCAAGATCAATAATATCATCCATCATACGTTGAGCTACAGCAACGTGTTGCTTGAATAACTCAAAATCAAACTCCGCTTGAGGTGTGAAAGGATTCTTGACATAACTATATAGATTGATAGCCAACAATCTACAGCTATCGTATGGACACAATGGAATCTCTCCGCAAGGGTTGGTACTAACAGTTTTGTAACCTAAATCAGCATAGCAGTCAGGTACTGATTCACGGATAATCGTGTCCCAAAATAGAACTCCAGGTTCGGCTGATTTCCATGCGTTGTGGATAATCTTGTCCCAAATCTTTTTGGCATCTACCTCTTTGGTAAATGTTGGGTTGGCAGAGTCAATAGGGTATTGTTGCAAGTATTTTTTGTTGGACACTGCTGCTTGCATGAAGTCGTCTAATATCTTCACCGAAACATTGGCTCCAGTAACCTTGCCTGACTCCATCTTGGCATCAATAAATGCTTCACTATCAGGGTGCTTGATGCTGACGCTCAACATCAAAGCGCCTCTACGACCATCTTGCGCTACCTCTCTCGTGGAGTTGCTGTAACGTTCCATGAAAGGAACAAGACCTGTTGAGGTGAGGGCTGAGTTTTTTACAGGACTACCATGAGGACGGACATGACTCAAATCGTGGCCTACACCGCCGCGTCGTTTCATCAACTGTACCTGTTCTTCATCTATTTGTATGATTGCACCATAACTATCAGCACTACCATCTTGTCCAATAACAAAACAGTTGCTCAAACTTGCTACCTGATAATCATTTCCTATGCCTGTCATAGGGCTTCCTTGTGGAACGATGTATCGGAAGTTTTTCATCAGTTCGTACAACTCATTCTCAGACATTGGATTGGCATAGTTGCTCTCAATACGCGCAATCTCTCTGGCGAGACGATGGTGCATGTCATCTGGCGTGCATTCGTACAGATTGCCAAAACTGTCTTTCAAAGCATACTTGGTAGACCATACACGAGCAGCCAGTTCATCTCCGTTGAAATAGGCAACAGATGCTTCTTCTGCTTGTTTTTGTGTGTAAATCTTTTTTTCCATGGTTGGTATATGTGTTTTTTTAATTATATTTTACTTTCAATTTATATACTCTTACGTAGTTGCGGAAAATCGGTGCAAAGGTATTACATATTTTCAATATGTGCAACGAAAGTGAATAAAAAAGTTTTCAACAATTATGTAATAGTTATCCAAAATAAAAACGTAAGTGGTTTGTAATTAACCACTTACGTTTTATTGAATGTTGCAAAGTTGTCTAAGTTAGAAAACTTTTCAACAACTTAGTTTTTCTATTTTGGAAATTCTTGCGTTGCAGCAAGTTGTATTTTCTTTGTTTTTTTGTTGATATACAATTTCATCTTCATTGTATTTCCAAAGGGTGTTCATTGTTTCTTTGAAGTAGATTTCTTTCACATAAGTGATATCCAATCTTATTCCCTCATTGAGCCATGTTGGACGCTCGGCATCTAACATGATTTCAAGGTATTTGCATGAATTGCAGTGGTTGTTGTAATCCACGTCCGAATAGGTAATCGTGTGTGCTTGTACTCCATCATATTCCTCCAAATTGCCAAAGCGTTGTGCTCTTTTGATAGGCAATACTTCGCCATCAACACTGTCAGTAAACATGGGTGAATCGAAAACATTGACAATGTTTCGTTTTTGGATATCAATAACCGCCCAAATACTTTTAGCTTGTCCAATTAACTCGTCGTTGCAATACAATTTGAAATTACGTGTAGAGAGCATGTGCGCATTTTGTTCTATCCACGTTTCTATCTTTAGTTGGTCGCCGTGGGTGGGCATTTTGAGTATTTCAAGGTATAGGTGGGTTATTATCCATGTATATCCATAAGGTAATAATTGTGGAAGTCCAAAACCAAGAGTTCCAGCGATGCTTCCTGCTGTGTTGAGTAGGTAATTTTCTAAGGTGTATAATCTGAGTTTACGGTTGCAATCCACATCTTGTGGTTGAATCTCATAGTGGAAGTGGTATTTCATCGGATCAATTTTTTAACCATTCATCTAACCAGTTGAAGAATGTACGTTGCCATAATATTCCATTTTGTGGCTTCAATACCCAATGGTTTTCATCGGGGAAAATCAATAGTTGTGCGGGAATCCCACGCATCTTAGCAGCGTCAAATGCAGCCATGCTTTGATTGGCTAAAATACGGTAGTCTTTTTCTCCATGAATGCATAGTATAGGGGTGTCCCATTTATCTACAAATTTGTGCGGTGAATTGGCGAATGTTTGTTGTGCGATAAGGTTGTTTTTGTCCCAATATGCACCTCCCATATCCCAATTAGCAAACCATTTTTCTTCTGTTTCCAAATATTGCATTTCCATGTTGAAGATGCCATCATGTGCAATGAAGGCTTTGAATCGTTTGTCATGATGTCCTGCTAACCAATAAACAGAGAACCCTCCAAATGATGCTCCTACACAACCTAATCTATCTTTGTCAACGAATTTATTAGACGCTGCGAATTGATCAATGGCATACAAATAATCTTTCATGCATTGTCCTCCATAGTCTCCACTAATTTGTTCGTTCCATTCTTTGCCAAAGCCTGGTAGGCCTCTACGGTTAGGGGCAACGACAATATAATCATGAGCTGCCATCATCATGAAGTTCCAACGGAAACTCCAGAATTGAGATACAGGCGATTGTGGACCTCCTTCGCAGTAAAGCAGTGTTGGATATTTGCGATTAGGGTCAAAATGGGGTGGGTAAATGATCCACGTCAACATTTGTTTTCCATCGGATGTTTTTTGCCAGATAGGTTCCACCTTACCCATGGTGATTTGATCGTAAATATTCTTATTCTCATATGTGATTTGGCAATTGTTGACAAACAACTCGTTCGCTTCGCGCATGGAGTGGCGGAGGTAATATAGTTGGTCACCTATTGAGGCAACAGGTACATGGTCGTATTGACCTTGAGTCAATTGTTTGCGCTCTCCTAAAAGGTTTGTTTCGTATAGTTGAACGGTGGCGTGCCAGCAAGCGGAGAAGACAATATGTTCGTTATCTTTCCAATAATATGCGTCCACATTGGTGTCTAATCCTTCAGAGACAAATGTTTTTTGTCCTGTAGCAAGGTCAAGAACAAAAAGTCTGTTTTCATCGCTTTCGTATCCATCTCGTTCCATTGACAACCATGCGATATGCTTGCCATCTTGAGAGAATGAAGGGTTGGTGTCGTATCCCATCATATTTTCAGTTATGTTGCAATGTGTATGGGTCTCAATGTCATACAGGTAGATATCTGAATTGGTGGAGATGGCATATTCTAACCCCGCTTTTTTACGGCAAGTGTATGCCAATGTCTTGCCATCAGGACTCCATGCTAATTGCTCTACGCCTCCAAATGGTTTCATTGGTGATTCGTATGGAGTGCCTTCTAATATATTAATAGGGTGACAAACCGTGATAGAATTGATTTTCTCGTGCTTGTACTCTATATGCATGTCATGTACAAAAGGTTGTGGAGCAGTTTGTGTCCATTCATCCCAATGTTTGTACATTAGATCGTCCACTACGCGACCGCTGGCTAATGGTAGATCTGGATGTTGGTCGGCTGTTGACGCGATGGTCTTGACTTGTGTGATGAGCACGATTTTTTCTTTGGTAGGGGATAAAAGAAATCCTTCGATGGATTGGTCAAATCCTGATACAGCAATGTCTTGTTTGTCTTGGCGTACAAACACTTTGCCTGCATTGAGATATACGAGTGTATTGGTGTCGTCTAACCAGGCGGGTTCACTGCCTACGAATTCATCAATGACCTCTTGCCCACTTTTGTCCACAATGCGTATCCATGTTGTAGAACGATTTTCAGATACACTGTAGTATGAAACGGTGTATGCGATATTTTGGGTTGTTTGATTGATGGCTACGGAGCCAATTCTTCCCATTGCCCAAAGGGCCTCTGCTGTTAGTCTCCCGTCTTTGATTTGAATCTCAGGTTTGGTGATAGGTTGTAGCGAAGTGTCTTGATTGGATTGACACGAGGCGCACAACATAGCAAGTGATGCCATAAAATAGTGGATTAGTTTCATTTTGTAATAGTTGATTTGTTAACTAAATATGCTGCAAAATTACAATTTTTTTTGTGATATGGCAAATTATTTGTAATTTTGTGACGTAACTTTAAATCAAACTAATATGAAAATTCAATTTCTTGGTGCAGCCGGCGAAGTGACCGGTAGTAAACATTTGATTACTACGGATAATAAAACTACTATCTTGTTGGACTGCGGTATGTTTCAAGGTAAAGGAATGGATACGGATGCGGCGAATAGGGATTTGGGTTTTGATCCCAAAGACATCCATTACGTTATATTGTCACATGCGCACATAGACCATTCAGGATTGGTTCCTTATTTGTATAAGAATGGATTTCGTGGTGATGTTATTTGTACTCCTGCAACACGTGATTTGTGTGCCTTGTTGTTGGCAGATACCGCTTTTATCCAAGCGCAGGATGTCAAATGGTACAATAAAAAAATGGATAGACTCAAACAACCTAAAATAAAGCCTATCTACGAATTGCAAGATGCAGAAAAATGTCTCAAACATTTTCTAACAGTAGATTATGATAGACGTTTTCGTGTTTGTGATGACGTTTATGTGACCTTTACTAATAGTGGTCATATGTTAGGTTCGGCTATCGTGAGTCTTGATATCAAGGAAGGCGAGGAATGGAAATGTATTGCATATACAGGTGATATTGGGCGTTCACATAGTCATATCCTTAGTTCACCTCAAATGTTTCCGCAATGCGACTATTTGATTTGTGAATCAACGTATGGCAATCGATTGCATGAAGATACTTTGGTAAGTGAAGAGCAGTTGTTAGGGGTCGTAGAGGCTACATGTGTGTACAAACGAGGAAAACTTCTTATCCCAAGTTTCTCTGTTGGTCGAACACAAGAGATTGTCTATGTGCTTAATCAACTCTACAACGATGGTCGATTGCCGAAAATACCTGTTTATGTTGACTCGCCTTTGTCGGTCAACGCGACACAGGTTTTTAGAATGTACACCGATTCTCTGAACGAGGATGTGCAAGATACTATGCGTTTTGATCCAGATCCTTTTGGATTCAACTCGTTGCATTATATCACGGATATCAAGGAATCCAAACGGCTGAATACCAGTCATGAACCATGTATAGTTTTGTCGGCATCAGGAATGTTGGAGGCAGGACGAATCAAACACCATGTGGCAAACCACATCAGTGATCCTTCTACCACTATATTATTAGTAGGATATTGTACCCCAACTTCTTTGGGAGCTCGTATTCAAGATCCTAATCTAAAATGGGTGAGTATATTTGGTTATGACCATCGCATCAAAGCTGAAGTTACGAAGATAGAAGGTTTTAGTGGACATGGTGATTATCGTGAGATGATTGATTATTTCAAACGTTGTCAAAATATAGAGGCCATTCGAAGAACCTTCATTGTTCATGGTGATACAGCTGCTCAATCTGAGTACAAAGACCACTTGTATGAGGCAGGATTTAGGAATATTGATATACCACAAAAAGGAGAAACTTGCTATTTGTGATTGAAGGTTATTGAAATAATAAAGGGCATCTCCAAAGATGCCCTTTATTATTGGTTTATAAATGTTTTATACTAATTTCGCTGGTATAAGTTTTTCACGTATTTTTACGTAAATGATATTACCTTTCTTGGCAAAATCACTTTGCACATATCCCATACCGATGCCTACTTTGGTATTTGGTAGCATGATGCCTGATGTTACGCGTCCTATGGTTGTGCCGTTTTCATCGCACAAATCATATCCATGACGTGGAATACCGCGCTCTTGCAATTCAAAATGTACTAACTTGCGAGTTACTCCTTCTTGTTTTTGTTGCAATAGAAACTCTTTATCTATAAAGTCTTTGGCATCAAACTTGGTAATCCAGCCTAATCCTGCTTCTAATGGAGAGGTTGTATCATCAATATCGTGTCCGTATAGACAATACCATTTTTCCAAACGTAGTGAGTCGCGTGCGCCCAATCCAATAGGAGCAATGCCATATGGAGCACCTACTTCAAATAGAGCATTCCATATTTGTTCTCCATATTCTTTAGGGAAATACAATTCAAATCCGCCTGCTCCTGTGTAACCGGTATTACTCAAAATAACACCTTGTACACCTGCGAATGACCATTCACGGAAGCAATAATAAGGAATAGCAGCCAATTCGGCGTCTGTTAGTTTTTGTAATACTTCAACAGCCTTTGGGCCTTGCACGGCTAATTGTCCATAACGCTCTGATGCATTTTCCAATGATACGTTGAATCGGTCTGTATTTTGAGCGTTTATCCATGCCCAGTCTTTATCTATGTTTCCTGCGTTGACTACCAAAAGATATTTGGTTGTAGAGTACATGTATATAATCAAGTCATCTACTATACCTCCCTTACCGTTAGGGAAGCATGTGTATTGTGCTTTTCCGGCTTCTAATTTGCTCACATCGTTAGTTGTGATGTATTGGAGAAAATCAAGTGCTTTCTCGCCTTTTACCCAAAATTCACCCATATGGCTAACATCAAATACACCAACACCTTCACGGACGATCATGTGTTCGCGATTGATACCAGTATATTCAATAGGCATGTTGAAACCTGCAAACTCGGCCATCTTAGCCCCTAAAGCAATATGAGTTTGCGTAAATGGAGTAGTCTTTAATGTTTCCATGTGTTTTAGAAAATTATGTTAATGATATTTATTTTCTTTGAAACTTATGCTTTTTCTGCTATCTTGATAATCAGTTCCATTGCTTTAATTAACGATGGAATGGGTAGATATTCAAAACGTGAGTGAAAATTTTCTCCTCCAGCGAAGATATTAGGACATGGTAATCCTTCAAATGATAGTCTTGCTCCATCTGTTCCTCCGCGGATAGGTTGTACCTTGGGTGTTACTCCCACTTCAAGCATGGATGATTTGACCAACTCAATGATATGCATAACGGGTTCCACTTTTTCACGCATGTTGTAGTACTGTTCGCGTAATTCTACTTGAATTGTGCCCTCTCCATATTCGTTGTTTAGTAGTTTAGCAATGTCAAGGATGCATTGTTTGCGCGCTTCAAATCGTTCTCTATCATGGTCGCGAATAATATAAGATAGGGTGGTTGACTCAACACTCCCCGTCATACCTATCAAATGGAAGAATCCTTCATAATCTTGTGTATGTGCTGGTGTTTCTTCTGGTGGAAGCATTGAAATGAAACGGTTGGCAATGAGTTGTGAATTTACCATTTTTTTGTATCCATATCCAGGGTGAACATTTGTACCGCTAAAATGAACCTTACAGCCTGCAGCATTAAAATTTTCGTATTCCAATTCGCCAATGGCTCCTCCATCTATTGTATATGCAAAGTCGCAACCAAACTTGGCAACATCAAAGTGGTCAGCTCCCTGTCCAATCTCTTCGTCTGGGGTGAAACCAATACGGATTTTGCCATGTTGGATTTGTGGATTTTGGATAAGATATTCACAGGCAGAAACAATGGCCGCCACCCCTGCTTTGTCGTCTGCTCCTAATAGGGTTGTCCCATCGGTAACAATAATATCTTGTCCTATATAATGCAATATCTCGGGATACTTGCTTGTTTCCAAAACGATATTTTTGGTTTCGTTGAGCACGATATCTTTCCCATCATAATTCGGTACAATTCGTGCCTTGATATTCTCGCCACTGGCATCTGGTGCTGTGTCCAAATGTGCGATGAAACCAATGGTTGGTTTGTTGGGTGTGTTGGCTGGTAGGGTAGCCATGATGTAGCCATTATTGTCCAATTCGATATCTATTAGCCCAATAGTTTTTAGTTCGTCACAAATGTATTTGGCAAACTCTATTTGCCCCTGAGTAGATGGAGTGGTACCACTTTCTTCATTCGATGTTGTACAGAATGATACGTATTTCAAAAAACGTTCTGTAATAGTCATAATGTTGTATTTTTAATGATTGATTAATGTATTCTTACCTTCTAAAACAATATTCATCGCATGATAGTCTCCACGCTCAAATGCAAGTATGTTGTCAACTACATTTTCACACATATCCAATCGCCCTTCCATGGTTCCTGTGCCAACGTGTGGAGATAAGACAACTTGGTCTAACGTCAATAGTTCGGCCGATATATTAGGTTCAAACTCATATACATCCAATGCTGCGCCTGCAATTTGTTTGTTGCGTAATGCAACTATCAATGCTTGTTCATCCACATGAGCTCCACGTGCAGTATTAATTAGGTAGGCACTATTTTTCATCATAGAAAACGAATGGGCGTTTATGATGTGATGTGTGGCAGGGGTATAGGGCAAGTTTAGACTGACAAAATCGGCCTGTGTGAGCAATTCTTCCAACGTGACGTAGGTCGCTCCATAGAGTGTTTCTATACTCTTATCCAGCCGATGGCGGTTGTGGTATAGTATAGTCATTCCTGATGCAATAGCTCTACGAGCAATAGCCTTACCTATATTGCCCATGCCTATAATGCCCAAGACCTTGCCGTACAAAGTATGCCCTAAATTGTTCATTACCCCAAATGGTTCGGCGCGATGTTCTCGCAACTTGCGATCCATTTCGCATGTTCGACGCGCTACAGCATGCATTAAAGCGAAAGCTAATTCTGCTGTCGGTTCGATGACTGGGGTGGGTGTGTTGGTTACATAAATGCCGCGTTCCCTACATGTGTCGAGGTCAATGTTATTAAAACCTGCTCCAAAATTGGCTATCAAGCGCAAGTGAGGACATGATGAAATCAAATCGGATGATACCTTGTAGTCAAATGTTGAAACCAGAACCTCAGCTTCTGACATAGGTGATCCTAATTCGTGACCTGCCAATCGGCTAAAACCTGAAGAAGGAAGGGATGTGGTAAGTGCAATTTTCATAACGCCGCAAAGTTACAAAAAAAAATATATACTTACAAGGATTTTATAACTTTGTATAATTAATTAGGTCGGAACTTGCATATTCAATATTAAAGTTGTATCTTTGCAAACTAAATTAGGTTTATTGTGCGTCATTAAAATCTTAATAAATACATGAAAGAGCATACTATCAAAACCAACTTTCTATCGTGTGATTGGAAAGAGTTGCCAGAAAAAGAGCAAATGTTGGTGCAATTGGCAAAACAGATGACCCAACATTCATATAGTCCCTATTCTAAGTTTTCAGTGGGCGCAGCACTGTTGTTAAAAGATGGCACAATAGTTAAGGGGAGTAATCAAGAGAATGCAGCCTATCCAAGTGGTTTGTGCGCAGAAAGGACTGCTTTGTTTTCTGCCAATTCCAATTATCCGGAGCAACCTGTAGTAGCCTTGGCTATTGCATGTTATACAGAGGGTCATTTTTTGGCAACTCCTGGATCTCCTTGTGGTGCCTGCAGACAGGTAATGATAGAGACAGAGCATCGGTATGGTGAACCGATGAAAATAATCCTATATGGTGAAGACAGAACATTAGTATTTCATTCGGCAGCAGATTTGATGCCTTTAGGTTTCTTTGCAGAGGACTTGTTGGGGTAATATAGACTTATGATACAGATGAAGAAAATAGACAAATATATGCTCAAGAGTTTCTTGGGTGTGTTTGTGTTGACATTCGTAATCTGTTCTTTTGTTTTGCTCATGCAGTTTGTTTGGATGCATGTAAAAGACTTGGTAGGAAAGGGAGTAGAGGTTAATGTGTTGGCCGAGTTTTTTGTATATGCTGTAGTCACAGTGGTGCCCTTGGCTTTGCCTCTTGCAATCCTTTTGGCATCGCTCATGACGTTTGGTAATTTGGGTGAATCATTTGAATTGACTGCCATGAAAGCGGCGGGTGTTGGGTTGTTTCGTATCATGCGTTCCTTGATAGTGACGATCGCTATAATATCTGTAGGGGCATTCTTTTTTAGCAATTATGTGTTGCCTGTGAGTCAAACAAAATTGTGGGCATTGATATTCTCTTTGAGGCAAAAGAGTCCAGAATTGGAAATACCTGTGGGTGAGTTTTATGATGGGGTGAATGGTTACAAAATATATGTACAGCAAAAGGATACTAAAACGGGATTGCTGACGGATATGATGATATATGACTATTCCGAGGGTTTTGATAATGCAACAGTTACTGTGGCTGATTCGGGTTATATATTGTTTACGGAGGATAATAAGTATCTGATTCTACGTCTGTATAATGGAGAGTCGTTTGAAAACCTCAACCAACAACAGAGAAAGTCTTTTGCACAGAAAAATGTCCCTTATCGAAGAGAGACGTTTGGTGTGAAAAATTTGTTGATAGATTTTAATACAGAATTAGAGAGATATGACGAATCGGTATTAGCGGATCAACACGTGAGTAAAAATACATTTGAGTTGATAGAATCAATAGATTCGGTTGCGGTATTAGCACAAGCTCGAGGTAGAGAGCAAAGCAATGAGATAATAGAAAATCGTTATTTTGGACGCGAAAGAAGACCTAATAGGGATATAGGGCATGTTGATTCAAAGGAAGTATCTAATTTTGATAAGGATAGTTTGTTCGCTACATTCTCTTTGCGAGAGAAGGAATTAACTATGCAAAAAGCATTGGATCGGGCAAAATCGCATGCTGATATGGTTGACTACAATGCTATTATGATGGAAGATCATTTGCGTTATATTCGAAAGCACGAGATTGAGCTCCATAGGAAATTTACGTTGGCTTTTGCATGTTTGATATTTTTCTTTATTGGTGCTCCTTTGGGTGCTATCATTCGCAAAGGTGGTTTAGGTGCGCCCATTATCATTAGTGTGGTGATGTTTATTATTTACTACATAATAGACAATACAGGATACAAGATGGCGCGAGAAGCGCTTTGGCCTTGTTGGCAAGGAATGTGGTTGAGTAGTTTTGTCCTCTTGCCAATAGGTGTTTTCTTGACAACCAAAGCTGCGAACGATTCGGCACTATTCAATCCAGAAGCTTGGATAATACAATATGAGAAATTAAAGAAAAAGTACAAGGAATGTTGTGCTAATAAAAATAAGTAAAAAAAAGATAGAATGAATACAATTCCAGAAGCAATAGAAGATATTCGCGCAGGTAAATTGGTGATCGTCGTTGATGATGAAGATCGTGAGAACGAAGGTGATTTTATCACGGCAGCACAATTGATTACTCCTGAGAAGGTGAATTTTATGTTACAAAATGGTAGGGGGGTATTGTGTGTTCCTATTTTGGAGGAGCGTTGTGCAGAATTGTCTTTAATGCATCAAGTGGCCAACAATACTAGTATGTTGGGGACACCTTTCACGGTAACTGTTGACAAGTTGGAAGGATGTACTACTGGCGTAAGTGCAGCAGATCGTGCTGCTACTATTAGGGCATTAGCAGATCCACAGTCCACTGCCAATACTTTTGGTAGACCTGGACATATCAATCCGTTGTATGCAAGAAAAAGGGGAGTGTTGAGAAGGGCTGGTCATACAGAAGCTGCAGTGGATTTGTGTAGATTAGCAGGACTCTATCCTGCTGCGGCCTTGATTGAGATAATGAATGAGGATGGTACCATGGCACGATTACCTCAGCTGGAACAAGTAGCTAAGCAATATGATATGAAACTCATATCCATCAAAGACCTTATTGCATATAGACTCAAAATGGGCGAAGGTGTAGTTGCTGCAGATAGCAAGAATGAACAAGCTGATGTGAGTGTGTTTGAGGATATGGATACCTTATTGGTAGAGCGAGGAGAAACAGTGTTTTTGCCTACAGCATATGGAGAGTTTCAGTTGACTCCTTTCAAACAATTGACCAATGGACAAGAACATATAGCTCTGGTCAAAGGTGAATGGAAGGAGGATGAGCCTGTACTCTGTCGCGTACATTCAAGCTGCATGACAGGAGATGTGTTTGGTAGCAAGCGTTGTGAGTGTGGTGAACAATTACACAAGGCGATGCAGCGAATAGAACAAGAAGGTAAAGGTGTGATTTTGTATATGAATCAAGAAGGGCGTGGAATAGGATTGATGAACAAGATTAGAGCATACAAATTGCAAGAGCAAGGCGATGATACAGTGGAAGCAAATATTCATTTAGGCTTCCAACCAGATGAAAGAGATTATGGAGTGGGTGCACAAATATTACGACAAATAGGTGCATGTAGGTTGAGACTCATGACAAATAATCCAGTCAAGCGAGTAGGGTTGGAGAGTTATGGAATAGAAATAGTGGAAAATGTGCCTATTGAAATCACCCCCAACAAGTATAACGAGCGTTATATGCGCACAAAAAAAGAAAAAATGCATCATAATTTATCACTTGTGTGATTAAAATGTCATTTTGGCATAAAAATTGTTGTAAATATATCAAAATGTAATAGTTGAACCTTTTAAAACGAAAGCTTTATGAAATTGCGTTATTTATTATGCGTCATGTGTACGATGCTTTTGACGAGCATTTCTATGCGCGCGGATGAAACGATAACTGTTTCATCAACAGGTTCTGACATATCGGAGAATCTTGATTTGAAGGCTGTTGCAACCTTATTTGGTGAGGTAAATGATTTGGAGAAGTTTGAAGAGGAGTTGAATTCAGAAAAACGCCATATCAACAACCTTGACTTGAATGGAGATGGTATTGTGGATTATTTGCGAGTGGTAGAGGTAAAGGATGGTAATAAACATTTGGTAGTTATCCAAGCAATCTTGGCAAAAGATATATATCAAGATGTGGCCACTATATATGTTGAGAAGACAAAAGAGAATACAGTTACCGTACAGATAGTGGGAGATGAGTATATATATGGTGTGAATTACGTTATTGAGCCTGTATATTTCTATAGACCTCTAATATACGACTGGTTCTGGGGAGCTCACTGGGTATGTTGGCATTCTCCATATCATTGGGGGTATTATCCACACTATTGGGGACATTATCATTGCTGGTATGCTCATGATTATTGGATGCATATGCACTACTATCATCACCACCATGCTCATTGTAGTTATCGATACGCCCACGCTCCAAGACATGCTGTAGGTGTAATGAGAAAACATGTGAGTCGAAACGATTATGCAGTGGCTCATCCAAATAGATCTTTTGCTGCAAGAAATGCCAATCGCAACATGCAAAATGCGAGACCATTGCAACAAAAACGTGATGCTGATTTGAGAAATGTACAAGTATCAGGAGCCAATCGTGCAACCCAAACAAGTAATGATGCTCAAGTGAGACGGAGAATGGATTTGAAAACGACAGACAATGCAACAACAGCTTCTCGCATAACAACAGCGAATGGTAGAGATGTTGCATCCGCAAGAACTTTTGGTAGTTCTAATATACGTAAGACAAGTAATACTAAACTCTCTGATGCAAGTGTTTCACGCCAACAGGTGACCAGCACAACGACGAATGCAACTCGTGTCACGTCAGGTCGAACCACAGAGAAGGCAAAAAACACTACTGTAACCACTTCAAGACCTAAAAGTACCACCAGTACAGCAACGCGAACGGATGCTACTCGAGTGGTTGACAACTCCAAACGTACTAACTATAGATCTTCTACTACAACGAATTCGTCCAATAGAACAAGTAACTATGGCAGTTCTTCAACATCAAGAAGTAGTAGTTATGGTACTTCAATGAGAGGATCATCAGGCATGTCAAGACCTTCATCCACTTTTAGTGGTGGCAGTAGAACGTCAGGATCAAGTGTGGGAGGTTCAAGAACAAGTACTGCTACGAGAAGATAGAGTGTGACTAATCACTAAATAACTATCTAATGAAAATTGGATAGTTATTTTTTTTGTTCTCTTAAACATATATTTACCTAAATATTATGAATCAAGATTTTTTGATACGCATACGAGTTTTTATGCGTTCTATATTAAGTTTGAATACGTATGTTGATATTCAAGCAACAAACGAAAATATACGTAAAAATATTGCTTTCAAAGGCCCTAATGTATATATACTTTTCTTTGCAGTAGTAATAGCGAGTGTGGGTTTGAACGTCAATTCAATACCCGTTATTATTGGTGCAATGTTGATTTCTCCTTTGATGGGACCTATTATTGGATTTGGACATGGATTAGGTACGGGGGATAGTGAATTGCTGTTATCTTCTTTTAAGAATCTATGTGTGATGATAGGTATTAGTTTGTTGGCGTCGATTTTGTATTTTTTGGTCACCCCATTGGAGATAGACAATCCTACTGAACTATTGGCTCGTACTCGACCGACTATTTATGATGTGATGATTGCTTTGTTTGGAGGGTTGGCGGGAACATTAGAAACAGCCAGGAAAGAGAAGGGAACCGTGTTGTCAGGAGTCGCTATTGCAACTGCCTTGATGCCTCCGTTGTGTACTGTAGGGTATGGTATTGCAAATCTAAGTTGGAAATATACGATCGGAGCTTCCTTCTTATTTATAATCAACTGTATATTTATAGCATTGGCTGCTTATATAATGGCTAAGTTCCTGAAATTTCCAAATGTAAATAATCAACCCAATCATGCTAAATACAAATATATTACATACATTATTATTGCGGGAATGATAGTAACAAGTATATATACAGGATATAATGTTATCAAGGAGAACAATTTTTTGAAAGTGGCAAATAAATTTGTACGTAAAAATCAATCCATTGGTAAAACATACATATACGATTATAATGTCAATACTGTAAATACACCCTATACGTTAGAGTTGCGATTGGCAGGTGAAAGTCTATCAGCTCAGACTCGTGAGATGTTTTATCGTGATGCTGAAAGTGTTGGAATAATGCGTAACCAATTGCACATCGTTGAGGATGCTACTATACAATTCGAAAAGTTTAATGAAACGGAAATCGTGAAAAACTTGATTCAATCCAATGAAGAACAATTGAAACAAAGAGACGATTCTATACGTGTCTTAAACAATTCGTTGGAGCAATATATCAAATTGCAATTACCAGTCAAACAACTTGCTGCAGAACTAATGACACAGTTACCCAGTGTGAAAGATGTCGTTTTTACTCGTGGTGAACGAATGACACGGCAATCCGATCTAAGTGAACAAATCGTTGTAATCGTATATAGCGATGAAAAAATTAATCATGAAGAAATAGACAGACTAACTCAATGGCTCAAAGTAAGACTAAATATGGAAAATGTAATGTTAATCAATATGTAATGAGTATATGGTATGTTCATTAATGTGTTTCGGATAGTTTGGTCCATTTCCAATATCCATAAATACAATTGATGCACCAGAATGCATATTGCATTACCATACAATAATTACCTGCTTGTAACCACATTCCAACATAAATCAAATCAATTGCTAACCATAAATACCATTGTTCGCGATAGGCAAGTACCATTAGAACCTGTGCAACAATGGCAGGGATAGTCGTAAATGCGTCTAAATATGGTTGTGTGTCATTGGTGTAATGTTTGAGTAAATAACCTACCAATAATGAAACGAGAACGGAAAGTAATGTGATGAATGCGAGTGTTTTGGTTTCAAGTCGGCGGGTAGGGAGGGCTGTTTGTACCTCTTCTTGCAAATTAGACGTTTTGCCAATAAGAACGATTCGTTTGTGCCAAATATAGATACCATATATTTGCGAAATGAAATAAAAAATATTCAGCGCGATGCCGCCATAGAAACGCTCCATGTAGCAAAGATAGGTATATGTAATTATTTGTCCAAACCCAAATAAAAAAGTCAGTATGTTTCCTTGAGAACCTAAGATGACAGAGCAAATCCCCAATAACCCTGAAACCAATGAGATAATATGCCCCGGCATCCATATGTATGCAACCACTTGAGTTAGGAGACCAATAACCAAAAAAGAGTGGTCAAACCATGTTAATCGTTGATTCATTTTGATTATTTTTTGCTACTTGCGTCTTTTCGTATAGCAGCTGGTTTTTGTTCAAGTAATGGGGTGTTAACCCAATCAAACGTTTCTTCAAACTCCCAATTGGCACGTAGAGTCAGTCGCTTTGAGAAATAGAAGACTTCTTCTGGTTGACGATGTTTTATCCAATCGCCAGTAGTCCATTTACCATCTCGATTCTCATCAATATACATACGAAGGTAATATGATTTGGGTGACAAATATTGGAATACCGTTCCATCCTCTTGTGCTTGCAGTGTCTTGATGGGTTTGTCTTGTTCGTTGAGTAGTTGAATCATAGCTCTTGGATTGTAAGGAGAGATTTGAACCCTTAGGGTGGCATACTCTTCCAATGAGCGAACCTTGAATGTATAGGTGTCTGACATGCTGCTAAGTTCATAAATGTCAGTTACAGCAGCAGAGTCAAGGGATAATCGATAACTATTCCCTGGTTCTAATTTGCATAGTATCTGCAGCTGAAGATGGGTGTTATCTCTATATTGGTAAGTGGTAGGGATAGTCTGCCATGTAGTATCCACTTTCATTTGTAAATGAATGCTATCTTCTATGAAGAAAGCAATAGGAGTTTGACTGTTGATTGTTAGTGTATCATAAACTTCGAGCGTATTTTTAATAGTCAGTTGTAGTCCATCTGTCAATCGTTGGCGTGCTTGTGCTTCTTTTGCTTTCTCGCTCATGCGCGGTGCTCTATAAACAGCCAATAAGGTATCTGTTTGTGGTACCAGATTGTAAAGTGAATCTGTTTTAAGATAAGTCATTTCAAAGCACAAGGTGTCTTGTTTGATTTCAATAGAGTCTTTCAACCAATATGTGATGGTGTCCATTGTGGAATTGCACTGACATATGGCATATTCTGTAAATGGGCGCCACACACTATCAGGAATGCTCATTAAACTATCAATGAATAATGGACGAACTATAGGCATTTGTGGTTGTGGTGCGGAGAATAGTAAAGTGAATTTATGCGCCTGCTCACGCTTTAAACGTTGAAAATAATTCCTTTGTTTGTTCTCCGAAAAGTATTTTAATAATATGGTTGAGGGCTCGTAATATACGTATTGTGAAGTAATCAGCGTATCAATAATAGGAATAATGGTTGTATCATTGACTATAGAATCGCGCCAAAGGGTGTCCGTTTCAAATGTTGTATGCATGTATGGAGTGATGAGCGAATCATATATGGCAATTCCTTCTCCAGGCTGATAAACATAGTCACGACTAACATCCTTGAGCCCATATAAACGATAGGTTCCTCGTTTGATATTTCGAATAGCAAATTCTCCATAAGCATCGCTGCGGCTGATGCGTTGAAATGGGAGTTTTTCAAAAGCACTATCGTTTAAGTTACTATGAATACCGATGGTTATCCCCGAGATATAGTTCAAGTCTTCGGCGTTGATGATTTGTCCATATATCTCTAATGAATCAATGGTATTTGATGTGGAAAATGAGGTTGAGAAGTTTTCAATAGGATTTCGCTCGTTATTGTCCACAATTGATGAACCAAAGTCAATGGTATAGGTTGTACTATCAGTCATTTCCTCCTCAAAGTTAATTTCTATTCGTTTTCCTATCGCTTTGATTTCTGGAGGACGTTGTTGTGGTGGAGATATAAGAACGTTGTCAGAGGGATTGAGTAATTGTATGTATTCATCAAAATACAAGGTAATGGATTTATCCTTAAAATTGATAGTCCCATCAGGAGTTGTTGATTTGAGAAGAATAGGGGGGATGGAGTCAACTGCACCTCCTTGAGGACCAATACCACGATTGGCACAATTGACGAGTAATAAACTAATAACGACAACCAGAAGTAATTTCTTCATCATATAAAGTTTCATTTTTTAGTTTGCATGATTTGAATTGCTTGTTCAAGTTCTTTGTCAAAACGTAATAGATAAGCCATTCTTCCTCGTTGGAAATAGTAACGTTCTACAATTTCTGCTCCCAGCATTTCTTTGACCTCCTCAATATTGCGTAGGATAGCTTCTTTGTATGAAGGGGTCAAACGAGGACGCATGCTTTCAAATGAAGCAATGATGGTTGAGTCTAAATCTTCATGTTTGGCCATATTAATCATGTCATTGAAATATTTGCTTGTCTCCGTTTCGTATGTGTATCCTTTGTCGTCTAAGAATCGTATAAAATCTTCAATGTCCTGATCGGACAAAGTAAAGAGTTGTGGAGGGGGGATGGTATCATGAATGGTGCGATACTGCGTCGCATAGTCAAAAAACATATGTTTGACATATAGCGAATAAGTAATATCTACTTTTTGCGAATCCGTGAATATTACATCAGGGGTAATTCCGCCAATGGTGTCTTTGGTGTCTTTGCCTTCTTTACGTATTTTGTCATAATCAATGGCTTGTATGCAACGCCCTGAAGGTAAATAATAATGTGCAGTTGTCACTTTTAGATGCCCATCATAAGCGATAGGGCGAACGGATTGTACCAATCCTTTTCCAAATGTTTTTTGTCCAACAATGGTTGCTCGTTGCATGTCTTGTAAACTGCCACTTACGATTTCTGCGGCAGAAGCAGACTGTCCGTTAACCATAACAATCAGGGGCATGTTGCGATATAATGGACTAGTCTTTGTAGTGTAACTGCGATTGGAAGAAGGAATCTTGCCCTTGGTGTTAACCACTTCCACTCCACGATCGACAAAATAACTCACCAATTGTATGGCTTCATCAATGATTCCACCACCATTACCACGCAGGTCAATGATCAAAGAACCTATAGAAGCAGTATTGACTAATTCTTCTACTGCAACCAAAAATTCCTTAGCAGATCCACTGGTGAATTCACTAAATTGGACGTATCCAATCGGGGGAATCGTATCTTGCTTGAAACTTGTATGGTAGGTAACTGCCGGTAGATGAATATCCTTACGCTCAAAACTGCGTTCTATTGGAGTGGTCATATTAGGTCGAAGTAGTTTCAAGTGTACTATGGTTCCAGGTTTTCCACGAAGACGGTCAGAAACTTCTTTGGTCGTTTTGCCAATACAATCCCATCCATCCACTTGCAATATTTGGTCACCTGCAAGTACATCGTTGCTCTGAGCAGGCATACCTTCGTATGAGTTGGAAATGTACACACCGCTATCACGCTGCATGATAACAGCTCCGATTCCACCATATTTACCCATAGTCATCATACGCAAGTTTTCATCTTCACGTTTTGGTATATAAATGGTGTATGGGTCTATTTGGCGTAACATTTGATTGATAGCTGTTTCTGTAAGTTTTTCATAGTTGAGCGTGTCAAAATAGTTCATATCCAACTGACGCATTACATCCGTGTAGATAATGAAATTACGTTGTATTGATGCACTCTGTTTTTGTTGCGACATAGCAGCAATAGAAATAAATGTGCATGCGATGAAGAAAAATAGGCGAGTATGTAAGTGTGGATATTTCATGAAAAGATTGAATAAATGATTAATATTATATAGGTTAGGGTAGGTACTTCGTTATGTCAATACCATGCTGATGCAAATCGCGAATTAGAGTAGAACTGATATGCCCATATTCGGGTTTGGTATACAACAATATAGTTTCGATATTACCTATTTGTTTATTTGTTTCGGCCAAACTGCGTTCGTATTCAAAATCCATAACAGAACGTACTCCCCGCAAAATGAATGAGGCACCATGTGCTTTGGCCAATTCTATCGTTAGTCCATCGTATGCGACAACCTGTACTTTTGATTGATGAGCAAAAATCTTTTGAATAGACGATAATCGTTCTTCCATAGGAAAAAGTGCTTGTTTGGTGCAATTTTTTCCTATACCAATGATGATTTTATCAAATAAATCAAGTCCTCTCATCACAATGTCGTAATGCCCTATTGTAAAGGGGTCAAAAGTTCCAGGGAATATAGCTATTTTCATTTGTTTTAGGAGATGGCTTTTTGATGGTTGATAATAGGGTTGTTGTACATTTCATATAATTTTTCACGCAGAAATGCTTCATCTTTGTTTGGGATCTTAATCATTGCAATTCGACTATCAATGTAATTGTCAAATGCTTCTCCACGTTCAAAAATTTCGTATGCTGCATGTATTTGTTTGTCTATCAAGTCACAAACGAGTTGAATCTGTTCGTTCCTAATACTGGTTTTTGCTGCGATTTCATCCAATTTGTCATTGATACATGGCGTGATGCGGTATACGACTCTCCCTTTTTGTCCAGTGATGCCAGTTTTCATGCTAATCATGTCATCTATAGGACGTTTGCGCCATTGTGGATTGTCACGTTTTAATTGCATTTCCCTCGCTTTGAGATAGTCGCAGGGGTCATATTCGTATGTGATACTCACCGGACAAATATTCAAATCTCTAACTGCTTCAATAAAATCGTTTTCATTTGCCATTGTGAGCATCTTCAAAACTGCAGGTTGCGTTAGATCGTTGCTATCTTTGGCACGTCCTTCACGTTGAGCTATCCAGATACATTTGTGGCGATTACGCAGCGAGTGGATATATTTACTTAGAGTTCTTGAATTTTCCATAATGGTGCGAGGTGAACCTCCCCGAATAACACAAAAGCAACGATTGAATCTCATAAAAAATTCGATCCATTTTTTGCCAAATAAATTGGTGCCAACTCCCATGTATGGACGTATGTTCATTTTGGTTCGAAGTAACATGCTTAACCATGCAGCATCCATTACAATATCCCTATGATTAGTAATGAAAACGGCTCCTTTTTTTATGTCTTTTTTGATGCATTTTTTGTCTCCATACCATGATAAAGTAACGGATTTGGCTGTCTTATATTGAAAATACTTGCATAAGGGAAGTATGGTGAACCAGTCAAATAGTTGTAGAAACACTCCCGTATGGTATGCGCGTATGTGCTTAAAATCGTCCTTCATATGTTTTTTTGATTTCTAAGAGCATGGTACAATGACCATTTGATGAATATTCTTGTGATAGTATTTTGGTTTGTGTATCCCTTATGGTACGCATAACATCACTCATTTTCTCATAAGAAAAAGATATTTGTTTGGTAACTAACACGTCTTTTCGTATGATATTTGCGTGACCCAATGCATCCTTCGTTGATTCTTTGTATGCGACAATTAGTCCTCCTGTGCCTAATAAAACACCCCCAAAATAACGTATAACAACGACTAATATATTGGTTAACTTGTTAGCATTGATTTGTCCCAAAATAGGACGCCCTGCTGTTCCTGATGGTTCTCCATCATCGTTTGCGCGATACTCCGTCCCCATACATCCCATACTATCCCCTTCTCCAGCTCCTAATACATATGCATAGCAACAATGACGAGCATCGTAATATTCCTTGCGGTAATATGCAATGCGTTCTTTGGCTTCTTCTACGTTATTTATAGGTTCAGCGAAACTTAAAAAACGACTGCCTTTGTCTTTGTATAACCCTTCAGAAGGTGAATCAATGGTTAGATATGTGTTGGGTGTATTAGACATTTATGAAAATATTGAGTAGGTATATCTCCATGCTTTTTATATCAGTCTGCAAAATTAGTAAAAAATATTGTATAATACAAATTTTATGGCTTCTTAAGTATGAGATTGTTGATGTGTCAATATAGTTTGTACTAAAAATAGGATAAAGTAATATCGGTCTTGCACATGTTCAAAAAAATCATTATTTTTGCAGCGTTTTTGAATATTAGTAATAAATACTACAGCCGTGAATACAAATAAACTAATTGAGAGACATATTGGTCTCAATGCTTCTGACAAAGAAAGCATGTTGCAAGCACTACAAGTGAGTTCCGTTGAAGAGTTGATTGAACAAACAATGCCAAAAGATATTTTGTTGTCAGAGCCACTTGATTTGCCTGAAGCAATGACAGAACAAGAACACTTGGATTCTATCTATGCAGCATCTATGGATAATGAACTAGTGAAAACATACATAGGTCGTGGATGGTATGGAACCAACACTCCTGCGGTTATTGTCCGTAATGTACTTGAAAATCCTGTGTGGTACACTTCTTATACTCCATACCAAGCAGAGGTTAGTCAAGGAAGATTGGAAGCTTTGTTTGTATTCCAAACGATGATATGTGATTTGACTGGTATGTCTTTGTCCAATTGTTCTTTGTTGGATGAAGCTACCAGTGCAGCAGAGGCTGTAACTATGATGCGTAATTTGCGTACCAGAGACCAAGTTAAAGCTGGTGTGAAGAAAGTGTTTATTGATGCGAAAATTTTTGAGAATACATTACAAGTTATCCAAACACGTGTGGAGGGACAAGGGATAGAAATTGTTGTAGGAAACTATTTGGAGTTTGTGCCATCTCAAGAATATTTTGGTGCTCTTGTGCAAATGCCTAATGCGGATGGTTCTATTGAAGATTATTCAGCCTTTGTAGAGGAATGTCGTCAGGTAGGAATGAAGGTAACAGTGGTAGCTGATTTGATGGCGATGGCTTTGCTCAAGCCGTTAGATGTGGATATCGTTTGTGGTACTGCTCAACGTTTTGGATTACCAATGGGTTTTGGTGGTCCTACTGCTGGATATATGGCTACCAAGGAAGAGTACAAACGTGATATGCCTGGACGAATAATCGGCTTAAGCAAGGATAAATATGAGCGCCCAGCTTATCGACTTGCTTTGCAAACACGAGAGCAGCATATCAAACGTGAGAAGGCAACTTCTAATATATGTACAGCAGAGGCTCTTTGTGCCATCATGGCTGGATTTTATGGAGTATATCATGGGGCAGATGGTATAAGGAAAATAGCAGAAACTATTCATGGAAAGGCCGTCTATTTAAGCGAGATGTTACAAGCCTATGGGTTTACCCAAGAGAATGTGGAGTTTTTTGATACGTTGAAGATTTGTGGCATAGAGGATGTAGATGCGTTAAAAAAATTAGCTCTTGAAAAAGGAATCAATCTCTATTATGCACCAGAAGGCTGGGTAGGTTTGAGTGTGGATGAAACGGTGACTATGGATGATATGAACTTGTTGATAGAACTATTTGCTGAGATTAGTGGGAATATTCCTATGTATGAGGAATCGGAAAGTGTGTTTGAAGAATTGTGGGCAATAGATGAAAACAAAGTACGAGAAGTGGATTATCTAAAGGCAGATGTGTTCAAAATGTATCATACGGAAACAGAAATGATGCGTTATATCAAACGTCTTGAGAGAAAGGACATAAGTTTGACACATACAATGATTCCTTTGGGGAGTTGTACTATGAAACTTAATCCTGCAGCCGCAATGATTCCAATCACATTCCCTGGTTTTATGGCTATCCATCCATTGGCGCCAGAAAATCAAGTGAAGGGATATAAGCAGATACTTCATGAATTGGAAGGGCAGTTGTCTGTAATTACAGGCATGGCAGGATGTTGTCTGCAACCTACGAGTGGTGCAGCTGGTGAATATGCAGGATTGGTGACAATACGTGAATACCTCAAGAAGATAGGACAAGGACATAGAAATGTGTTGCTTATCCCTGCATCTGCACACGGAACCAATCCTGCGAGTTGCGCACAAGCAGGTTTTGTTCCTTTGGTGGTGAAATGCGATGAGCAAGGAAATACCGATATAGAAGATTGGAAATTAAAAGCTGAGCAACATAAAGAGGTGCTTGCAGGTTGTATGATTACTTATCCATCTACTCATGGTATCTTTGAAATGGCAATTCGCCATATGTGTGCTATAGTGCATGATAATGGAGGACAAGTGTATATGGACGGAGCTAATATGAACGCACAAATTGCCTATACCAACCCTGGTTATATAGGAGCAGATGTGTGTCATCTCAACTTGCATAAGTCGTTTGCAAGTCCTCATGGTGGTGGAGGTCCTGGTGTTGGTGCTATATGTTGTGCAGAACATTTGGTGGATTGCATGCCACAAGAAAAGACAAATCGCGTTAGTAGTGCGATGTACGGAAATGCTAATATGGCTTTGATATCATATGGCTATATTCGTATGATGGGAGAAAAAGGATTAAAAGAGGCTACCCAAATAGCTATCTTGAGTGCAAACTATATGGCACAAAAATTGAAAAATGATTATGGTATTGTTTACACGGGAGTGAATGGTCGCGTAGGGCATGAATTGATATTGGATTGTAGGCCATTCCATGCGGTAGGTATTACTGAATCGGATATAGCTAAACGTCTGATGGACTTTGGTTATCATGCTCCGACCTTAAGCTTCCCTGTTCATGGTACATTGATGATTGAACCAACAGAGAGTGAATCTAAATTAGAGATAGATAAATTTATAGAAGCGTTACTTATAATAAGAGAGGAGATACGCGAAATAGAATCTGATAAGGCAGATGCTAAAGATAACGTTTTGCTCAATGCACCTCACCCTGAATATGAAGTTGTAAGCGATGAATGGGAACATGCATATTCAAGAAAGAAAGCTGCTTATCCAATAGATTGGGTAGCACAAAATAAGTTTTGGATTCCTGTAGCGAGAGTAGATAATGGATGGGGGGATAGAAACTTGATTGCAAAATGGTAGATTTGAAAGGGTTGATATGAAAGAACTAAATTTGAGAGATAGGTATAGAGCAATATTTATTGAGTTGAAGGAACTCTTTATGATAGCCGTTGCGTCTATTCCATATGCAATGGTGGTAAATTGTATATTGGTGCCTCATGCCATTGTCGGAGGTGGACTGACAGGTTTGTGTGAAATTATATACTTTGCTACGGATAAAATGTTACCTATATGGCTTACTTCATTTGTGGTGAATGCACTTTTGTTGTGTGTGGCTATCAAGGTAGTAGGGTGGAAATTTTGTGTGAGGACAGTTTATGGCGTTTTCTTTCTAACACTCTGGCTCAAATTGATACCAATAACTACAGAACCTATGTTGTCTGACCCATTTATGGCTGTTATTTTGGCTGGTCTATTCAATGGTTGTGGTTTGGGAATCGTATTTCTCAACAATGGAAGTACTGGAGGTACTGACATTGTGGCAATGATTGTGAATAAGTTTAGGCACTTGCCAATGGGACGTGTGTTGCTATTTTGTGATATGGTAATTATTTCATGCGCCTATTTCTTGCCTGAAGTAAGAAGTTTGGAAAAAGTTTTGTTCGGTTTGTGCTATACTTTCATGTGCTCTATTGCGGTAGATTGGGTGATGAGTAGGTCTAGACAATCGGTGCAAATATTCATCTTTAGCAAAAAATATGAAGAAATAGCTGAGGCTATTATGACTCAGGTGCCAAGAGGTGTGACTATCCTTGATGGTGTAGGTGGATATACCAAACAACCTACCAAAATAATTACTGTGCTTGCAAGAAAGAGTGAGAGTAGTAAGATTTTTCGGTTGGTTCGAAATATTGACCCTGATGCTTTTGTGAGTGAGAGTCAAACCAAAGGAGTATTTGGTCGAGGCTTTGATCCGATAAATGACCACCGATAAAGATTGCAATCATTATAATAGAAATCATCCGCAAATTATCTTAATTTGCGGATGATTGTTAATCCGTCCCTAATAGGCAATATTACTTTCTCTAAACGTGAGTCTTCTGCTACTTGTTTATTAAATGCTAACAGTCCCAAAGTTTGCTTGTCTTTGTTATATGCAGGGTCTATAATGTGTCCGTCCCATAATGTGTTATCAGCTAAGATCCATCCTCCAGGTTTGACCTTGTCAAGAACCAAATCAAGATAAGTGCAATATTCACGCTTGTCTGCGTCTATAAAGACCAAGTCGAACTCTTGAGACAATGTTGGAATAAGTTCCTTGGCGTCTCCTATCAGTAATTCAATTTTTTTGCCTAAAGGAGATAAACTAAGGTTGTTGATGATGTCTTCCTCTATTTCATCATTATGTTCCAGTGTGATTAATTTGCCCTTTTCTGTAAGACCCTCAGCTAAGCATAAAGCAGAGTAGCCAGCATAGGTGCCAATCTCTAATATATGCTCGGGGCGAATCATTTTGGAGAGCATGCTCAATAATCTTCCCTGAATATGTCCTGATAGCATATGAGGATTAAGTATACGGAGGTATGTGTCATGGGTGATTTGACGCAAGGCATCACTTTCGCTGCTGGAATGATACTCTATGTATTCTTCTATTGAATTGAATCTTATGCTCATTTTTTGTTACATAATGATAAGTTTTCTCTAAAAATCTTTGCAAAAGTATAAAAAAACTTGCGTATGACCAAAAAAAGATGTATTTTTGTACGCTCAATAGGGAAAATAATTGTTTTACACTTAAAATATATTTAATAGTATGGAAAAGATTGACGAGTTGGATAGAAAAATTTTGCGTATTATAACCAGAAATGCACGTATCCCTTTCAAGGATGTTGCTACAGAATGTGGGGTGAGTAGAGCAGCTATTCACCAACGTGTGCAAAAGATGTGTGATACAAATGTTATAACAGGCTCAGGATATTCTGTGGACCCCAAAAAATTAGGATACAATTTATGCGTATATGTGGGTTTGACTTTGGAAAGAGGAAATATGTATAAGGCTGTCAGCGCGGAATTGGAGAAAATTCCTGAGATCGTAGAAGCGCATTTTACATTAGGTGCTTATTCTATGTTAATAAAATTATATGCTAAGGATGATAAGCACTTGATGAATCTTTTGAACTCAAAGATTCAAGAGATACCCGGTGTTGCAAATACCGAAACATTGTCTGCTCTTGATCAAAAAGTAGATAGGGCCTTGCCTATAGAGTAATTAAAGGTTATAATAGATTGAAATGGAAAAAGTTATTAGCGGAATACGCCCAACGGGTAATTTACATTTGGGTAATTATTTTGGAGCAGTTAAAAGTTTTGTACGCATGCAAAAAGAATTTAACTGTATGTTCTTTATTGCAGATTGGCATTCTTTGACCACTCATCCTAAACCTGAGAATATTAGACAATCGGTCAAGACAATATTGGCAGAATACTTAGCTTGTGGTATAGACCCAGAAGTGGCTCCATTGTATGTTCAAAGCGATGTGAAAGAAGTTTTAGAATTGTACTTGTATCTAAACATGAATGCCTATTTGGGGGAATTGGAGAGAGTTACCAGTTTTAAGGAAAAAGTACGTAAACAACCAGATAATGTCAATGCAGGTTTGTTGACCTACCCATCGTTGATGGCTGCGGATATTTTGGTGCACAAAGCTGATAAGGTGCCTGTAGGTAAGGATCAAGAACAAAATATGGAAATGGCTCGATTGTTTGCGCGTAGATTCAATCGTATCTATGAAGTTGAATATTTCAAAGAGCCCGAATCTTATCATTTTACTAACAAGGCTATAAAAGTGCCTGGATTGGATGGAAGTGGCAAGATGGGCAAATCGGAAGGAAATGCTATCTATTTGGTGGACGATGAAGCTACTATCAAGAAAAAAGTTATGAGAGCAGTTACCGATAGTGGACCAACGATGCTAAATCAAGAAAAGCCTGAGGCTATCAAAAATTTATTTACATTATTAGAATTGGTTTCTGACAAGCAAACGTATGATTATTTTGATGATCAATATAATAATATGACCATACGTTATGGCGATTTGAAAAAGCAGTTGGCAAGTGATATTAACGCATTCTGTGCGCCCATACGTGAAAGAATATTAGATTTTCAACAAAATGAAGAATATCTACAAAAAGTAATTCGAATGGGGGCGCAAGCTGCTTCTGAGAGTGCAGCGAAGACAATTCAAGAAGTTCGACAAATAGTAGGATTTCGTTAATCATGATTTTATATGGCATGAAAATTGCTATGGTATGAATAAATGAAAACGATGAAACGAATATATTGGGTTGTAGGACTATTGCTCATTAGTTTATCGTCCATAAGTTTGACTTATGCGGATGATTACATTGATGATGTTTATTATTGGCCATATACTGAAAACCAGTCGACGATAAATTATTATCCAATCCAATCCACGGATGATACAGCAGAGGATTCTGATACGAGCCCAAAGATTTCTGTAGAGTTTATAGAAGATAGTATTACACGTCAAAATCCGGACACTGTGGTCAAAATAATTATACGAAGACAATGATGAAAAAGGCCTTTATATTATCCTATTTGATACTGCTCTTTAGTGGTATAGCTATAGCACAAGATCTGGAAGGTTTTTCAGAGCGTGATATAATAGGTACTGCGCGTTATGTTGGAATGGCAGGTGCAATGAATGCAGTAGGTGGAGATCCGTCGGCTGTGTTGGATAATCCTGCTGGCTTAGGATTGTACCAACGTATGGAAATAGCCATGACAATGCAAGGGCATTTTGATTACAACAAGCAAGTGGGGTATGACTATAAAAATGTTAATCGTTTTCAAATACCTCAGATTTCTTGGGTTTTTTCTTGGAATTATTCCGGCAACGTGGGGCGTCCATTTTTTAGTAACTTTATGGTAGGTTATAATCGTCTCAAATCCTTCAATCGTGTCTCTTGGGCTTTGGGCAATGATATGTTATATTCATTGGCCGATGTGGCTGCATATCAAGCAGAGGGGTTGCATACGAGTTTTTTGGAACGTGATGATACTTGGGATAATGTGGATGTAGGATGGTTGACCAACCTAAGCTATTGGAATTATCTTATCAATCCGACATCCGATTCGCTTCATTATATTCCTTGCATTGAGAGTGGCGAGTACATCAATAATGCTTTGACCATAGAAGAGTCTGGTTATATAGACGAATACAATTTTTCGTGGGCAGGTAATATTGACCATCGGTGGTATGTAGGTGCTTCTCTTGGGTTGAGAGCGTTAAGCTATTCAAAGCGTACACATTATGAGGAAGTTTTTGAACGTAATGATGTGGAGTCTTTCTATTTGGGTTCTTCTATAACACAAAGTGGAATAGGAGTTAATGGAACATTTGGCCTTATCTATCGTCCGATTCGTTTACTTAGGATAGGTGCTTCTATTCAAACTCCTACATCTTTTGCTGTTTCTACCCGCACTCAAAGTTGGATGAAAAGTCATATTGTGTCACAGGAAGTGACGACACCGCTATCTGGCGGGGTAGATAACTATAGTTTGCCTATGCGTTTATCTGCAGGACTTGCTTTTCAAATGAGAAATTTTGGACTTCTTTCTATGCAATATGACTATAGGCATCACAAGGAAATGCGCGATGTGCACACAATGAAGGTGGGTGCTGAAGGAGTGATTGCAAATAATTTGTTTTTGAATGTAGGATATGCCTACGAATCCTCTTTTGCTAAAGAAGATGATTTATATGGTGTAAGTTTGACAACTATACGTACCGATTTGGATTTCAAAAATCCAAAGTTTTCTCATTATGTTGGTGTAGGTATTGGTTATAGAGGAAGAATTTTTATAGCTCAGGCTGCATATCAAATGAGAATGCAGACTTATCACATGCATGCGCACGAATTTCAAGATATGCCCTATGAAATGAATGCATTAACGCATAGAGCAGTATTGACAATATCATGGCATGATTGATAATTGATATTATAGCGTTATACTATTTAGAGACCGGAAAACTCAACACACAAAAATCACTGAGGTAAATGCATACGCAATGGCGTGCCGATACGACTACGCGATGACCTATATTCTTATAGAGAGCGATGTCGAGGTCGGATTACAAAGGGTAAGTAAACCTCAAATCCTATTATTAGGAGTTTTCTCGAGAGGATAGTATAACGCTTTTTTATGCATTTTTATGAAAAATTTTTATATATCAAAAAATAATTGTACCTTTGCGCGTTGTTTGTGGATAAAACTGCATGATGACAAATTTTATAGTTCAACTAAGTAAATGAATAAAATTAAATAATTATGGCAAAGAAAGAATTTAAGAAGGAAGATGAGCAATTGCAACAAGTGGATGCTGCTCTATCTAACACAGGAAAATGGATTGAAGAACACAGCAAGGTGCTCACGATTGCAGTTGCTGTTGTAGTGTTAATTGTTTTAGGGATAATCCTTGCGAATAATTATATTTGCAAGCCAAAAGCAATTGAAGCAAGTAATGAGAATGCGAAGGCTAACGTGTATTTCGCACAAGGTGAGTGGGAAAAAGCATTGAATGGCGATGATAATGAATGCATTGGATTTGAAGCAATCGCTGATGAGTACAAGTTGTATCAACAAGGCAAGCTTGCTGCATTGTATGCAGGTGTGTGCTACTACAAGTTGGGCGATTATGAGAATGCTAAGACTATGTTGAGTAAGTTCTCAGCATCAGATTTGATGATAGATCCAGCTGCAAACATTTTGTTGGGAGATACTTATGTTCAATTGCAAGATTATGCTAAAGCAGTTAAGGCTTTTGAGGCAGCAGCAGCTTCAAAAAATGAGTTGCTTGCTCCTATTAGTTTGAAGAAGGCTGGTTTTGTTTATTTGGAAATGGGCAACAAGAGTGCTGCTAAGAAGGTATTCGAAACCATCAAGAACGACTATCCACAAGCTCAAGAAGCTCAGGATATTGACAAATATATTGTGATTGCCCAATAATGACTACGGATCTATCACAATATGATTCTTCAACATTGCCTAGTGCTGACATTCTCAAACGTCAGCACTATGCTATTGTTGTAGCAGATTGGAATTCTGAAATCACACATGCTCTTGCTCAAGGTGCAATAGATACTCTCATCAAACATGGAGTAGAAGAAGAGCATATCCATATAACTCATGTTCCAGGAACAGTAGAGTTGACTTATGGAGCCAATATGGCGATGAGAGAAAGATATTCCTTGAAATCTGTTAGTGCTGTTATAGTAATCGGTTGTGTAATCAAAGGTGATACACCTCATTTTGATTATGTATGCCAGTCTGTGACACAAGGAGTAACTTTACTCAATGCAAGGGCGCCTATAGAGTCAATATCTTGTCCCGTCATTTTTTCTGTTCTTACTACTTTAGATAAGCAACAAGCACTTGATAGAGCAGGAGGAAAATTAGGAAATAAGGGTGTTGAAGGGGCTATAACAGCTATTAAAATGGCTAATCTATAAACACAAAGTGAACACTAAATAATATCTATACCATGAGTTCACATCTAAAAGAATATCTAACCATATCGTATTGGAAAACTTTGTTAGTTGCTTTTTTTGAGGCAATGAAGACGAAGAAGTTTTGGTGGGAGTTGGTCTTAATGACAGTTGGAATGCTTTTCGGGGCTGCGGCTGTATATTATTTCTTGATGCCAAGTCATCTAATCGTTGGTACAATTTCAGGATTGAGTATTGTTATTAACACGGTTTTAGGAGGAACACCAGACACGTTCTCATATTGGGTGATGGGAATCAATGCGTTTTTGCTATTGTTGGCATTTTTACTTATTGGTAATGAATTTGGAGCCAAGACAGTATACACAGCTATGATACTTGGTCCGATGACTCAATTATGGGATAGGATTTATCCATACACAAATTTTACTCATAAGGTTATTGAATCGCCAGAAATTTTGGCACAATTACAAGCTGGGCAAACAGTGATGGATGCCAATGGTAATCCCTATTTACTGAGTAGAGCAGGCGAGGTTTTGGAACAAGTCAAAGAGTCTGTAATGTCAGCAGGATTAGGAATGGGTGACGTTTGGTTTGATTTGGTTTGTTTTGTCTTTTTGCTAAGCGCATGTCAAGCCTTTGAATTTAGAATCAATGCTTCTACGGGTGGTTTGGATATTTTAGCAAAAATTATCAATAAGTACCTGCATTTTGACATTGGTATGTCAGTCTCTATTGGAGGAGCATTGATATGTTGTTCTGCCTTTTTGATTAATGACTTTAGAATGGTCGTAATTGGCCTTATTGGTACTTGGATCAATGGATTGGTAATTGATTATTTTACCATGTCTATGAACAAGAAAAAGAGAGTGTGTATTATCTCACCTGAATATGAGAAAATTAGAAAATTTGTTATAGAAAAGCTCGTAAGAGGATGTACGCTATATCAAGTAAAAGGCGGATATACAGGTGTTGAGCAATACGAGATTCAGACACTCCTAACCATGGATGAGTTTGCTGCATTGATGAAATATATAAATGAGAACAACATCCAAGCTTTCATGACTGCAGGAAATTGTTCGGAAGTATATGGAACGTGGTTAGTACATAAACCCAAATATGAAGAAATTATAGACCATATGAGGGAAAGAAAAAAGAATAAATCACATACATTAGATAGTTAAGAAAAATAATTAAATACATAAAAGATATGAAACCTACTCTTTTTATTTTGGCTGCTGGAATGGGAAGCCGTTACGGAGGATTAAAGCAAATAGATGGTCTTGGACCTAATGGAGAAACAATCATGGATTATAGCGTGTTTGATGCTTTACGCGCTGGTTTTGGTAAGATTGTTTTTGTTATTCGTAAGGACTTTGAACAAGATTTTCGTAATGTTGTATTGAGCAAATACGAAGATAAAGTACCATGCGAAATTTGTTTCCAATCATTGGACAAAGTACCAGAAGGTTATACTTACAATCCAGAACGTACCAAACCATGGGGTACCAATCACGCAGTATTGATGGGTAAGGATTTGATCCACGAGCCATTTGCTGTTATCAATGCGGATGATTTCTACGGAAAAGAATCTTTCCAAGTCTTGGCTGATTTTCTTATTCAAGCGCAAGATAAGCAAGGCGAGTATTGTATGGTAGGATACCATGTAGCAAATACTCTCAGCGAGAATGGTAGCGTAAGTCGTGGCGTATGCTCAACAGATGACAAAGGTTATTTGACAGATGTAGTTGAACGTACACATATTGAGCAAATAGGTGCGAATGTTGTTTACACAGAGGATGGAGTAGATACGATAATAGCTCCTAATACTCCTGTGTCAATGAATATGTGGGGTTTTACTCCTGAATATTTTGAGTATGCACAAGAGGCGTTCAAGGAATTTTTGACCAATTATGGGCAAGAGTTGAAAAAAGAATTCTATATCCCTACATTGGTTAACGATATGATTGTAGCAGGCAAAGCAACATGCAAAGTGTTGGACACTCCAGCAAAGTGGTTCGGTGTTACATATGCTGAAGATAGACCACAAGTTGTGATGAAATTGAACGATTTGATCAAAAAAGGAGTATATCCTGAGAAATTGTTTTAAAGTATGAGTCGCATTTTAGTCACAGGTGGTTTAGGTTACATTGGTTCACATACAGTTGTTGAACTGATGCAACAGGGTCATAATGTGGTTATAGTGGATAATCTAAGCAATTCTACAATCGAAGTGTTGGAAGGTATAGAAGCAATTACGAATACCAAACCATGCTTTGAGAACCTTGATTGCAATGATTATGTGGGAATGGAACGCTTATTCAACTCCTACCCAGATATTGATGCGGTCATACATTTTGCTGCAAGCAAAGCTGTTGGAGAATCTGTAGAAAAACCTCTATTGTATTATAGAAATAACATTGGTTCATTGGTCGTTCTACTTGAATTGATGAATGCACACGGAGTGCATAATATTGTTTTCTCAAGTTCATGTACCGTCTATGGACAGCCTGACGAGAAACACCTTCCTGTGGATGAGAATGCACCAATACAAAAAGCACTTTCACCCTACGGTAACACCAAGCAAGTGAATGAACAAATTTTGCGTGACACAGCACATGCCAATAAGTCTTTGAATGTAGTTTTACTTCGTTACTTCAATCCCATAGGTGCTCATCCAACGGCGTTGATAGGTGAATTGCCTAATGGTATCCCTAACAATTTGTTGCCTTATGTTACACAAACAGCTGCAGGCGTGAGAAATGAATTGAAAATATTTGGGGACGACTATAATACACCTGATGGTTCGTGTATAAGAGATTATATCTACGTTGTTGACTTAGCAAAGGCACATGTTAAGGCATTGCAACGCATGTTGCATGGCGAATGCGACGAGCAAGTAGAGGTCTATAATTTAGGAACTGGTCACGGCGTTAGTGTATTTGAGATTGTCAATACGTTTAAAGAGGTGACGGGTGTCAATTTGCCTTATGTGGTAGTTGGACGTAGAGAAGGTGATATTGAACAAGTATGGGCAGATGCTACCAAAGCAAATGCAAAACTTAATTGGAAAGCAGATACTCCTCTTGCAGATGTATTGAAGAGTGCTTGGGAATGGGAGAAAAAACTTCGTAACATTGCAGAATAATAAATAGAATCAATGCTTTATCCATTAAAATTTCATAGCATTAAGAAAGATAAACTTTGGGGAACTGAATTTTGGACGATTGCATCCCTTGGTGATGATGATTCCATCGTGAATAATGGTTATTTAGAGGGAAATTCATTATCCGATTTGCTTGAGACTTATATGGATGAATTGGTAGGGGAAAACATCTATCAAATGTATGGAAATTATTTTCCATTGCTATTCAAAATCATAGATGTGCACGATTCGTTGAGCGTACAGGTACATCCTGATGATATGGCTGCTGCAGAGTGGGAACAGATGGGAAAAACCAAGATGTGGTATGTATCCAATGCTCAAGAAAATAGTTCCATTGTCAGCGGATTCAATCAGGATGTAGATGCTCATCAAGTATTGCAAGCTTTGCAAGAAGATACTATATTTGATTTGCTTAATGAGTGCTCTGTTAAACGTGGTGATGTGATTTATCTACCAGCGGGTAGAGTACATGCGTTATCAAGTAATATTCAAGTTGTCGAAGTTCAAGAGAATAGTGACATTACCTATCGATTGTATGATTACAATAGGGTAGATAAGAATGGACAACTTAGAGATCTGCACATAGAGCAAGCACTTGATGTAATAGATTATACCAGAACGGACGATCCATTGGTGACATATGAAGCACAAATAAATAACGCAAATGTATTGGTGCAAGATGAGCATTTCTGTGCAAATGTGTTATGCTTAGATAAAACTATTGAGCGTGATTACGCTAGATTAGATAGTTTTGTTGTTTATATTTGTTTAGAAGGCACATGTGAGATCGCTTCCAACGAAGCAACTGAAGTATTGGGTGAGATGGGTAAAGTTACACTTGCAAAAGGTGATTCGGTACTTATTCCTGCTTCATTAAATGATATTGTGTTATCTGCTAATCATTCGAATGTGCGCCTGCTTGAAGTGTATATTGTATGATTGATGGATAATAATCATGATTTTAAAAAAGGTGTTAAGAATACTTAACACCTTTTTTGTTTGTATGGATATAATCTTGTACTATTCAAAGAATGTAAAATGCACGTTGCCATATTTTCGTGTTTCAACAAAATGAGGATGATTCGAAAAATCATTGTTTTTGGAATGTTCCAATACAAATATTCCATTTGGTTTTAGTAGAGTGCTCCCATAGGAATTATTAGTATTGATATTTTCCGCATTCAAAATGTTGATAGATGAATCTGCTACATCCTTAAAAATCAAATCTGGTAGTTTGGGTAATTGTGGTAAATCGTAAGGAGGATCTGCATAAATAAAATCAAATTGTATTTTGCAACTATTGATAAACTTAAACACATCTCCTCTAATTAGTTTTAGGTTCCTAATTTTGAGCATTTTGCATGTTTGTATGATAAAATTTTGTTGGGTATGTGCCATCTCTACTGATATTACATCTCGAGCTCCTCTGCTGATAAACTCTAACCCAATACTTCCTGTTCCTGCAAAAAGATCCAACATGTCAATACCCTCAAAATCCATCCGGTTGTTCAAGAGATTGAACAAACTTTCTTTTGCAAAATCTGTGGTAGGGCGTGCTGAAATGTTTTTGGGAGGAGTGATCCTTCTGCCTTTATATATTCCGGATATGATTCGCATAGTATATTCTAAAAATTAGGGGTCTCCTTTGACAAAGGAAACCCCTAATGGATTGATTATTCTGATATCACTTTGTTATGACAATCTTTTTATATGCATAACATGTGATATTATTATTCCCAGTTTCCTGCATTGTTATTAGGAGCATTGATATCTCCCACTTTCATACCAGTATAGTGCTCCATTTTTTGCTCTTTGTCAATAAGGTTAGCAAGTTCTTGCTTATCCAAATCTGCTAAGTATGAATCAAATGGTGCACGTACTTCAAACAATGGTACAGGAATACCTTGACTTGTTTTATATCCGTTATTTACTTCCAACTCAAAACGTTTGTTATCTGTGAAAGGAATATATGTAATGGTATTGATGTTGTCACTATTGTATTCACCTTTGTATAGGGTTTCAATCATGTTTTTGTATATGGTATCACGACGGAATCCTTCAAGTCCATTTGCTTTTACCTCGCGGTCATTCTCCCATACATATGCATACAATTCATCATCATTTGCAAATGGTTGTTTTGCTTTTGCTTTAGCTTTGATTTTAGCGTGTTCCAAAATCTTAGCAGCCTTAGCTTCTGTAAGGCCATTTTCTAATTGTTTATCAGTCAAACGACCTTCTTTGAGAACTTCCTTCTTAGGTGCTGTTTGTAAGAAGAGAATCAAAGAGTCAAAATCTGCAGTAAAGTAACCTTTTTCTAATTTGAATTCCACTTGAGCGGCACGAATATTAATCAAATTTTTCTTTACTAACTCTTCGCGCAATGCACGAGTCTCTTCAAATTTAATAGGAGTAACAACGCTGTCTATGCAGAAGTACGCCAAAACTACAGCAGCTGCAATGAGCAATGTCTGAAAGATGATTTTAGATGTTTTCATTTTAGTTGGTATGTTTTTTGTTATTTATTTTCAAGATATAAAATTAGAAGTGCAAACACAATACACCTCTTATCGCTGCAAAGTTACTGTTATTTTTTTATATGTGCAAATTTTTTTGTAATTTTGCTGAAAATATGAATGGTATAATTTTTTTATAAACGAACGTTAATTATGGATGATAGTAATCAAGTATTATATCAGATTTTATTGCAAAGATTAGAATTACTTAGAACCTTGGACAAAGAGGGTGATAGTTCTAAAAAAAGACATATCGCGCAAGAAACCAAAACGCTTCATGCGCCTTTGGCACATAGATTGGGACTATATCAAATAAAAACCGAAATGGAAGACCTGTCTTTGAAGTTCTTGGACTATACAACATATAAGTACATAGCTCATGCATTGAACGAAAAGAAATCCGAGCGTGATGCATATATACAAGAATTTATACGTCCATTACAAGAGAAATTATCAAATGCTGGTTTCCAATTTACCATAAAGGGGCGCCCTAAATCAATCCATAGCATCTACCATAAAATGCAGGCACAACGATGTGATGTGGATCGAATATACGACTTGTTTGCTATACGTATCATATTAGATTCTGAGTTAGAGCGTGAAAAACAGGATTGTTGGCAAGTATATTCCATAATCACCGATATGTATCAACCCAATCCTAAGCGTTTGCGTGATTGGTTAAGTGTGCCCAAAAGTAATGGATATGAAAGTTTACATACTACCGTTTTAGGTCCAAACAAGAAATGGGTAGAGATACAGATAAGGACTGAACGTATGGATGCAATAGCCGAAAAAGGAGTGGCAGCTCACTGGGCTTATAAAGGGGTTGATGGGAATATCTTCTCAAAGGAGAAACAATATGTGTACGTTTTCACCCCAACAGGCGATTTGAAACGATTGCCCTATGGAGCTACCGTATTGGATTTTGCCTATTCCGTGCATTCGGAAGTCGGTAGCCATTGTGTGGGTGGACGTATTTTAAAACAAAATGTATCAATACGCCATAAATTGCAAAACGGGGATCAGATAGAAGTAATGACACATCCAAGTCAAAAACCTTCGTCTGATTGGCTCAATATTGTGGTGTCAAATAGAGCAAAAAATAAAATTCGCCAATCATTAAAAGAAGTAGAATATAAAAATGCAACAGAGGGTAGGGAGATGATTGAGCGTCGTTTCAAAAATTGGAAATTAGACTATAGTGAGGGCATTATCTCAAAATTGGCATTGCGCTTGGGGTATAAAGCTGTAAGTGATTTATATCAATCAGTTGCTTTGGGAAGGGAAGATGTTTTGCGACTGAAGGAAATATACGTGGATATGAATACCCCTATTCATCATGAAACCAGAGAAGAGTTTGTTCGCACGAATGAAACGTCCACCCATTCTGCAATGGAATTGGAAGTTGATATCAATGTCAATCGTTTGGATCTTAATTTGGCAAAATGTTGTAACCCGCAACCAGGAGAACCGATTTTTGGTTTTATCAGCATTACAAAAGGTATTCGCATCCATAGATGCGACTGCCCTAATGCGGAAAATTTACGTGATAAATATGCCTATCGACTCATTCCTGCTCATTGGGCGCAAAAAAAAGATAAATAACTATGTGCAGGTGGATGCTATCTATATTGCTTATACTCTATTGTGTTTATGGATATTCTGTGGAATATGTAGGGCGTGTCATAGATAAGAAAGGAGATCCTATCTTGTATGCGACAGTCTATGTAATGCAAGATCCAATGATAGGGACGGCTACCAATGCTGAAGGATATTTTACGTTGACAACAAACATAAATGATACTTCAATGGTGGTTATTTCCTATGTGGGATACGAGAAAACCTTTGTCAAATTATCTACTTTGCAAGCTCAAGAGAAAGACGTACATACGATTTGTTTGCGTGAACAACCCATAGCATTGGAAGAAATGGTCGTTCAAGCTCCAAAAACCAAGATGTCCAAACGCAAACGAATGGCGAAGTTGTTGCATGATGTTTATGAACGAATTGAGGCTACTGAACCTATTTTTCCTATTGCATACCGTGTGGTAAGTGATGTCAAGATGGATGCAAAAGACCTACCATGGGGAATGGAACAAATGATTGCTAATGTTGTAGAATGGGGAGATAAATTATCTAAGGAACGATATGTGCAATTTAGGGGAGAATATTGTAAGAGATATTGCGATGCTATGGTTCGTGAAAAAATAGATACGTTACTAAATAAAGAGAAGGACCCTAAATTTCGCAATATGGCAGCTGCGATAGATAGCGGAACATTAGTGCATCGTGCTTTGTGGGAAATGCGTTTGCAAAAAGATCGTTTGTTGGACACGAGCAATGAACTTAGAAAATGGACATTAGGTACGGAAGGTGATACTAATTTTGTTTTGACATATCAGCGTCAACATAATTTCATAGGGATACTAAAAGCGCACATTGTGGAAAACTTGATAATTGATTCTTATGATTACACGTTACGTTCCTATACAATGGATTTAAATATCCAATTGGTATTGCCGTTTAGCCATCGTTTGCGTGGAACAGAATTGGATTGGTTAAATCTACTCAATATGAGTAATGAATCCTTAGATAAATTTAGACTTAAGCGAGGAAAAATGCATATCAAATTAGCAACCATATATAAAATGTATGATGGTATCAATGTGCCGATAGAAAAAAATCTTGAAGCAACTGCGTTACTCGAAGATAGAAAAGGTCAGCAACTACCTTGTGCTGTAAAAGCCACTCAGTTTGTTACGAACATTCAAACTGTAGGTGTGATACCATTTGGTAATTTCAATCAAAAAGAGCAAGTAAAGCGCGAATTGGTTCCGATTTATTGATAAAAATATCAAGGTAATATTTCTTCAAAGATGTCCAAATATCTTCAATACATTTTGTCCTAATATATTTTTTTTGTACCTTTGCGATAAATTCAATGTAATATAATTTTGTGACTATATGAAAACTGTTAAGATTACTTTACTCGCTCTTTTAGCGTTTGTATTACTGGTAGGTTGTGCAGAACAAAAACCTAAAAATGTGATTTATCTTATAGGAGATGGTATGGGTTTTGGAGCTGTATCATCATTGTTATTATCCGAAGATGGAGAGACTGGCTTTGAAATGGCTCCTGTCATAGGTTTGAACGAGACGTGTTCTGCCAATAATTATGTGACCGACTCGCCTGCTGGTGGTACGGCGCTTGCTACGGGTACGCGTACGTGCAATGGTTTTTTAGGTGTAGGACCAGATAGTGTGCAGTTAGAAAGTATTTTGAAAAAAGCACAAAAGATGGGCAAAAAGACGGGTATCGTCGTCAATACGACCTTGACAGAAGCCACACCTGGTGCATTTTATGCAGGTGTAACTTCGCGTAAAGAGAGTTATAAGATAGCCGAGCAGTTTACTGAAAGCGGTGTGGATGTGGCTATAGGAGCAGGACTAAGTGCTTTTATCAATCGTCCTGATTCGGTAGATATGACTGCCGTATTAATTGAAAAAGGATATGATGTGTATTTGGATTGGAAATCTGTTTTAAATACAGAATCAAAAAAGTTTGTTGGTATATTGGATATGGGTGACGTACACCGTCGTAACAAATCACGTAATACCGTGGCTAGTGCTGCGGATGGAGCAGAAGTTTGTTTGGCAGCAAAATTGGCTGCATCAGATGGAAATATGGACTCCACTCGTTTTTCAGAACCTACTGAATACCTCCATAAAGCATGCGAGAAAGCATTAAGTGTGTTGGATAAAGATGCACCCAATGGTTTCTTCTTGATGATAGAGAGTGCTATTATTGATGGATATGGCCACAATAATGATTCGGAAGGTATGATTGAAGAGATGAAAGAATTTGATCAGACGCTGAAAACATTGATTGCGTATGTAAATAAGCACCCTAATACGTTACTTGTGGTGACAGCCGATCATGAGACGGGTGGTACTGGTGTAACCTACAAGAGTCATGCAATAAACCAACCAGATGGTTTGCAACTGAACTTCAGTACGAAGGGACATACAGGAACTGTAGTACCTGTGTTTGCGTATGGTGCTGGTGCTGAAAAGTTTAGCGGCATATTCCAAAATAGAGAATTACCTGGAATAATTGAGAATTTGATAAAATAGTGTATCCATGGAATAGATAAAAGTGAATATTTTATATATCATCATAAATAAAAAAATAAAAGGCTACTTTGCAATGAAGTAGCCTTTTATTTTGTATTAAATATGTTATCCTAACATGGTGAGAAGTATACCCGCAGCCACTGCCGAACCAATCACACCTGCTACGTTTGGACCCATAGCGTGCATGAGGAGGAAGTTGCTTGGGTCTGCTTTTTGACCTTCTGCTTGGCTCACGCGAGCAGCCATTGGCACAGCTGATACACCAGCAGAACCAATCAGCGGATTGATCTTCTCTTTGGAGAAGAGGTTCATGAACTTAGCGAGAAGCACACCACCAGCAGTACCCATACCGAAGGCCACGATACCCATACAGAGAATCAAGATAGTCTTCACGTTGAGGAAGGTAGCACCTGTAGCAGTAGCTCCTACAGAAAGACCAAGGAAGATAACCACGATATTCATCAATTCATTTTGAGCCACCTTGCTCAAGCGATCAACTACGCCCGACTCTTTCATCAAGTTACCCAACATCAAGCAGCCAATCAATGGAGCTGCATCAGGCAATACCAATGCGATGATAGCAGTGATAATGATAGGGAAGACAATCTTCTCTACCTTGCTCACAGAACGGAGTTGTTTCATCTTAATCTTGCGCTCCGCTGGAGTAGTCAACGCACGCATGATTGGTGGTTGAATCACTGGCACCAATGCCATGTAGGAATAAGCCGCAATAGCGATAGGGCCGAGCAAGTGAGGAGCCAACTTAGATGTCAAGAAGATAGAAGTAGGACCATCCGCACCACCGATGATACCGATAGAACCTGCCTCTGCTGGAGTAAAGAATGCACTTGCACAAAGGAAAGTAATAAAGATACCCACTTGCGCTGCAGCACCCAAAATCAATGATTTAGGGTTAGCAATCAGCGGACCAAAGTCAGTCATCGCACCTACACCGATGAAGATCAAGCAAGGATAAACACCCGCTTTTACACCGATATAGAGCACGTCCAAGAGACCCGCATTCTTCATGATGTAACCATAGCTGTGATAGCCCTCGTGGTTAACATCAAGGAAGTTTGTCCACAATTCTGGGTGATACATTTCCGCGCCTGGCAAGTTGGTAAGCAACATACCAAAGGCGATAGGCAATAGGAGCAGTGGCTCGTATTGCTTCTTAATAGCCAAGAAAAGTAGGAAGAACGAAATCAATAGCATCAGACCTTGACGCCAGTCGATATTCATAAATCCCATCCCTTGGAAGAAGGTTAAAACGTCATTCCACATAATCTTAAAAGTTTAAAAGTTTTAAGGGTTTTAAAAGTTTTAAAGGTATAAAATTATGCGATAACAACGAGCAAGTCATCTTGCATTACGCTTTGACCTGGAGCCACAGCAATCTTGGTAACAGTACCGTCGCAGTCAGCCATGATTGGGTTCTCCATCTTCATACTCTCGAGCACGAGGAGGGTATCACCTTTCTTCACAGCTTGACCTTCTTTTACAGCCACAGAGATTACAGAACCTGGCAATGGGCTATTCACTTTGTTGCCACCTACAGGTGCAGCAGCAGGTGCTGGAGCTGGTGCTGGTTGTGGAGCAGGAGCAGCCTTAGGAGCCACTGGTGCTGGCTTTGGAGCAGCAGGAGCAGCAGCCACAGCTACGGTCTCGATCTCAACCAACTTGTCGTCTTGCATTACGTTTTGACCTGGTTGAACGAGTACGTTCTTCACTGTACCAGTGTATTCGCTTGCTACGATATTCTCCATCTTCATAGACTCCATGGTGAGGAGGGTGTCGCCTTTCTTCACGCTATCGCCTGGCTTAACCATCACTTTCACGATGCTACCTGGCAATGGACTCTTAACAGTAGCAGAACCAGCAGGTTGTGCAGGAGCAGCCACAGAAGCAGCAGGAGCAGCTACGCGAGCAGCAGTTACTTTTTTAGACTCTTTCTTTTGGAACTCAACGATAAAAGAAGTACCATTTACAATTACTTCTGCTACATTGGTTTCTATCTCTTTGACGGTGGTATCATATTTTTGTCCGCCAATGGTAAAACTAAATTTTTTCTTCATTGTCTTAACGATGTAAATTGTTCATGCCGTACATCTTGTTATTCCATTGAGTACGGTGTGGTTGAATAGTAATTTTGGTATCTTCCTCGTCGTGCACACCATTATAATATAGGTGTAACGCAAGTGCAATAGCAGCGGTACTATCAGCTGTCAGCGTGATAGAATCGTCGATTTTACTCTTGGTATAGGTAACAGTCTCTTTTGCTGTTTCTTCTACTTTCTTCGCTTTCACGCGGGGTTGCATAATCCAACCCATCAACTTCATGATATACACGAAGACAAACAGCAGAAGTACCACCATACCAAAGCCAAGACCTGTGATAAACCAAGTCTGGGCGGTAATGCCTGTTTGGGCAGTAACTTCAAGTAACATCATAATTACAATGGGATATTAGAGTGTTTCTTGAGAGGGTTGGTCAAGCGCTTGGTTTGCAAGTTCTCGAATGCGCGAACGATACGCTTACGAGTGTTGCGTGGCTCGATGATGTCATCGATATAGCCGCGGTTAGCTGCTTGATATGGGCTTGCGAACAAGTCTTTGTACTCAGCCTCCTTCTCAGCAATAAATTTCTTTCTTTCTTCTGGATCTTCGATAGCTTTGATAGCTTTTGCTTGGAGCACACCTACTGCGCCACTTGCACCCATCACAGCGATTTCAGCGTTTGGCCATGCGTAGCATACGTCACCGCGCAATTGCTTACAGCTCATCACGATATGGCTACCACCGTAAGACTTACGGATAGTCACAGTCACCTTAGGCACAGTTGCCTCGCCGAATGCGAACATGAGTTTTGCTCCGTGGTCGATGATACCAGCGTACTCTTGACCTGTACCGCAGAGGAAGCCAGGAACGTCCACGAGGGTAAGGATTTGGATATTAAATGCGTCGCAGAAACGAACGAATCGAGCTGCTTTACGACTTGCGTCGCAGTCCAACACACCTGCCAACCAGCTTGGTTGGTTAGCGATGATACCAGTAGAACGACCGTTGAAACGTGCGAAACCGCAGATAATGTTCTTAGCGTAGTCTTTTTGAACCTCCATGAAGTCGCCATTATCTACGATAGTGTAGATGATGTCCTTCATATTGTATGGTTTGTTAGGATCATCTGGAACGATCTCGTTCAAACTCTCCTCTACACGCATTGGATCATCGGTGCAGTTCATGAGTGGAGCCTCCTCCATATTGTTTTGTGGGATAAAGCTAACGAGACGACGAACTTCTTGCAATGCCTCTTCCTCAGTAGCTGCTACGAAGTGAGTAACACCAGACTTGGTTGCGTGCACCTTAGCACCACCCAATTGCTCTACGGTTACATCCTCACCAGTCACGCTCTTCACTACCTTTGGACCAGTGATGAACATGTATGAGTTTTGCTCGGTCATCATGATGAAGTCAGTCAATGCTGGGCTATAAACAGCACCACCAGCGCAAGGGCCAAAGATTACAGAGATTTGTGGCACTACACCAGAAGCCAAGATGTTACGCTCGAAGATCTCAGCGTAGCCTGCGAGTGCGCAAGCACCTTCTTGAATACGAGCACCACCTGAATCGTTAAGACCGATAATAGGAGCACCGAGTTTAACGGCTTGATCCATTACGTTGCAAATCTTGAGCGCCATGGTCTCGCTGAGTGAGCCACCGATCACGGTAGCGTCTTGTGCGAATACGAATACGAGGCGACCATCGATAGTACCACTACCTACTGCCACACCGTCACCCAAGAACACTTTTTTCTCCATACCGAAGTCGTGGCAACGGTGTGTGAGGAACATGTTTACTTCCTCGAATGAGCCCTCATCGAGGAGCATGTTGATACGCTCGCGAGCAGTATAGCTGCCCTTTGCGTGATGTTTTTCTACTGCTGCTTCACCGCCACCGGCTGCTACCTTCACGCGGTTGTCAATCAGTTTTTGCAATTTTGTTGTATCCATTTTATAACTTGAATTATATTGTATGTTTTCTCCTTGATATTCTTTCAACGGCTAATTACGCTAATTTAACTAATTGCTAGAATTATTCGTTCAATTCGCCGTTCTAATTATCTAACGGCTAATTACGCTAATGCCAGCGATGAAAATTCGTATAATTCGTTCAATTCGCCGTTAAAGATTATACAAATTACTTAGGTTGCTCGCAGAGCTCAGTCAAAATACCCTTAGTTGATTTTGGGTGCAAGAATGCGATCATGAGGTTCTCTGCGCCTTTGCGTGGAGCCTTGTCGATGAGTTGGATGCCTGCTGCCTCTGCCTCAGCCAATGCCTCTTCTACGCTATCAACGTTGAATGCAACGTGGTGAATACCACCGCGACCACCGTTCTTCTCGATGAATTTTGCGATAGAAGACTCTGGGCTTGTAGCCTCAAGAAGCTCAATTTTTACTTCACCTACCTTGAAGAAGGCAGTTTTTACTTTTTGGTCAGCTACCTCTTCGATAGAGTAGCATTTACCACCAGTTAAGAACTCGAAGAATGGCATAGCCTCTTCCAAACTTGTTACAGCGATTCCAAGATGCTCAATGTGAGTTGGTTTCATTGTTTTTTAGATTTTTTAAGTTAATATATTGTGTTAATTATTTCCTACTTTGCCAAATTAGCGGACAAAGGTACTAAATATTTGCGATATGTGCAAATAAATAATTATTAATTATTTTTTTAATCCTTTTTTGCCACTTGCAACTATCAAATTTATTCGGTAGCAAATCAGATTGGTTAAAATAATTATACTAACGGAATGCGCAGTTCGTTGATTGTGCCGTTGATGTCGAGGGAGAGGGAGAAGTGATTACAGCCAAGGTGCGACTTGATGCGGATAATGCCCGGTTTGGAAACGGGCAAAAGGACTTTCAATATTCCGTCCAACATGGTGCGCAAGTCCTCTGGGGAGATAGTTATCTCACTCACAAAAGGATCAAGGTGCAAACGCGGAGTGAGTTGCTTGGCAGTAAAGTCCGCTTCATGCTCGCGAATCCACTGAATAGCAAAGTCTTGTATATTCAGCGTATGCGATTGTTTGGGTGCAGCAGTATGCAAAATGATTCCTACACCACGGATGGATTCAATAGGCGTATGGCGTGCAAAGCCCAATTTACGTCGCAAGGAATGGAGGTGCACATCAATAGTGCCTGTATCATACTGAAAACGTTGTCCCCATACATTATCTACTATCTCATCGCGCTTGCAGACGGTATCTGCGTGCTGAAAAAGATATTCCAATAGCGCATACTCCAGTTGGGTAAGATGCACCACATCTCCACCGCGCTTTACGCAATGGAGATGTGTATCTAATTGAATATTACCCAATTGGTATTTCATACAGGGCGACTTCTATAAGTGATTAGAAGAGGTAACCCATCTTAATATAGAAGTTAGCCCACTTAGCATTATCCTGTTTGTCGAATGCCATCGCCCAATCCACAGAAAGGACAAAGTTCTCGTTCATCGCTGCCTTCAAGCCCAAACCTGCTGCCATGTGAGGCATATAGACGCGAGAATGGTCGAAGTTGCCGTCCTTATCCAAAGCGAAGTAGTCGCCCAATGGTAGAGGAGGAACGGGACGATCCTCCGACGGAGTGGATAATGTCGCCTCCAAGAAATCTTTTGCATAAGCAGCCTCAATACCCTTTTCATCCAACTCGTATGGCTGAGTGATGATACCCAAATCGAAGAATGGTGCTAAGCCGATATAGAAATGTTGGCGACCGATGTCGAATGTAACCACCTTGCAACGGAGCTCTACATTGGCATACGCGAAGCCATTGGCAAGAATACGGTTACGCATGATACCGCGCAGCGAGTTCGCACCACCCAATCCCTCGTACATCACACGTTGGATAAACAAGGTGTTGAGGTAGGTGTTCATATAGAATGGCGACTTACCTGCGATATTATTCTGTGTACCAATACGATACGCGAAGGTAACACGGTCGCGATAGATAGGCACATAGTGGCGGAAGTTGAAGTTGAATTGCAAGTGGTTGTAACCCGCAGCAGCTTGCTGACCGTACTTAGCATTGAAGGCTGCCGTGTAGGTGAAGAACGCGTCGGCATAGATACCTTTGGTTGGGCAAGTACGTTGGTCACGGCTGTCGTAAGTCAAACCCAAACGCAAGTATGGGTGCCAACCGCCAAGTGCCTCGTTCTTATCAATAATACCCCACTTAACATACTTCTCATACATGCCCTCCACGTTCTTATCCATTGCTTTTTGCTCGTAGCGATTTTGGTCGGGGTTATATACATTATTCTTGCCGTTGAGCATGTCAATATCGCACTCGTCTATCATGTAGCCGAGTACACCAAGACCTGCATTCCACTTGATGTTCTTCCAAATTGTACCCTCAATGTCGGCAGCAAAGCGGAAGAGGTCGCGTTTATATTTATAGAACGCGCGCGATTGGTAGTCCTCCAGCACACCCATCTTAGCAGGGTCTTTCTTCCACTTGTGGAAGTCTTGGTTATAAACCGACTGATAGCCATTAAAGCCATAGAAATCGCACATAGCGTCAGGTTGATAGGTGGCATCCAGGGTCAGTCGGTGATTAGGAATGAGGTACTTGCTATCGTAGTTCACACGGAAGATACCATAGTTCTTGGTGGTATAAGCAGCCTCTGCATAGAGGGAATGGATATACTCTGGGTACTGCGAACCATCGCCATAGTAGTAGATGTTAGCCAACGCACCACCTTGAAAACCAAGGTCCGCATCAAACGCTACAGATGGCAGTGCACCGAAGTTCCAACCTGTCTTAATCTTACGACCGAGCGAGTCCACTTGTTGGACTTTCTCCTTCTTGGCTGCTTGAATAGGTAAAGTTAGTACAACCGTTAGTATTAGTAAAATATACTTTTTCATAATTCTAAATTCATAATTCATAATTCTAAATTCCGCCCAAAACCCATGCTAAGAGAGCACCGAGATAGGTACCAGCGGCATAGCCGACCAATCCGACTACAATACCCGAAATAAGGACTTTCTTATTCTTCATTGCGCCTACAATAGGAGGTACGAATGGAGGTGAGCAGAGCAATCCTACTTGGCTCACGCAGAAAAGGTCGCCACTGACTTTAGCAATTCGGCAGAAAATCAAGTGCAGTGCCATAGACATGAACATAATCCACAGTACGAAGCCACCGATATAGAGCGAACCACCATTTACACTATTGATGTCGAACATAGACGCTACTATCACGCTGAAAACCAAAATGAAGAACATTCCCAGTTCGAAGGTCTTAGGCAACTCGCGCACCTTCTTAAAGAAAGAGGCGATAATCGCCAACGTGGTGATAGTGAGGATAACTACAAGTTCGTTGAGTGTGCCTGTGATGAGCAATGCCAGACCTGCACCAATAGCCAGGAAAACAACGCTCAAACCCAGACCTTTGAGCATGCCCCAGAAGTTTTTCTTATCAAGCATGCCGTGGTAGTTCTCCACATCAGCAGTCTCTACATTCTCCTCATCGGTACGACCCTTGTGGGTTATATCCTTGAAAGGCAGGATTTTGCGGAAGATCTTGTAGCCACCACCGAGTAGGAAGAATATATAAGGTGTAGTGATTACCATCTCAAAGGCAAGCACTATAGCCATAACGGACTTGTCCACGCCGAGCGATGCACCCAGGGCATTGAAGTTCATTGTACCACCCGTATAGATACCTGTCATCATACCCGACACTTTGGCTGGCTCAGGAATATGGTTGCGGAAGATGAAATAGCCCGACACTACGGACACGAGCACCGCAAGAATACCACCTACGAGTGCCCAAGCAGTTT
>JAGBCD010000032.1 GCA_017938155.1 Paludibacteraceae bacterium | reverse complement strand
TGCTGACGATGTACGCGAAGGTGTGGCTATCATGTGGCACGAGAACGTAGATGTTTCTATCACAGGTAACTCTACCAACCCAACTCGTTTCCAACACCCAGTTGCTGGTACTTATAAGAAAGAGCGCGTATTGAAGGGCAAACCATACTTCTCTGTAGCATCTGGTGGTGGTACAGGCCGTACCTTGCACCCAGATAACATGGCTGCAGGTCCTGCTTCTTATGGTATGACCGATACATTGGGTCGTATGCACTCTGACGCTCAATTTGCTGGTTCTTCTTCCGTTCCTGCACACGTTGAGATGATGGGCTTCCTCGGTATTGGTAATAATCCAATGGTAGGTTGCACAGTTGCATGTGCCGTAAACGTAGCACTTGCTTTGAGCAAGTAATCTATTTTTACTCACAAATATCAAAAGCTACTCCTAATGGGGTAGCTTTTTTCTTGCTCTAAATTACCTGTTCGTTACGCACTATTCACGCACAATAGACGCACAATACACGCACTATTCCCTTCACTTCTATGTAGAATCCCTTACACAAAAAGAGGGCTGCCTACTGGGCAGCCCTCCGCTTTATGATTGTCGGACAAGTCAGACGAGTCGAACTTGTCCGACTAATTCATCGTATTACCAACCTGGGTTTTGACCAATTTGTGATTCTGGGAATTGTTGATCTGATGGAATAGGAGCAAGGTAATACTTGTTGTCGAAGATACGCTCTGTTTTGATCTTGCAACTGATATAACCATCTTTATTCAAAGTAACACTTTCTGCATCGTATGGGAAGTTGCTATCCACCCATGCACCAAGTGTTTGGTCTTCATATTTGCGAGTGTCAAGACGCTCCAATTCGCGCCAACGGATGAGTGACCAATAACGATCATTCTTGTCGTACATCATCTCTACGCGACGTTCACGACGAACTTCCCATACGAGGTCACTTACTTCTGTACCACCATTGAGTTCTGCTGCATTGTTTGCAGGGTCATTTAATGGTGCATTGTAGTCAGGCATGCCCACACGTGCACGAAGTTTATTAAGTGATTCTTTTGCCTCTGCTGTTTTGTTCAACTCAGCGCAAGCTTCTGCATGATTAAGAAGGATTTCTGCCAACCAGAAGATAGGAGCATCAGTATGGTTAGTACCGATACTTTGGCGTTGAGTAGCTTGAGTTCCAGATTCATCAAATTTCAAAACACCATAACCAGTTGTTGAGAAGTTAGGCAGTGCAGCTTCTTGACCAGGCTCTCCTTGATAACGGATGCGTGGAGAACCACCGAAACGCAAATCTGCATCTACATGGTGAGCTAAGCGTGGGTCACGAGCATCAAGAAGTTTTTGGATACTCATGTAGGTGTCATCTGCAGTTTTAATCATTTCGCCTTTGTCATCACCAGTTGGAAGAGAACCATCAGCCATCAAGTATGCATTGAATGCAGCTTTGCTCATACCATTGGTAGGAGTAGTACTACAGCAGTAGTCCTGAGTAGCGTGTCCCAAAATACCGAGTTCATACCTCTTGTACATGATCATCTCTGTATTACCAGCGAGTTCAATAGAGTTGTAGTTAGCGCGGTAACCCTCTGCACCAGGTGTCAGAGCAAATTGACCTGATTTAATGATTGCCTCTGAAGCTGTGATAGCCTCTTTCAAATATTTTTCTGCACGTGCATTGTCTTTGAGGTGATACTTAGCATAGGTGCCTTCGAACAAGCAAACATGTGATTTTATAGCGTTAGCTACGTGTATGTTATAAGCTGTACGAGAATCTGCATTCTTAGTACCCATATTCTCAACTGCATAGTTGAGGTCTGCCAAGATGTTGTCCATTACGATGTTACGATTGTGACGTGGACCATAGAGGATGTCTTCGTCAGCTTTGCCCAAAGTTTTGTCCACCCAATAGCAGTCACCAAACTTACGCACGAGGCAGAAATGTTGCCAACCACGATAGAGACGACCTAAAGAAGTATAATATGCCATACTTGATGGAGCCATATCTACATTACCAACTTCTTCAAGAAGAATGTTAGCACGACGAATTTCTTCATAGCAAGCTTCCCATGTTCCATCAGAAGCAGGCACACTGGTTTGATTCCAAGTAGATAGACCACTTACTGCTTGGTTGTCGTTCAAGGTAGGGAAATAGAAATCACCGTAAGAACCACTGTTTCCGTAGCCAGACCACTCTGCGTAGAAATAGTTGGTGTACATTTCTACGTTGGTTTCGCTAGTAAAGAAGTTACCTTTGGTGAAAGAATCGTCTGGATCATTGTTCAACAAGTCGCAACTTGTAAAGAGAACCATACCAGCCATCAAACTTAAAATTATCTTTTTCATAATTGTATTCAATTTAGTTAATAGTTAATAATTAATAATTAATATTCAATCTGTTTCTCAAACATTAATTATAGTGTTACTTGCAAACCGAATGAATACGAACGCATGAGAGGCTCGGTACGACCGTATGTACCATTGCCGTAACTACCAGTACCACGACCAGATGATACCTCAGGATCGAAACCATATTGAGCGGTGTGATTTACGAGGTCACACAAGTTGTTGAAAGATGCGTAGATACGAACTTTCTCGATAGTTGCTTTGCGGGTCAAGTGTTGTGGCAATGTGTAACCAACGGTCAAGTTCTTCAAACGGAGATAAGCCATGTTGATCAAATACTTATCTTGTGGGTAGAAGTTGAATTTACCTATTCCCATGATGTCTGTGCCTGATTTACCTTCACCAGCACCACCTGCGAAAAGACGAGGGTAATCACATGATTGATCAATTGAGTTGCTTTCAATCATTTCGCCAGTTACGTAATTCATTTGGTGAGCGTAGATAGCATCTACACCGCGGGTCATAGGCATAACGAATGCAGATGGACTCCACATATCGCGTTTACCTACACCTTGGAAGAACAAGTCAATATCAAAGCCCTTCCACTCTGCGCCAAGGCGGAATGAATATTGGAATCGTGGAGTGCTGTTACCAATTTTTACGAGGTCACCATGGTTGTTTTTGGTACCAGGAGCAAGAGTATCAGGATTGTTAACGAGATCGTCTTTGGCATAACCCCAGTTAATTACTCCATCACCGTTTTGGTCAACAAACTTGATGTCACCAGGGCCATATACGAATTTACCAGACTGAAGTGCTGTTTGATCAGCCACACCATCTGCATAGATTGGATGACCATTTTCATCGGTTCCAACAAAGTCGTCTTTGGTGAAGTAACGGTCTGTCTGGAAACCCCAGATCTCACCATATTCCTTACCTTCATAAGTGGTGTTGGTATAATCATCAGAATCCCATTTGGTAACTACAGATTTGTAATCGCCCAGGTTGAAGTTAGCGTGAACAGTCAAATTGTCAGCATCACGGAAGGTGTGGCGCCAATCAATATTGAACTCCCAACCACGGGTACGGAGAGAACCTGCATTTTCTTTAGCTGCTGTCGCACCCACTACTTGTGGCAATCTTTGACCTTCAGCCAACATACCATTTGTTGTACGTTGATACCAATCGAAGTTTACGTTTAACTCGTTGTTGAGGAAACCGAGGTCAATACCGATGTTGGTAGTAGCGATGCTTTCCCATGTGAGAGAAGGATCCACCATCTTAGGTTGTCCGAAGTAGTCATACTTGCTGCTGCCAGTTCCTAACCAGTTCACACCATTGGTGGGCTTGGACATAGTCTCGAGGAACATATTAGCACCAATCTCTTGGTTACCAATTACACCATAAGATGCACGAAGCTTCAAGTTAGAAACGTACTCTTTAGCCTCTTGGAAGTAACCTTCCTCGCTGATACGATAGCCGAGAGAACCTGATGGGAAGAATGCCCATTGTGTGTGAGCAGGGAACTTGCTTGAACCATCGTAGCGACCGCTCAACTCAATCAGATAGATACCTTTGTAGTCATAGTTGATACGACCGAAGACACCTGCAGAACCACCGTGGCTATGGCTTTGAGAATAACTTTTGTGCTCAGCACAAAGTTGAGGCTCTGGCAAGTTAGGATCTTGCATACCACGATATTCGTTATAGTAAGACTCGTACTCGCTCTTATCAATGTTAGCACCAACCATTACGTTGAGGTTGTGACCACTCCAAGAACCATTGTAGTTCAAGTACATGTTAGCTACGTGGTTAGTATAATATGTATTGGTAATATCTACATAATCATAATCAGTACTTACACCACTTGTAACAGGAGTAAATCTATATAAAACATTGCCGTCCGCATCTTCTTTTCCTTGGAAACCCCATGTGTTAACAATGTTTGCTTTTTGTCCGACAGCTTTAGTACGACCCGTACGATATGTATAGGTATAGTCACCATTGAAAGTTAATCCTTTAGCGAGATTCAACTTGATGAAACCACCTGCACGCAAATTCATACGTTTTTTGTAACTATCGCCTGCTTCCTTGCGATAGCCAATCATATTACGACCATCGTATTGGATACCTTCATCATCTTGGAAATAACCCCAAGGACCAAAGAATGAACCCCAACGCCAAGCATATTGATAAGTACCTTGACCACGAACTTCAGGATAAGAATAAGTGCGATGTTGCATATTGAAGCGAGCACCTACTTCTAACCATTTAGTTACCTTGGTGGAAAGGTTTACAGTAGCATTGAGTTTGTCCATCTTATCAGGATTGAAGTTCAAAATACCTTGTTGGTGATTGTAACCGAGAGACATGTAGTAGTTAGTCTTACCAGAGTTACCAGAAACTGAAAGGTTGTGGTTTTGTGAAGGGGTAGCGTTGTTGAAGAGAATGCCAGCAACATCCCAGTCTGCATACCAACCGTCTTTGTCATAGTCAAGTCCATAAATCATCTCGCGATATGGAGATTTGCCATTTTTAATACCTGCAGCAGCACCTTCTGGAGAGTTCGCCCAATCAAGCCAAGCTTGCGCTTTATCTATATACTCTTTGGTGTTATATGCCATACCAAACAAGTCTGGGGTGGTTTCCATTTGTTTATCTACTTCATTCAAAGCACCAATTTGATCTACAACCGATGAGTATTCAGGGAATGCAGTAGCACGGCTCCATGCAAAGTTATTGTTGTAAGTTACGCTAACTTTCTCTGCAGTTTTAGCAGTCTTGGTGGTAATCAATACCACACCGAAAGCAGCACGAGTACCATAGATAGCGGTAGAAGAAGCATCCTTCAAT
>JAGBCD010000031.1 GCA_017938155.1 Paludibacteraceae bacterium | reverse complement strand
GCACTCAAACAATATATTAGATACTATAATTACGATCGGATTAAACTTAAACTAAAAATGAGTCCGGTAAAATACCGAACTCACTTTCAAAATATAGTTAACTAGATTTATTAATCTGTCCAACTTTTTGGGGGCACCTCAATCTCTGCTCTTTGAAACAACAGGCATTGCTGGCAATTCATTCGCCGTTAGCGGAGCAAGATGGGAAAGCAAATATACCTTAGCAAATGGCAATACCCTATACTCCATCATTTACAACGAAGATACACAATCAACCATTGTGAATTCGCAAAACTCAACCAATGATTGGACCAATAAACAACTTACACTTACACCATTAGGCACCATATCTGCAACAGAAGGAGCCTCCTATTTCAACTATGCTAAACAATCCTACATGGCCAAAGCAATAGAAGAGAACGGCAAAATCGGTTTCAAGTTATATAACATCACTTCAGGCGCCAATAGCGAAGCAAGTGCACTATATCCTGCAGAAGGATTGGGAACCAACGCTCCTTACCAAACAACCATGGCTTGGGTAGATGGCTACAGCATACATGTGGTTGTAATAGCAGAAGGATTGGGAATGCAACACTTCCAAACAAAAGTTAGCCCTGTAGCCAACATCTACGCAAGCGAGGTAGATTACGATGGCAAAAACTTTGTCTTCAGACTCAATGAAGACGCTACAAACGTTAGCATCACCATAGAAAAAGACAACGAAATCGTTGATACCCACGTCATAGGAGCACTCAAGAAAGGACTAAACAAAATAGTCAATCCATTCGGAAAAAAAGCATTCGATCACTATAGCATCACCGCATCAGCTCGAGCAATCGCTTTCCCTGTCAAAATAAGCGACGATGCTCCCAAATTCCAATTCTATGCAGCACGCGGCGTTGCAGTGGACAAAACACCCGCAAGCCCATACTTCGGGCGAGTATATGTAACCAACTCCGTCGGAGGATTGTGTACTGAAGGTTCCGCACCTACATTCCGTAACTCATCCATGGGAGTATTCGTTCTCAGTAGCGACTTTGAAGACATTACCAACCAAGACTCAATCGGATGGTTAGGCAACATCGAATGGGGAGAAAATAATAGTGCAACCAATTATCAGTTCGCACTCTCAAGACCATCCGTAGCAGAAAATGGTGACGTGTTCGTTGCCAGCTCAGCCTTTGCATCTGGAGGTGTATATATCATGTTGGCAGCCGATCCTGCACACGACTTTATTCCTGTTTTTGAAGGAAGACGCAGCAAATCCAATGGCCAACTCAAAGCCGGAACAAAAGTGATAACCAACCCTGTTATGCATAGTTACGTCACTGGTATGGGAGACGAAGAAATACTATATACTTATGACCGAAATAACTCGTTGGGAACTATCTATGGCAACATCAACCAGTACAATATAGGCGAATTGGATAGCCTACCATGGAGTACCGTTCCAAGTGGCGTCTTCTTTGACGACATGGCAACAGGTAGCCACGTACAAAATGGTAATGGACAAATAGCTTACGACCAACACGGAGGATTCTTCATTAGCCAATACCGCTACAATAGTAGTGCCGCTATTCCTGGCTTATTGCATGTAAACGCTAAAGGCGAAGTGGACTTTAATATTGCCAACAATGGAGTAGATGCTGTACAACAAGGCGGCATGGGAGTTAGTGCAGATGGTAGCTTGGTAGCATTAGGAACCGAATTGGGAACAGTCAAAGTGTGGAGCGTTACTTACGATGCTGCCGGCAAACCAACACTGGAAGAAAAATACGAAATCAACTGGGGAGACGGAGCAGGGGTAACCATGGGCGTTGACTTTGACGCAGCTGGCAACCTCTATATCGTGAGCAACTCGAATGAACGTTTGATGGTTTATGCACTACCTAACACCAACAATACTTATACCACACGCGTACCACTCATCCGCGAAACTACTGACCGAAACACCGGACAAAAAGAAGATGAAGGAGAAGAGACCGGAACAAGAAATGCAGCACTCAATGCATATACTTCCAATATGTCTTCCTCATCCATGAACACCCCTAACCGCGTGATGATTACCTATACACTCAACGCACCTGCCAGCGGATTGGAAATGCAACTATTGAACGACAACAAAGAAATCGTCCAATCAATCTCACTCAACTACGCCGAATTGCGTACCAAAGGGTCTCACAGAACAGAAGTGGACTTAACAGGCATTGCCCCTGGCGTATATCACTGGGCTATTCAAGCCAAGAGCCTTCCATTGCCTGACGGTTCACCGCTACAAGTAGTCAGCAACCTACCTCAAAAATTAAACTACTCCAAAGGCATTGCTATTGATAACGACTACAACTCACCTTATTTTGGCCAAGTATATGTAGGCGATGCCAGCGGCACAACAGTGGTCGAAGAAAAAGGTATATACGTGTATGACGCAACATTGGAAGAAGCTCGCACCGTAGGCGCTAAACCTTGGTCGGCCGCTATCAGTGCCCCTATGAGACTGACTGTAGGCGAAGATCACATGGTATACATCTGCGAGTGGTCTGATGCTTATCCTAACAATACATACATACTAAACCCTGCCGACCTAAATACACTAACCCCTGTATTTGGCGGCACACCTGCCACCGATGGCATCTACAAAACTGCTGACGGCAAACATATCCACGGTAGCATTAGCCATGTATGGGTAGAAGGTACAGGAGCCGACCGCGTCATGTACACCTTTGATGAAGATATTGAGATGGACGGACTCAAAAACCCAATGGGACTCTTCCGATACGACATCGGCGAACTAAACACACCATGGGAAAGTGCTCCATCTGCTTTGATATTTGATAATGCAGACAAGTTTGAACAAAATGGTAATAGCACCATCATCCCTGATGCCTACGGATGGTGGATCAGTCAAGACCGAGCAACAGATAGCTACGAGATACCTGCCTTGATACACATCAACGCTGAAGGTAAAGTGGATTTCAACTCCAATGCCGTCTTAGGTGGACGCACTCGTGGAGGTTTGGCTTTCAACCAAGATATGACCATCATGGCTACTCCAAGCGACAATAGTATCCGTATATGGAAAGTTACTTATGATGATGCAGGTGTTCCAAACATTGCATTAGACTACCCCGTTACTACTACGTTTGGTGGACAAAACAACGCAAGCTGCTTCAGTTTGGCATTTGACGTAGCAGGCAACCTATATGCTACGGGCAAAGGAAGCATGTGCGTATGGGCATTGCCTACTGACAATATCTGCACCGTCCAAGCTCCTGATAGCGACCAAATAACAATCGTTCCTTCAGGATTGGTAGATATTACCGCACCTAACCAAACAAACAAAATGGGAGTATATTCCGTTACTGGACAATACCTCGGCATGGACATCGAACAATTGCCACAAGGTATCTATATCGTGAATGGTCAAAAAGTAATTAAATAATAACATATCATGAAAAAAACACTCATCACAAGCATTTTATTGTTCTGTGTATCGCTCGCATCCATGGCTACCGTCGTTAGTGGATACGTAACCGATACTCAAGGCGAACCTCTGATAGGTGTAAGTGTTGTTCATATCGGTTCAACGCAAGGGACGATTACCGATATTGATGGAGCATTTACTTTGGATGTGCCTTCAGACTGCATCCTACAATTCTCCTACGTTGGATATTTGACACACACAGAGAAAGTGAATGGAAGAACAGAACTTAAAATCCAACTTAAGGAAGATAACAAAACCCTACAAGAAGTAGTCGTTGTAGGCTACGAAACACAACGCAAAGCCAACTTGACAGGGGCCGTTGCCAGCATCAACGTCAACGACCAATTAGAAGGACGCCCCATCACTAACGTAGGTAGCGGACTTCAAGGAGCAACCCCTGGTTTGACTGTCACACAATCATCTGGACGTATCGGCGACACACCTAAATTTAGAATACGTGGCGCAGTAGGTACACTATTGAACGAAGGAAATGATGCCAGCCAACCCCTTATCTTGGTGGACGGAGTAGAAATAAGCGATATATCCATGGTGAACGCAGACGATATTCAAGATATATCCATCTTGAAAGACGCCGCTTCCTCATCTATCTACGGAACACGAGCTGCCTTCGGTGTCATCTTAATTACCACCAAAAGCGGTAGCGGACTAAATAGCAAATTCAACGTTTCCTATAGCAACAACTTCTCATGGGCTACCCCAACGGCTTTGCCAGAAATATCCAAATCGTATATCGGTGCAGAAATGGCATTAGAAGCACGCAACAGACGAAGCCCTGGTACAACCGTCTTTACCAACGCATGCGGATTGGTTTGGGATGCAGAAGATATCGCTAACATGAAAGAGTGGGACCGAATGTTTGGAAATGCCAATTTAGGACCCGAAATGGTAGAAGGACGTGACTTCATCATCAAATCAGGTGTACCTCACTTCTATCGCAGTTGGAATGCTGCCAAAGAGTTTGTGAACGACTGGTCATTCAACCAACAACACAACTTGTCCGTAGGAGGCAATATCGGCAAAACAAACTACTACTTAGGCTTAGGATACATGGGGCAAAAAGGTGTGGTCAAAGTCAACCCTGACCAATACAACCGCTTCTCTATCAATTTCGGAACTGAAACAGATATCAATAAATGGGTACGCGTTCGAAGCAAGATGTTGTACACTCGTACCGACTTGGAAACACCATTCAACTTCGGAACAAGCAGTTACGATGCCTTATACTACCTCTATCGTTGGCCTTCAATCATGCCATATGGTACCTACGAGGGAAAACCTTTTAGAAACTCAGTGACAGAAACAGCCGCAGCAAATATGGATTCTGACATAAAAGACTATATGCGCGTTTCAGTAGGGGCAACCTTTACATTAGGCATTCCTGACCTAACATTGGACGTAGACTACACCTACAACCTAGATAACCAAAGCATCACCCAACGCGGAGGTATCGTAGGCGGTTGGGACTTCTGGAGTGGTAGCTTATCCCTCGTGGACAATTGGGCTGCTTCGTCACGAAATAAAATTGACAAATATATCTATCAACGCAACTACCACGTAGGTAACGCCGTTCTAAGATATAAACACACCTGGAATGATGCACACAACTTCTCTGCATTTGCCGGATTTAATATCGAATACAAAGAAACGGAATATACCAATGCAGAAAAACGCGACCTATTGGATATGAACAAACCAGAAATATCGCTGGCAACAGGTGACAACTTTATCTACGGTAGTCACTCCAGTTGGGCTATCATGGGATTCTTCGCTCGCGTTAACTACAACTACAAAAATCGATACTTAATCGAATTGAATGGCCGCTTCGATGGTTCATCTCGTTTCCCAAGCAACCAACGTTGGGGCTTCTTCCCTTCAGGCTCCATTGGCTGGGTTGCCAGTGAAGAATCTTTCTGGGAGGCATTGAATCCTTGGTGGAGTTTTATGAAAATCCGCGCTTCTTACGGTTCAATAGGCAACCAAGATATTGGCAACAACCGCTTCCGCGCTATCTTAAGTTCTTCCAATAGTGGATGGCTGATTGGCGGAATTAACCAACTAACCTTCTCACTACCAACGGCTATTGCAGATGGATTTACTTGGGAGACAATCAAAACTATTGACGCAGGTTTTGATGCACGCTTCTTCAGTGACGATTTGGGCATATCATTCGACTGGTATCGCCGAATCAATGATGGTATGGTGGTCAGTGGCACCGAAACACCAAGCACCTTCGGAGCTAATCCTCCTTACCAAAATGCTGCACAAATGACAACCAACGGATGGGAATTGACAATCGATTATAGACATCGCTTCGATAATGGATTACGCTTAACTGCTTCTGCTGCACTATCAGATGCGAGAACGTTTATTACCAAACATCTACGGAGTAACCTATCCATATTGGATGGAAGTTACTATAACGGCATGGAGTACGGAGAGATATGGGGATTTGAAACCGATCGCTTGTTCCAAACTACCGACTTTAACGAAGATGGAACACTCAAAGATGGTATCGCTTCCCAAGCGTATTTCGAAGGCACCAATGGCTACGGTTATAAGTACGGCCCTGGTGATGTTAAGTACAAAGACTTGAATGGAGATGGAGAAATCACATGGGGAAACAAAACTGCAGCGAATAGTGGCGACTGGAGTCGTATCGGAAATAGTACACCACGCTATGAATATAACTTCCGCTTAGGAGTGGATTGGCACGGAGTCGATATCGGCATATTCTTCCAAGGCGTAGGAAAACGTGATTATTGGGCAACTGGAACCATGATCATTCCTGGATGGAACTTCTCCGAAGGCACATACTATGCCCACCAAACTGATTATTGGACAACCACCAACACAGACGCTTATTATCCTCGCTTGACTGAATTGAATCAACCAGGACAATATTCCGCAGCATCATTCAACTTCCTATGCCAAAGTCGCTACCTTTTGGACATGAGTTATTTGCGACTGAAAAATGTGACCATCGGTTACTCACTACCTAAAGTTGTGTTAGACAAGATGCATTTCCAAAAATTCCGCATTTATCTAAGTGCTGAGAACTTGGCTGAATTTGACCACTTGGGCAACCTTCCAATCGACCCAGAAACAGCAACTTCAGCAGGAGATGGCGGCGCAATGGGATGGGGACGTATCTATCCTTTCACACGCCAAATATCATTTGGTTTACAAATATCACTTTAATGCCTAAAAGGAGGATTAAATATGAAAAATCATAGCAAACTATCTTATTTTTATCTCGTTGCACTTTTTACTAGTGTACTTGTATTGAGCGGTTGTGAAGATTTTCTCAATCAACCTGTATATGACGACTTTACAGACGAAGAATACTGGCAAACAGAAGATCAAGCACGCTCCTACATGTATAGTTTCTATCCAAGTATTTTTGCTGGCTACGGTAGCGGGTTTAGTCATGGTCCTTTCTTGATGGGACAAACCTTAAATGACGATTTTGCTTCTGATAAAAAACAAATCGATTTGCAACCAACCGTTGTGCCTGTCAGTGACAGCAAATGGTCCTTTACTTCGATTCGCAAAGCCAACTATGCTATTGCAAGTATCGATCGAATCAACGCCAACGAAACAACCAAAGCACACTGGAAAGGCATCGCACGCTTTTTCCGTGCATACTATTATGCAAATCTCGTATTTACCTTTGGTGATGTCCCTTGGTTTGATAAAGTGCCTGTCATTTCTGATAGCAAAGAAGATATGGACTACTTGTACAAAGATAGAGACCCTCGTTGTTACGTTGATTCACTTATCATAGAAGATTTGCAATATGCTATTGACCACGTGCGCGCAAGCGATGGCGCACTCCATATAAATAAATATGTTGTAGCAGGAATGGCTTCACGCTTGATGTTGCGTGAAGGAACCTTCCTCAAATACCACAACATCAATTTAGATATGGCAGAAAAATGCTTAGTAATGGCTAAAACATCTGCAGAAGTAGTCATGAGTTCAGGCAAATATAGCATCGCTCCTAACTACAAACAACTCTTTGTAAGTGCAGATTTGGGAGACAACCCAGAAATCATTATGCATCGTCACTATGAGGATGGTGTGCTGTCCCACTCTACCCTAACTTATTCATTCACAGAAGCACAAGCCGGATTGAGCAAATCATTAGCAGAAGCCTTCGTTACAAGCGACGGATTACCTATATATGCCAAATCAGCTTTCTGGACAGCACGTACCTCAGAAGAGTTCTTCAAAAATAGAGACCCTCGTTTGAGTTACTGCATTCGTCCACATTACTATATCAAAGGTACCGATTGCGCTCCTTTTAATTACGCTTTGTCTGGATATTCGTGGAATAAATTTATGGACGATAGTCAAGCTGCCAAACCCGATGCAACGTGGACAGGTAGCAAAAACGTAACGGATGCCCCATGTTTACGCTATGCTGAAGTGCTCTTGAACTATGCCGAAGCAGCCTACGAATTGAACGCCATCAATCCAAGTTACCCCTTTGGTAACGCCGAGTTGAATAAGTCTATCAATCTGATACGCGCACGAGAAGATGTCAACCTACCAGCATTGCAAGTGAGCGGCGACATGCCAATGGTCAACGGAACGGTATTTGATGACCCTATGCGCTTGACCATTGAGTCCAATGCCAATGGAGAACAGGCATCACCTATCCTATGGGAAATTCGTCGAGAACGCCGAGTAGAGTTGTGCATGGAAGGCTTTAGACTAAATGACTTGAAACGTTGGAAAAAATTAGACTATCTGTGGAACGATTGCAATCCTGATATTCGCTATGGAGCCTATATCGTATTGGCAGACTATCCTAATCGCGACGCAGAAATAGTACTGGAAGACGCAAGTGCTCCTGAAGGATATATCCTACGCAATACAGAAGGCGGTAGAAATCGTCCAACCGATCGAGACTATATCTCTCCTATTCCATCTGGACAAATCACACTATACGAGTCCAAAGGATATAGTTTGAGCCAAAATGAATTATGGAAATAATAATACTAACTAATATTGAATTACAAAAATGAAAAAATTAATGTATTGGGTAGCATTTGTTGTTACCATCGGCATGCTCAACATCAGTTGTCAGAACGAAGACCCAGATACAGGCTCTTCCAATGTTGAAGCATTGATTAAAACCCTCAAAATAACCAACGGCGGCTTATCCGGCGGTGAGATATACACTGGAAGCGTTGATAACACATCCAAACACGTTACATTTGACAATGTAGCTGCTGAAACAAACATCGCTGCTATCAAGTTTGATGCCAGCCTATCATTAGGTGCCACTTTAGACAAAGAAGTGTATGACTTTACTGTCGGCTCATCAAGCGACGCAACCCAACTGATACAAACAGTGATTGTAAGCAATGCTGGAGTTGAAAATTCATATCAAGTAGTCATCAATCTCAAACCTGCCGAAAAAGCTCCATTGTTGGATAAATTGATTATGCAAGATGCCAGTGGTGCTACCTACAAAGCTACCGTTTATGAAGAGGAAAAAATGATCTGCTTCGGTATGCCAGAAGCAAGTGAAGCTTCCGTAAACGAAATACTATTAACCCCATTACGCGCAAGTTATACCTTCACCACCATGCAAGATGGTATCATCTCATCCAGCAACCCTGGTAAATTGGTTATGAGTTTCATGGGATTGACCAATGAATATGAACTGAGTTTCGCCAATGGTCCCAAAGGTGGCGTTGACTTTACCAAAGCCGTTGTTCACGATTTTTCAGTGCGCACAAACAATTGTCCAGATTATTTTGCAGGTGAATTGGTTCGCGGTAGCGATTTCGATGGCGAGCATGTGCTTATCGTATCACGTACTGCCGAAGCTGCTACACCACGACTCTTAAAAACAAGCGACCTCTTGGCAGACAATGCAAATAATCCAATCATGCTCAACATCACAGGTATAGAAGGTGGTGTTCACATGGTTAGTGCGGGCCGTTTGAGTCATGGACATATCTATATTTGTAACCTACAAACAGGTATTGGAACTGAAAGTCCATTGAAAATATATCACTATAGCAATGCCAATGCTGCCCCAGAAGTAGTGTTGACTTGGGATGGTTATATCAACGATACACTCACATACACTGGACGTTTAGGTGACAATATATCCATCAACTTGGACGAGAATGGTAATGGTTATGCTTTCTTGTGCAAACAAGAACCTGGAGATAAAATCTATCGTTGGACCATTAGCAATTTCAACAAATTCTCCGATCCATACGAAATTAGCTTGCCAGACATATGCTCCTACTATGGCTATGTAAACGAAGTGGAAAATGGCAAGTACCTATTTACCAGTGCATATGTCCCATTCATTCGTTTGATAGACGCAAATGGTAATATCCTCAAAGAAGTAGAGTTTGACTGGACTATCGGTGATGCACGTCCTAACCATGGTGTAGATCCTCGTATCATAGAGTTCAATCGCTCACGCTGGTTAATGTTCACAGTTTCCAACTCACAACCTATGCACTGGAATTTCGGCCCTGTATTCTATATGATGGATATTACCGAAGGATTTGATGTGCAATCTGCCTTGGTTAAGTTGGAAGAGAAATTGGCTATCGGCTTGGCTGACGAAGAGAATCCTTGGGAACCTGACTATACATATTTCATTGACGAGACAGGAACCACTCAAGCCAGCGCATGCTCTGCTCAATGTAACGCAGCCGAAGTGAATGGCAAGTTGGTTGTCTATACAGCTGCCGTGAATGCTGGCTTTGCATTGATTGAAATACCTCGAGCTGAATAATCAAGTGCACAACATACTAAAGCAAGAGGCTGGCAATTTGCCAGCCTCTTCTAATAAACCTAAGTCCAAAGATATTATTTATTTCTTTGCTTTCTTCAAATCTTCTGTTCCCATCTCTGGATCTACCAAGATACGTCCACAGAACTCGCAAACGATAATCTTCTTATGCAATTTGATATCCAATTGTCTTTGTGCTGGAATCTTGCTATGGCAACCACCACAACTATCACGCTCAATCTTAACAACTGCAAGTCCATTATGTGCATTTTTGCGAATTCTCTTGAAAGCTGCCAATAAACGGGTGTCCATGCACTTCTCAAGATTAGCAGAACGTAGCATAAGCACTTCAGTCTCTGCTTTTGTCTCAGTAAGAATAGAATCCAACTCGCTTCTCTTTTGATTGAGATCTACAGTTTTCTCTTCAATATCGGTAATCGTTTTAGCCTTATCAGCAATCTTATTCTCCAATTCAGTTGAATAAGATTTGATCTTCTTTTGACTCAACTCTATTTCCAATTGTTGGAATTCAATCTCCTTGGTGAGATTATCATATTCACGATTGTTGCGAACATTGTTTTGTTGCTCTTTGTAACGTGAGATGCTCGCATTAGCATTCTCAATCTTTACTCTATGATCGGAAATCTGAGTTTCACACTCCTTGATTTCGTTTTCAATATTCGTAAGACGAGTCTTGAGACCTTCAAGTTCATCACCCATATCTTTCACTTCTTGTGGTAACTCACCTGCCAAGATTCTCAATTCGTCAATTTTGGAATCAACTTGTTGTAATTCGTAGAGCGCTTTCAATTTATCCTCTACGGTAAGCTCTTTAGTGGTTTCAATTTTCTTTGCCATAATGGTATGATAGTTTATTTGTTATTAATTACTAAAAAATATGTACGTGTGAATGATCTTGTTGAGCAATATGAACCATAACGTGCGACTTTAACAATTCTTGAAATACTTCTTTTACAAACTGTTCGGAAGCCCAATGGTCAATATCAACTATCGCCATCTGTCCAAGGGATAGTTGCATATCATGATACTTACAATCGGCGGTAATAAAGACATCTGCCCCTTGTAACATCGCCTCTTGAATGAGTGAAGAACCACTTCCCCCACACAAAGCTATTCGTTGTACTTGCTGTTGGGACGGATGTGTATAACGTATCTGCTGTATTTGTAATACTGATTTGATGCGTGAAAGCAATTCGACAAAACCTATCGCTTGGGGCAAATCCCCTATCACACCTAATCCTTGCTGATGATATTGAGGATGAGGAGAAAGAGCATGATAAGTGGGAAGACCTAACTTCTGTGCCAACGTACCACTCACACCATGAATATAATTATCTATCGAAGTATGTGCCGAATATATGGCTATATCATTTTTAATAGCCGTTAGAATACATCTTTCTTGAGGAGTATTACCTGTCAAATGTTTGATTCCCTTGAAGATTAAGGGATGATGAGAAATAATCAAATTACATCCCAACTCCAAAGCCTCTTGGACGACAGACTCTGTAACGTCCACCGTCAACAAGACTGCTTTTACCTCCGTCTTGCTATTACCCACCTGTAGCCCAGAATTATCCCACTCTTCTTGCCACCCCAAAGGTACTACAGATTCTATGATATTCAAGATTTGATATAAGAACACCCTATATTGGTTGGGTATATTATCCTTTTCTTGCACCTACACCTGTCTTAACAGAAGTTGCAGCTGATTTTTGTGTTTTTACTTGTGCTTTAGGAGCGGCTTTTTTGGTTTCTTGTTTCTTTTCCTCTATAGCCACTTCACCTTCTTCATTCTCATCTACCGTAAAGTCCTTGATACCTGCATCAATGAGTAGATTATACCATACGATAAGTTTTTTAATATCGGAAGGATACACTCTATCTTGATCAAAGTTAGGCACAAACTTGGCAAAATAATCACGCAATTGTTGGTTATCCGCTTTCTTAGGATCAACACTTGACTTGTTGAGTTGCTCCATCTCGCCTAATTTGGTAAGTACTTCCGACAATGGCATATCATCATCCATTGTGTACATACTAACATCAGCAAGTGATACAATCTTATCTCGAGCATAGGTTGGCATGCGCTTGCCATCAATTAAAGACTCAACAATCAGCATATTATTGCCTCTACTTACTAACTTAAACAATCCTGGCTTACCAGTAATAGCGAGAATATCTTTAAACATATCCGTTTTATATAATTAAATACTTGAATCTATTAACACCTCTTTCACGAAAGAGAATTAGACCACAAAAGTACATCTTTTTTTGTATATATGCAAATTTTGTCGTAATTTTGCACCACAGAGATAGACCTATATTCCTATATGCGACTTAAAAGTGACGTAAATATTAAAAATCGCCGCGCTTCGTTTGATTACTTAATTCTGGATCGATATGTGGCTGGTATTCAGCTTTTTGGCACAGAAATCAAATCAATACGCGATGGCAAAGCCAGTTTGGTTGATACGTATTGTATCTTTATTGGGAATGAATTATGGGTCAAACAAATGCATATTTCCGAATATCGTTTTGGAAGTTATAGTAATCATGATGTTAAACGTGACAGAAAATTGCTACTCACTCGCAAAGAATTGCGTAAATTAGATCGTCTGACTCGAGAGAGTGGTAAAACAATCATTCCCCTTCGACTATTCATTACCGAAAAGGGATTTGCCAAGTTAGAGATTGGTTTGTGTCAAGGCAAACACACATACGACAAACGAGATGCACTTCGCAAGGCTGATGATCAACGAGAATTACAGCGCGCAATGCGAAGTTTCTAATAGTAGATGAACCATCACCCCATCATCTTGCCTACTATCTATACATCACAAGCAACCACACATCTATGCTTTTGGAACGGAATACTATTTTGATTTGTCAACGTGGCAAACGATAATCTATTTTGTTGTTTTCAAAAAAATAACGTATCTTTGTACTCAAAATAATTTAATGAATAAACTACAAATAAATATACAACTATGGCAAAAGCACTACTTATGATTCTTGACGGCTGGGGAATCGGAAATAAAACACAAGCCGATGCTATATCAAGTACCCCTACTCCACATTGGGATTCGTTACTATCTCAATATCCACATAGCCAACTGCAAGCAAGTGGTGAAAATGTAGGTTTGCCTGATGGACAAATGGGCAACTCTGAAGTAGGACACCTCAATATCGGTGCAGGTAGAGTGGTTTACCAAGATTTAGTTAAAATCAATCGCGCTTGCAAAGATGGTAGCATACTTGATAATCCTGAGATTAAGAATGCATTTAGTTATGCCCAATCTACAGGCAAAAACTTGCATATCATGGGATTGACATCAAATGGTGGAGTACACTCATCTTTTGACCATCTTTTCTATTTGACTCACATTGCTCAAACTTATGGTTTGGAAGGTCATACATTCATCCATTGTTTTATGGATGGACGTGATACGGATCCTAAATCGGGCTATGGCTTTATTGACCAACTTCAACAACATCTATCACAAACTTGCGGTGAGATTGCCTCTATACAAGGTCGTTTTTACGCAATGGATCGTGACAAACGTTGGGAACGCGTCAAAGTAGCATACGATTGCCTCGTCAAAGGAGAAGGTAAAGCTGCAGAAGATATGCTTAAAGCTGTTGAAGAAAGTTACCAAGAAGGAGTTACCGATGAATTTATCAAACCTATCGTTCATGTTCGCGACGGTAAAGCCATTGCCACCATACAAAAGGGAGATGTCGTTATTTTCTTCAATTATCGCAACGACCGTGCAAAAGAAATCACCATTGCTCTCACTCAACAAGATATGCCTGAGCATGGCATGCAAACCATTCCTAATTTGCAATACTACTGCATGACACCATACGACTCATCCTTTACAGGTTTGCATATTCTCTTCCCAAAAGAAAATGTTCAAAACACCATGGGTGAAATCGTTTCTAACAATGGACTCAAACAATTACGTATCGCCGAAACAGAGAAATTTGCCCATGTAACCTTCTTCTTCAATGGCGGTAGAGAGGCAGAGTATCCTGGTGAAGAGCGCATATTAATCCCATCTCCTAAAGTGGCAACCTACGATTTGCAACCAGAGATGTCTGCACCAGAAGTTACAGAGGCACTTTGTCAAGCTTTGGATACCCAAAAGTACGACTACATCACACTCAACTTTGCAAATGGCGACATGGTAGGACATACTGGAATATACGAAGCCATCGTTAAAGCTGTCAAAACCATTGATGTCTGCGTTGACAAAGTCGTTCAAACAGCTCTAAAAAATGACTACGAGATTATCATCATTGCTGACCATGGCAACTGCGACAACGCCATCAATGCTGATGGAAGTCCAAACACCGCACATTCACTAAATCCCGTTCCATTCGTATATGTGAGCAAAGACCATAAAGATGCAACATTAGAAGATGGTATATTAGCAGATGTTGCTCCATCTCTATGCCATATCTTAGGGATTGAACAACCTGCGGAGATGACTGGACACAACTTGATACATTAATCATCATTACATACCAACCAAAACAAAGGCTACTCATGGTAGCCTTTGTTTGTAAGAAAGGCGATAATTATAAAACACATTTTTTATATCTGCAAAAAAAAAATTATCTTTGCACTGTGAAAAAAGAAAAGGGATATTGGCGTGTTATTATCTATAGTTTGTGTGGGGTTATCGCATACGGATACCTCGCCTACAAACTCATAACATTTGATTCTTATACTCTCTTTCTTCAGCAGTTATCCTACAATGGAGGTTATACTTGGTTTTATCTATTGGGGGCTTTTTTACTTTTTCCTATTAATATACTACTTGAAAGTTTGCGATGGCAGTCTTTGATAGCTCCCATGGTTCCATTGAAACTAATCGATGCTCAACGACAAGTCTATCAAGGAGTTGTAGGAGGATTCATCACTCCGTATCGCTTGGGAGAAATACCCACTCGTCTCCTCACCTACCCTCGATCGTTTTGGACTATTGGTTTAACCTTAGGTATTATAGGAAGCGTGTGGATGACATGGGTAAATATCATATTAGGAATACCTGCTGCTATCGCCTATTTGTCGAAGGAAAATGAAACTTTACTCTATTTGAGTATCGCTATTGGGGGATTAGTAGGGCTACTATTAATCGGCACTCCATTCATTTTGAATACCCTATCCCATCGCAAATGGCACAACGTTCATTTACAATCCTATTTTACATCGTTTAAGAACTACTCTATTAAACAAATGGCAGTTGTGGGAGGATGGACCATATGCAGATACCTTTGCTACTGTACACAACTATATTGGCTTCTCATCTTCTGCGGTGTAGAACTTGATATCACAAACTATTTAATCGGTATTTCATTGTACTACTTGTTGGTGACTATTAGTCCCAGTGCTCCTATTATAGATGTAGGTATACGAGGATCCTGGGCTATTTGGTTGTTCAATAGCATGGTACCACAAAGTACTCCCAATATCATGTGTGCCGTTCTTCTTATGTGGATTATCAACACTGCATTGCCTGTCATTATTGGAACCTTAATCAAGAAAAATGAATGAGAATTTGCAAATGTCGGATTTTCTATATACCTTTGCAATAAACTAAAAAGCATATCTAATACTTTAATTCATATGACACTTACATTTCAAATTAACTATCGTACCGAATATGGTCAAACTCTATGCCTAATTGAGGTAGAGAAACCTATTTTAGGTCTTACAGAAGCAAACTGTTTGGCACTTTCATGTCAAGGTCAAGATTTTTGGACAGGAAGCATCGATGTTGCCCCAAAAGGAACCCTTCATTATAAATATGCTATCCGCTTACAAGATGGTAGTTTTGTTTATGAAGATGGTGAACCTCGCATACTCGTCATTCACCCCACACAAGAATTAATCATTCGAGATTTTTGGCAAGTAGAAGACTTGGAAAAACCTTTTTATACAAAAGCTTTTTTACATTCTTTGTTCAATAGGATTCGTCCACAAAAACCATATAAACCACTCAAGACGCATAACTTATATTTCTCTATAGACGCGCCACAGGTCTTACCTACACAAGGAGTTGGTATTATGGGTAATATTCCAGAATTGGGAGAATGGTCATCCGAACACTTTGTTCCTATGAATGACGGAACATTCCCTATTTGGTCCATTAGTATCAAAAGTGCTGCCGATGTTGTAGTAGAATACAAATATTGTATATATGACTTACAGACACGTAAGATTGTAGATATGGAATGGGGAGAAAACCGTATCATTTGGGGATTGCAAAAAGGCATTCGAATCCAACAAAATGACCGTTGTTTTCATCGTACACAACAACGCTTCAAAGGCGCAGGTGTAGCCATCCCAGTTTTCTCCTTACGCACAGAAGATGGATTGGGTATAGGTGAATATTTGGATCTCAAAAAAATGGCAGATTGGGCTGCATTGACTGGACAAAAGATGATCCAAACGCTTCCTATCAATGATACTACCCTTACCCATACCAACAGAGACTCTTACCCATACAACGCAGTTTCAGTTTTTGCACTTCATCCAATATACTTAAATATAGCAAAGATGGGTAAATTGAGTGCCGCATTGAAAAAACAATACGACAAGGAGCGAAAGGAATTTAACCAAAAGACGATTGCTGATTACCAATGTGTGTATGATGCAAAAATGGTTTATTTCAAAGCCCTCTTTGAAAATGAAGGGGAAGAATGGATGAAGAAAGATTCATACAAAGAGTTCTACAAAAAAAATCATGCATGGTTAGACCCTTATGTAACTTTCATGTCCCAACGCGACGGAATGCCTAAAGAATTCTATTGCTACCTCCAACACCATGCTGATCTTCAACTATCCGAAGCGGTTCAGTATGCCCATTCCAAAGGGGTTGCTATCAAAGGAGACATTCCTATCGGCATTTCTCCAGATTCAGTAGATGCACATTTCTATCCAGAATTATTCCATCTCAATGCCTCTGCTGGTGCACCACCCGATGATTTTGATGCGAGAGGACAAAACTGGGGATTCCCAACGTATAATTGGGATATGATGGCTAAAGATAATTATTCATGGTGGCGTCAACGATTTAGAAAGATGCAAGATTATTTCGATGCATACAGAATTGACCATATATTAGGTTTCTTTAGAATATGGCAAATGCGTAAAAGTGACGTATGGGGACTATGTGGCCACTTCAATCCTGCCCTTCCTTACACCCTTCAAGACCTCTGGAACATGGGTGTTTGCCTAGATGAAGATCGTATGGTAAAACCTTATATCCGCAACCATTTCTTAGGCGATGTATTTGGGTATGATACAGAACTTGCAAAAGCCACCTTCCTCAACACCAACGATGGATATATCTATTGGTTCAAAGAGGAATACGATACACAAGTAAAAGTGCAAACATACTTTGAAAGTGAGGCAGCTAAGCAACTCTATACCCCAGAGCAAATAACTAACTTATGCAATGGATTATTATATCTCCATTGCGAGGTTCTATTTGTTCGAGACCAAACAAATGAACAATTACTTCACCCACGTATCTCCATCTATCAATCACACTCCTTCAATGATCTATATAACGATCAGCGAGAAGTGTTGATGGGCATATATAATGATTATTTCTATCGTCGTCATACGCAATTCTGGCGCGAATCTGCTCTACGCAAATTACCGACTCTCATCAGTGCTACCGGTATGTTATGCTGTGGAGAGGATTTGGGAATGGTACCAGAATGTGTGCCTGATGTAATGCATCAATTGCAAATATTAAGTTTAGAGATTCAACGCATGCCTAAAGACCCAACAATGGCCTTTGCACACCCATCGAACGCACCCTACTTGAGTGTTTGTACCACTGGCACCCATGATACCAATCCTTTACGAGCTTGGTGGGAAGAAGACAAACAAGTCACACAGCAATTCTATAACGAACAAATGGGATGGTGGGGAGAAGCTCCTGATAATATGACACCCGAAATTGCAGAGTTTGTTGTCAATCAACACTTATATTCACCAGCAATGTGGGTTATACTACCATGGCAAGACTGGATGGCTATAGATGGAGAACTTCGATTGGCTGATGCACAAGGCGAACGAATCAACCTTCCGTCCAATCCAAGACACTTCTGGAACTATCGAATGCACATCAAACTTGAAGACTTGCTCAAGGCGGATAACCTTAATAGTAAACTCAAAAATCTTATACAACGTGCTTCTCGTTAAACCTTGATGATTTCAAAAACAAGGAATAACAATTATAACGAATAAAATTGGGACCGTTTCTTAGTAAAAGATTCGGTCCCAATAATATATTTTAATTACTATTAACGATTCTTGTACATATCATCATAGTACTTCTCATAATCACCACTCGTTATATTATCCATCCAGTCTTGATGCTCCAAATACCATCGCACGGTCTTTTCTATTCCCTCTTCAAATTGTAAACTTGGTTCCCACCCCAACTCTGCTTGCAACTTGCGAGAATCGATTGCATAACGCATATCATGGCCTGCTCTATCTGTAACATAGGTAATCAAATCCATGTCTTCTCCTTCTTCTCTACCTAATAGTCTATCAACAGTGTTGATGACCACTTTGATAATATCAATATTTTTCCATTCGTTAAACCCACCGATATTATACGTTTCTGCTACTGTACCACGATGATAAATCAAATCAATAGCTCTGGCATGGTCTTCAACAAATAACCAATCTCTTACATTTTCTCCCTTACCATAAACAGGTAATGGTTTGCGATGACGTATGTTATTAATAAATAATGGTATCAATTTTTCTGGGAATTGATATGGTCCGTAGTTATTTGAACAATTTGTAACGATTGTTGGCATTCCATAAGTATCATGAAAGGCACGAACAAAATGATCACTACTTGCTTTAGAAGCAGAATAAGGACTATGAGGATTGTATTTAGTGGTTTCTAAAAAGAAATCCTCACCATATGCCTCGTGATGAGAGGAAGAAGCTTTGGTCGTAAAAGGAGGAACAATACCTTCTGGATGTGTCATCTCAAGGGCTCCATATACCTCATCCGTTGAGATGTGATAAAAACGCTTATCATCATATTTCTCTGGCAGTGACTCCCAATATAATTTTGCAGCTTGTAGCAAAGACAATGTTCCCATCACGTTGGTACGTGCAAACGTGAATGGATCTTTGATAGAACGATCCACATGACTCTCTGCAGCCAAATGAATAATACCCGTAACGTGTTCCTGTTGCATAAGCTGATAAATAGTATCAAAATCGCAAATATCAGCACGCACAAAGCGATAATTTGGCTTATCTTCAACATCTTTTAAGTTGGCTAAATTGCCAGCATAGGTTAATTTATCTACATTAATGATGCGATAATCTGGGTATTTGTTAACAAATAATCGAACGACATGACTTCCTATAAATCCGGCGCCGCCAGTAATAATAATTGTCTTCATGATGTATAGTTTATTTTAATTTTCATTTTTACTTTTTATAACATAACGTATTTGCTTGAAATGATATGTACGTAACTGCTTATCTTTCAATTGTAAAATCAATTCCCCTTGAGGTGTAATATCAACTATTTTTGCCTCAAATGCACCATGCAAATCATCCCATTGGTTGTCCGTGGGTTGCACACTAACCTCTCTTTCAACATAATAATGATACCCATCTTTTCGATACAAAAAATCAAAGTACTGTCGCTTCAAATTTTCGTAATCCTCCAACAAGGATAGGTCCTCAACCATTTGTGCAATAATTTTATCCAATAATGACGACAAATCTTTTTGTTGATGCGTTATAGTAGCTATTGATACAGGATTAGGAGCATTAGATAACCATTGAGTTTGATTCACATTCAGCCCTACTCCAATAATTGAATAGTTCCACCCTGCAGAAGTAATGCTATTTTCTATTAGCATTCCACAAAGTTTTTTATCCTCATAATAGATATCATTCGGCCATTTTATAGTTAGAGGAATATCATGAAGAGTTTTGACAATAGCCAACGCTGCCCACATTGCGACCCTAAATCCTTCTTGTATAGGCACCTTAGGTTGTTTAAGCAACACTGAAAACAACAAGTTTTTGCCCTCTTCACTTTCCCATGTATTTCCAGCCTGCCCTCTACCTGCAGTTTGAAAACCTGCGTGCACGACAGGGAGAGGTTGTTGCAAACAAGTACTCACCTCATCACTAACAACCTTACCTTGCTGATAATCTGTTATGAGTGACCGAAGCAAATCATTTGTACTATTGGTTTGTCTGATAAACATCTAACAAATAGTTTTCTATCACTTGCATTATTTTTCTTGACTTACCATTTGCACTATTGATCAAAATAGCAAAAACCCACTCTTTACCATTAGGTAAGGTTATATACCCCGCATAATTTCGCGTTCCCATAATCGTTCCGCTTTTTGCATGAACACGTCCCGATAGTGGCGTTCCATCCAAAAACGTTCGCAATGTTCCACTCTCGCCACTTACTGGCAATGATTGATAAAAAACTTCCGCATTTTTACTTCCTTTCATATACGTGAGAAGTTGTAAAAAAGTGTTTGCACTCATCACACTTTGCGGCGACAATCCACTTCCATCGTGCAAAATACACGAAGATAAATCAACACCTCTATTTTTCCAAAATTGCCTTACAAACATTTCAGAATTATGTATGGTAGAAGGCGTGGAAATCAAACATCCTAAATTTCTAAACAACATCTCCGCATACAAATTGACACTATACATGTTGGTACGACGAACTATTTCCTTCAAGGGTAAGGATAGATTTTCATAGATTAGCGTTCTTTTTACATGATTCGCTTCTGATATATACCCCGCTTCTTGTTCTACACCTATATTATTAGCTCTCAATGTATTGGTAAGATGCTGTGCCAATAATAAACCAGGATTAGGAATATCTCCCTTAACTCCAAAAACGCCTAAATTACTGGGGATACTTCCCACCAAGTATCTACAATTATTATATGGCATTCCATGTACGTAAGCTCCGTCATAGTCTATCTCCGTACAACGAATATGATTTTCAAAAACGACTCCAGGTACTTCTGGAACCGTCTTAATGACTTTTGCCACCGTTCCTATAGGACCACTTTTGAGTTGAATATTCATCGTATTATCCATATAGGCCAACGAAAAGATACCTGGTGCATAGTAATTACCAATATCTCCCCAAACCCAATATGGGTTAATTGCATCCGCATCATACAATGACATATCTGCAACTACTTTTCCCTTTATGGATTTGATACCTGCTCTGTGAATCTCACGAGTCCAAACATTTAAACAATTTTGTCCATCTTCTAAGTTTCCCAAAGTTGGATCTCCTCCACCTTTTATATATATATCACCATATAAAACACCATTTTCTATCACTCCAGAATACTCAATAAAAGTGGAAAAACGATGATCTTCCCCAAAGACCTCCAACACTGTTGCTGTAGTTAATAATTTCATTGTTGAAGCTGGAGGTACTACGTGATTTGGCCGATGACAAGCTATGGTATCGCCTGTCACCATGTCTTTAATAGATACACTTATATTGGCATACCTTGTTAAAGCATGATCAGTAAAAATATGCTCCGAACATATTGCACTATAACATGTTCCGCAAAATAATACAATTGCTACTAAACGACAAAATTTAATCATCCCGTTTTTATTTATCAACATTTATCATTCCGTCAATCACTTGTTGTCGAACATACTCAATAGCAGCATCGCGATCTTCAAATTGCGTGACATCAATCGGCTTTCCTACATGCATGTACACAGGATGATGGGTAACATACATTTTATTTCTTGGCATCACCTCATAGCATCCCGACAAGGAAATTGGTACGATTGGCAATCCTAAATCAAGCGCTATTTGAAAAGCTCCTCTCTTGAATCGTCCGACAGAACCATCTTTTGTACGTGTTCCTTCTGGATAAATCACTGTTGACACACCATCTTTAAGCGCGGCTTTTACATCAGAGATGCTTTGTTGAGCTGCTTTAATATTTTTTCTATCCACATAGATATGCCCAGCTTTTTCACATGCTTTCCCTACAAATGGTATTCGACGAAGTTCTTTTTTCATCATCCATTTAAACACAACTGGCAACCAACCATATACAAGCACCACATCAAACATCGATTGATGATTGCTTACAAATACATAAGACTGATTGGGATTAATGTTTTCTAATCCACTCACATGTACTGGAATAAAACACAAGTAATAGAAACTTTTTGACCACCACATCTGTAGTGTATGTAACCAAGCCGAGTTCTTCCAACGACTAAAAATAATAGTAACTACTGCAGTGATAATCGTAAATAGCAACGCTATTGGCAATGCTACTAAATATTGATAAATAATATATAAGTATTTCATATTCTTTATTTTATCCTGGAATATTGTATTTAAGCATAAAACCACGATACATAGCACAAATTCTTCTAATCTCATCCCATGTATCTTCAGACAACTTTGTACCCACCACTTCTACTATTCTTCCAGCAGCAATGGTACCTATCTCTCCGCATCTTCTAATGTCAAATCCATCACTCAGTGCATGTAAAAATCCACCAGCATACAAATCACCTGCTCCTGTAGAATCAGTACACGAGGTGGTAATAGCACCTATATGGTAACGTTCATTACTTTGTTGGACATAACTTCCTCGTTTACCAACCTTGACAACCGCAATATCGCATTGTTGCGCAATTTTTGCCACCGACTCTTCTGGATTTAGATGAGTATATGCAAAACTTTCATCCTCATTGGCAAACACTATATCAACGTATTTGTTGATTAAATCTTTTAAAAAACGCTGATTTTCATTAACCACATTATATGAAGCCAAATCTAAACTTACCATACAACCTGCTTCTTTCGCCAAACGCATCGCTTTTTCTATCAACTCATTATCTTGTACCAGATAACCTTCAATATGAAAAATATCATACCCTAAAAATGCTTCTTTTCTAATATCATCTGCATGCATATCAGCCGCAGCCCCAAGATATGTCGCAAAGGTTCTTTCACCATCAGGCGTAATCAACACTACACTACATCCTGACATCTGAGTAGAAGAAGTAAGCAAAATTGGTTTCACCCCATTCTTTATCATATCTTCACGATAAAAGTTTCCCACTTCATCATTCCCTATTTTTCCTATAAAAGCTGTTTTACCTCCAAGTTGTGAAATGGTAGTAATGGTATTACTTGCACTTCCTCCTGCAACCATACGTTTTCTTACGGAAGCAAAACGCATTTGTATTTGCTCTGCTTGCTCCATAGTTATTAAGTTCATACTTCCTTTAGGCAGCCCTAACTCTCTTAAACTGTCTTCAGAAACTTGTAAAAGGACATCTGTCAAAGCATTTCCCAAACCGAGAACTTTTTTCATAGAAATAGATACTTTTTGAATTGTAAAATAGATTTGAAACCTTAATTTTTTATTTTTTTTGCAAAGATAACATATTTTTTTGAAAAAAAACTTGGTCATATCAAAAAAAAGCAGTACTTTTGCATCCGCATTTGAGAGGTTAGTCTCTTTTGATGCATAAAAAAACTGCTTCCTTAGCTCAGTCGGTTAGAGCATCTGACTGTTAATCAGGGGGTCCTAGGTTCAAGTCCTAGAGGGAGCGCGAGAAGAGTAATGGAAACATTACTCTTCTTATTTTTTAATTATTTTCTAAACTACTTCATTATTTCAAAAAAAAGTTGTATCTTTGCACGATTTATGAAAATTTTGAATTTTTCTGAATTAGACATTTATTTTTTAACTATTTAATATTGAATAAACGATGGGATTGTTTTCGTTTACACAAGAGATTGCCATTGACCTTGGAACAGCCAACACGATTATTATATGTGATGACAAGGTCGTAGTTGACGAACCATCTGTAGTAGCAATTAGCACAGCAGACAACAAAGAGGTAGCTGTGGGTAGGAAAGCTCAACAAATGATAGGTAAGGGGGGCACTATGATTCGCACCATCCGTCCTTTGAGAGATGGCGTTATCGCTGATTTCTATGCTTGCGAAATGATGATTCGCGGGATGATTAAGATGATTCCTAAACAAACCAGACTATTTACCCCTAACATTCGGATGGTTGTTTGTATTCCTAGTGGCTCTACTGAAGTGGAAATCCGAGCCGTACGGGATAGTTCTGAACATGCTGGCGGTAGAGATGTTTACATGATTTATGAACCAATGGCTGCTGCTATTGGTATGGGTATTGATGTTGAGAGTCCAGAAGGATGCATGGTGGTAGATATAGGTGGTGGAACAACTGAAATTGCCGTTATTTCATTAGGAGGTATCGTTAGCAATCGTTCTATCAAAATCGGTGGAGATGATCTGAACATGGATATTGTCGAATATATGGGTCGTATGCATAACCTTCGCATTGACGAACCTACTGCAGAGCGAATTAAAATACACGTAGGTTCAGCATTACCTGAATTGGACGAAGCATTAGAAGATTTCGTTGTTATTGGACCTAACAAAGTGACAGCCTTGCCAATGACCGTACCTGTGAGTTATCAAGAAATAGCACACTGCTTGGAAAAAAGTATTAGTAAAATTGAAAATGCCATCCTTCAAGCTTTGGAGACCACCCCTCCTGAATTATATGCTGATATAGTAAAACGAGGAATTTATTTAGCAGGCGGTGGAGCCTTATTACATGGATTGAGCAAACGCTTGACGGACAAAATAACCATTCCTTTCCACGTTGCAGATGATCCATTGCATGCAGTTGCTCGCGGAACTGGTATTGCACTTAAAAATGTCAATAATTTTGGATTTTTGATACGTTAGAGCCATAGGTACACATGCGTAATTTATGGCAATTCATAGAAAAGCATAGCAACTTCCTACTATTATTGATATTGGAAGTTGTTGCTTTTTCTCTAATTATAGGATCACATCGCTTTCAATATGGGAACTTTTTTAATGCTTCCAACTATATCGTTGCAAGCATTAACCAAAGATTTAGTAACGTTGTATCTTACTTCTCCCTTACAAGTCTTAACGACAAATTGCATAAAGAAAATGCATTATTGTATGAACAAATGCACTCGTTTCAATTACAAAACGAGAGTCTAAAGGAGATGGTTATGCAAGACTCCATTACTACTCCCCAAAACTCATTTCAATATATTCCAGCGATGGTTGTTGATTTCACTACCAATCAACAACATAACTACATCATTTTAAACAAGGGACGCAATGAAAATCTACGCGAGGGAATGGGAGTGGTATGCGAACAAGGCGTTGTAGGCACCATTAAACAGGTTAGCAATCACTATTCTATTGTTATGCCTATGATAAATACCGACACACATATCAGCTGTCGAATCAAAAAAAACAAATACGTTTGTTTTACTCAATGGAATGGTGTTCATTATGATAGACTTTGTCTAACAGATATTGCTCGACATATCAACATTACCCATGGAGACACCATTGTAACCAGTGGATATAGTCAAGTCTTCCCTGAAGGCATGATGGTTGGAATAGTTGAAGATGTACAAGACGATGAAAGTGAGTCTTATTTGGATGTACAAATGCGCACATATGTAGACTTTCGTAGCTTGAAATATGTATATGCAATTGACAATCCTCTTAAGGAAGAATTGGATAGTATGTATCACAATATTGCTTATTGACCATGGGTTTTTTGCTTCATATTCTTTCACTAGTGATTGTGTTATTGCTACAGATGTTGGTTTTCAATAACCTACATTTTCTTGGAATATGCCATCCATATATCTACATTCTATTTCTAATATCCCTCCCTATTCGAATCCCCCAATGGATAGAACTTCTTATAGGATTTGGAGTAGGATTGATTGCGGATATGCTATGCGGGTCTCCTGGTGTCCATGCTGCAGCATGTAGTATTTTAGCATATTTACGTCCTATTTTTATTCGTCGCACCATACAAGACTCAGAACGCATCTCAATGAAGATAGATGGACTTAGTATTGGAACGAACGAATATGCCAAGCTAGTTGTTTTATATACCATACTACACCATACGTTGGTTTTTGCAATTGAAGCATGGAGTTTCTCTCATTTTTGGTTATTGGTATCTAAAATTCTTGTTAGCAGTTTATTTACTATAGCTATGTTATTATTTTATGATCGAATCAAGCAATTGTAACAATGGTTAATGATATCTATTATAAAAGGAAATATATCATATCTATTATTATTGTTAGTGTCGTTGTCATTTTTATCATACGACTATTCGCCATACAAATATTAGATGAAACAGCTCCTGAAAAAGCAGCCAAAAATGCCCAATTAACTCAAATTATATATCCATCAAGAGGACTTATTTTTGATCGTAATGATTCTTTGCTGGTCTTCAACCACCCCGTCTACGATGTAATGCTGATTTTTAATGAGATGGGTAAAAACTTTGACACCCTCAGTTTTTGCTCCAATCTATCCATCAGTCAAGAGGAGTTTAACGAACGTACGCAACAAATTAGGCGGCAAAAAAACCGAGGGTTTTCCAAATATACCCCTCAATTGTTCTTATCACAGCTAACCAAAGAAAATATTTCTCGGTTGCAAGAACACCTTTACCTTTTTCCTGGAGTTAGCATACGCAAACGTACGCTTAGAGATTATACATATAACTCCGCTTCACATATTTTAGGTAATGTTGGAGAAGTTACATCAAAAGAATTAGAAAATGATTCATATTATCAAATAGGTGATTATTGCGGTCGAGATGGAATAGAAAAAGTATATGAATCACACCTTAGAGGGATTAAAGGAAAAGAGATTTTGATGCGCGACTCACACGGACGTATTCAAGGCTCATATGATAATGGTCGATTAGACGAACCAGCTCAAATGGGAGAAGATATACAAACTACTTTGGATATCAATCTACAAATGCATGCTGAAGAACTCATGACCGGAAAGATTGGTAGTGTTGTTGCTATTGAACCCCAAACAGGAGAAGTGCTCGCCTTGGTGTCTTCTCCCTATTGGAATCCAAAAGATTTAGTAGGAAGAAATCGCACCAAACAATACAATGCACTTCTAAAGGATCCTCAAAAGCCCTTACTCAATAGGGCCACACAAGCTTTGTATTCACCTGGTTCAACATTTAAGTTACTACAAGCTTTGGTTTGTTTACAAAAGCAAATCATTACTCCCAACACGAAATATGCATGTTCCGGACGTATGTCAACTCCCATTCGATGCACACATGATCATGGCAGTCCTGTTACTTTAGTTGAAGCTATTGAACAAAGTTGCAATCCATATTTTTGGTGCGCATATAGAGATCTCTTGCAAAAAGATGGTTATGGCAACGGAAATGCAGATTTCAAACGAAACTACAAGGAATGGCGTAACGATATTATCAGTTTTGGCTTTGGTAGTACTTTTGCAGATTCTGATATTCCACAACAAGCTTCGGGAAGCATTCCTTCTGAAAAATTGTATAACAAAATCTATGGTAACAAAGGATGGAAAGCAATAACAATACGCTCATTAAGTATCGGACAGGGGGAAATATTGGTTACTCCTCTTCAATTGGCCAATATGACTGCAGTTATTGCTAACAAAGGATACTATATCTCACCACATATTTGTCGTACCTCAAAAGACACAACCAATCGTATACATCACAGTACCATTGATTCGGTTCACTTTGATTGTGTACAACAAGGCATGGCACAAGTGATGACCAATGGAACAGGTAAATGGTATAATGTACAAGAACTCCAAATTTGCGGTAAGACGGGAACAGTGCAAAATCCACATGGTAAAGATCATGCTATTTTTATCGGATTCGCTCCACAGGATAACCCTCAGATAGCGATTGCAGTTGTCGTAGAAAATGCAGGATTTGGCTCTACTTGGGCTTGTCCTATAGCCAGCCTACTAATAGAACAATACTTAACTAAAAATATTTCACGTCCAGAACTTTACAATCGGATGAGTAATAGTTATCCTAAAGCAGAAGAATAAGAATGAACAAACGAAATAATATATGGCAACATATAGATTGGATTACAATTGCAATCTTCTTGTTTTTAACTCTATTCGGATGGTTGAATATTTATGGAGCTGAACACACTTTTGAACAAACCTCCCTATTCTCACTATCCAATAGAGCGGGAAAGCAATTCCTATGGATTGGCATATCTGTCGTTATTGGATGCATAATTCTTCTCATTGATGAGCGAACTTACGATATTCTCGGATATTGGCTCTATGGAATGATGATAGTTTTGTTATTGATCACCCCCATTTTAGCTGATAATGTAAAAGGGTCATATTCATGGATTTCTTTCGGACCTATTAGTTTGCAACCAGCTGAATTTGCCAAATGTTTTACTGCCATTGCCATTGCCAAGTACATGGGAAAGTACGAGTATAAAATGCGGAATATAAAGGATTTATTTATTCCGTTCATTTTAATAATCTTACCTATGTTTATTATCATGGTACTACAACGTGAAACAGGTTCTGCCTTGGTATTTTTATCTTTTCTTATACCATTTTATCGACAAGGAATGTCTGGTATGATTTTTATAATAGGACTCGTATCCATTGTCCTTTTTGTTATTGTCATCAAATTCTCTATCATACCTGCAATCATTATTCTCAGTATAGCACTTTTAGTCGGATTGATAGCGATTTGGAAACAAAAGAAGATTTATCGATTATGGGCGGTTGGAGCCTATCTCTGCCTTGTACTTTTTAGTAGCGCATGCAATTATGCCTTCACTAAAATTTTACAACCCCATCAACGTACTCGTATTGAGGTACTCTTAGGTATGAAAGATGATCCTATGGGAGCTGGATATAATGTTAATCAAGCACGTATTGCGATTGGTTCAGGTAGATTCTGGGGTAAGGGATTTCTACAAGGTACACAAACGAAACTTAAGTTTGTCCCAGAACAAGATACAGACTTTATCTTTTGCACAGTAGGGGAAGAATGGGGGTTTTTCGGTTCATCTATTGTGCTACTTATTTACCTCTATTTCATCTTGCATCTCCTTACCATAGCTGAACGCCAACGGGATACTTTTAGTCGCATCTTTGGATATTGCGTAGTAGGAATTTTCTTTTTTCATTTAACCATCAACATTGGTATGGTATTAGGTTTGTTACCTGTCATTGGTATTCCCTTACCCTTCTTTAGTTATGGTGGGTCCTCCTTGATGGCATTCACAATCCTACTATTCATATTAATACGTTTAGATGCTGCACGCATCAATAAATTACATTGATACTACTTTCATCGTTTAGAGTGAACAAATGTAAATACACTTATACTACACCCTTTAAAAGTTTTCATTGCGCTCATAGCCGATTGAATCGTTAATCCAGATGTAATCACATCATCTACCAAAAGAATATGTTTTCTAAACATTTCTTCAGGATAGCTTGTTTTGAATATATTGGATACATTACGCTCTCGCTCTTCCCCTATTTTGAGGGCTTGTTTAGGGTTATTTCGCACACGAAAAAGATGTTGTGTGTCTATCGGAATCTTTGTCACATCCGACAGGCCTTTTGCAATATACAAAGATTGATTATATCCCCGTTGACGAAGCCTTCTAGGATGTAAAGGAATTGGGATAATACAATCTATTCCTTCAAAAAAATCAGTTGACACATACTCCTGAGCTGCTTTGTATGCCAATTCATATGCTAGCCTTGGATTTTCTGAATATTTGAGTTCGTGTATCAACCTACGAATATTACCTTCTTCATCGTAAAACAAAAAAGCAGCTCCTCTAACAAATCGGTTATCTTTGACAAATAGATCTTCTAATCTATTGTTTCTCAAAGTCGCATGTTCTGTACGCGGTAACGAACGCATACAATTGATGCAGATATTTTCATCTGTATCAATTCTATGTCCACATATTAAACACTCACGTGGATAAAACATTGCTAATACACTCTCACCAATACACATTTGATTGTTTTTATGGTACAAATGTAATACTTATATATCAATTAAACAATAAAAATATGAAAAATTAAGGGCATTTTGTTTATATCATTTTTTTTATGTACCTTTGCGACTTTAGTCACAAATTATAAATTCATATATATATGGCATTACAATGTGGTATCGTTGGACTTCCTAATGTCGGAAAATCCACCCTTTTCAATTGTCTCAGCAATGCAAAAGCACAATCTGCAAATTTTCCTTTTTGCACCATAGAACCTAATGTGGGTATCATTACTGTTCCAGACGAACGATTAATCAAATTAGGAGAATTATGCAAGCCCATTCGAGGAGTTATTCCCACTACCGTTGAAATTGTTGATATTGCAGGGTTAGTCAAAGGAGCAAGCAAAGGCGAAGGATTGGGCAACAAATTTTTAGCTAACATACGTGAGACCGATGCCATCATTCATGTTCTAAGATGTTTTGACGATGAGAATGTCGTACACGTGGATGGTAGCGTCAATCCTATTCGGGATAAGGAAATCATTGACACAGAGTTACAAATGAAAGACCTTGAGACCGTAGAAGCACGCATTGTAAAAACGGAAAAGCAAGCAAAAGCAGGAGGAGATAAACATGCAAAAGCAATCCTTGAGGTACTTTTGCGCTATAAAGAGGCACTCAGTCAAGGAAAAAATGCACGTTCAGTTGTCTTGAATAATGTGGATGAAGAGGAGATTGCTAAAGACCTATTTTTACTAACAAACAAACCCGTCTTATATGTATGTAATGTAGATGAAAATAGTGCGGTGAAAGGCAATATATATGTCAACCAAGTGATAGAAGCTGTGAAGGATGAAATGGCTCAAGTGCTTATTGTTGCTGCAAAAATTGAAAGCGAAATTTCTGAATTAGAAACCTATGAGGAAAGACAATTGTTTCTTGAAGAAATTGGTTTACAAGAGTCTGGGGTCAATCGATTGATTAAGTCTGCATATAAATTGCTTAACTTACGCACTTTCTTAACTGCAGGATCAGATGAAGTAAGAGCATGGACATTCAAAGCTGGTAGTAAAGCCCCCCAATGTGCAGGAGTGATTCATAGTGATTTTGAAAGAGGTTTTATTAGAGCAGAAGTCATTAAGTACGATGATTACATCAATTTAGGAGGCGAAACAGCGTGCCGAGCTGCAGGGAAATTAGGTATCGAAGGTAAAGAGTATATCGTACAAGATGGAGATATCATGCACTTTTTATTTAACGTTTAATAACTGATAGTTTTTATGTTTGATTTTCTCAATACATTATTAAGTAGTCAAAACTTACTTATTTCTATTACCATTATTGCCATAGGGTGTGTTTTACTCATTTTTGGAGCAGATTGGTTGATAGACGGAGCAAGTGGATTAGCAAAAAAAATGGGAATTAGCAACCTAACAATAGGACTAACCGTTGTTGCTTTTGGCACCAGTATGCCCGAGTTTGTTGTTAATATGGTAGCAGCTCTTAATAATAATACCGAAATAGCCATCACCAATGTATTGGGAAGTAATAATATCAACATTTTTGTTATACTTGGATTAACATCTATCATTTTACCCATAACATCAAAGAAAGAAAGTCGAGACTTTGATATTCCATGGAGCATATTAGCAGGTATATTAACACTACTATTGGCAACATACACATCCCCCTGGGGGAATGTTTCTCAAAAATTTGGGGCTTTCACATTACAAGAGGGATACATTACACGCGTTGGTGGAATAATATTACTTCTTTGTTTCATAATTTTTCTATGGCATAGCTTTAAAGTTTCCAAGAATACAAATGACCCGGAGAAAGAAGATAACTATACGCCCATTAGTCCAATAAAAGCCTTGTTGCTAATTATTTTAGGACTATCATGCTTGGTTTTGGGTGGGGAGTTAATTGTTAAAAGTGCCACTAGTATTGCACAACACCTTGGAGTAAGCGATGCTATTATCGGTCTTACCATTGTTGCACTCGGTACATCATTACCCGAACTTGCCACTTCTTGTATTGCTGCTGCAAAAGGAAATTGTGATATTGCATTAGGAAACATTTTAGGTAGTAATATCTTCAATGTCTTCTTTATTTTAGGCATGAGCGCCATCGTAACTCCACTACCAACCTATTCGGGGTTATGGTTAGATGCCTTGATGGTTACTTTGGGAAGTATTTTCATTATGCTTTTTGTGTATTTTACCAAAAAACATGAAATAAAAAGATGGCATGGAATTATCCTTCTAACAATCTATATTTGTTACTTAATTTATCGATTGCTTACCCTTTGACACAAGTTGATTATATACTTGTTTATTTACCAAGCGACGCTCTCGATCAAAAAACCATCCCCATTTGTTGAAGTATTTGCACATATTGACGCAATGAATCCATAGCAATCGAAGGTTGTGATAAGATTCTTTGGCATGATCGTGTATGATTGTAACTGATGGATAATACAGAGTTAGATAGTCTCTATGTATACGTCGGGTCAAATCAACATCTTCTGGATACATAAAAAAACGCTCATCAAATAGACGTGCCTTAAAGACTGCCTCGGTACGCAAAAACATAAAACATCCACTCAAATAAGGCACATTCATCGGACGACTATAATCCGCCCCCCTCAATTCGTAGCGATCATTTCGAGTTCTTATCCAACTACTTGGTAAAAATCTTCTTCCAAAGACATCCATTGGAGAAGGAAGCAATTTACATAGGTATTGTACATCTCCATTAGGATTAGTTACCTTAGGCATTAAGACACCCACTTGATCATTGGAAGATAAAAAATCGTACAATTTCTCCACATCCTCTCTATCAACCTTGATGTCACTATTCATCACTAAATGATGAGATAGCCGTTGATAAATTGTTTCTCGTATCGCTATATTATGCCCCCTTCCATAACCAATATTTTCACCTACAAAAATATATTTGATTTTCTTTGAACTAATCGGTATTACATCTGTTTTTTGGGGAGAGTTATCTACCAAATAAATAGTCCTTAAGGAACGAATCTTTAATAACTCTTCCAAGAGTGGTAGCAATTCTTGCTGCCAACGAGGTTTATATAGAACTATTGAAATATTAAACATGATTTATTTCTGGAAGCAATTCATTGAGACGATTTTTGTATATATTGATGGTTAACTGCTCATCATAAAGTTCCTTTACATGCAAACGTCCTTTTTTGCCGAAGTTCATACACTCATCTGCGCTCAAAGATAGCATATGCATCATACAGGCTATTAAACTACTTACATTTTGAGGTTCACACAAAAATCCACTTTCTCCATTCAAAACAATCTCTCTACACCCAGGAACATTTGAAGCAATAATCGGACGCTCCATGGCTGCAGATTCAAGCAATACTCGCGATATACCCTCTCTATATGAAGGCAATACAATACAAGATGCAGAGGAAATATAAGGAACAACATCCGTTGTCTCTCCCAAATAACGAACGACTCCCAAATGTTCCCACTGTTCCATCTGTTCTTGTGAAATAGATGCAGGATTACTCGCCCCCAAAGGACCTAAAATATTAAATTGTATATGAGGATGTTGTTTTTTAACCACCTTTGCTGCCTCAACAAATTCACCTACCCCTTTATCCCATAAAACACGGCCAATAAACAAAAACGAAAACTTTTGATGACAGGAATTAGGTATCGGTTTATAATGATCCAAATTGACACCTTCTCCATTTATTACACGAGTCTTAAACTTACTAACAATCTCTTGCTCCACAAATAGCGTTCGGTCTTCTTGATTCAAAAACCAAACTTCATTGGCACCACTTAATGAGGAACGATACAACCTCTTAACTAATCGATTCAACCAACCTTTGTTAATAAAAGTATACCCCAAACCTGTTATAACTGATATTTGTTTTATTCCTACCAGATGAGATGCCCAACCACCATAAATCACTGGTTTTATCGTGTAATGGAAAACAACATCAAATTTTTCTTTTTTGTACAAGTTCCTTAATTGACGCACCAAAGCTAAATCTCTAAAGGGATTTACCCCCTTACAGTCAATTTCTATAGGAATAAAATTAATTGAAGCTTTTCTAAAGATTAACACATCACAATCTTTAGGTGCTATCACATAAACATTATATCCCGATTGAGCTAAACTTTTCATAACTCCATAACGGAAGTTAATCATTGTTTGAGCACTATTTCCTACAAAAGCTAATTTTTTATTATTCATCACTGACTTAATTTACTAACTCGACTATCATCTTATCTATCTCTTTAGCTGTGATTTTCCAACTAAAATTCAACAACCGATTTGATCCTAATGCTATCAATTTTTTCTTTTCTCCGCTTTCCATATTTATAAAGGAAACGATCTTATCTGCCATATCATCTGGTGAAAGAGGGTTGAAATAAATAGCAGCATCCCCTGCTACTTCAGGCAAAGAAGAACAATTGCTTAACAATAATGGCAATTGGTAATAATATGCCTCTAAAACAGGTATTCCGAAACCTTCACATAAAGATGGAAATATCAAACCCTCTGCATGTTGAAAGTAACCTGACAACTCATCATTACTAATCCATCCTGTTAAATGAATGATTTTTCGTTGACTATTCAGTTTTTCTATAAGATGTAATTGCTGCGATGATAACATCGAATTATTTCCTACAATTATCAATCCCATATCACTTGGAATTTGTTCTTTACACAATTGAATCGCAGCCATCAAGCCATTTAGGTTTTTATGCCCCCTTGAACTTCCTACATACAACAAATATCGATCAAAAATAGAACACTTGGGCATATGTGTGTGCCGTTGTTGCAAATGCTCCCAACCTTCATAAACGACAGAAATTTTATCTTGGAACTTTTTTCCATGTATCCTAAGCAACTCTTGGCGAGTATAATTGGAAACAGCTATTACTTTCTTTGACAATTGCATGCCTGACGATACATTCCAATGCAAAAATTTAGACTTCAACCATCCCATTTTACCTAACTGCTCCGGATACTGCTCATAAATAATATCATGAACGGTGTACAACGATGGGATAGTCAACGAAACAGGAAACTGATTGGATGGCACAAATGCCGCATCGTATATTTGATGTTCGCGAAGATATTTTCTAAACCTATATTCTCTCAATGGGCCTATAGATGGAATCATTACTTCTTCTATATCTATTCCTTTACTTTTAAATATATCCAAATACTCTTCAGGACATTGATCTGGACGAACTATTAATGTATAGTCTATATTGGCAGTATCAATGTATTTAACAACATTGAGTATATATTGAGAAAGGCCGTCTATTTTTTTTGAGATGGTGGTTCCGTCTATAAGAACTCGCTTCATGGGACTAACAAAATATAATTATCTTTCATTCAATGACACACGTTTACCTAATAGGATTTATATGTACTTTCGTAAACAAGCCTTTAGAATTAATAATGTGGTTGAATCAAATATTTTAAAACGATTGCGTGATATCAAAAATAATCTACGTAAGAAACTATCACTCGGCATTCCCAAAAACACTTCAATCAGTTGTCTATCCTTGGAGGATAGGTCCTGATTAAACTCATCATAGAATGCACGTAATCCATCATAATGTGTTCGGCTAACAAGAGGAATATTCCGATGTTTCCACATCAATAATAGTTTTTTTCTTATACTGCCAGGAGCATTTCCTGTTACATTATTTGAATGCTGACGATATTTCATTAAAGGCTCATTCAAATAGTGAACCTCTCCAAGTGTAATACCCAACAACAATAATACATGGTCATGCATCGCATAATACTTCAACTCACGTTGCAAAACGATACACATCGGTAAATTAAAAATAGCTGACGCACCTTGTATGCCCGTATTCAAAAACAATGCTTGTTGAAGGGTTGTTGGATAAGTTAATGTGTTTTTAGAAGCATAAATACCCTTTTCAGGATTCCATAAATAGGCATTAGAATATACCACTTGGGGAATAGTAGAATCCTGTTTCGCTATAACAGAAAACATCCGTTCAACTTTGTTTTCCAACCATATATCATCTTGATCACAAAACATTACAAAAGGACTCGTTGAATATTTCAAAAGATGGATAAAATGCTTAGCAACCCCTAAATGCACAACACCATCCTCTATCAATTTGATTCTACTATCTCTCAAAGATAGATTTTTGACAATATCTATCGTATTATCTGTTGAACCATCATCATGAATCAACAATTGCCAATCGCAGTAGGTTTGACATCGTATAGAATCAATTTGTTGTTCTATATATTTTTCACCATTATACGTAGCTAATAATATATCTATCATGATTTTTTTGAGTATGATGCAAATAAATTGTATTTACTAATTACAAAGGGTATCAATGCCACAATTATGTATTGGATTGTTTGAGACAAAATCATAAAAAAAGTATCAGCAAAAAAATGTAGCACGATGCTAGAGGAGAGAATGGAATACAAGATCAAAGCATAGGAGGAATTGTCTTCAGATGTTTTAAACAAATATCCATAAAACAAACCTAAAAAAATAGCAAATATCACAACTCCAACAGTACCAAAATCAACATAAAAAGGATACAATACAGTGTAGGTATTGGACCAATAAGTATGTTTACCTATAGGGATTTGATAAAATTTAAGATTCGTATCAACGGGTATAGTCTTACCACCATCTAATTTGGATTTGATTGCATAGTATATCCTAAACGTATTTTCACAAGGCCTTTCCGCCGATTTAGGTTCTAAATGCGTATTTAAATTTGCCACACTACTTGTCAAATATAGGGCTGCAAACTTCTCCATCGAAGAATAAGCACCGCGCATTGATTGAATTCCCACAAAGGCTACACACATTATCAAGCCTACACAAATGAGGTGTCTAAACTTTACAACACCCTTCTTGGACAATACTATCAAGGAAGAAAGACCCAAAATAAGCAAATTAATCTTTCCCATTGAAACAACCACATACAATAGGTTTAATAACAACAACAACAACAACCTACCCATGTTCTTGCGATTTGCAACCTGTAACTCCATTAGAAAACTAACCAACCAAAATATCACAAAAAAACCAGTAGTACGAATTCCTTGGGAATTTTCCGACACATTTGCATCTCTCAAGACAGTAAAAACGTTGCTCATAGATGCATGACGAATTACCATGACAACGTCAAAAATTAAAAACGGAATAGAAAGTAAAGAAAAATAGTAATATATGTCGCGAGCAACAACACTTGTTCTTACATCTTTTAGCAATGGTTTCACGTATATAGATTGAGCTATCCATGTAGAAACACAAAAAACAATCATCCACGTAGAGAGAATCAAAACCGTTGATTCTTTAAACGGGTGCATTCCTTTATCAATCAAAGAATAAGCAACAAAGACAACAAACCATACAAGCATTGATAGCACAGCAGGAGCATACCATTTACGGCGAGAAAAAAGCAAACTTGCAACCAACAATATACAACTCATCAAGATTAGACTTGTCATAGTATTCAACACGATAGTTTATCCAAAATTCAACTGTACTATCTCTTTTTACACAATTGGTTGCAAAAGTAACATTTTTTTTGCTAATAAACAAAAAAAAGACCCAAAAGCTGAGGTGCCCCCAAAAAGTTGGACAGATTAATAAATCTAGTTAACTATATTTTGAAAGTGAGTTCGGTATTTTACCGGACTCATTTTTAGTTTAAGTTTAATCCGATCGTAATTATAGTATCTAATATATTGTTTGAGTG
>JAGBCD010000030.1 GCA_017938155.1 Paludibacteraceae bacterium | reverse complement strand
TGGTTTGCTATGGGGAGGAGTTGTGAGTGATGAAACCTTGAAACAGCGAAGCGGTGAAACAAGCATCTCTGATGCGTGAAACTTTGAAACTTTGTAGCAATCGTTCGGGGCGTAAGCCGAGATAAGTAGCAATCGTTTGAGCGAAGCGAGATAAGAATTCAAACACTCTCCTTAAACCATGAAACAGCGAAGCGATGAAACAAGCACCGCAGGTGCGTGAAACGTTTAACCTTTGAACCCTTAGAACCTTTAGAACTCTTAGCCCCCCGCGACGTAGTCACATCCCCACAGTCGCATTACTTTTAAGAGAAAATTACACAATTTTATAAAAAACATTATATTTACCCCTTTAGCAAAAGTTAGATTTGTGTATCTCAAAGAAAAGTACTATCTTTGCACGATATTTTGCGTAATGTGCGCATACACGCACGCACGTACAAAAACACAAACGCATGAACGGAAATCGCATTACATATACATCTGCCCTACACGCATCCAAACGTTTGCTATGTTTGGTTTGCCTCTATTGCTTGGGGTGTTTCGGTATGGCGATGACCGCGCAGACCTTAACCAATGCACCCATACTGATGCCCCAAGATAGCCTTCATATACCCGATCCAGAACAAGACCCACTGAAGGCTCAAGCGCTATCAAGCGACAGTGTCAAACCTACTTCACAAAGCAGCCAAACCACATTGGATGCACCCGTTGATTACGTAGCAGAAGATTCGCTCGTTCTTTTCAACGATGGCACCGCCTATATGTATGGTTCCAGCGATGTCAAATATAGCGGCATGGAGTTGACCAGCGAACGCATCAGAATATGCATGGATAGTAGCACACTACACGCATATGGCGTATATGACTCCATCAACGAAGAATGGATAGGCAAACCCGTCTTCAAAGATGCCAAAGATAGTTACGAATCCAACGAACTGACATACAACCTCAAAACACAAAAAGGATTTATACGAGGCGTTATCTCCGAACAAGGCGAAGGATATGTCGTAGCTGAAAAGGCCAAAAAGACCGACACGGGAGAGATGATGATGGCAGGAGGACGCTACACCACATGTGACAACCATGACCATCCACACTTCTACCTCAAGATGACCAAAGCCAAAGTGCGTCCAGGCAAGAACATCGCGACAGGACCCGCTTACATGGTATTGGGAGATGTTCCCGTACCCCTGGCTATTCCTTTTGGATTCTTTCCATTCACCGACACCTACTCCAGCGGACTAATCATGCCTACATTCGGTGACGACTATTCACGCGGTATGTACCTACGAGGCATCGGATACTATTTCGCCATCAACGACTATATAGACATGGAGATTACAGGTGACATCTATACCAAAGGTACATGGGCCATTTATGCCACTTCACGCTACGTTAAACGATACCGTTTTAGAGGTAACCTAAGCATCAACTACCGTAGTGACGTGACTGGAGAAAAAGGGTTGCCTGACTACAGTCAAGCAAGAAACTTAAGCGTAGTATGGACACACCAACAAGACGCCAAGGCTAACCCATATAGTAATTTTTCGGCCAGTGTCAACTTCTCCACTTCTGGTTACAATAGAAGCAATATCAATAGTTACTACAACCCACAACTCAACTCCGAGAACACCAAATCAAGTAGTATCAGCTATACACAACGCTTCCCCAATAGCCCTTGGAGCCTAAGCATGAGTGCATTGATTAGCCAGCAGACCAAAGACTCTACGCTGTCACTCACACTGCCTGACCTAAGCATCAATATGAGTAGTGTCTATCCCTTCAAACGCAAACATGGGGTGGGCAAAGAGAAATGGTACGAAAAAATACGTTTGTCCTATTCTGCTAATGCCAAGATAGCTATCAATCGCGTGAAAGAGGACCAACTATTCAAATCTAATTTCTTGCGAGATTGGCAAACAGGTATGCAACATTCTATTCCTATCTCTGCCACATGGACTGCATTCAAGTATATCAATATCACCCCCAATATAAGCCTGAAAGACCGAATGTATTTCCAACGAATAGACCAAAGTTGGGACGAAGCCAACCAAGTGATTCAACGAGATACAACCAATGGTTTTTACAACGTGTTTGATTTCAATGTAGGCGTTTCAATGCAAACCAAACTGTACGGATTCTACACCCCTATACGCAAACTATTCCCAAAAGGAAAAGTAGAAAAAGTAAGACACGTGATGACTCCCAGCTTGAGTTTTAGCTACCATCCTGATTTTGGAGCAAGTGGATGGGGATATTATGGACAGTTCAATCAGCCAGTACTGACCGATTCTATTGACCCAGAAACAGGTAAACGCACACCCAAACTGGATGCCATGGGGCAACCCATGTTTATACAACAGAACTATTCACGATTCCCTAATGGAATGTATGGAAATGCGACCCGAGGATTGGCAGCCAACCTTGGCTTCTCCTTGCAAAACAATATTGAAATGAAAATTCGCAACGACAAGGATACCACCGGCAATGAACCATTCAAAGTAATTAGTTTGATTGACAACTTGGGCATATCAGGAGCATACAACTTCGCTGCCGACTCCATGAATTGGAGCAATTTCACCGTCAACCTACGTATCAAGATTCCCGTAGTCAATTATACCTTGAACCTCACGGGACAGTTTGACCCATACATGTACGAACTGAATGCTTTTGGACAACCGATGCGAACCAACAAACAGTATTGGCATCACGGCAAGTTCCCACTATTCTTGGGTACAGGAACCAGCTTGAGCTATACATTCAATAACGAAGTAATCAAAAAGTGGTTTAATAAAAAAGACAAAAACAAATCCTCCGACGAAACGGATAAGGAGAATAATACCAATATGGAGGACATCGAAGTCAACGCCGATGGTAGTGTAAGCAACGGCAAACTGCGTAGAGGGGAACAAGAAAAAAAGGTATCACAAGACGGCTTTGTCAAGACAGAGATACCTTGGAGTTTGACCGTAAGCTACAACGTTCGATATGCTCAAGGACGTGAATTTGACTATGAAAAAATGTATTATAAGATGCAGTTTACCCAAAACTTAAGTTTGAGTGGCTCTATTGGTTTTGGTGGTGGATGGAAAGTGAGCACCAGCACCAGTTTCGACATTACAAACAAAAAATGGGCAACTACCAGTTTCAACATAAGCCGAGACTTGCACTGCTGGAACATGTCCGCTAGTTTTGTACCATTTGGTCCATACAAAAGCTATACGTTCCACATTGGCGTCAATGCAAGCATGCTCAAAGACCTCAAATACGACAAGAGTTCCACCGACTCAACCAACAAACGCGTGACATGGTGGTAATATAAATAGAAAATAAAAACGAATTTATTATGATAACAAATCAAACAGTAGTAACATGCATCTACGATTTGTATGTAGATGGAGAGAATGGCAAAGAAGAATTGATGGAAAAAGCAACCATCCAACACCCATTGGTTTATTGCCACGGCGAGGGCATGATGCTCCCCGCTTTTGAAGCCGCCTTGGAAGGCAAGAGCAAAGACGATCATTTTGACTTTACCATTGCATGCGAAGATGCTTACGGAGAATATGACTCCGAAGGATTGAAAGACCTACCAAAAAGAATGTTTTACAATGGCGATGGAGAGTTTGATGAATCACGAGTTTTCGTTGGTAACATCATTCCTATGACTACCGTAGATGGCCAAATCATCAATGCACAAGTGGTGGAAATAACCAGCGATACTGTAACCATTGACCTCAATCACCCACTCGCAGGAGAAAACTTACATTTCGTAGGACAAATTCTTGACACACGTATTGCCACCGAGGCAGAATTGGATGCCATCCGCAATCCTCATCGCTGCGGAGGATGCAAAGGCAACTGTGGCGACTGCGGAGGATCAGATTCATGCAATGGAGAACACACATGCGGCGGGGATTGCCATTGTGAACATTAATTTAAGATTTGATTAACTAATACGATTTTGATATGGCTAACATATTAGCAATAGTAGGACGACCAAATGTAGGCAAATCCACCCTATTCAATCGCCTGACCAAATCCAAACGAGCCATCGTAATGGATGAAGCTGGTACCACTCGAGATAGACAATATGGCAAATCGGAGTGGTGCGGCAAAGAGTTTTCTGTGATTGATACAGGAGGATGGGTTGTCAACTCGGATGACACATTCGAGAGTGAAATCAATCGCCAAGTAGATTTGGCAATCAAAGAGGCAGATGTGGTCTTGCTCGTAGTGGATGTGAACGAGGGAGTAACCCAATTTGATATGGAAGTGGCACATTTGTTGCGTCAGTCCAAAAAAGAAACCGTGCTGGCTGTCAATAAAGTGGATGCATTCGATCAACAATATGGAGCACCAGAGTTTTACAAATTGGGCTTAGGCGAACCTTATATCCTAAGTGCCGAAAATGGTTTAGGTACAGGGGACTTGCTGGACGAAATATGCTCACGATTCAAAAAAGATGAAACGGGAGAAGAGATTGAGGACCTCCCACGCTTTGCCATAGTAGGAAGACCTAATGCAGGTAAATCAAGTATCATAAATGCCTTTATCGGAGAAGAGCGTACCATCGTAACCAATATCCCTGGCACCACTCGCGATAGTATCTACACACGTTACAACAAGTTTGGCAAAGACTTCTACTTGGTAGATACCGCTGGTATCCGCAAAAAAGCCAAGGTAAATGAAGACCTCGAATACTACTCTGTAGTACGCTCTATCCGCGCTATAGAAAATTCAGACGTGTGCATTCTCATGATTGATGCCACACGGGGTATCGAAAGCCAAGACCTCAATATCTATTCATTGATACAAAAGAATAAAAAGGGATTGGTGGTGTGCATCAATAAATGGGATTTGATTGAGAACAAAAGCAATGCAGACATCAAGGCATTTGAACATGCTGTTAGAGAACGCATTGCTCCCTTTACCGATTTTCCTATCATCTTTACATCCGCGCTAACCAAACAACGCATCTACAAGGTGATGGAAACTGCACTACAAGTGTACGAAAACAAACAAAAGAAAATCCCTACTGCACAGCTGAACGAGCGTTTTCTTCCATTGATAGAAAACTACCCTCCACCTGCAACCAAAGGCAAATACATCAAAATCAAATATTGCACCCAGTTGCCTAATACACAAATACCTACGTTCGTCTTCTTTGCCAACCTACCTCAGTATGTGAAAGAACCTTATCGCAGATTCCTCGAGAACAAACTGCGTGAATGGTGGGATTTCAAGGGAACTCCAGTGCAACTATTCATACGCGCCAAGTAAATAGATTATGAAGATACTCGGATACATTAACCATCAAGGGACGCCACGATTTACAATGAAATGTGACTCTTCCCTACTGAACAATCGGAAACCATTTTTCATTCCCGATTGGAGCCATGACGTGCTCATGCGCGACTGTTTAGTGGTACGTATCAGCCGCTTGGGCAAATGCATCCGACCTAAATTTGCGGACCGCTATTACGATGCTATTGCTTGGGGCATTGATGCATGTGCACACGATTGGCTGGAGACCAACCCTGCACAAGCATGCGCCTTTGATAGTTCACTGATAGTAGGTAACTGGATGACCCCAGAGGAAGCGATGCAAGACATCACGATCCAACCTATCCTGACGATAGAGCATGCCATAGCACAAGCCAGTGAGATTGTGACACTCAGACAAGGAGACTTCATTTTTATTGACAGCCTACACACACCCGTAAAAGCCGTGCCAGATACCATCATGAGTCGCACCGGAGATGTGTCGAAAAATGAACTGTTGTATTGCAAAATTAAGTAATGAAACACATGCGAAATAGTACATATTCAATAGTCAATCGTATAGGTTGTATCTTGATAGCTACACTATGCACACTTGCACTACACGCAGGGGTACATAACTATGCCAATCAATCTGTATTAGCCAACGGCAATTGGGTCAAAATCCAAGTAGAGCAAAATGGCATCTATTGCCTCACCTATGAAGAACTGGCCAACGCAGGCTTGAACCCACAAGAAGTACGCATATATGGATATGGGGGCGCAATGCTCAAGGAAAACTTCACCCTACCCAAAGTGGATGATTTACCACCTGTTGCTTTCTATATGCACACAGGAGATGATGCTGTCTTCGGCAAGGGAGATTATATATTGTTCTATGGACAAGGTAATATCAGTTGGGAATACAACAATGGTTATTACACACACACTACCAACCCCTACTCCAGATATGGATACTATTTCTTGACAGACAACGCAGGAGAACAACACATCATAACTACCGAGAAAGAAGCCATCCCATCTACCAACGCTCTCGCAGTCAATACATACTACTCTTATCAGTTGCACGAAGAAGAAAAATTGAACCTCATCGCAACCAATCCTGCCGAGGCACTTGAAGGAGGTGGACGAGAATGGTACGGAGAGACAATCCTACCCAATACATCCATACAAGTTCCTTTCCGCTTCCAAAGCATCAACACCAACTACCCTATGATGTGTAGAGCAACTGCCGCAGCATCAAGCCGAGATATATCGACCTTGACATTGCAAATCAACAATACCGACAGAGCAATGTTGGCTGGTGGCATCAATCCACAGGATTTCTTTACCAAAGCATATCCAGTAGAAATAGCGATGAACAATATACCTGCATTGGATAATGAAGTCAAAGTAACACTACAATTCTCCAACAACAACTCTGCCTCCAAAGCTTACTTGAACTATATTGAAATCACAGCCGTATGCGACTTGCATTTGCATGGTCCATGGCTCGCATTTAGCAACCCTTCGCACTATCTGAGCGGACAAAACAGCGAATATATACTCACAGGAGCTACCCCTTCTACAGAAGTATGGGACATCACAAACCCACAAAACATCATTCGCAAACAAATACGATACGATGCCAATGGCACGATACACTTCGTTGCTGACAACAAACAGATAGGGAACTTCATCGCCGTAAATACCTTATCACGAGAGTGGCTCAAACCAACCATCGTAGGCAAAGTGCCCAATCAAAATCTACACAGCATACAACAAGCTGACTACATCATCGTAACCAATGAAGCTTTTTGGAATGCCTCCCTACGATTGGCCAAAGCACATGAGACCATTGATGGTATGAGTTACGCTGTAGTTACTGACCAGCAGGTATATAACGAATTCTCATCTGGAACACCCGATGCGAGTGCTATACGATGGTTTGCAAAAATGCTTTATGACCGTGCTACAACGAATCAAGAAAAGCCCAAAAACCTCTTACTAATGGGAGACGGTACGTATGACAACCGCAAACTCAGTGCCAAATCAGGCGAAGCCTTCATGATTACTTACCAAGCAGCTAACTCTACCAACGAGACCAAAGCATATGCCACCGATGATTATTTTGGGTTCTTGGAGGATAACGATGGCATCAGCGGTAGTTTCTTCTATGACCCAAGGGCTAAGATGAGACTTGGTGTAGGAAGACTACCTGTTCGTTCCACTGAACAAGCAGAAGCCGTAGTGGACAAAATCATCAAATATATGAATAACACCAATCTCGGCAAATGGAAACAACAACTATGTTTCTTGGCTGATGATGGCGATCATAACCTGCATACCAAAATCAGTGATGAAGCTGCTGAGTTGGTGCGAGTAAAGAACCCTGATTTCATTGTGAACAAGATATACTTGGATGCATATACACAAGAAGTAACTGCATCCACCGAACGCTATCCTTTGGCTTACAACCAATTTACTAACTTGCTTCACTCTGGCACGTTATTTATGAACTATTCGGGGCATGGTAGTAGTGGCAACATCTGCAGTGAGATGTTTCTATCTTTGAAAGATGTACAAGACATGACCAACGAAAATCAAGGTTTTTGGATGTTAGCTACCTGCAACTACTCACACTTTGACCGGGCTGAGACCAGTAGCGCAGAAGAAGCAGTTTTGAATCCACATGGAGGAGCAATTGGCGTATTGAGTGCTTGTAGGACGGTCTATGCAAGTGCCAACAGTTGGATCAATAAGTATTTCTGTGACACCTTATTTAGTCATCAGTCTCCTTATCACTACAACATGACCATAGGAGAAGCTACATACAAAGCCAAAAACATGACGGGTAACGACGAAAACAAAATGTCATACGTTTTATTAGGTGACCCTGCTCTTCGTCTCAACTATCCCACACACCACCAAGTAGTGATGACAAGCACACCTGACACCCTACATGCGCTATCCAAACATACCATGCAAGGATACATACGAACCGACCAAGTGCAGGAAAACGACAACGATACAGCATATTGGTTCAACGGAAAATTGCAAATCAATGTGTATGACAAGATGCAACAAACGACTACACAAGACAACGACGAACCTGATGCACAGAAAAAAGTAAACTACACATTCAATGATTATGCCAATCGACTATTTAGCGGAGAGACGGATGTCGTGAATGGAAAATTCTCATTTACTTTTATGCTTCCCAAGGACATACGCTACAACTACGGCAATGCACGCTTTGTATATTACGCGTACGACACCAACTACGGAGAAGAAGCGGTAGGACATTACCATCAGTTTGTGGTAGGCGGTAGTAGTCCACTTATCAAAAAAGATAGTATCGGTCCTGAACTACATATCTACTTGAACAATCCTGCCTTCGTCAATGGAGGAAAAACCCATGAGTTTCCACATTTCTACGCCGATATATACGACGAAAATGGTATAAACATGGTTGGTAGTGGCATCGGACATGACTTGCTATTGGTAATTGATCAAGACGACAAACAGTCCTATATACTCAATGACTATTTCAATACACAAAACAATAGTTATCAGCACGGACAAGTATCATACCGCTTGTCAGAAATGAGCGAAGGTATGCACAAATTGAAGTTTAGAGCATGGGACTTGCATAACAATAGTAGCACCGCTACATTAGACTTTGAAGTGGTCAAAGGATTGCTACCTACCATCTATTCGGTAGTCACCTATCCTAACCCTGCTCCTCAATCCAGTACAATAACGATACATATCGAATACGACAAACCTGATGATTTGATGGAAGCTACACTCATGCTTTACGACATGAGTGGACGTCTGGTACATAGTCAGACAGAGACATATACAGACAACATCTACCTTCCTTTAGGAGAGATAGGCATCAGTCCTGGTATCTATTTGTATCAGTTAAGTATCCGTTCTTCCAAGTCGGGCTACTCAAACTATGCAAGCAAAATCATCGTACTGTAAAATGAAAATAACTACCTATTTTATATTAACTCAACAATATAATTATAGCCTATGAAACATATTTAGAAAAAGATTGTTAGTCCTAATTTAGTTTGATTGAAAGAAAAAAACATTACGTAGTAAAAACAAAAAAAAATAAAACATACACTACAATGAAAAAACAATTATTTTTAATCACCGTAGCACTTGCTACTTTGGCCATGCCTACCATGGCCACCAACCCTGTTATCACAGGTATGCCATCCCTCACGATTGCCCCAGATGCTCATGCTGCGGGTATGGGTGATATAGGTGCCGCTACTACACCTGACATGAACTCCCAACATTGGAATGCAGCCAAGTACGCTTTCATTGAAGAGCAAGGCGGTATCACAGCCAGCTATACACCATGGTTGCGTAAGTTGGTTAACGATATTGACTTGGCATACTTAGCTGGTTTTTATCGTTTTGATGACAAACAAGCCATCTCAGCATCCTTCACGTACTTCTCTATGGGTTCTGTTCAGTTGACCGACTTCAGCGGAACAGCTTTCCAAGAAGCACACCCCAATGAATGGGCATTGGACGTTGCGTATTCACGCAAACTCCATGAGTATGTAAGTATGGCTGCTACGCTTCGTTTCATGTACAGCGACTTGAACAATGGTGTCAACTCTTCTGTATCAAGCAGCGCTATTGAACTTTATCCAGCATGGACGATGGCAGCTGACGTATCGTTGTACTACAAACAACCTATTGAGTTGCCAATGGGAACAAGTCATTTTGCCTTGGGTATGAACCTAAGCAACTTGGGTGGTAAAATGTCATACGACAAAGGAAACACACAAAACTTCATCCCTGCCAACCTACGTTTGGGTGTAAGCTATGAGTTGCCATTTGACGACTACAACCGATTGATGTTCGCCGTGGATTGCAACAAGATGTTGGTTCCTACCATGTCATCCAAGTTCGCTCCTAACTACGACCCTCAAACAGGCAAAGGCGAATACATGCAAGAGGAATATAGCCAAGTATCTTCCCCTAAAGGATGGTGGCAATCCTTCTGCGATGCTCCAGGTTATGTAATAGACGATACTGGCAAAAAGATTGGTGCCACATTAGAAGAGTTCCAAGAAGTACAATGGGGCTTTGGTTTGGAATATAGTTACAACCGCCAATTCTTCGGCCGCTTGGGTTATAGTCACGAAAACTATTACAAAGGCAACCGTCGTTACTTCACCTTGGGAGCTGGCTTCAAACTAAGTATCGTTCGTTTGGATGTGGCATACTGTATTGCTACCCACAAGAGCAACCCACTTGACCAAACCATGCGCTTCACATTAGGTTTTGACCTCTACGGAATCAAAGACCTTGTTAATAACGCTCGTTAATATGCGCATTGGATTTGGCTATGACGTACATCAATACACCCCTAACCGACCATTATGGTTAGGGGGTATTGAAGTACCTTCTCCTAAAGGACTATTGGGACATTCTGATGCAGACGTACTCATACATGCCTTGTGCGATGCCTTGCTCGGAGCTGCAGGAATGCGAGATATAGGGTATCATTTCCCCGATACACCGGGTAATGAGTATCAAGGCATTGATTCCAAAATCCTTTTGGCACGCGTAGTAGAAATGCTACACGACAAAGGTTATCGTTTGGGAAACTGCGACATCACCGTATGCGCACAAACACCCAAACTGAACCCATATATACCCCAAATGCAAGCATGCCTTAGCCAACTACTACAGGTGACTACCGATTGCGTTTCCATCAAAGCGACTACTACCGAACATTTAGGATTTGTAGGACGTGAAGAAGGCATGAGTGCCTATGCTGTGGTACTAATACAACCCATAGACTAATACACACCATTCATACACTATGAAAAAGTGTCTCTATCTGATCATTATACTTATCTTCGGGTTATGCATTGATACGCATAGCCAAGAAGCCTATGTAACGTTTGATACACTACAACATCAAGACACATTATACGTTATTCAAACTGCATGTGCACCCATCTGTTCATCGGTGGTACACATCTATTTGAATACAGGAGTATTTGTTTCGCGTTTGTACCCACCTTTCAAGGCCGTTTTTGCAGAGGCATATATCGCAGACGATCGCCTTCTATGGCGCGACAATACGTACATGATATTGGATGAAGAAGAAAAAAAGGAGGATTGATAGATGCAGATGCCTATATATCTAATCGGTTACATGGGGGCAGGTAAAAGTACCGTGGGTCAACTATTGGCCAATCGTCTGGGATGGAAATTTGTGGATTTGGATGAAGCATTCCATGAGATACATGGACTCACACCTGCTGACTATATTCGCACCTACGGCATCGAGGAGTTTAGAATCAAAGAGAAATACGTACTTGAAGATTTGGCTGAGCTACCCATTGAAAAAGTAATTTATGCAACGGGGGGAGGGTATCCTTGTTGGGAAGATAACATGGACTGTCTCAAGGAATTGGGTACCAGTATCTACCTACGTTGGTCGGTGGAGCATTTAGCAACCCGACTTATGCTAACCGATTTGGATAGTCGTCCAGTACTGCAAGGACGTACCAAAGAAGAACTGATGGACTTCATTGCTCCCCAGTTAACTGCACGCGAACCATATTACCTACAAGCCGACTATGTAATAGAGGCTCCATTGGGAGCCATTTGCGAACAAGACGACGAAAAGATTGCGCAATACCTATACACTATGATACAAAACCATTAAAACAAACAAAGACATGTCTATAGAAGCTATTCAACAAGAAATAATTGAAGAGTTCAGTCTATTAGAAGATTGGATGGATCGATATAGTTTACTCATTGAGATTGGCAATAGTTTACCAGGGCTGGATCCTTCTCAAAAAACAGATACAAACCTCATTGATGGTTGCCAAAGCAAAGTTTGGTTTACTGCCGAATTGTCCACTTCTCCATCAGGAGAATCTATTATTATATATAAAGGTGATAGCGATGCTATTTTGGTTAAGGGAATAGTCGCACTTCTCATACGAGTACTTTCGGGACACACACCCGAAGAGATATTAGAAGCCAATCTTCACTTTATAGACGATATTCACTTGCGTGAGCACCTTTCTCCGACACGCAGCAATGGCTTAGCATCAATGCTCAAGCAAATGCTTCTCTACGCATTGACATTGAAGCAAGTGAAGAAACCTTGAGACGTTGACATCCACTGGTTCAGTGCTCTGCAGTTGTTCGCCGAGTTTCTCTACCGGATTTCCTTGGCGAACTCATAGCTCATAACTCATAACTCATAACTCATAACTACAAAAAGTGGCAGCACCATCAGGGCTGCCACTTTTTGTATATGAAGAGTCAATTTTCTGATATTCTCGCATCGTGGAATTCCAATTTCCGTCCGGGATACTGCTCAGGCCAATGGGTATTGTGGGTGGACATGATTACCGTCATACCAGCTTTGCAAATGCCATGCAATAGTTCCATGATTTCTTGTCCAGTATTATAATCCAAGTTACCCGTAGGTTCGTCTGCCAAGATTATCTCAGGAGAGTTGAGCAATGCCCTTGCAATCACAACACGCTGTTGTTCTCCCCCTGACAAGTGATAAGGCATCTTGTAACGTTTGTTCTCCATGCCTACTTGCTTGAGAATATCCTGCACATGATTGGCCATCACTTTCTTATCTTTCCATCCCGTAGCATGCAGAACGAACATGAGATTTTCCTCTACGTTTCGATCAGGAAGAAGTTGAAAATCTTGGAACACCACCCCTATTTTTCTTCTCAAATATGGTATTTGCGACTTGCGCAATTTGGTCAAGTCATATCCCAAGAATTGAGCACTACCCGCATAGATAGGTATCTCTGCATAGAAAGTCTTCATTAGAGAAGACTTACCCGAGCCTACTCTACCCAACAAGTAAACAAACTCACCTGATTGGATGCTAAGATTTACATCCTTGAGAACGATCAGTTCGTCTTGTCTTACCTCTACTGACTGATAATTAATCAACTCCATTTTCTGCGTCCATTGCATTGATCTTGTTCTCAATGTCAAGCAATTGTTGCTTGAGATCATCTATTTTCTTTTGCATATCTTGTACCAACTTATTAGCGGTCTTAGATTTGCTTGTGAAGAACAAGATATTATTCTCTGCGGTCTTTATTTCTTGTTGCAAGTTCTCGTAGATACGTACCAACTTAGCACGGTCACTGGTATTTTCCAAGTTCTTTGCCCATTTTTGCTTAGCTTCGTTTCTTCTTTGTTTGTAAGCCTCACGAGCATCCTTATCTGCCTCACGTTTTTTGTTGAAGAAACTGTCACACACCTCTGTGAACTTCTTCCATAGTTCGTCACTATACTTACGTGCTACAGGGCCTATTGTTTTCCATTCTTTTTGCAATGCAATAAAGGCTTCTGCCGTATTCTTCCAGTCTTCACTGCTTACCAACTCTTCTGCCTTCTTGATAAGTTCTCTCTTGAGTTTAAGATTCTCGCTAAAGGTATCACGCAAACCTTTATAGAATGCAGTTTTGGCTTTGAAGAAAGCATCACACAAAGAACGGTACTCTTCGTATATTTGTTGATTTTGTTTCTTAGGAGCAAACCCTATTTCTCTCCACTCACCTTGCAATTTTTGAATCAATTCACTGGCTTCGTCCCATTGCTTATTATTCTTAAACTCAGCAAAATTGATAGTCTTCAATTGCTCAATGATAGCTTGTTTTTTCACAAGGTTCTCACCCTCTTTGGCATGAAGTTCATCAAAGTATGCTTGATGTTTCTTGTTGATGTAGGTACTTGCCTCTTTGAATCGATTCCAAATATCTTCTCTCAATTCACGTGCTACAGGACCTATCTCAGCCCACTCATCGTGTAACTGTTGTAGTGCTCTGCTGGCTTCTACTATATTAGGGTTTTCTTTCAATTTCTCTGCAGCCTCGCAAATAAGGGTCTTCATCTCAAGGTTTTTCTTGAAATCAAGGTCACGGAGCTCAATATTTATCTTAACCAAATCGTAGTATTGCTCAAGGTATTGGTTATAACTCTTCCAAATCTCTTGTGACTTGTTGGCAGGTACAGAACCAATGGTTTTCCATTCGGCTTGCAATTCACGCACTTTCTTGAGGTTATCCATCACATCCGCAGTCTCTGCCTCTGCCATTACCTTCATTTGTGCTATGATATTCTCCTTACGCAACAAGTTCTGTTGCAATTCCAACTCCAATTGCTTAGCAGCCTCAGCCTTTCTTTGCTTGTAAACATTCAACATTTCACGAAATTGACATTCAATCTCATCCATCGCAGGTTGCCAGTTCTCAAGGACCTCACCAGCCTCCTGTGCCGCTTGCTCAGCAGCTTTTTTGAGAGCAGCTTGTTCCTCATGATACATGCGATAAAACTGTGTCTTCAGTGATTCGACTTGTTCTTTGATGTCCTTTAGGTCTTGCTCAAGTAGAGCTTTCAACTCGTCAACGAGTGATTGTTTTTCGTTTGTCATAGTGTTACGCCCTTAAGGCGGAGTTTCGTTAATACCAATTGGCTATTAGGGTTAATTACAAAAGTCGTTAAATAAAAAAGTAACTTCACGACTATTGGCCGCAAAGTTACAACATTTTTTAATATTACACAATAGGCAAAGATAGATTTTTACAAATTGTGGTATATGAATGTTTATTCCAATCCATACAAGAAGTCATACATCTGCTCACGGGTAGTGGTCTCTTTAGGAATAATGAGTATCGTATCATCACCCGCTATCGTACCCAAAATGATAGAAGCACCTCTTCCATCTATGTCGTATGCCACAGCATTAGCATAACCCGGTTTGGTCTTAACCACTGCAAAATTGCCACAGAAATCCACACTACGGATAGCCAACTGCATCAAGTCCGAATCCATACCCAACACCTTCTTCTCCACGACAGGATTGGCTGGGACAATATACTTGAAAGACCCATCAGGAAGCACCTTCTTTTGCGCGCGCAAATCTCGCAAATCACGACTTAACGTAGCTTGAGTAACCTCAATGCCTTGCTGCTTGAGCGACTGAATCAATTGTTCTTGATTGTTGATAATCTGCGCAGTGAGGATATTCACGATCACACGCAAGCGTCTCATTCGTACATTCATAATGCTATCAATATTATGGGTTTCTAACCTTATGGTCGAGACAAAGGTACGATGAAAACTTGAAATATGCAAGAGTACTGTATATTTTTTATACATTTACCCTTATTCAAATGAAGCACAACCAATTAAACATTGAATATTTGAATAGTTATTCAATATTTATTCAATATACCATACCATTATTCAACACTACCTTTTGTGTACATCCTTGTTGGTTACGCACCATGTACACACCATTAGGCAAGGTGTTTTGGATTTGTCCCAAAGTGGTATGGGTAAGGAATTGTCCTGTGAGGGTATATACATTCACTGGGTCGGTTGCTTCGATGCGTTCGATAAGGGTTGTCACACCTTCATTCTTGATAGGTCTTCTCTCCCAAATAATCTCTCCTGTTCTTGACACAGCCTTTGGATAATACTCATATTGCTCATAAGACTGTATAGGTGCATTCTCATTAGCAGCTACCACTCGCGAAGGATACATCACATCTTCCTTCTCTGGCAAGATATTGGCATACACAAAGGCCTGAGTAGGTTTGAGCACGCATGTTGTTTCGTTGCGTACAAAATAGTTGTAGGTCTCGTTTTGTGGATTATCATCAAACACAAACACCTCTCCCGCATCCGCATACATATCGTGCAAAGTGGCATTACCTGTATAGGTGAGTTGGTTGGTGAGCAAATTGCTTTGTTGTTCCTTAATCTGTGAATGTTGATTCGTACCATCTATCGTTTGGGTACCTACCCCTTGGAACAAAATAATCTTACCTGTCCAGTAGTCCCATCTATCATGGTTCACGCAGAAAGGACAATAAGGGAATTGCAACATATAAGCATGTCCTTTTTTCATGATGATACCATCAGCATCCTTGGTCACAGGTTGCCATGTGATATCCACTTTGTCGTTCAATAGTTCCCATGTACCAGTCGTTTCGTAAAGGTAATAGGAGGCTGTATTACCATTGGTACCATCGTAATGCACCAATGGGAAGACTCCTCTATCGGTAGTCGATTGGTTGACAAACTGATCGATGATACCTTGCAAGTCCGTAGCCGTGATAGAACCAAGGGCATCTTCCTGAAGTTGCGTTTGCATCAAATCCACAAAAGTCTTATTGGCTTGTGCTTGCAAGGTGATAGCCTCTTGTTTGGTAGCGGCATTTTGCAATAGTGCCTCATCCATCGTCTCAAGTACAGAGAGAGACTGGATGTCAAACGGTGCCACAAAAGGTAGCCATATATCAGCCTTCACCATTTGCATGTAGCACATTTGATTCGCCACAAAATAAGGTTCCGCATTGAGCACATTGGTATAGGTCTTGTTTACCACACCTCCAAAGGCATCCAACGTAGCTTGGTCTATCTGAGCAAACACCATATTGAACGAGCCTTCGTTTTCGCCACTATTAGCCGACTTATCTTCATCATCAGGCATCACGGCCAACCATTGGTCTTGTTCGTACACTACCACATCCACTTCTAATGGAGCGATAGTCAAATAGTTCGCATCCTCTGCCACTGATAGTTGCAAGGTGGTCGTTTGTCCTTTTTGAAGTCCCGTGATATACCTGCCTGCTACCGAGACTATTGCAGGGTCGGAGGATAGGACTGTGAAGGTTCTATTGCTACATTCCCATTCGTTCGTTACGCTATTGCGAATCTGTACGCATGCGTTGATAGGTGCTGCTGTATTGAGCCTTGCTTGAATAGGTAGGGCTTGCAGCATCGTGATGCGCTGTTCGGCAGGGAGCACTTCGATAGGTATTGTAAACACTGCCACGTCGTAGAACAAAGCATGTTGTCCTTGTGGGTGGAAGGTGACTGATACTTGCTGAATTCCCACATTGCCCGGCAATGCCAGTTCGTTGGTCCATGCAAAAGTACCTGGCATATCATCTTGTGCCGCTCCACCAGTGAGGGTAGCATGCATGAGAGCCTGACCATAATGAATGGTAGAAGCCGTAGGATAAGTAGCAATAGTAGGCACCACTTTGTGAATGGTAAACTCTTTTGATATTGGAGTAGCAGGATTGTAGTAGATATTTCCTTCTTGTGACACAGTGAACGTCACAGTACCAGCTTGTAGGATGGTCACATGTCCGTTATTATCCACAGTAGCAATGGTAGGGTCAGAGGTTTGATAAGTAAGAGGCAACTCGGATGTAGCATGAGCATTGATGGTTAGGTCGTCCAAAGCTTGCACATCGGTTGCTTGGTCCCATACGATTTGTTGTCCACTCTTGGTCACATTGGCTGTGACAGGTATTTGTAGCACTTCGCCTCGAACGGACTCGGTAAGGGTAATGACATCGTTGTACGCACCCATTGCAGTACTTCCTATTTGTGGATGGAAAGTGACTTGCACTATTTGTTTGCCAAAGTCACCACAATCATCTCCGATAGCATCGTGCGACAAAGAGAGTTCGTTGGTTGTTTTGCTCAATTCCAATACATCACGTATATAGGAATAGTCAATGGTAATCTCTTTCGTAACCGTAGAGCCAACCGATACGTTACCAAAGTCCACTGCATTGGGCACAGACTCTACATAGTCCGCCATCAGTACCACTACGTCCTTGATATAGTGATAACCTTGTCCATTTTTGGGTCGTGTGATACGAATATGTGTAGCGTTTCGACTCAGTTCAATAGCCTCGGTCTCGTTGTATTGGTTAAGGGTTGGGGTCACCTCGTATAGGTTGCTCGACCAAGTACTACCACCATCTGTGGACTCTTGTACAGTAAGGGGACCTTGATAATAATTCGTTCCCAATATAGACCATTGCCCACCCGCATGTTTGAAGGTAAAGGAAGCAGGAGTGCCATAGGTTCGGTCGATGGCAATCACTTTGTTTATCTCATTCAAATCCATTTGGAAGAATGTGTATTCTTCTGTTAGGTCGGTAGGGATAATCGGATGGTCGCATCCTACAGATGGTACGCGTACACGAACCGAAACAGCACATTGAGCAGCCTCGTATTGCGGTGTCTCGTCGAAATAAGCATAAAGCATATCAGTACCCTCTGCAACGATATGCAACTGATTGGTATTGACAACCGTCACAACGTTGTTGGTTTGGGTAGAGAAGCGGATATTGGCAGCTTGCTCTGGTACCTCTTCCCACGAACCGTCGGACAATTGTTTTTGCAGTTTGGCTATGAGTGTAAAGTCTTCATCCGTTGTTTTGAGGCGGGTTAGGTCTTGTGTCAGTTGAATACGGGTAATGTTCTTCTCTGTTACCTTGAAAGTCTTTTGAATACTGGTAGCCTCAGCCCAAGTACTATTACCTGCTTGTGTAGCCGTAATCAGTGTCTCACCACTGCCTACCACTTTGAGTGCTTTGCCATCGTTGACCACTTCAATAACTGCTGGATTGGATGAAGTATAGGTAACTTCCAATCCACTACTTGCCGTAGCCACTGTAATGGGTTCGTTTGATATAGGGAGAACAGGCTCAGCATCTGCATAATTAGGTAACCATGACAAGGTCTGTTGGAGTTTCTGCGTAGTACCCGTCATCGGTATTCGGAGGGTCTGTGTACCACCCTGTTTAACGTCGCTGATGCATAGTTCTGCATTCGCAGTACCGCCCTCAGTATGAAGATACTGTACTGTGACTTGTACATTCTCTTGGTAGTTGTCTGGCGAAGCAGATACAGAGGTAGTAATGGCTTTGAATACGTTGGCATTCGTACCTTCCACATAGACATCCAAACCAAATACATTGTACCAATTGAGTGCAAGGGTTTGTGTAGTAGGTTCATCTCCCACCTTAGCAGTATTGCCAAAGTCTAATGATGTAGGGTTAGCTTGCAGTTCGTTTCGCTCCGATACAGTCACGTTGCGGAAATAACCATCGAAGTTACCTGAATAGCATAACTTGAGATAACGCGTATCGGGTTTGAGTGGAAGGTTAGAAACCGTTTTCCAATCAGTACTTTTGCTTTCTATGTTCCATATAGATGACCAATTGGTGCCATCAGCACTCTCGTGTATATACCAAGGTGGAGCACTCCAATCCGTCCATCCAGTCGAAGCCGTTCCGTTACCCGCCCTGTATTCAAAAGACAAATCCTTTGGAATACCTTTGAAGTTAATAACCACATATACATCATCCCAATTAGTGGTACCATTATTCAACTTGAGCGTATTGTTATCCCAACTTGCTTTCGATTTTTGGATGGTGATGGTATTGGCATTGAACATTGCTTCGTTGTAGGTAAATGCCACATGGTCCAATGCTGACTGAGGAGTGATATTGAGTTCTGTTTCCCATGCTGCCCATTCGTCATTGCCTGCAAAAGTGAAAGTAATGGTAGCAGTACCTTTCTTGTTTAGAACCGTAAGCTGATTGTTTTCTATATAGGCAATATTAGGATGATGGTTGGTAATGGTAAGTAAGGCTGGGTCACCGTTGGTAATGGTATAGATGTCATTGTACTGTTGATTGAACATCACCATATCGGGCAAGTTCCAAGTGATGCGTGGTTGTCCCAATATGTATATGTTTTTGGTGATAGCATTCGACGCTTTGTAATCAGCATCTCCTGGGCAAACGGCTGTCACAGTACCCTTGCCACGTTGAAGGGCAATCAATGTATCGGGGTTGGTTGCAACCACCTTAGTAGCTTGCTCACCTAAATAATCTGGAGAGAAAGTGTAAGATATCGGTCTGCCACTGGTAACGGTAGTAGTAAGAGGTATCAATTCGTCCTCTACAACTGTCGTTGGTAGGTCTTGGTTCCATGTTAGCGTTTGGTTGATTTGAGCAACGGTCAACGTTGTTTGACACTCAACTCGATTGTAGAGATCCTCACGGGTAGGAACAAAAACGAGGGTTTGTTGCTGTGGATTGCCATGGTTCGCCGATGGAACAAGCATAATTTCTTTCCATTGGAAATGTCCCTCTACAGGTGTATTTTCATTTCCTTGCCAATCTATCGTTACTACCCCACCCGACAAGTTACTCATACCTAACGTTTGCGTATAACTGATATTGGAAGCCGTTGGAGGAGTGATAATCGTAGGCGTTGCTTTGTTGATTGTTATTGTTTTGGTCGTAGTAAACGCATCGTACAAACCTCCGCCCGCTTGGTAAGCTTTTATTGTAGCCGTACCTGTGCCCTTGAAGGTCATAGTACTTCCATCTATTTGCACAATATCAGCAGGAGTAGAGGATTCAACAGAGAACGTAAAGTCCGTCTTTCCGATGTTGGTCTTAGCTTGCAGCGTTACCTTATCTGCTACGGTATAAGTCTCTTGTATATTCCAAGACTCCAACAATTGTTCTTGCGTTGTAACCGAGGCTGTAAGAGGAATTTCCTTAAGAGTCTCACCTACATTATTCTTGATGTATAGCACATCTGAAAACTCTCCTTTGGTCTGAGATGAAAAAGTCACTTGAATAGCTTGCTCCCCTTCTCCTCCACATTCGCCAAAGCTTTCCGGATTAACCGTCCAATGACTTCCCGACTGGAGCGAAAGGAAAATCATCGTATTGGCATAGGTACACTTAACTGTTTGAGTAATTGCTTGTCCAGGATAAGATGCATAATGCAAGGATGTCTTATCTATTTCACATAATGTACGACGAGTAGTCTTGATATCGGTGATATAATAAGTATTATTTGCGGTTGTTTTGAAGACAATTCTAGTGGTAGTCGGTTGTAATGTTATTTCTTTGTTTGTTCCTGCATTACTAGAAGATATATCTGAATGTTCATACACAGTTTCGTATATTTTTGTTAAACCATTATATTCTTCGACATACAAAGGATTCCGTAAGAACACCGATCCCCTTCTTGCATTAAATGTTAATTTATCAGGCAGGGTTGGAGATATGGTATGGGTGTTGTTTTTATTAAAACTCCCATCACTATGGTCATCCACCGTATCACAAAGCTTGGTTGCATCAATTACTTTAACAATCTTAGAAACAGATGCAGGTGCATAGCTTGCGTTTCCTGCTACTGAAGCCGTAATAGTAGTAGGACCACCCACTGCCTTGACGGTTAAGGTATTACCACTAACAGACACATAATCTGTTTTATCTACTGTATAGGTTATCGGAAGTCCCGAAAGTTGGTTCGTTTTGCTATTGTATGCAACTGCCGTTAGATTTATGGTATAAGGTAGATTCTTATTGGTCAAGTCGGAAATCTTATCGTTCCAAACGATTGTTTGGGGGATAAGATTGGTTAGTCCAAGAGTAAAAGTCTCACTATGTGCTGCCCAGTAGGTATCTTCTCTTTTTTCCAAGTTTACCTTTACCGAAACATTGGATATCGTTCCTGAGATTGATTCCTTAACTACCAACACAGGATCTCCATTATCGTCTATGGCAGAAGAGAAGTAATCTGTGTTATAATCACTATACGTAATCGTTTGTCCACTCACACAAGATGCTCGCAGGGTATCTCCTACGGATAAGGTCGCTGCGCCCGATGAGATAGTTCCTCTAAAATTAGTATTCCATTGAACAGATGGTTTAGCATATCCCACTCCTTGTAATGTGTATGTCAAGTTTGACAAACTATTATTACTTGAAACGGTTAGTGTTCCCGTTTTAGGGCCTTGTCCTTGCGGAGAAAAAGTAATGGTAATAGGTGTAGCAGTTTCCGAAGCTGTAGATGCTATAGATGCAGAAGATACAGAAAAGTCCCCCGTTGTTGTGAGGCTTATAGTTCCCGCATGTGCATGAGTGATTGTTATTTCTTTAGTACCTCCTATTCCTTCTACAGCCTCACCAAAATCAATCGTACTATTAGAAGCAGGCTCTCCTGTCATACGGGCGAAGATAGCGTATCTTTTATAATCAATAGTTTTATTTTTACCGGATTCTAAACTAAACTTTGTTTGTGCTGGAGTATGTAACTCTATAGCATCGTTTTTTTCACTCCATCCTAAAAAAATATAACCACTCTTCGTTGCTTTGGCATTTACATAGTATATATGGTTTGAGCTGTCATCTTCTTTCTCTTGTGATACTTTTTGCTCTTCTCCACTTATTGGCGTACCAGAACTTTTACCTACATACACCAAACCTGCACCTTTAGGTGATGGAGTCACAGTTAAAGAAGATCTATACTTATCTCCATATGCTTTTGATGCAATACACACCAATATACATAGGGTCAATAATACTCTTATATTTGTTATATTTCTTATTTTCATAAAATTACTTTCTAATCTTACATTCAACTATATTTACTAAACTAGGTTTTATATATATCAAAATATATGCTAACGTTATAATAATATGCGGTACGTCTATAATCATATGCGGTACACAAAGCATCCAAATCAGCCATACGGATAAAAGGGCTGCATAAGGTAACATCCAATATTTTCTCCAGTACCAAAATAACATAGGAAAAGGATTAAATAAAACAAATAACCAATTCCATGTAGTACAGCATAGATCAGAGATAAAAATCAAATAAAACATTCCTATACCTACTATTGTTTGTATAGCAAGCATAAAATATGTAATGTATGAGGGTTTGATAAAAATGTTTACTATGGATATTAACAATAATAGAATTGCCAACAGCATAGGAGTAAACCATCCTTCAAAATATTTTGGTTCTCCTTCTAACAATATAGTCGGAGTAGATGCCAATAGTGGCCTTCCATCAATCGTTGCTTTTTGCCACTCCTCTGCCAATACTATTGGTACAATTAATCTCTCTCTTCGCGTTTGCGGCAAATCAACCTCATTACCTCCACTAATAAAATAAAGAAAGAAACTAATCCACGGTGCTTTTTGTGTATATTCTTTCCATAGTTCTTTTACCGTATAGTTCTGCTCTAAAAACATTGAGTCATATTGAATTGTTATATTGCCCAAAGCTTGCTCTATATTATTAACACACGAAACAGCACATCCTCTATGATAGTAATCGTATGGGAGAGATGCTCCCTCCATGAGACGCTCATCCAATACACGCCATAATTCTTGCTTAACTTCTATAGGCAGATTGAAAAGGTATTCTGTAATACCTCTCCCTTCACTTTTATACGATTCGCAATATTCATCTAATGTTAATGCAAACATGCCCATTTTAAGATTTCCAGCAAAGAAATCAAGCATTCTATTAGAAGAAAACTCGCTCTCGTATGTATAGCAATAATCCAAATTATATGTAGGACATTGCAAACGAATTGCCGCATGCCCCAACGTAGAATACATAAAATCTCCAGGATCGGCTATTAGAAGAGATGCTATCACAAAATTACTATCTGGTATAACCACTGAATGTTTATTAACATTTTCTTCATCATGCATACCAGACAAATCACTTTGTCCAAAGACCTTTGCTACCATCAAGGAAAATACAAAGGATAATATCAATATTTTATTTATTATATTTTTCAACTAACAAATAATTCAATGATAAATAAACATCAGCATTCAACTACCACTTTACTTTTTCTATATCTTCTATACACGACAAGAGTAACCATGACAATCCAAAAGTAGATAGATGGTTGCGCGATAGGCATGGCGTGTTGTATGCTACCAAGGGTAGTTTGTTGTCGGTTGTTGAGCCAATCAAGAAAATCTTCCCACGAACCTACGGGAGTATGTCCCGCCTGTTGTACGTAAGCATCGTATAGTTCTTTGAGTTTGGCCATGTCGTAGTATTTGATACCTTGATCGTCCGAATAGATATAAGCCAACGCACCATCGTTGATAAGCCAAGTGTGGTAGAGATAATCTACAGAACCTATACCAGCACCTGGCGCCTTGGCAAAAGAAGTTGCAATCTGCTCAATATGCCTTGCTGCCGCCTCATAACCATGGTTGGCAATCATTTGCCCACCCTTGACTTGATAAAAACGCTGGTCTTTGGAGAAAGTAGTATGAAGGTTCCTATCCTTCATATCATACGAACCATTATTCGTGGTAGGAGTCGTGGTAGAAATAGATACTGACTTCTTACCTCTGTATGCTACCTGTTGATAAGCATTGGCTATAGATGAGAAGTTGGAGTTGTATGTAGAAGCATAACTACCTTTTCTTACATTGCTTCTATACACATCACTCCATCTTCCATCGTACCAATGATAACCATAATCATACCTCCATGTAGAATGCGTCATTCTATCTCTCTTCCAAGCTGCCTTGCGCATATTGATACGGGGCACATGGTTCGGTTTGTTGTAATCCGCTGTAAAAGGTGAATTAGCTGCATTCAACCACTCATCCGCTGTTACCACTTCCGTAGGTTGCAACAATACAGATGTAGAGCGCATACGCGCTGCCGGATCAGAAACCAGCCCTGCCGAACAGGGAATGATACAAATAAAAAGGATTATAATGATTGATAGTATTCGTAGTCTATTATCCACAATCTTGTCTAATTAATAAAAATCAACAACTAAACAAATAAAACTTCATCGCAAAATTTGGATAATGCAAAAATACAGTAAATTATTCAATCCCACAACTAATCCCATATTTTTCAAAATGCACGCATACTCAATCTTAAAAAATCACACTATACATCACAAAACAACAAAATAATTCATATATTAATATTAAAAAACGTACACTTTCACTATTCTCCTCCACACATAAACAAATGGATTATAAAATTTAATACAAATCTTAATAATCGTAAACTCTCTGTTTACTAAACAAAACAAAGCACCTACTATTGAGAAAACAACAAAAAGTTCCTACTGACGAAAGAATAGCACAAATTGCCTACTGATAAAGGGAAGTATTTCCATAATAATTATATAGCATGAATTCATTACTATATCGGGGCGTTTTCAAGACATTTTCGAGACGTTTTGCAGCCCATGTCATTAGCATCTCGTTCGCATCGCGGACCAGACCGTAGGGTGACCGTAGGATAAACACACAAAAAAAGATAGCAATATTCCGAGAAAGGAATCCCATGACACGACACATTTTGATGTATTGCCTCATAGGCAGCTACCTCCCATTGAATCGTTTGTTCACGTCTTATCTATGCGCAAAGATAAAACCTTGTTGCGATACCTTTTGAAACATTTTGCCACATTCTTTATTTATCTTATCCATGCCCTGCAAAAGCAGAAAAACTTCTTAACAGTTATCATAAACAAATAGTGCCATAGATAGAATCCTCTATCTCGTATCTTAGTATCATACGGCACTCAAGAAACAACAGAGCACAATCCCTCTCCACTTTCCAAACTGCCCTACATCAAAACAAAAGCAATGAATACCCAACACCCCAAAATGCGATACGCATTTTGGGGTGTTGAGTCATTATTATCAACTATTGTACCAAGAGTATCTATTACATTCTCTCTCTTCCCAATAGGTCATATTGAGTGGATGAGGTACGAATAAAAACACCTTGAGGAGTAAGCACTTTCTTAGTTCCATCCGAAGTTTGCACTCCTTCTAATCCTGTCTGAATAATATCATTGTACAACAATTCTACTCGTTTGATTTGCATGCTGTAAGGAGTATTCTTCTTTGGGTCTTTCAAAGTCCACTTAAACTCCGTTATAGTCAAAGGATAGATAGCAGGATCAAGTTCTGGGAAGAAATCTTGAATAGCCATTCTATATGTATGATTCTCTGACTGTGGTACAGCTTGCGCCGTTTTTCTGGATATAGGAGCTTCAGCATTGTTGGCCTTCATATAAAGGTCAAACGAAGCAATCGGAGCATCTGTATTAATCGTTAACAAAATAGAATCAGGCACTCCATATAGTTGAAGAGCAGTTTCAAACTCTATCGTTGCGTTTCTGGTTGACTTGAAACTAACGGTAGTGTCTTGTTGATAGTCCAACAACAATAACGACTTAGTAGGCGCCTCTACCCTTACTTGTATCGAATCGGTAAACTCGCCTATCTTGCACCATACCTTGGTGACACCATTGGCTACACCAGTGATGGTACCCGCCTTAACTGTTGCTATACTTTCATCCTCTGAGCCCCACTCAAAAGCAGGCGCATACGCAGGCATCATCACTTCACCTACATAAGCTACTACCTCCGCATTATAAGGTCTTCCAACACCGAGGAGCACACTATCCAAACGCAATGCGATAGGACTATTGGCAACTTCGATATTCACCTTAGTGGTTGCCCCACCCTTCTTGATGGTCACTTCACCACTTTGTACAGCCACAAGGTCACCTTTCTCATTTACATATCCTGTAGCAGGATCACATGAAAGTTCCATACCCTCCACATCGTTGGACACCATCACACCATACTTGTTATACCCATAGCAATGCAAGGTTACAACACCATACTTAGGCATAAACTCAGAAGTATGATATGGAATCAATTCAGCAACCACCTCATCCGCTTCTGGGAGATTAGCCACAGCAAACATAGCATTGGTAACAGGTCTCTCGGAACCATCACTACCATTATTCACTTGTCCTAAATGACGAACATACAAGTTGGATGATCCACCACCGTCCCAGTTAAGCGCTTCGTATGCACCATAATGTTTCATCAATTGTCCCAAAACTTGTGTGGTAACACCTACCGAGCGTTTAGAATTGCGACCATCTACTACCATCATGATAATCGTATCACCCGTTACAGAGTGTCCATAAGCAGTACGTGGGTGGAGTTCGTTCCAGAAATTTTCCGTTGTAGATTTACCATTGTGTACGATAAGTGCAAAATCATCCCCACCTATCGCATGGCTGATGTTAACAGGCTCACCATCAAAAGTCAATTGCAATTGCATGGTAAGGGTATCACCTATTTGTGCATTCTTCAAAATAGCTTCGGAAGTACCATGAGCAGACAACACAAATTGATTACCTGTCATCACCATGCTACCTACATGGTATTCGTTTTTCAATACTACAGGGTGCAAGGTCGTTGTCGTATGCCAAGCCTCTCCCTCTGGAAGCTCGCACAACAACTCTGTACCATACGCATTGGTACCCGTAGTAGAACCTTCGTAGTGGTTATACAATATCAAGTCGTTCTCTTCACGTGCACGGTTGACATGTTTGATAGCTACTTTTTGGCCATCTTTCAACGTAACTTCTCCAGTGAAAGCAGGCGTCGTAGCCACCTTGCCTTTGTATTGTTCATCCACTGCTCCTATTCGACGATTGGTAGTAGCAGGAGCATACACATACTCGTTGTTGCAAATCGTATAACCAACAGGTGCCAAATTGGCATAGAAGTCACCATTCACACCTGCAAAGTAAATCTTGGTAGGCGTAGTCTTGCGTTCTGCCATAACTGTAGGTCTCTCGGTACCCACACGTAAGTCCTTACCCAATACTTGCTCAACGGAAATATAAGGATTCTTTGTGTCAACTTGCAATACAAACACTTCAAGAGGATTTTGGTTAGTCGTTTTCTTCAACTGCAGGAAATATTGCATCGTACCAGGACCCGCCTTGATAGCACTAACCGTATCAATGGTATGCAACACACCACCCAACTCAATAGTACCTGCAGCATAAAGGCTAATAGAAAGTGTAAGAACAAAAAGAGAAAGTAATTTTTTTTTCATTGTTATAAAGAATTAAGTTTTTTATATTTATTCCCAACCCGCAGAACAATACCTGCGGATTAGGAATAGTATGTTTCGTAAGCCAGATGTATTATTGGGCATTACCCTGTGCATCATATAGTTGTCCTTCGTGGCGGATATACAACCTACCATTGTGTATAAACTTGTTGTCTTCTTTTGGCAGTAGGTTGATATGTTCCAATCCCGTTTGTGGATTATCTACTCGACGAATTGCATCAAAGTAAAGTTCACCCGTTGAAGACAAGATATTGCCCGAATGCTCTATCTTAAGTCCCATGAATTGGAATTCTACATCCTTGGGAAGTTCAGTCAATGCAACGGAGAAATGTTTCCATCCTACAAAGTCCATCTCTCCTATTTTGATAAGGTGAATATCACCATCCGTTGCAAACTCTGCATACACATTATTGTAACTCAAGTCACCATAGATATCTATACCAAAAGCATGATTGGAAGTATAGATATAAGTCAAGTCTTTTGGAGACAAGAAGATAGCAGGAGTATCCTCACTCTCACCAAACTTATAAACGACCTTGTTACTACCCTTGCCTTGAATCATTGTGGACTTGGCCAATGTAATGGTTTTCTTAGCAACTGCAGTTGACTTCTCTACATTCTGCAAGAAGAACAAAGAGTCAAGCGGGTTGATGATAGCACCTTCGATATTTTCAGCTTCTCCTGAACCTGTAGTAAACTTAATCTTGATAGGATTAAGAATATGTACTTCGTTGAGGTCCATCAAAAGCGTCTTGATGGTCAAAGTATATTCGGTATTGGGTTTGAGTGTCTCACTCACTTCAAAGTTGGCAGAACCATAAGGCTCTGGAACAGTATTACCTGTAAACTGTCTGGAAGTAGGAGCATAAGAGAATCCATTATCATCTGTTATCTCAAACTCCTTGCTAGCTTGCGTCTTGGCAGTAGATGCAAGAGGAGCATCGAAGACAAGCATGATCGTAGGATTGAGCGATACGTTGGTAGCTCCATTAGCAGGATAAGCTTGAACCAATTGCAAGCCTGATCTATTCTTGGTTCTAAACTTGATAACAAAATCTTCTGCCAACGTGTTAGGATAGTTAGCATCTGGATGACAAGCAGTCTTAGCCAAAGTAACAGTGTACTCCACTCCAGGCTCAAATGCTTTGGCTGGTGTAAATACCAATCTGCGTTGTGAGTTCTCGAACGTCAACGTACCTTCTATAGCTGGACTGATAGAGAACGCAGCTTTTGTAGGTTCTTCAAGCATATCCCAGTTGAAGTCCAATATCACTTTCTCACTTACCTCCACAGAGTCGGTGATGTCTTTTGGACAAGGTGAATACGTAACCACCTCGGGTCTGGTCTCACGACACAAAGAAACAAGCATCGTCTCGCAATGCAATGAGTCGTTTGAAACAACAATTTCACGTTCCAATGCATAATAATGCTCCTTCTCCGCTCTTACTTTGTATGTACCTGGTGTTAAATCCCAGAAGAAGAATACACCATTGTATAATGAGTCTGTTATATATGTTTTCAAGACCTTGTCTCCTTGTATCAAAGAAACCTTAGCACCCATAATAGGTTCACGCTCATCGTGCGAGTTTCTAATACGGATGACAGCCTTCGTACCTGCTTTGTCAGGGAACAATTGTTTGAGGTTAGCATCACGGACTTGTCCACCTATCACACCATTTGGCATGGTCTTGCCACAGAAATAGGAATAGAATGAACGTGCAAAGTACCACGCTTCTTGTTTCTTGAAGTCAAAGTTCATCAAACGATAAGTTTGAGGAATATAGTCGTGCATTGAGCCTTCAGAAATGGTTCCTGGCACTTTCAAACCACGCAATACACCATAACCATTGCTCCATCCCATGGCTGTTCTAGCAAATGTCTTATCACCACGAATAGTAGGATTGTTGGTCCAAGGGGTAATGGTATTTAGATATTGATTGTTGGCAATCACTGTTGATATGATACGGCTTTCATCTGAACAAGGAGTAGCGGTAGGATAGACATGCGTATCTCCCACATCAACACCCGCATACAATTGTAAAATATAGTTGCTTGGTCCGCCCGCATTACTATGAATAGATAGCATGAAGTCTGCCTTGAATGCATTGGCTTCGGCAACGATAACGCTCAAACTTAAGTCATCCGCAGTAGTATTGGTCTTACGAGACATCGTTGTTTGAAAACCTAACTTGGTAAGCATCGTATCCAATGCAAGACCCTTATCCAAATTGGAGTTGGACTCCCAGAAACTATTAGGATCACCCGATGCAAATGGATAGATATGCATTGGACGGTCGTCTGAATCATGTCCACCGTGTCCAGGATTGATATAGATTTTCACGCTTGAAGGTTGGCGATTGCCTTTTACGATACGCTTTACGCTCTCTGGCATTGTTCTCTCTTCAACACCCAATACAGCCTTAGGTAATACCTTTGAAATAGGTTCCTCAGACAAGTTGAGTTGCAACATACGAACCTCTCCGTCCAAGGTGTTGTACGCAATACGTCCATGCTTGCTGGATACAGAAGGATACATCGCCATCGATTGAGGCTCCGTAAGCACGGTCTCAATACCCGTTGACAATTCGTAAATAGCCAGAATAGAAGAAAGATAAACGTGTCCATCACTCTCATCATGCATACCTACCACATAATCATTTCCGTACCATACAGGTGCATTGAGATGACCAAGGTACTGAAGATGCTTGCCTTGCAAGTCACATATAGAGGTACCTCTGCGTGAGTGATACAAAATCTTTGTTTTGTCGGGTGAAAGAGATGCCCAAATATATTTTTCATCTGCTCCGTCAGGGGTCAAAATAGTTTTGACACCATTGCGATACAGATTAAGTTTGAGTTCATCATTATCTACATACAAATCACCCTTCGTAGGTTGATAATAAGACTGATCTTCGGCTTGCAAATAAGCGATCTTGGTTCCATCTTCGGAAATCTGTGGATAAAAACCATCGCATATTCGTTGGTCACTAATCACACGGATTTGAGCAAAAGCACTCAAAGAAAGTGCACAAAAAAGAATAGTAAAAATTGTGTTTTTCATATTATATATATTGTTACATTATTATCTTCTCAAGGGAGAATGTCATTGACTTTCTCAACATGCAAACAAATCTTATCATAGTTAAGGCACTCCAAAAGATAGTTAAGGCACTATATATATAAGGTATAATCAGTATATAAAATAAAAAAAAGAGGTGGAGCAAACCTGCCCCACCTCTAAGGATAGACTATTATTCAGCCATTTGACCCATGATAGTATAAACTACACCGTTGCGAACGATATAAACTTTACCATCACGAACCACTTTCATAACGTCGTTGTTCTCAGCACCTACTTTATCCAAAGCAGTTTCTTCCTCTACTGATTTAGAAGCCTTGATAGTATATTTACCAATACCATTCTCAGCAGCATATACATACAACTCAGTTGTCAATTCGTCAACTACTACAGAAGCTTGTACATAGTTGAATTGAGCATTCTTAACATTACCAAAACCATTGTCTGCAAGTTCCCATGCCAACATCATCTCATAGAAGTGACGGTTGCCATCTTTGAAACGGAACACTTTGGTTGAACTTGGGATAGAGGTATCGCTACCTTCGTAGCTATTACCAGCCATTGCGAAGAAGTAAGCACCACCGCACATGAACTCATGTACACCACAAACACCAGTACCAGAAGAAATAGCATTCTTTGAGTAGAGGAGCTCTAAGCAACTTGGGTTGATAGATTCACCAGCCTCATCAAATGTACCGTTGAAGCTCTCGAGCAAGTTACCTTCGATATCGAACAACTCAGGGAAAGTTGCGAAACCGTCAACATAGAATGCTTCACCATCGTCAACAACCTCAATACGTGGGCTGTATGAGAAAGCAACTGCAGGATCACCATTGTTGCAAATGATGTGCCATCCTTCACCATCCCATTTACCATCAAAAATATCCATTTGGTAAACGTTGCTTGAGTTTTGTGATGGAGCCATAATAACAGCATCAGCAGTAACGTCACCTACTACGTCGAAACGGTCAAGACGAATAGCTGGATCATCTGGGAAGCGAGCTGCGAAGTCAGTTACACCTGAGTTACCACCCATGTAAACTACCAATTCACCTTCACCAGTCTTCTCATCAATCTTCCAGATTTGATATACGTGACCTTCTGTAGGAAGGTTAGCAACGAGGATGTTACCAGCATCGTCCATACGCATATCAGTATTAGGACCAAATATATAAGCATCACTTGTAAACTCAGCATAGTTCCACTTATAATCCTCCTTGAGGTATGCAATACCTGTTGATTCGTCTGTGTCAACGCGAGTTGCTTTAGCACTATCTGAACCATCAGCTACCTCTCTAAAGATATACTCTTTGAGCATGAGGTCGTCCATCTTCACACCAGTCGCAGCATCGTAACGAACGAGCTTCAAGTCACCGATAGCAGGAGTATTGTTTGAACGATAGGTCAAGTAAAGGATACCATCTTTAACAACCATACCACGGCATTGCTCAGCAACTGGGTTAGGTTTGTTAGCATTCCAGTTATTCATGTTAACTGAATACAACCAATCACTTGTGATAGTATAAGTGATAGTGTCACCAGGATTGTTCTCGTTCTCAGCCTTGATAACTGCGTAAACAGAAGGATCAACACCAGCAGTAGCAGAACGTGTAATCTTAGCAGGATCACCAGCCAATTGAACTTCACCCTTATATTGGGTAACAACAGCTGTTACGTCATAAGTTTTACCTACAGTGTAGTCAGCAGCCTTGATAGCTTTGTTGTAATATTGAACAGTGTCACCAGAAGAAACGAAGAACAACTTAGTATCTTGAGCAGACTCAAGTTTCAAACCTTGCAAAGTAACGATTTGGAACAAGCGGCCCTTCATTGAAGCAGAAAGATCTGAAAGGTTCAAAACAGGAGCAGCAACAGGATTATTACCATCCTTAACAATACCTTCAACATCGATGTCTGTCAATTCTGGATAACCATTGTAAAGAACAAGGTTACCTGAGAGAGTAACAACGTCACCTTCTACCAATCCGTGATTTGATGTGTAGCACAACATACCTGCATAAGCATCTTGGATGTAGAATTGTCCACCATTTACATAAGTAACTGTACCAGCAGCTTTGGTAGCAACCTTAACGTCAACTGTATCTGGAGTCATTCCCCACAACTCTTCGCAGTTAGGAATGTATTCACCCATCTTAGCATAAATGGTAACGTCACCAGCTTTAGCCAAAGCAACGATCTCATCATAAGTAAGTTTCTTACCTGAGAAATCAGCAGTAGCATACCAACCCAAGAAGCTCTCGCCCTCTTTGAAAGGCTCGCCAAGGATGAACGCGGTAGTGTCTGTGTAGTTAGTTGTAGCACAGAAACCCATCTTCATACCTTTCATGAAAGCAGCAGGTTGACCAGCGATGGAAAAATCACCAGAATATGGCCAAGACAAACGAATAGACTCCAACCAGAAAGAGTTCAATGCCATACGCCAATAAGCATCACCTTTTGTATAATCCAAATCAGGAACTACTTGACCGTTTCCAGGATTGATTACACCCTCAAGAAATTGTCCATGTTGAACTGCGATAACATAATCACCAAGTGCACCCCACTTAGCTTTGTAGGTTTCACTTTCAAAGAAACCGTTATAACCTGTACCAACGTTTGATGGAGTCAGTTTATCTGCCACATAATTGGCACTAGCTGCTTTAGCAGAATCCAATGGAACTACCAAAGACAAATCTCTTCCAAAGTGTGCGCATACATCTGTACACCAATCCATCCACATGTCATTCTTGTCGCACCAACCATAAGCATTGGTAACGGCACCTTCTGGGTAAACGTAAGTTACAGTAGATGCAAATGAGCAAACTGCAAATAACGCTGCCGCAAATAAAACTGTTAATTTTTTCATAAATGTATTTATGATTAATTTGGTTAATAATTGGTAACTCTTTCGTGCAGAACACGTTCCGCGTGAATTTGTTCCCGTTAAATAAAAATAATATTTAGTTTTGTTTTAATGTTCTTAATTAGTTCATCGCAATATCAATATCCCGTTAAACCATTACGACACAGATACACAAAATCAATATCGGCGCAAAGATACTACTTTTTTTTTATTCATACAAATATTTTTACTATTTTGTCATTATTTTTTACTCAGCATTTCATCACGTACATTATTTAATTGATTACCTTTGGTAGTATTTCATTCTTGTTCAAATAGCATCCAATGCAAATATTGCTTTTTTCTTAATTCTTATCTCACCTTCGGTTCGAACGATTGCTACTTATCTCCCCTTTGGGTCGAACGATTACTACTTATCTCGCATTCGCTCGAACAATTGCTACTTATCTCCCCTTTGGGTCGAACGATTGCTACAAAGTTTCAAAGTTTCACGCATCAGAGATGCTTGTTTCACCGCTTCGCTGTTTCAAGGTTTCATCACTCACAACTCCTCCCCTAAGTTAGGGGAGGTGCCCGCAGGGCGGAGGGGTCTGTCACCCCCA
>JAGBCD010000029.1 GCA_017938155.1 Paludibacteraceae bacterium | reverse complement strand
GCACTCAAACAATATATTAGATACTATAATTACGATCGGATTAAACTTAAACTAAAAATGAGTCCGGTAAAATACCGAACTCACTTTCAAAATATAGTTAACTAGATTTATTAATCTGTCCAACTTTTTGGGGGCACCTCACATTTTGTCAGCCTTTATTTTACTCTATAAATATAATATTAGAGTTCTACTTTAGCACCAGCTTTGAATTTAACAACTTTCTTAGCAGGAATTTCAATAACAGCTTTAGTTGCAGGATTGATACCTTTGCGGGCAGCTTTCTCAACTACAGAGAAAGTACCGAAACCGATAAGTTGTACTTTTTCACCTTTTTTTAGAGCCTCAACGATTGCACTCATAGTAGCATCAAGAGCTTTTTGTGCATCAGCTTTCTTCAAACCAGCAGCTGCAATAGCAGCAACGAGATCAGCTTTGTTCATAGTAAATAATTTTATTAAATTAAACGTTTAATTATATAGAAGGCTATTGATAATACCTCTATTAGGGTTGCAAAGATAGTATAAAAATCGTAATTTACAAAGAAAAGACTATGTTTTTTTAATTTTTTATTGCTTTTTTGTGTCAAAAGGTGTACTTTTGCATAAAAGTTGTATGATTAGTCTCAGAAACTCAAAATAATAATAATTATAATATATGAGAAATTTACCCCCTATCTGTAAGAATCTTTTGTTGCTCAATATCATTGTGTGGTTATTTGATATGCTTATGGAGCGATTTGGCATATCCTTAACGACACTTTTGGGTTTACATTATTTCACGGCTGAAGGTTTTTATATATGGCAACCACTTACCTACATGTTCATGCATGCTAATTTTCAACATATTTTCTTTAATATGTTTGCTCTTTTTATGTTTGGTCCAGCATTAGAAGAGTATTGGGGAAGCAAGCGTTTCTTGATTTATTATTTGGTTTGTGGATTAGGAGCTGCTTTAGTGCAGGAGGGCGTTTGGGCCATCAAAATATTGAATCTATTAGATACCTATTCGGCATCTTCTGTGCAGTTAAGTTACATCGAACCTTTAGTAACGATTGGTGCCAGTGGTTCTGTTTTTGGGTTACTATTGGCATTTGGATGGCTATTTCCAGACATTCGTATGTTTATCATGTTCATACCTATTCCTATACGTGCTCGCACGCTCGTGACCATCTATGCTATTGTTGAGTTATTTGAAGGATTAGCACCTTCACCAGGAGATAATGTGGCACACTTCGCACATCTTGGAGGCATGCTATTCGGATTGATCTTGATTCTTTGGTGGAACAGGGACAATTACTCTTTCGGCAATTGGTTAAAAAAAATGTGGAACAAGGTCATACCCCCCAAAAAACAGGAGATTAACGATAAGGATTATTCGGATTATCATTATCATCGCCCACTACGTTGATCATTATTTGTTCCAACCTATCTCTGCGATCACGGGGTAATGGTCCGAATAGTTCACTTGTGGAACTTGACAAGCAAGTGGAATAAGTTGTTTAGAGCATAGGATATAATCAATTCTTATTCCTATGTGAAACTTGTAAAAAGTATTACCTAATTTTCCCAAGTTTGTTTCCAAAAAACAATCATACAGCCCATGCTTGATGGTTTGATATGTGCGCGATAGAGGTATGGCATTGAAATCTCCTACGACGATGCATGGATGCGGCGATTGCTTAATAGCATCCTTAACCTCTTGGGCTTGTTGCTTGCGAGTATAACCTGCACGAGTCATCTTCTTAGTCAACCCTTCTTCTTTCAACTCTGTGTTGTTATGTGCAAAGAAGGACTCAAAATCACTCTGGGTGAGTTTATTACTTTCCAAGTGGTTGATAAATAATCGTAAAGTGTCTCCGTTAACAATGATGTCACAACAACTGCTAATATTAGCTTTTGATTCGTAGCGAATAGTATGTTTGTTTACCAAAGGATATTTGGAAAATACGGCATTACCAAATTGTCTTTTTTTATTGTATATACTGAAATCAAAGTAGGTATATGGATATTTCTTCAACGCACGTTTGAGATCACTTAAAGTGAGAAAATGAGGGTCTTTATACACCTCTACTTCCTGCAAACATAAAATATCTGCATCGCATCGCTGTAGATAACTTATTACACTATTGTTGTTTGGTTTCTTGAACATTCCCATTCGATGGGTGTTATAAGTCATTATGCGCAGAGACTGTGTAACTTTGTGAGAAGATGGCAAGATATTATGCGCAAACATCTGACTACCCGCCCAAACGAGAAGAGATACAAATACCAGTATCACGATGTAAACAAGACGTCTTAATCCTTTATGGTTATTTGTTTTCTTCATTGTTTCCTTTGCTTTTGAGCGTAACTAATGGAATGATCATTTCTTCCAATGATATCCCACCATGTTGAAATGTATCTGCGTAGAATTGTGCGTAGTAATTAAAGTTATTCGGATAGGTAAAGAAATTGGTTCCTGAGCAAAACATATAACTACTGCTCACATTAGGAGTAGGCAAACCTATTTGTTTGGGATTGGTAACATGTAGGATATTCTTTTCACTACTATTCAGTGCTTTACCTACCTTGTACCTAAGATTGGTGTTGGTGTTCTTGTCTCCTATAATCATCGTAGCTTCCTTTACACGTATCGTACCATGGTCCGTCGTTAAAACCAACTTATAACCTTGTTGTGCAACCTGCTTTAGTAAATTATAGGTTGGAGAATGCTTAAACCATGAATGGGTAAGGCTCCTATATGCTGCTTCGTTATTGCACAATTCATGCATCATCTTAGAATCGGTACGTGAATGAGAAAGCATATCAACAAAATTGATAACAACGATATTTAATGGCGTCTTGAGACTTTTAATTTGCTTAGTCACTCGTTCGCAAAAATCGCTTTCGTTGATCTTAAAATAACTGAAATCATAACGTTTACGATATCTATCCAGATGATTCTTAATTAGTTGTTTTTCATTTAGGTTCTTGGATTCATCCTCATCTTCATCTATCCACAACTCTGGGGACATTTGTTGGATTTGCAAAGGCATTAAACCAGAAAAGATGGCGTTTCGTGCATATTGAGTAGCAGTAGGCAAAATAGAGGAGTACAGTCTTTCTTCCTCTATAGTGAAAAACTCTGATATGAGAGGTTGAATAGTTTTCCATTGGTCGTATCTAAAATTATCTATCACAATGAAAAACACCTTTTCACCACTATCCAATAGTGGAAAAAGTACTTTCTTGAATATTTCGGGAGATAACAAAGGCCTATCTTCCTTGGTGTTACCCAGTAGGAGTGTGTCTGGTAAAAACCAATCTGCATAGTTTTTAGATATATACTTGAAAAATGCCGAATTGGCTTGTTGACGTTGCTGTTGCAAGATGTCTTTCATTGAAGAGTCAATATCTTGCAACTTGAGTTCCCAATGAACTAATGTTCGATGGATAGCCATAAACTCCTCCATCGTACTTGCTGTATCAATCATATAACTGATGTCAGAAAACTCCTCTTGATAAGTCTTAGTTGTTTCAGCTTTGATGATATTACTTTGGTGAATGTGCTTTTTTAGGCAGAGTAGTATCTGGTTTGGATTTACAGGTTTAATGAGATAATCAGCGATATTCTTCCCAATAGCCTGTTCCATAATATTTTCTTCTTCACTTTTGGTTATCATCACTACAGGTAGTTCGGGTCTGATCGTCTTGATCTCTTGCAGAGTCTCTATTCCACTCAGTCCGGGCATTTGCTCGTCAAGAAAAACAATATCATAATGATTTAATGTGCACAATTCAATAGCATCATTGCCATTATTGGTCGATGTTACCTGATAACCCTTATTCTCAAGAAAAATCATATAAGGCCGCAACAACTCAATCTCATCATCAGCCCATAAAATGTGTTCCATAGTTCCTCCATTTGTTAATTAGGTTTGTAAAATCATCTGGCCAAGGGGAGTCAAAAAACATTTCCTTACCAGTAGTGGGGTGTATAAACCCGATAGTTTTAGCATGTAGCGCTTGCCTTGGACAAATAGCAAAACAATTTTGAACATATTGTCTATACTTTTGTGTAGGCACTCCTTTTAGTATTTCCATACCTCCATATTTCTCGTCTGCAAAAAGCGGGTGACCAATATGGCGCATATGCGCGCGAATTTGATGGGTACGACCCGTCTCCAGTTGGCATTCGACGAGAGTTACGTATGCAAAATGCTCCAGTTGTCTCCAATGAGTGATGGCCTCTTTTGCGTTTGGGTTTTCCTCTATGTCATATACTCGATAACAAGTCCTATCGCGTGTGTCTCTACCCAAAGCACCGCAGATAGTACCGCTATCTTCATTGATAGTACCCCATACTAGAGCATTGTAACTCCGCTGGGTCGTATGATTGAAAAACTGTAGGGCTAATTTTGTTTTAGCATTAGGTGTTTTGGCTATCAAGAGTAATCCACTGGTATCTTTATCTATACGATGTACAAGACCTATTCGAGGATCATTCACATCTATCTGCTGAGCATGTGTAGTGGGTTGACTGAAATAATATGCCAAAGCATTTAGTAACGTATGCTCATAATTACCATGACCAGGATGTACAACCAATCCCGCAGGCTTGTTTACAATTAGCAATTCGTCATCTTCATACTCAATCTGCAAAGGGATGTTCTCTGGCTCAATAACACCATCATATGGCTCATGATCCAACAATACTTGTATTGTGTCAAAAGGCTTGGTCTTGTAATTTGAACTCACAGGAAGATTATTGACCCACACATGACCTGCATCTGCAGCTTTTTGAATACGATTTCTCGAAGTACCTGCCATGTGCTCAGCCAAGTACTTGTCTATACGTATAGGTGTTTGCCCTTTATCTACAACGCAACGCCAACGCTCAAAAAGTTCATTTTCCGTAATTTGTTCCGTAAGATTATCCATTAGAAAAACTCTTCTTCATCTTCAACATTATCCGCAGTGATAGTCTTTTCTATGTTGGTTGACAACATGATATCTACTCGATTACCTTCTATTAGATTGCTTCCAGCATTAGGTTTTTGACTATAGACAATATAGTCTTGTAGATTTTCTTCGGTAGGTTCTACGTCGTAGGTATAAGTGCCTAATGTCAACCGATGTGCAAGCAATGTAGAACGAGCATCTGTTAGGTTCATTCCTCTTAAATCAGGCACGGATACTTGTTGAGTTCCTTGCCCTTGTCCTATAACCAAAGTGATGGTACTACCCTCAGGCAATCGAGTACCCGCAGGGATAGATACACTATCTTGTTTCAAGTCCAAAACCAAATGTGCAAAATCAGATGGCTCATATTGAGGTTCGCCCAAAATAAAACCTAATTGTTTGAGCGTATTCTCCGCTTGCCTATAACTCATGTCTCGTAGCTCGGGCACAATAAGCATGCGCTTGCATTTTGAATTGACAATGACGTAAATAGACCTTCCGTGCTTAATATTGGCATTTGGGGAGGGGATTTGCTCTACAATGGCACCCAATGGGACAGCAGAGGAGAATGTGGAGTCAATTACTTCCAACTTAAGTTCTTGACTGGTAAGTATCCATTCTGCCTCTTGAATAGACATGCCAATTAGAGAAGGAGTGGGAATTTGTTCTCCATGACGAGTCTTGTGTTTCAACCATAAATTGGTACCTACAATCAAAAGTAATGCTATAAACGCAGCTATCAATACATTAAGGAGTAAAAACCTTAACCATGAACTGATTTTGGTTTGTTTATTTGGTAATTGTGACATAAATGCATATATTTTTGCGCAAAATTACACTTTTTTTTGCACATTTCCAAAAAAGGCATTACTTTTGCAAGAGTTTTCAGTTTTGCTACTGAAATAGTTAAACTTATTATTAAAAAATTTGCGTTATGAAAAAGATCGTTTTGATGGCAGTTGTTGCACTTTGCGTTGCTGGTTGCTGCAAGAAAGCTGCTGAGCAAGAAGGTTGCAAACAAGAGTGCACACAAACTTGTGAGCAAAAATGTTGTGATTCAACAGCAGTTGAGACCGTTGTTGATTCTGCAGCAGTTGAGACTCCAGTTGTTGAGGCAGCTGAGTAATTGAATAATTAAGTGAGAAACTTAATTGCTAAGATGTAAAAAGGAGAACCATCTCCTTTTTATTTTTTTATACATATGGGTTCCTACAACCAAAATTTATTGTCAAATAGGATTTTATTGCTGCCAAAGAGGGATAAATTGAAAAAATAATGTATCTTTGCACAAGTTTTATCAATTAAAATGATTGTCCCATGAAGCACTTTTTTCGTTCTATTTTTCAACTATGGACCAAAAGCAATCTAATGCTCCGTATATTGGGTGGTATTATCTTAGGAACCATTTTAGCATTACTCGTACCAAACATTGCAGGCATCAGCATGCTTGGGACATTATTTGTAGGGGCGCTAAAATCCATTGCTCCTATTTTAGTTGCGGTCTTGGTTGCTTCCTCCATATCCCGAGCTAACCAAGGACTAGGCTCTCGCTTTCGAGTAGTAATAGCGTTGTATCTTGTTAGTACGTTGATGGCAGCTATATTATCTGTTCTCGCTATTCGAATATTTCCTATTGATGTATTGCTTAGGGGTGCAGTGTCTGAAACGCAGACCGCACCTGGACAGTTGACCGATATTTTCCATAATATCATACAAAACTTAATGACCAACCCTTTGTCAGCCATCATCAATGCCAACTATCTTAGCATATTATTATGGGCGATAGTTATTGGATTGGCACTCAAATCATTAGCATCCCCAGCAACACTCAATGCTCTCTACGAATGGTCACAGGCTCTCTCGCGCGTAGTGCAATGGATTATTGAATGTGCACCATTTGGTATATTAGGCATTGTTTATACCACGGTTTCAACTGGAGGATTAGACATCTTTGTTACGTATGGTGAACTATTGCTTGTCTTAGTGGGATGCATGCTGGTGGTTGTACTAATACTCAATCCGTTGCTTGTTAGTTTCTTACTTCATAGCAACCCTTATCCGCTCCTATTTAGATGCCTTCGTGAGAGTGCTATCAGTGCGTTTTTTACTCGCTCATCCGCTGCCAATATTCCTGTCAATATGGCTCTATGCAAACGCTTAGGTTTGGATGAGAATTTCTATTCTGTTAGCATACCATTAGGAAGTACCATAAACATGAACGGCGCTGCGGTGACCATAACAGTTATGACCTTAGCTACATGCCATACTTTGGGAATAGAGGTATCCCTAATAAGTGCATTGGTTTTGAGTATCTTGGCCACGTTAGGAGCATGTGGCGCTTCCGGCGTTGCAGGTGGGTCGCTATTGCTGATCCCTATGGCTTGCTCTTTGTTTGGTATCAGCAATGATGTTGCTATGCAAGTTGTTGCCGTAGGGTTTATTGTAGGCGTAGTGCAAGATTCTATGGAAACAGCCATCAACTCAAGTGGGGATGTCTTCTTTACTGCAGTAGCAGAATTATATGAACGCCGCAAAAAAAGTAAAACGAACAACTTATAACAAAAAAGACCAAAGCAACTCACCATTTGCTTTGGTCTCTTTATTTTATCTACGATTAGGAAACTCTCCGTACTCTTCAAAGGTGTAGTTGAGAAAGTCATTGATGGGCTTCGAAGCTTCAACCAACGCCACGACATGGTCCATAAAATCTGGCGCACACACTTGCTCATTACTCAAGGGTGTAGAGAATGTAAACACCTTGCGTTTAAGCCAATCGGCATGCACAAAATCCGAAGGAAAACCTGCGGGCACTTTCTTGAGCATATGTTCTGAGTCAAAGTCTTGGAAATATTGACTTGTCTTCTCGTTGGAAAAGATATCTTCCAATTCTTCGTAATTGACATAAATCTCATTTCTCAAGGCTTGTAACAATTCTTTGTTTGGACACCACATACCCCCAGCAAACATACATTGACCAGGTTGGATATGTATGTAGTATCCTCCGCGGTCACTCTTTTTTCCTCCTTTGATGGCAGGAAAACTACCAAACCACTCCTTGTATGGCCTTTTGTCATGAGAAAAACGTACATCTCTATATATTCTCCAAATGCAGTCTTTGGGTGTCAACTTCTGCATTTGAGGTTCTATAATACTCAATCGTTTCAACAATTCTTCATTCCATTCTACAAAGTAGTTATGAGCATCTTGGTATAATGCCTTGTTCTGTTCAAACCAAGACCTGTTATTATTACAACTCAACTGTTCTAAAAAATCAAGAATGCGACGCATAATGACGATATGTTTAGAGTGAAACAACGTTTTCTAACAAATAGCGCAAAGATAAAACTTTGCGCATAATTTTGTTGAAATAATTTTTTTATCGTACCTTTGCAAGGTGATTGAGTAGTCCCACCGGGAATCGAACCCGGATCTAAGGTTTAGGAAACCCGTATTCTATCCATTGAACTATGGAACCAAATCGCCGCAAAGGTACTGCTTTTTTTTTGTATGGCAAAGAAAAAAAATAAATTTTATGTCGTCTGGCAAGGACGTGTCCCTGGTGTTTATCAAGATTGGGATGCTTGTTTAGAACAAGTTAAAGGGGTAAAAGCTCGTTACAAAAGTTTCGATTCTTTAGCTCAGGCAGAATGTGCCTATAAAGAAGGTCCAGATAAATACATCAGCTCTACGGACAATCATTCTATAATTAAGTCCAAACAGACACCTGGCAATCTTACTATACAGGAGATGAAGCGTATGGGGATTGAGTTGCCCGCACTGGCTGTAGATGCAGCTTGCTCCGGCAATCCTGGAAAGATGGAGTATAGAGGGGTGATAGCAGATACTCATAACGAGGTCTTTCATAGAGGGCCATACGATGATGGCACCAATAATATTGGAGAGTTCTTAGCATTGGTACTGGGATTGGCGTATTTGCAAGTTAATCACTTGCCTTGGGTCTTATATTCTGATAGCAAAACAGCCATCTCTTGGGTAAAACAAAAAAAATGCAAAACCAAAATCAATTGGACAGCCAAGAATAGAAAACTATACGACGATGTATTGAAAGCAGAAGAGTGGTTGAGAAACAATACGTGGACTACTACCATCAAAAAGTGGGATACCGATCATTGGGGAGAAATACCTGCGGATTTTGGGCGCAAGTGATAACGTAAGATTAAAATGCCTCTAATGACTCGTTACTATAGACAATGCGGCTATTTATAATACGAAAGTATATAAAATTGCACCTTTTTGCAAAACGAAAGTAGCAAAAAGTAGAAAAATTTGTATGTTTCGAAAAAAAAAATTACCTTTGCATGCCAAGTTAGATAGGTGCGTACTTTTTGTTGACAACAATAGTGCATCACCCTTTTAATGGTCAAGAATTTTATATTTTAACCCAATAAACAAATTTAACTATTATGACAAAAGTAGGTATTAATGGTTTTGGCCGTATCGGACGTTTCGTTTTCCGTGCTGCTATGAAACGCAATGACATCGAGATCGTAGGTATCAACGACCTCTGCCCAGTAGATTATTTGGCATACATGCTCAAGTACGACACCATGCACGGTCAGTTCGAAGGAACTATCGAGGCTGATGTTGAGAACAGCAAACTCATCGTTAACGGTAAAGTTATTCGCGTAACTGCAGAGCGCAACCCAGCTGATTTGAAATGGGATGAGGTAGGTGCAGAGTACGTAGTTGAATCTACTGGTTTGTTCCTCTCTAAAGATAAAGCTCAAGCTCACTTGGAAGCTGGCGCTAAATATGTAGTTATGTCTGCTCCTTCTAAGGACGACACTCCAATGTTCGTTTGCGGTGTAAACGAGAAGACCTACGTTAAGGGTACACAATTCGTATCTAACGCTTCTTGCACCACCAACTGCTTGGCTCCTATCGCT
>JAGBCD010000005.1 GCA_017938155.1 Paludibacteraceae bacterium | reverse complement strand
TTGCTTTCAATGATAGAGCAGAGCGATATCATTCATGCAATCTCGTTACCGAACGCGGCGCGTCCTCTAAACAGCAGCAACGCTGCTCCCCAATTACCAATTACCTATCACCAATTCTCTCTGTAGGCACTGTGTGCCGTCCTCTAAACAGTAGCAATCCTTGGGTACCCAAAAACAAACTAAGACTATGTCTGTTTGCAAAAAAATGGGGCCTCCAAAGTAAACCAAGACTTCGTCTGTTTGCTATGGGGAGAAGGGAGAGCGGAGGTACGAGTTGCACCAATCTGGGGCCCCCAGAGCAAACCAAGATTTATCTGTTTGCTATGGGGAGAAGGGAGAGCGGAGGTACGAGTTGCTTTCAATGATAGAGCAGAGCGATATCATTCGCGCAACCTCGTTACCGAACGCGGCGCTCCCCTATTTTAAAAAAAATTCTCCTTAATTATTGCACGCGTACATAATTTTTTATACCTTTGTAGCATCTTTGTTTGAATTAAATTTTATTATCCATATCATCATGAAAAGAACTTTTATTTTTGCATGTGCACTCCTTATGGCATCCATTGCCAGTGCCATCACATTGACTGAACTAAGTGACTCACTTACACATTATGCCAATCAAAAGGCATTCGTTGGAGCAGTTCATGTTAGTAATTTCCGCGTAGCAAGAAACAACGTTACTATCTACACCGATCGTACATTAGCCTGCTTATCACTCAGTCCAGAAGAGATCAAAGACCTTCGCCTCCAAGTCAGTCAGTGGGTTGTAGGCTCTACCAAAGCCAAAGTAAAAATCTTTTGCGAGAAAAATGAAATAGGACAACTCGTCACAACTCGTTTCCAACCGAGAAACAAAAAACAACTATACAAAGTGGCAACAGCTCAACATGCGTTGGTCAAGAATGCCTCACAACCTTATGCTATCAAACAAGGTCTTGATGGCAAGCACATTGCTTTATGGGGAAGTCATGGTATCTATTACGTTCAGAACCAACAAACATGGAAATGGCAACGCGCACGTCTATGGACTACCGTAGAAGACCTCTATACCAGCAGTTATACAATGCCTTTCCTCGTTCCTATGTTGGAAAACGCAGGAGCTATTGTTATTCAACCACGTGAACGTGACACACAACTCAATGAAGTTATCGTTGACGATGCGCAACTCTCTGGACAACCTGGACTCAAACCTGCACAAGATGGTTTAGGATGGGGCAAGAAAGATGCTCCTCTTTTGGAAGGAGAAAATCCCTTCACAATGGGCAATTATAGTGTGGTACAAACGCAAGCTACCTATACCCCCGAAATTCCTCAAGCAGGAGAATATGCAGTATATGTTAGTTACAAGTCGTTACCTAATAGCAACCCACAAGCACAATATACTATCGTACACCAAGGCGTCAAAACCACATACAACATCAACCAACAAATGGGTGGAGGAACATGGATATACGTAGGAACCTTCGCATTTGGAACAGACCAAGCCAACAATTATGTTACCATCACACACCAAGGAAAGAACATCACAACTACTGATGCTATCAAATTCGGTGGTGGTTGGGGAAGTGTTGCGCGTTATCCACACCCAGGTACCATTCCCAATGTCGCATCTTCACAAAACTCTCAAATTGACCCTACCCCTATCATCGATTCTACACAACTCATCAAAAATATCGAATTGGCTACTACCAGTGGCTACCCTCGTTACATAGAAGGAGCTCGTTATTGGTTACAATATGCAGGAATCCCTGATAGCGTGTACAACTATACTTCAGGTAAAAACGATTACACCGATGATTATGCTTCTCGTGGTCGTTGGGTCAACTGGTTAGCAGGTGGTAGCGCCGCATACCGAGAGGGGCCAGGTCTCAATATTCCAATCAACATGAGTTTAGCTTTCCATAGCGATGCTGGTGCCACTCCCAACGATACCTTGATAGGTACCCTCGTCATTTATACCGATTACGATGACGACAAACAAACCACTTTCCCTTCGGGTGGCAGTCGTATCTGCAACCGTGATATGGCCGATTTTATTCAGACGCAGATTGTCGAAGATATCCAACATACCTTAGCACCCAACTGGCCAAGACGTAGACTATATCCTTCCTCATATGCCGAATCCAGAAACCCAAAGGTACCTAGCATTCTCATTGAACTACTCAGCCACCAAAATTATGCTGATATGAAATACGGATTGGATCCTAAATTCAAGTTTTTGGTCAGCAGAGCTATCTACAAAGGTATGCTTCGTTTCATGCACCAATGCGCTGGAACCAACTTTGTAGTACAGCCATTACCAGTTCAAGACATGAAACTCAGTTACCTCAACCAAGACAATATCACCCTATCATGGAATGAGAGAGTAGACCAACTGGAACCATCGGCCAAACCTACCTACTACGTTCTCTATCAGAGAAAAAGCCAATACACCAACGGTCAATGGATCGAGAGCGATTGGGACAACGGAACCATCATTGCACAAAACCATACCAACATCACACTTGAGCGAGGTATCAAGTACGATTTTATGGTCAAAGCAGGCAACAACGGTGGTGTCAGCATGCCAAGCGAAGTTCTAAGCGCATATCTTGACAACTCACACACCAACCAATTAGCACTCATCATCAATGGCTTCGACCGAGTGGACGCACCTGAGATGTTCGGCATCGATAGCATTACTGGCGGTATCGTTCCTGGTACGTATGCCGTTTCATATGGCAAGGAGATTAGCTTCTTGGGCGAACAATTCGACTACGATCGCACCAACGATTGGAACAACGATGATGACTGCGGTTTTGGTATGTGCAAGTCTGACAAACAAAAAGAAGTAAACTATGGCAACACCTTCGACTATCCAAGCAAGCACGGCAAAGTGTTAGCACAAATGGGCATCTCCTATATCTCTACGTCAGCCCACATGGTGGATTCACTCACACAATTCGCTCTCGTAGATGTCATCATGGGCAAACAAAAAGGCAATGCAGCAGACGCTACAGGTTGCATTCCACAAAATCTCAAACAAGCACTTGCACAATACACACAAAATGGAGGTAAAGTGCTACTTACAGGTTCCTACATAGCAAGCCAAATGCTTGCTCCTGCAGACACTGCATGGACCAGCCAAGTGATGCACTATACCTACAAAACCGAGAAAGCATCCAATAGTGGTAAAGTTAACATGCATTACAACATTCTTACCAACCAACAATATGACATCTATACCACCCCTAATACCCACATTATTGAATGTGAGAACCCTGATGGTATAGAACCTACATACGGAGCCAAAAGATTGGGAAGATATGACGATACCTACGTTTGTGCAGGTATAGCATACGACCATCCAAAAACCAAAATCATCGTACTCCCCTTCTCTATTGAGTCTGTTAAACAATTTGATACCCTTTATCAAGATTGTATCAATTGGCTCAACCAATAAAATACATTATTTATCTGTAAACGATCATTAGAATTGTGAAAAAGAAAAAATATCCTATCATCGAAAATGTCACCATCTCTGGCATAGCTGCAGAAGGCAAAGCCATTGCCCGCGTTGACGATATGGTAATCTTTGTTCCATACTGCGTACCTGGAGATGTGGTTGACCTTCAAGTCACCAAGAAAAAGCACTCATTCATGGAGGCACAAGTCGTACGTTTTATCAAATATTCTGACGATAGAACGCAGCCTATATGCCAACATTATGGGACTTGTGGAGGATGCAAATGGCAAATCCTTCCATACCATTTACAACTCCAATACAAACAACAACAAATCTATGACAACCTCACACGCATAGGTAAGATTGCCATACCCGAGATCACGCCTATCATGGGCTCGCAACAAATATATTCCTATCGCAACAAATTGGAGTTCACTTGCTCCGACCGCAAGTGGGTAAGTTGGGATCTCATCCATCAAATGGGAGGCATTGATCAAGTGGACACCGCTTATGGACTCGGATTCCATATCTCCAATTGTTTTGACAAGGTCTTAGATATTGACACTTGTCACCTCATGGATGATATCAACAATCAAATACGCAATGGTATTAGAACCTACGCCAAAGAGCACAACATCACTTTCTACAACGAGCGTGCACACCAAGGACAATTGCGAACCATCATCATTCGTTCCAATCTCAAAGGAGAAATCATGCTTATCGTCTCCTTTGGTGAACCTATCAATGACGCATGCAAAGCACTTCTGGATTGGATACACAATACCTTCCCACAGATTATTAGTTTACTATATGTAGAGAATCTCAAGTTCAACGATACCATCACAGACCAACAAATACATATCCACTATGGACAAGACCATATCATAGAACAAATGGAAGACTTATCATTCAAGATTAGTCCCAAGTCGTTCTATCAAACCAATAGCAAACAGGCATACGAACTATATAAGGTAGTGCGAGACTTTGCTCAATTGACTGGAAACGAGTTGGTTTATGACCTCTATACCGGAACAGGCACCATTGCCAACTTCGTTGCTAAAAAAGCAAAACAAGTCATCGGAATTGAATATGTACCCGATGCCATAGAGGATGCCAAAATCAATGCACAATTCAATAACCTGCAAAACACCCTATTCTTTGCAGGAGATATGAAAGACATACTCAATCAAACATTCATTCAGACATACGGACATCCTGATGTCATCATCACAGATCCTCCTCGTGCTGGCATGCACGAAGATGTTATCAAAACCATCTTATATGCCTCACCACAGCGAATCGTTTATGTAAGTTGCAACCCCGCAACGCAAGCACGAGACCTCAATCTACTTGACGAAGCATACCAAGTCATCAAGATTCAACCCGTTGACATGTTTCCACAGACACAACATGTTGAGAATGTTGTCCTGCTACACAAACGTAATTGATATGCACCTATTTCTAATCATACTTAATTTTTTCTTCGTCACCTTTACAGACAAAAACGAAAGTTCCAAATTAAGTATTGGCGAACAAGCCATCTTACAACGCGAAAAATGGAATATTCCCATCGATTCTATGGATTATAGCGTAAGTGAAGACTATATCACTTTACTTACGCAAATGGGTGCGCTTATTTGCCATACCAGCAGATGGATGAATGGAGTTACTATCCAAGTCAAAAGTGACTCCCTCATACAGCATATCCAACAACTACCATTTGTCAAACATATACAACCCACAGGACATACTGCTCCTCTTAGCCATAATCACCATAGAAAAAAACAATTCCTATCTTTAGATACCACATACGGAGAGATGCGAGCACAAATAGAGCAAATCAAACTCACCTCGTTACACCAATTAGGATACCATGGACAAGGAATATCCATCGCCATCATTGATGGTGGCTTTGCCAATATCCCCAACCTAACCAGTTTCAATGCTACCAGAAATCAAATTTTAGGGACCTTTTCTATTTACGAAGACTCTACTGGTATTTATGGACAAGAGGGTTCGCATGGTACAGCATGCTTTAGTGCTATAGCAGCAGTCAAACAAAATTATATTGGTGCTGCTACATCATCGTACTACTACTTGATTCAATCCGAAGAGATGGCTACAGAAATGCCCAAAGAAGCAGACAACCTGGTTCGCTCATTAGAAATAGCAGATAGCTTAGGAGTCAATATTGCCTCCATTAGCCTTGGCTATGCTAAATTTGACGACACCACTTGGAATTATCAATATTCACAGTTAGATGGACAATCATTACGCGCCAGCAAAGCAGCATTGATTGCTGCACGAAAAGGTATGCTTGTCGTTGTAGCTGCTGGTAATGAAGGAAACAACGACTGGAAATACATCTCTTCTCCTGCAGATGCCGATAGTATCATCACCGTAGGAGCCGTTGACCTTCAAGCTAATATCGCACCTTTTTCATCCATCGGACCTACTGCTGATGGACGTATCAAACCCGATGTGTGTGCTACCGGTCGAAATACACACCTCATTAGTTCCAATACCGATAGCATCTACCTAAGCAGCGGAACAAGTTTTGCTTGTCCTATCATTGCAGGAATGGCTGCTTGCTTATGGAGCGCACTACCCAACGAAAATGCCATGCAAATTCGACAACGCATCATACAATCATCACACCTTTATGCCACACCTAATAACGTCTATGGACATGGCATACCCAATGCTTGGAATGCTTATACTGGACAAACTGATATATATCAACCCACACAAAATACTATTCAGTACAAAACCCTTACCAATAGGACAATCCTTATCCATCGAAATGGACACACTTATGATATACTTGGAAATATAGTACAATAAAAAAAGGGTAAGCTGACTACATCGCACCGCTACAACCTCGTACCCTTGCTTCGATCAAGACCTGGGGGAGTTCCGAAGGAGCTGGTCGTATAGGACTTACCCTAAGACACTTGAAATAACATCGTATTTCTTGTGCAAAGGTAGACTTTTTTTTTGACATAACAAAATAAATGCTCGAAAAATTTATCACAAACCATATTATTCACCATTTATCACATACTCCTACCCCACAACAACTACAACTCATTCAACATCTCAGTTATTTTCTTACCAACCATCAGGAGAGACGTTGTTTTGTGTTAAATGGATATGCAGGCACAGGTAAAACCACTGTCGTCAGTGCATTGGTCAAAACAATGCAAGCACTCAACCAACATTGTGTCTTATTAGCACCCACTGGACGAGCTGCCAAGGTAATTAGTAAATATGCTTCTCAAAGGGCATTTACCATACACAAGTATATATATAGACAGAACAAAGGAAACGATATCAATACCCTATCATTCAATCTTGGGTACAACGCACTACAAAATACACTCTTCATTGTGGACGAGGCTGGCATGATTAGCAGCCAATACAATCAAGTGGGCTTCGGAACTGGAAACCTAATGAATGATTTGGTCAATTTTGTTTACCAAGGCAAAGGATGCAGCCTACTCCTACTGGGAGACGACGCACAATTACCACCCATTGATAGCATCAAAAGTAATGCTCTCGACCCACAATTCCTACAAGGATTTGGATTGGACGTCACCTCCTACAAACTCACAGAAGTAGTTAGACAAGAACAAACCAGTAGCATCCTTACTTGCGCCACACAACTCAGGAAACTATTAGAAAAACCACACACACCACATGGTAATTATAACCTCATACTAGATTTTATCAATCAATGGGGAGACACCAATGAGGTAAAGAAAATATCCAGCCAAGATGTGGTCAATGCAATCGAAAATGCATACAATGAAGTGGGCAAAGAAGATACACTCATTATCACGCGGATGAATTGGCAAACCAATCAATACAATCAAGGCATACGAGCACAAATATTATGGAAAGATGACCAACTCAGCAATGGAGACCTTATCATGCTCTATCGCAACAACTATGGCATTCCTAACGAAAACAATCCTGACGAAAACACCTTTTTAGCCAATGGCGAAATATTCCAAGTCGTTCGTCTCAGCAACGAAAGAGAGATGTATGGATTTCATTTCGTGGATGCTATCCTCAAAACCGATTATCAAGAGCAAGAAATATCCGCCATCATATGGTTAGATACACTTTTCCAGAACAACCCCAATCTTAATTACAACCTTCAAAAAGAACTCTACAAACGCATCGCTGAAGATTATCCCGAAGAAAGAAGTCAGAAAAAACTTCATGAACTTATTCTCAAATCTCCTTACTACAATGCTCTACAAGTGAGATTCTCCTATGCAGTTACATGCCACAAAGCACAAGGAGGACAATGGAAACGAGTCTTTATAGATCCCACGGATAGTCCTAACAAGGAGCAGAATGCCCAATCTATCATCGAACAAATTAGATGGCTATACACCGCTGTCACACGAGCTACTGAAAATGTATACTTTCTCGTGCCTTCACAATACGAGTAATCGATTGATTATTTCAAACGCAAGAATCCAATACCAAACCTCTTTACTGCAGCACGTTCCAACTCCTCTCGTACACTTGGATCTGCTATTGAAATCAAGGCCTTAGCCCGCTCTGCCAAAGGTTTGTTTCTCAAGAATACAATTCCATGTTCCGTAGCAATGTACTGCGCTTGAAAACGAGTTGTTACCACACCTGCACCAGGAGTCAACGTCGGAACAATCTTACTTTTGCCTTTGTTCGTCATACTGGGAAGTGCTATAAAGCATTTACCTCCTTCACTCAACGCTGCACCATACATAAAATCGTGTTGTCCACCCACACCAGAAATGATTGTTTCACCTACAGAATCCGCACATATCTGACCTGTCAAGTCAATCTCTATAGCTGAGTTTATCGCCATAGCTTTAGGATTTTGACGAATTATCTGAGGATCGTTAGTATAAGCCACATCTCGAATGATAAACTCTGGATTTTTATCCATATAGTCATACAAGTGTTTTGAACCCAACACCAGACTTCCTACTGATTTACCTGGATATATTTTTTTCAACGAATTGTCTATTATACCCTTTTGTATCAAGGGCAATACACCATCGGTTATAGCTTCCGTATGCAGACCTAAATGTTGATGACTACCCAAAGCATTGATCACTGCATTTGGAATACCTCCTACCCCAATTTGCAAGGTTGCACCATCTGGTATCTCATTAGCAATAAAATTACCTATCTTCGTATCTATTTCACTTGGGATTGGAGTCGGTACCTCTATCAGTGGTTCATCTCCTCGACACACAGCATCTATCTTACTAATATGTATCACAGGATCACCGTATGTATGGGGCATGTATTTATTTACTTGCGCTATGATTACTTTTGCACATTCTGCGCCAGAGAATGCGATGTCAGCAGATATACCATACGAACAATATCCCTCTTCATCTGGTTCACTTACGTTCAGAAATGCCACATCTACAGGTATCAAACCCGAACGAAACAAACTGGGCACTTCACCCAAAAAACATGGAATAGTATCGGCTACTCCCATGCGCATTGCATTGCGCAAATTATTGGGAACAAAGATATTCAATGCACGGAACGAGTCCATCAACTCTTCTTTTGCATAGGGAGCTTCTTCTGGATGAACACCAAAACCAGAAATTATCTTCACATCACGCAACTCATTTGCACGTTTTGTCAATGCTTTCAACAAAACCATTGGAATGGAAGTAGATCCTTGTACTACAATTGTATCACCTGATTTCACTAAACGAACTGCTTCTTCTGGACTTTGGTATTTCATAATATTTCAATATTTAAGGATTTATGGTGTAAAGGTAGTACTTTTTTTTCAAATATCCAAAAAAAAGTACTCACCAACAGGTGATTGTTGCGCGCAGCGCTCATCTGTTTGCTTTCAATTACTCAATTGCTCCTCTAAGTTAGCGGGTGAAGGAGTGCAACGGAATGCACTCCGAGTGCAGCGCCCGAAGAGTCCCCACTCTAAGGAAATAGCGCAAACATAGAACCAATGTCCGTTAGGACTGAGGGGTCTGTCAACTCAAAATTCAAAAACTCCTCCTCTAAGTTAGAGGAGGTGCCCGAAAGGCGGAAGAGTCTGTTACCCCCCCCAGAGCAAACCAAGATTTATCTGTTTGCTATGGGGAGAGCGGAGGTACGAGTTGCTTTCAATGATAGAGCAGAGCGATATCATTCGCGCAATCTCGTTACCGAACGCGGTGTCATCAGTCTTTGCGACCATGTTACCGAACGCGACAAACCAAGACTTTGTCTGTTTGCGAAAAAATCGGGTACCCAAAAGTAAACCAAGACTATGTCTGTTTGCTTTTGGGAAAGCGGAGGTACGAGTTGCTTTCAATGATAGAGCAGAGCGATATCATTCGCGCAATCTCGTTACCGAACGCGATTGGAGGTACGAGTTGCCCATTACCCTCTGGGTACCCTAAATATACGATTGCTTTCAAATTGGGGTCTCCATAACAAACCAAGACTTCGTCTGTTTGCTATGGGGAGAAGCGGAGGTACGAGTTGCCCCAATCTGGGTACCCAAAATAAACGATCAAATTGTTTATTTTGGGAGAGCGGAGACATGAGTCGTCTCAACGATGACGCGCCGTCATCGGTCAATACGACCTCATTGTCGAACGCGAGCGATATCATTCATGCAATCTCGTTACCGAACGCGTGGACTGAGGGGTCTGATAATCACCAATTACCTATTAACAATTACCAATTACCTATCACCAAACAAAAAGAGACCAGCTTGCGCCAGTCTCTTTTTGCCATATCATCTCTTCCTTATACCATCAACGCACCCACGAGTGCCAAAATAGCATAGAACTCAGGAAGAGCAGCATAAATCATGGTGTTTGTTTGTACATCGTGACCTGCAGCTATACCTGCGATACCATTAGCACAAACTTGACCTTGACGGATAGCAGAGAACAAGCAAACCAAACCTACTGCAATACCTACAGCAAAGAGTTTGAAACCATCTGTTACGAAATCTTTGCCCATCCACATAAGGAATGCTACGAAGCCGTACAAACCTTGAGTAGCAGGAAGAGCAGACAAAATCATGTAGCTACTACCTTTTTCTTTGTTCTTCTTCAACGCACCTTCTGCTGCATTACCTGCAATAGTGGTACCATAAGCAGAACCTACACCAGCGAGACCTAACATCAAGCCCCAGCCGAGATAACCTAAAAGTTCATTCATAATTGTTTTTATAATTAATTTGTTATTAATGTTTATTACTCACTTTATACGTGAAAAATCACTTCGTGAATAGTTATTCGCTGTGCGAATGAATAGTTACTTCGTGAATATTCATTGCAAAGCAATGGGTTTCAGCCCGTAGGGCTAACTATTCAGCGAAGCTAATCTTTCAGCGAAGCTATTTATTCATGCAGAGCATGGTTGTTCAGCGCTGCTAACTTTACTTACTAAATGGTTTATACAACGTACCTTTACCTTCGTAACCTGCGTTCTTGAAATACTCCACAAAGCTCAAACGCAATGGGTGAACAAACGCACCAAGCGCCGACATCGCCAAGTTCAATACGTGGCCTAAGATAAGGATCAGCACGAATGGCAACCATTGCCATGTGGCTCCTTCTACACTGCCAGCCATAATCATCAAGCCCAAGTTGTTGAACGCTGCACCCAACATACCACCTGCCAAGCCCAAAGCATACAGACGGATATACGACAGCACGTCACCCAAGATACCAGTGGCCATATTATAGGTATCCCACAAACCAGCACCGATGTTAATCAATGGGTTACGACCTGGTGTATTGAAGATATAGATAGCCAAAGCAGATACTGTACCCACAGCGATAATCGCCCACTTAAACACGTTCTCAGGCAATACGGTCAAGCCCAAGATAGCCACAATCAGACCACCTACGATGAGCAACAACCAACCCCAAGTAGCGATATTCTCCTTAAAGCCAAATTGCTTGGTATAGCAGATTGCTTTCACTACCATCGCCAGACAGATATGGAACACACCTATGCATATTGCCAATACCATCTGAATATCGTAGCCCATCACATTGCCTTTAATCATCACATTCTTCAACGCTTGGGGTACCCACTCTGCATTGTAAAGGTCAATACCCATGAATGTGCCAAGGAAGAATCCTACTACCGTAGTTCCCACACCCAACACAGTGATGATAGGACCAAGACCCTCAAACATTGCAATGTTAAGTTTCTTCTTTGCAATCAGCAAACCGATAATAATGAGCAAGATACCATAACCAGCATCACCCATACACATCGCAAAGAATAATAGGAAGAATGGTGCCAAGATTGGTGTAGGATCAAACTCACCATAGTTTGGCCAACCATACATACCTGTCAAACGCTCAAAGAGTTGAGTAAACTTGTTGTTATGCAACTTGATTGGCGTATTGTCCTCTGCCGTTGGGTCTTCGGCTTGGTAATATACCTCTTGCTTTTGGAGCATAGCGTCCAATGCAGCCACTTGGTCGATTGGACAGAATCCCTCTAACACTTTCAAACTGCCGTCTGCTTCAGATGCTGTATTGAGTGTAACTCGCTTCCAGTCAATCTGTTGTTGCAGTTCGTTGAGTTCGTTCTCCAATGCAGGGATATTTTCTTTTGCCCAAAGTTCGATGCGTGCATTTTGTGCTACGAGCAAGCCATTTAAGCCCTCTACATCCTTCTGCAAGTTAGCAGCAGACTTCTCATTCAAGTATTGCTCTTGACAAACTTCTGGTGCTTCGTCGGTATTATTCACCTGTACAAAGTACACTGTCGCTCCTTGCTCTGCTACTACGATACCCCACTCTTCTTGGAAAAGTTTCTTTGGGCATGTAAAATAGCGGAGAGTATAACCTGCTTCTTTCAATTGAGCAATGCGTTCAGCCGAAAAGTCGCCCCAGATAGCCATCTTATTGGCTTCTTTTTGGGTAGCAGCAATACGGCTTTCGAGCGCAGCTTTCTCTTGCAGCAATTGGTCAGGAGCACCTTGCGCGATGAGTTTACGAGCGTTGTCGGCTTTAGCCAGCAGTTCTTGCAAATGTGCATCTTCTGCCATGCCTGCCGCTTTCTCAGTCACATGCACTACTCCCACCTCGCGCAATTGCTCGAGGAAGGTCTCATACTCACGATGGAACACCAAGAAGGTGTATTTCTTCATTTGCGTAATCATGCTAGTGCCCCCTTTCCTTCTAATTCCTCAGCCATACGTGCTTCTGCTTCGCGTTTAGATTTTACAATCTTTTGCGATGACTTGCTGAGGTTCTCTTCATCTTCCATAAAACGCTTAATCTTACGAATAGCGTCTTGATAACCCGGTATTTGCACTTTCTCAAAGAGGTTCACCTTTTGGGTGGTCTTCTTACGTGCA
>JAGBCD010000028.1 GCA_017938155.1 Paludibacteraceae bacterium | reverse complement strand
TAATTCTTAATTCTTAATTCTTAATTCAAAATGACCTCTACCGGACAATGGTCCGAGTGTACCACGTCTGCCAAAATGCGGGCATCTTGCACGCGCTCTTTCATGCATTCACTTACCCAATGGTAGTCAATACGCCATCCGACGTTTCTTGCTCTGGAAGCAGCGCGAAAACTCCACCAACTATATTTCTCAGCGCTATTATCAAACATGCGGAACGTATCTACCATGCCGCTTGCTTCCCATCGATCCATCCATTCACGTTCTTCAGGCAAAAAACCACTCACGCCCACTTGACGTTCAGGATGATTAATGTCTATTGGATGGTGTGCAATATTGTAATCGCCGCATACCACGATGTTAGGCCTTTCTTTGCGCAACTCGCCAATCCAAAGAAGGAAATCTTCCAAAAAATCCATTTTGTATTCGTATTTTGGACCTTCAGCTTCTCCTGATGGAATATAGACACATACGATAGTCACATCACCATAATCAGCACGAATCACACGTCCCTGACAATCATATTTATGATCGTTCATGCCAACAACAACACGATCAGGCTCTATGCGAGTGAAAATAGCCACTCCCGAATAACCCTTTTTCTCTGCTGAATGAATATAACTCCGATAACCAAGTTCTTGCATGGTCATCACATCTATTTGCTCTGGCTGTGCTTTGCTTTCTTGGATACAGAATACATCTGGCTGTTCTGCTTCTAACCAAGCAAACAATCCTTTGTTTATTGCCGAGCGAATGCCGTTCACATTGTACGAGATGATTTTCATTGAATAACTATTTTTTGATTGCCACTATCTGAATAAATGATATATACTCCTTTGCCCAAATCACTAATTTGTCGAGTGTTCTGCCTATTTCCCAATATATCATATATAGCAATGATAGAGTGGGAGGATGGTGCTTGAGTCATGTTCGTTAAGTGCGCTGAAGTATAGCAAAAATGTATTTGACCATTTGTTTCGTTGATATCCTTGAGCATCGTTTCACCAAACGAATATTGAGTGGCACCTGCAGGAAACAAATCTCCAGGCTTACCATAGTAATCCGAACTATACGAATTATATTTAGGAACAATACCATCCGCTTCTATCAAATCAATACCCAATTGATTTTCGCTATTATTGGGAGTATTATTGTACCAACTGGAGTAGTTGTATCGAATTCGTGTTATCATCATACCATGTCCATATAAATGATAATCCCAAGCTGTTGGTTGACGATTCTCAATCATATAAAAGGTGGAAGGGGAGGGATCATTCCCGATTAGATTATGGGTGCCTTCTGCCACCAAGTATGCTTGGTTGCTGGATAGCAAGTCCGATAATACATATGTACCTGTATCGGTTAATTGTATGGGAGTCAACCAGCCCATGAAGAAACGCTCATACGAAGAGTATGAGGGTGGGGTATTACTATCGTTATTGTATGGACCATAATCCATTACGTCCCATGAAGCATGCGTGCGATAGGTTTCGCCATTGGTAGGATAGATATCTGGCAGGCCTAATACATGGCTAAACTCATGACAAAACGTACCAATACCATCATGCAACTTACTCATATAATTGATTTCATTACCACAAGCGTAACTATCGATTTTTTTTCCATCAATCATGACGTTTATTTTATCGTATGACAACTTATAGGCATGAGGCCAAATGGTATTCTCTATATAACTATCAGCCTCTCCATATCCGGCATAAATGATATATACAAAATCTACTTTGCCATCTTTGTTGTTGTCATATTGAGAAAAATCAATATCATATGCCGTATCTGCCACCAAACAAGCTTCTTTTACCATCGTTCCAGCATATTTGTCATAACCTTGATTATCATTTTGTCCGTAATACTCCATATTGTTGCTGATGGTCACTGGACCTATCACATCAAACTGAGGATTATATTGCCCGAAAGATGAATCATAAAAGTATTGTCTGGCAGAACCTTGAGATGATATTTTGTAAACTTGATTAAGGTATCTATATTGGTAGGAACGTGTATAGTGCGCACCCAACATCATACTATCCATTTCTGCTTTCTCTGTGGCAAATGCTTTGTCTGCAAAACTTACCAAGATGACAAGTCCACGAGGTGCTATATTCAGAGGAAAACTCTTTTGTGTTTGTTGCTCAATGCGTCTGGGACTATTGATTCGCATTTGTGCTATTGCTTCGCTACTCAATGGTTCAACGACATGATATATCCCGTTGTTATCTTTCTCCAACCATTCTCCTTGTGAGTTTTCTATCCAATGAAAATGCTCATCACCATGAGGATAGACAAGCAAGGAACTACCATCGCTTTGCAGCACTTCAATCCCTTTTCTACTGGCAGGAATGCTCCATATAGGTAGGACAATGGAAACAAAAAGAAATATTGTTATCAAACGTTTCATAGGGAGTCATCGTTAGTGTGTTTTATACCATGTCGTTCCAACCATCTTGTTTCACAACAAGAACGTTCTGCTGCATTGTGCGCACGTTTGTTACTCACTTTCTTTTCTTCCCCTTTTTGAGTAACATAACACAAAATGCCTTTATCGTTTTCCATTACTTGCCATCCATCCACCGTCATTGCATAGTGCTTTCGCTCATCTCCACGCAAGTAAATCTGTAATGTGTCTCCAGTGTCGGGTTGCACACGATTGATTATACCAGGGTAAGCAGGTACGCGGGAAGGACGTTGGGCATATGCCAAACTGACAAATCCTGCGAAGAAAGCAGCGAGTATAGTGAGAGTTTTTTTCATGCTTGTTGTGGTTGTTCGTTGGTTGCATTTTTAATTTTCTTAAACAAATCACTTGCAAATACAAAATCGTTCAACGATTCGTTATTTGAATCAAAAATATCAAAACGAGAACCTTGCCATTCCTTCTTGCCATTCTTGAGGAAGAGAATATTATCTCCAATCTCCATGATGGAGTTCATGTCATGTGAGTTAACGATAGTGCATATATTGTATTCTTTGGTAATATCTTGTATCAGTTTGTCAATCACAAGACTTGTCTTTGGGTCCAAACCAGAGTTAGGCTCGTCACAGAATAGATATTTAGGATTCATAGAGATTGCTCGTGCAATGGCTACACGTTTTTGCATACCTCCACTTATCTCAGAAGGCATCAAATCATAAGCACGTTCAGGAATATCTACACGCATTAGGCAAAACTTTGCCCGAGCTTCTCGTTCGGATTTAGACATGCTGGAAAACATTTCGAGTGGAAACATCACATTCTCCAATACTGTCATCGAGTCAAATAAAGCTGACCCTTGAAAAAGGACACCCACTTCGCGATGCAAATTGCGCAACTCTTTTTCTTTCAGACGAGCTAAATCTTGCTCTCCATAAGAAGTGGTATAGAGAATATTGCCCGAATCAATATTATGCAAACCTATGAGCGATTTCAGTAAGACCGTTTTGCCTGAACCTGATTGACCGATAATCATATTCACTTGCCCATCATACATCTCTGTCGATACATGATCCAAAACGACGGTGCCATCAAATTGTTTAACTATATCAATAACTTTTATCATAGTTGACTATTGATTGAGTGATATTAAAGTAATAATTTTGTGAGCAATAAGTCGGCAAAAAGAATAACAATACTTGAATTGACAACTGCATTCGTACTTGCCTTACCTACTTCCAAAGCTCCGCCTTTTACATTATAACCATAGAAACTGCTCATGCTGGTGATGATAAATGCAAAAACGAGTGATTTGATAATACCATACCAAACAAAGTAAGGGTTAAATGCATATTGAATTCCTACAAGGTAATCTTGCACGGTGATAATATCCGTAAATTGGCCTACTCCCCATCCGCCAATCAATCCTACTGTGGAAGAAATAATCACCAAACAAGGCATGATTGTAATCAATGCAAGAATCTTTGGTAAAATAAGATAATTAGCAGAATTAACTCCTATAATTTCCAAGGCGTCAATTTGCTCTGTAATGCGCATAGAACCTATTTCAGAAGCAATGTTCGAACCAACTTTACCAGCCAAAATCAAACAAAGAATAGTAGAAGAGAATTCAAGCAATAGTGTCTCACGAGTCAATAAACCCGTGATATAAATAGGGAGAAATGGATTTTCTGTATTTGTCTTGGCTTGAATTGTTAGAATAGCACCAATAAAGATTGAGATGATGATGACAATCGGTAATGACTGTAATCCCTGCTTTTCTAACTCTCGAGAGTACTGCCTCCAAAATATACGTTGCTTGTCCGGCAAACGAAATACTCTGCCCATCAAGAGAATGTATTGTCCAAATGATTCTAAAAATTTCATTGTTGTAATTGTACCTTAATTTTGTATATTCATTAGTGCGCAAAGTTACGTTTTTTTTATCAAATATACAAATTTATCCCTCCTCATAATATAATTAGTCCCGTATATTGCTATACGGGACCACTTTTTTTATGATGATTATTATAATGAATGCGTCAGAAACTATTTTTGCATTTGTTTGGCAAGTTTGATTACTTCTTCTGCTATTCTGCGTGCAGAGTCTTTTTGTGCCAATGCAAGTATATTCTTTCGTAAAGCAGTTAACTGCTCTTCGTTGTTTAGAATATCCAAAGATGTAGTTACCATTTCTTTTTTTGCATCAATGTCTTTAACCATGACAGCAGCATTCTTGCTAACCAATGCCATTGCGTTATGCGTTTGGTGATCTTCTGCTACATTAGGAGAAGGAACCAAAATACAAGGCTTTCCTAACAAACATAATTCTGAGATGGATGAAGCACCTGCACGAGAGATAACCAAATCAGCGATCGCATAACTAAGGTCCATGCGTCCCAAAAAGTCTGTACATATCAACCATTTACCGATGTGCTCTTGTGCTTTGATTTTGCAATCATCGTAATAGGATTTGCCTGTTTGCCATATCACTTGTATGTTATGCTTGGCCAACGTGTCCAATTGATTTAGGATACCCTCATTGATAGTTCTTGCGCCTAAACTGCCCCCTATAATGAGCAAGGTTTTTTTGTCTGGACTAAACTTGACACCATAGGTTTCGTTAAAATAGTTGATAGCCTCCTCTCGGCTGCCATTCAATAGATTTTGTCTAACAGGATTACCTGTTAATATGATCTTGTCTGCTGGGAAAAAGCGTTCCATACCTTCATATGCAACACATATCTTGCTAGCATTATTCTTCAAAAGTTTGTTGGTCACTCCTGCAAAGCCATTTTGTTCTTGCAATAGAATAGGGATACCCATACTCGATGCCACTTTCATCGCGGCTCCACTGGCATAACCACCCACACCAATCCCGACATGAGGTTGAAAAGTCTTGACGATTTTCCTGGCTTGCCACATCGAACGAAGCAAGTCCATCATGATGGGAATGTTCTTCCAAAGATGTTTTCTATCAAAACCACGAACAGGAAGCCCAATAATCTTATAACCTGCTTGTGGTACACGTTCCATTTCCATTCTACCGAGAGCTCCGACAAAAAGGATATCGCTCTCCTTGTCCAATTCTTGTAGCGCATTGGCAATACTCACTGCGGGAAAAATGTGTCCACCTGTCCCACCACCAGAGATTAAGTATTTCATATTAGTCAAGTTTTATATCAGGAACTTCCTGTATGCTTTCTATTCTTGTTTCTTCTTCTTGTGCTTTCAATACGTTTTGTTCGCGTGCCACTGCCATCATGATGCCGAAATATAAGCAAGTAATAGTCATTGATGTTCCACCCATACTGATCAAAGGCAAAGGTTGTCCTGTTACTGGACCTATGCCGACAGCCACTGCCATACTAATCAATGCTTGACACGTTAACATAAGTGCCAGGCCCATTACCATCAACATAGCTGTGTAATCTTCATATTTATTACTCGCATAACAGGCTCGGAAAAGTATGGCTAAATATAGCAATATCAAAATTACCACTCCTACGATACCCGTTTCCTCTACATAGATAGCAAAAATATAATCCGCAAAAGCTAATGGGAGAAAATCGCGCTCCATACTATTACCAGGCAATACACCGAAAGGCGAGCGACCACCACGCATAATTGCTATCTTGGCGATCGAACGCTGACGATTATAATCCGTTATTTGGAATTCTGCTTCATTGGTATTTTTCTCTTTGAACATTTCATCTACACGTTTAACCCATGTCACAGCACGGGAAAAAGTCCCTTCCAGTTCCTTGCCTTTCTCTATATAACCATATTTGACAATGAAAAAACCGGATACAAGGACTACTATACCAATGCCGATGGTAGATAGAATGTATTTGGTAGGAATATTCGACAAAAACCACATGAACACTACTATGATCGCTACCAACGCAGCAGTGGAGAAGTTTCCTATTAAAATGGGAAAAATCGTTATTCCTGCCAATCCTAATGTGATGAAGAAATACTTCTTGCCGTCTTCTACAGTTTTTATTCTTGCCAATAGGTCTGCAATCACGATGATTAGACTTAGTTTGGCCAATTCAGAAGGTTGAAACGAAAGAGGACCTAATCGAAACCATCGGGTTGCTTCATTTACCCTCATACCAAAAGGACTATTAGGAATAATGATCAGGTACAAGCAGAGAATCGATATACCTAACATAGCATACCCCAAAAGCCGTAATATCCAGGTGGGAACAAATTGAATGATATATGCCGCAACGATACCTATCGCCATGAACGTCATTTGTTTGGCTACGGGACCTAATGGGTTACCAGCCTTGTATGACAAAAAACTGCTGGCACTGAAAAATACTATGCTGGAGATCGCAATAAGAAATATAAAGATAATCCAAAATGGTTTATCTATGTATTTGCTATTCCCCAAAATAGGTTTGGGGAGCAAACGATTGATATATGTATTTATTTTTTCAAGCATACCAGTATTGTTATAAATGTCTAACAGCTTTTGTGTATCTTTGACTCCGTAAGGCAAATGCATTGTCATCGGCTTTGCAACATGGAGAATAAATTACGCAATCCCCTGCATTTCCCTTGTTATATGCCAATTGTACAGCTTCGGATATTGAATCTACACTCGTTATATCAATTCCCAATGTGCTCAGATAACGTTGCAATGGCGTTGATTGACCTACGACAATGATTCCATTGCATTGCTCACGTACTACTCCTTCCAAACATTGGTAATCCATTTCGTTGTCTTCGGCTTCAGTAATCAAGATGGTTGGTTTTACACTGCTATCCAATGCGTACCAACAACTATTAGCATTGCTACTGCCAGAATCATCTATAAACTCAATATCATTAACTATCGCTATGCTCTTCAGACGGGTTGGAGTGTCCTCTTGTACACATCCAAAAATATGTCCCATCGTCTTGTCTTTAATATGACTGGCCAATTGTTTACTGATGGCTGCCAATCGTTTGTGTGGGGTGCATGGTGCGTTTGTCTCATCCATTGGCATATAGATGGGAGCCCACGCAAAGGGTGTTAAGGTGTAGTCGTTCATACTCTTAGCGTATTTTAAGGGTTAGTATTGCAAAACCAACTAATAATAAGGTCACAATGCAAAAACGTAAAACGATTTTGCTCTCATGTTGTAGTTTGTTCGAACCTTTGAAAACGATACGACACGTTGGATCGTTTTTTAGCACTTGCTCTACAGAAGTTCTATAATGGTCATGTAGTGGAGTGCGTTTCCATAGACGAATATGCTTGCCTTTTCGTTTGTTCCATTTATACACTTGTGTTTGCAAGATCACACTCACACTTTCCATCAGGAAAACTCCACATATGATAGGCAATAGTAGTTCTTTGTGGATAACCACTGCACTTACACCAATGATGCCACCAATAGTTAAACTGCCCGTATCACCCATGAAAATTTGTGCTGGGAAACCATTGAACCAAAGAAAACCAATCAATGAACCTACAAATGTGGCCAGGAATACAACCAATTCTTCACTTTTGGGGATATACATCACATCAAAATAATCAGCCAAGATGAAGTTACTACTTACATACGAGAGCACAATCAATGCTATTCCTATGATAGCACTATTCCCAGCGCACATACCATCCATACCATCATTGAGATTGGCACCATTACTTACTGCTGCGACTACAAATACTACCAAAAAAACGAAAAATATCCAACCAGCACGATACTTATTTTCGCTTCCAAGAAATGAAAATATATCTGCATAATTGAAGTTATGGTTCTTGAAAAAAGGTATGGTCGTTTGAGTTGATTTGACATCGGGAGACTTGTCAATGACCGTGATGTTGTTTTCTATATGGCTACTTACACGCTCGTTCATCACAACATCAGGACTATAACGGAGGGTCAAAGCAACAATTAGTCCTAATATGACTTGTCCTACGATTTTTACCCAGCCATTAAGACCATCTTTACGCTTCTTAAACGTTTTGATATAGTCATCTGCAAATCCTATTGCGCCCAAAATGAGAGTGGTCAAGATCATTAAGACAAGATAAATATTGCTCAAGTCTCCCAACAAAAGGCATGGAATCAATATGCTCACAATAATTACGATACCACCCATTGTAGGCACACCTTTCTTCGCAACATTGAAAGGGTCAGTTTTTTCGTCACGCTGTGTCTCCGATATGTGTTTGCGGTGAAGTAGGTTGATAAAATAGTTGCCAAACCATATGGTTATTAGCAATGCCAAACCACCTGCTACAATAGCGCGGAAGGAGATATAAGTCATCAAACGAGCACCTGGAAATGTTCCAAGATGATTAAATAGTTCGTAGAGCATAGTCTGTCGTATTTGTTATAAGCATTGTTTTACTACTTCGTGGTCATCAAAATGATGTTTCACTCCTTTTATTATTTGATAGTTCTCATGACCTTTCCCTGCCACCAATATCACATCGTTCTTTTGTGCCAATGTGCAAGCGGTCTTGATAGCAGAAAAACGATCTTCTATCACGAGGGTTTTTTCCAATTCTTTTTTGGTTAATCCCGCCACCATGTCATTTAATATATCAACAGGTTCCTCATCGCGGGGATTGTCAGAAGTGAGGATGAGTTGATCACTTCCTTTGCATGCTATGGATGCCATCATAGGACGTTTGCCTTTGTCGCGATTGCCTCCACAGCCCACTACCGTAATCAGTCTGCTGTCTGCCTTACGGATGTCGTTAATTGTTTTGATAACATTGTCCACTGCATCAGGAGTATGGGCATAGTCCACTACTGCAGTCCAACCTTTAGACGAATGGATAGTCTCAAAACGACCATTTACTGCTTCCAATGTGCTTAAAACACGTAATACTTCCGTTTTATCAAAACCCAAACTAACGGCAGTACCATAAATGGCTAAAAGGTTACTTGTGTTGAAACGACCTATCAATGGTACAAAAACCTCTTGGTTATTGATGCTGAGTAGCATGCCATCAAAACCCTCCTCCAAAATAATACCCTTGAAATTAGCCAATGAACGGGTGGAGTAGGTGTAGATATGCGAACGAGTGTTTTGTACCATCACCATTCCATTTTTATCATCTCGATTGGTGATAGCAAAAGCATTTTTCTTTAATCGGTCAAACAATAATTTTTTTGTATCGCGGTAGTTATCAAACGTCTTGTGATAGTCAATATGGTCACGTGTTAGGTTGGTAAAGATAGCGCCATCAAAATCCAATCCGGCTACACGCGCTTGTGCAATAGAGTGGCTACTTACTTCCATAAAAGCATAACGACATCCTGCCTCCACCATACGTGCCAACAAAGCGTTCAATGCCAGTGCATCTGGAGTAGTGTGAGTAGAAGGAACAGCTTCGTCGTCCACATAATTGACTACTGTGCTCAACAATCCAGCCTTCTCTCCCATGCCACGGGTAAGTTTGTATAGCAAAGTCGCAATGGTCGTTTTACCATTGGTGCCCGTGACGCCAACCAAAGTCAAATGCTTGCTTGGATTACCATACCACTCGCATGCCAATAATCCCAATGCTTCGTTCGTATCTTTTACTAATATATAAGTAACGTTATCATCCGATGCCAAAAAATCGCGGTTGGATAATACGATAGCTTTAGCTCCTTGAGATATACAGTGGGTGATGAAAGTATGTCCATCTACACTGGTTCCTGATTGGGCGACAAACAAGTCTCCATCGCCTACCAATCGGGAGTCAAACTGGATACTATTGATTTCTATATCGCTTCTGCCAATTACTTCAACTGGATGAAGGGTATTTAATAATGTACTAAGTTGCATGGGATTATCGTTTCGTTTTAAATACTAATTGACCATCTTCTATTTCATAAAAGCCTTGATTGGCGATTGCTTTTTCAGCGATGTTACGCACCACGATACCACAATCTAAACCAGAGTCATATCCTCCCTTAGGGTTGGCTATCACGCATATACATGTGTACATAGGGTCTTCTTCTGGGAAGTATCCTACAAACGTCATACGGTGGTTGTTGGCAGAGTAACGACCCCTATCATCACGTATTTGAGCAGTACCTGTCTTACCTGCAATGCTTACCAACTTACTTTGTGCTTTTTTGTTACCCCACTTGCTTACAGAGGCGGTACCTAATGCATTGTCCCATACCACATCGTGCAAAGCACTTTTGATATCGCGAAGGGTTGATCTACTACATATACTGGATTGAATGACTTCCGTATCAAACGTCTCAATTACGTCGCCTTGCTTACGTATCTCTTTAACAATGTATGGGCGTACCATTTTGCCTCCATTAGCAATCGCATTATAGAACATCAATATGTTCATGGGCGTCATTTCTACGAAATAACCATAAGACATTTTAGCGATGGTTGCCTCATCATTTGGAATCAAGATTTTATTTTGATGTGCACCAGGAATCTCACTACGGATTGAATCACATACACCTAATTTTTCAATACTTTGGACAAATTTTTTTGCGCTACCATCAAAACCGCGAGTAATTATTTTTGCCATAGCAATATTACTGCTGATAGCCAATGCGTTACGAACAGTGAAGACGGTATCTATCTTATGCGCATCTTTGTGGTCCAATCCTTTGTAATCCCATGGCTTTTTGCTAATCGTGATGGTGTCATCAATAGCTATTTCGCCTTCCTCCATGGTAGCCATTAACGCTATGGTTTTGAATGTACTGCCTGGTTCTATACGTATGACAGCATGATTTTCCATCTCTTGGTACGTGCCTTCAGAAGTTCGCTTAAGGTTGTTGATGGCTTTTATCTCGCCACTAGACGTTTCCATTAGGATACAGCAACCCCAATCAGCACGAGTATGCTCCAAACGCTGGCGTAAACTCTTGTCGCAAATATCCAACAAGTCAACGTCTAATGTTGTGATGATATCGCAACCATTCTCTGCTTCACGCACTTGGACATCTGTCCATGAACTACCAATACGGCTTCTTACACTCAAACCTGCTGTCCCGCAAAGATATTCTTCATACCCTTTCTCCAATCCTACTATACCATGACCTGCTTGTCCCAATACGTTACCGATAGTACGGCTACCCAAGTCGCCATATGGACGAGCTCTGTGGTTATTAGGTTCGTATGAAAAACCACTTTTGTACACACCCCTATTAACCAAAGGAAGATTTTCAATCTGTTTTTTTTGAATATAATCCACATTGGGACATATACAGAAATAACGTCCTTGCCTAAAGGCACGAACCATTTCATTTTTGTATTCTTGAGCACTCTTGTTTCCAACGATTTGACTCAAACCTATTGCTATTGAATCAACGTATTTGGTAAACAACGTGTCACCACCCAGATGAAGGGCTTCAACGCGTGTATCCATATACACTTTATAACGAGGCAAACTGGCTGCTAATATATGACCATTCTCATCCAAAATGTTTCCACGTTTGGGTGGAATAACAATGTCGCTTTTTATTTGCTTTTGCTCAAACTTGCTCCATAACTCATCCTCTACATGTTGTATGTATAGTATCTTGATTACTACGCATGTAAAACCTGCGAAAATGATAGCAAATAATATTGCGAAGCGAACGATGGTGAGATTGTGTTTTTTCATAAGTTAAGGGATATATGTAATAGGTTTGTTGTTTTCTCGTAACGAACTGCCATTGGCTTTCAGTGTGTTGCTTATGTGCGATTGGCGAGTTGCTTTGGTTAGGTTGGTGTGAATGGTCAATTGAGTATATTCAACATCCTGTAATTCCTTTTGAAGTGCACTTAGTTCTTTTATTTGAAAGTCTGCACGATAACCACGATAGATATAGACAAAGGTCAATATCGCGACCAAACCAATGATGCGAGCTTGTTTCTTGAACCATGAATGTGTTAGGATATTGCCATTCAGGATCTCTTGCAGTAAAGACATTGTTTTGTTCATCTTGTCCTATTTAGATTCGTTCTGCGACTCGTAGTTTGGCACTGCGGGCACGAGGGTTGACTGCAACCTCTTCTTCATCTGCAATGCGACCTTTCTCTATAACGCGGAAAGGGGTTAATATATTGCCATAAAAATCTTTTTCTATTTTTCCTTCACAATTACCTGAACGTAAAAAGTTCTTTACAATCCTATCTTCCAACGAGTGATAAGTAAGTATAACAATACGTCCTTGAGGTTTGAGCATTTGTAGTGCTGCGTTGAGCATCGTCTCCAAAGCTCCCATTTCGTCATTCACTTCTATACGCAGAGCTTGGAACATACGAGCCAAGTCTTTTTTTATACGGCTATCTACCACTATCTCATCCCCCTCTAATAATGGCTTAGATGGACGTTGCCCTGTCATGATGGCTACCAAATCTTCAGTACGCGTTAACGGGTAAGTGCTGCGTGTGTGCACAATATTGTGTGCGATGCGACGGCTGTTTTTCAATTCACCATAAAGGTATAATACACGCGCCAATTCCTCCTCGGAGTAGTTGTTCACAATGTCAGCAGCAGTTTTTCCTCCACGTTGGTTCATACGCATATCAAGAGGACTAGAGTAACGAAAACTAAAACCTCGTTCGGCTTCATCAAAATGATGAAAACTAACACCCAAATCTGCTAATAAACCATCAATACCATCTACCTTATAATAACGTAAAAAATTCTTTAAGTGCCTGAAATTGCCATGAACAAACTGCCAATTGCCTTGATTTGCCAAACTCAAAGAATTTCCATCTGCCGCTATGGCTAATTGATTGGCATAAGCGTCCCAATCTTGATCAAAAGAGAACAAACGACCATTTGAACTTAAGTGAGAGTAAATCGCTTTGCTATGACCACCACCTCCTAATGTTACATCTACATACACACCATCAGGATGAATACGCAATCCTTCAATGGTTGGCGTTAACATGGCTGGTATATGATAAACTAATTCGCCCATGGTAGTCTTATCGTTTACTATTGAATCTTATTGTTTCATGCGTTGACGAATGCGGGCAGACAAATCTGTTGGGGTAATCTTCTTTTCTGCAAATACTTCAGGATTCCATATGGCAAAGCGATCAAGCATGCCCACAAATATAATGTTTTGTTCTGCTTGAATGGATTGCAAGTTGCGCTTGCTAAGCAAGATACGCCCTTGCGAATCAGCATCCATCATCTCTGCATCAGACATAAATTGCATAAGCAACATCTGGTCCTCAGGGTTCCATTCGTCCAACGATTCACGCAAGGATTCTACTTTTTTATTCCATATCGAATCTGGATAGAATATGATACATTCGTTGTCTGTGTCGCGACGCATAATGAGGTGTTGCGACCCCATCTCGCTCAATATCTTGCGATAAGGGGCAGGAACAAAAACACGCCCCTTGTCATCCACACGACATTCTATTTGGCCAATAAATGTGTTCATTTGCGTAACTCTTTTTAATTCTTATCCATCTGTGAGGTAAACTGTGCAACGTGCTGATACTTCCGATTGTATCAAAACCTATGTGGATAATTTCGCTGCAAAGGTAAGAAAAATATTTTATATTTCCCCACATTTCCCCACATTTTTTTTATCAAAATTGAAATCAACATGTTTTCAACAAATATTTATTGTTTGAATATATTGTAAATCAGTTAAATATAAAACTTTTATACATTGTGGGGACTTGTGGTGGAATAATGTTGAGTAAATGCCTATTTTTACTCTGTTACTTAGGGTATTTAAGAACAATATACGTGGAAAAAACTAAAAAACTAATGTAGTGTATGAGAACTTGAACGGTTTTAATCCTTCACATACCATCAATCAACATGTTTATTTTTGTTATAGTGTTATTTTGTTATAGTATAGCATCCAAATAGCCTTTTTAGAGCACAAAAAAAATGCACTTTTCGGTGCACTTTTTTTATTCATGAACTATTCGTTGATTGGTTTGAGGACCAAAAGTTCTCTCGTAGAATCCTTATTCTAACGCTACTATGGCATGTTAATACATAAATTTAGCCCATAGGTCTTTACGTTTGAGTTTGTCTCCAAAACTATACTTAGCAACATACACTGTATTTGGCGTAAAACCTTGTGTGCTGATATCCATCCAATAGACGCCATTAGGTATAGCGAATGATTTGATTAAATGTCCATGGGTATCATAAATGTGCAATGTACAATTCTCATCAGAGATGATAGGGAAATATGCTTTCCACTGTTGCCCCTCATGCGTGATGGTAAACTGTCGTTTGGTTTGGGTAGTACCCATTTTTGTATGTACGCTTTGAGGTGTACTCAATTCACTATAATGCTCTTCACATCCTTTGTATTCGCTACACATCAGTCGGTAGATATAAGTCGTAGATGGGTCCAGATTGATTAAGTGTGCTTGGTTATTAGGAGCCATCAATGGATATTCCATTCCTCTATAGATGTATTCAATAGTACCATTAGTCGTGACTTGAATATCATCCAATGTAATTCCTCCGCTACCCCCTATATGGCGGTATGTTAGTTTGATGCGCTCAATACTTTGTGTGGGGTCAAAACTATAGGTGTAGTAACGTTCACGTGAATTAGGATTGATACTGATGGTATCCACATCTTCCCATCCAATAGTGTTCTGTACGGAGAGTATCATCTCACCACGACTATTACGATTGTTGCTTAGATAGGTGTGGGACAACCAAAAGGCAACATCCGTTATCGCACTCATATAACGTTCGGACTGAATGTATTCATTGCTATTGGAGAAAAGTACTGCGTAAGTCCCTTCGGAATGAGGATTGGCTACCAAACGAGTGAAATTACTATTCCAACCTAGAGATTGAATGCTCTCTTGGGTGTCAAAAAGATCCAATCCCTGATAATTGATCTGTGGGGTGGGGAACTCTTTGTACAACGTGAGATAGTAGAACTCAGCATCTGTTTCCTCTTTCCAATTGGCGATGAATGAATACGAACTGACATCAGTGGCAGGTAGGGGTGTCACTTGATTGATCATGACGGGGCGTTGGGAATACCCACTCAAGATTACTTGTGATAATTGAAGTTTGTTCTTGGTCCCTATATGCAAGATTGCTGTCTTGTTTTCGCATATGCGAGTAGGCGCATGGCGAACGTATAGTGTGTCTGTAATCAACGTGTCATTTCCTACTGGAATGAAAAGGGTATCACTCGTCCATGTCTCTCCGTCTATGCTGACTTCAAAGAAACGTGTGCTGGGCTTGGTATAAATGATACTATCAGCCAACTGAGCACCTTGTACCGCTAGGGTGCATACATGGTGAATGATGGTGTCTTCAGCCATATCGGTTACAATAGTATTGGGCTTGTTGGGATAAACAGAAAAACCCATTCCTTCGGTGCTACCGTAGTAGAAAGTGATATCACGATCATCTACATAAGCGATACTGCTGATTTCTTGCTCAAACAATTTTTCACCATAATTGGGCTGTGGGATAAAGTTGGTAATGTTGCGTGTTCCTGGATAGGTGTCAGCGCCAGAACTATAAGTGGGGTCGCTATCGTACGCTTCACATATATCAAAACCCATAGGCTTGTAGTTATTGAAGGTGTTGTTGAACCATCGATTGGAGTTGAATGTGATATGACTTATCAATAATCCTCTTCCCGGAAGACCGATGCTATCCCAACCTACGGGTTGACGATTCTCTATCATCCAATACTCTTCTGGAGAGGGAATATCACTATTCATGTTATGCTTGCCATTAGCAATCAAATAAGCCGTATTGCTGGTTGCAATAGGGGATAGGAGATAATTGTTTGCATTCTCCAACTGAGTGGGAGTGAGCCATCCTACCATGAAACGTTCAAATGCTGTGTATGTAGGGGGAGTTCGTCCGTTGTTGTTGTAACTGCCTTGGCACATGATGTCCCAACTACCGACAGTAAATACGCCACTTTGAGTGGTGTGGTACATATCTACCAATCCTAAAACATGACTAAATTCGTGACAGAAAGTTCCGATACCGCACATGTTAGTGCCTCGATTACCGGATAACTCAGAAGTGCAAGCATAGTCATATACCTGATGATTGTCGAATGTTTCTGAAGGATTGAGTACAAATCTGTGGGGCCAAATTGTGTTTTCGCTTGCACCCTCTGCTTCATTGTGTCCTGCGTAATAAATGAATACGTTATCTACATACCCATCATCATTGGCGTCATATTGAGAGAAATCAACGCCATCTGCATTGGCCAATTCACACGCTTCTTTTACCATAGCACGTGCGTTGGTGTCGTTGCCCTTCTTTCCATTGCCTCCGTAATGTGCACATTCTTTACTTAAGGTATAAGGACCATAAACGTCAAACGTGGGTTGAAACTTACCCATGGAAGTAGCAATGAAATAGTCTCGAGCAGAACCTGTGCCGTGATTGTCGTGATAGTCTTTTTCATTCAACATTCGTTCAAACGCTTCTTTGGGATTGGGAATACTGAAGGATATATCACTGAAATTAACCAATATAACGATGCTACGCATACTTCCTTCCGTGGGGAATGTTGCTTGCATCGCTGACATGGCGCGTTGAGGACCTCCTTGACTTATCCTTTGCATGTTTTCATTTATAATTTCTTCACGCAATGCTTCACGGATTGCAGGCGAGAGATGGTAGATAGAATCATTCTCACGGTAGTGAAGCCATTCGTCGCCGTATAAACCAATACCTGGCTTAGCAGGAATAGCATAGGAATACAAACAAATGAAAATAAAGGAAATATATACTAAAAAACGCTTCATGGTCTCAAAATGGATATGTTAAAGTGCCTGCAAAGATACTAAAAAAATAAATGAGATACAATATTTTTATTTATTTATTTGTTAATTTGCGAATAAAATCCTACCTTTGCATCGTACTATGCATGTTTTATGCATCTTTTTAGCAATTAGAGAGAGGATTAAACATGAATGTTGTACAACGCTTATTTACTTTGAAATACATTTGCATTATGAAAAAGATAACATTATTACTGTTGAGTTTGGTAATCACAACAAGTTTGTTGGCAAGTCAAAATAGTCGTTTCACGGTATTTCCAAGAACAAATGGAGGATGGGTTATGGTTGATGAACAGGGGGACTTGGTCGGATTTGCCGAGCAAGGGAATTGCAATTCTTTCTCGCAACAAACAAAACACTCGTTCAAACAGATGGGAGCAGAACTTGAAGTGACCAATCAAGCGTGTCCTGCTAAATATGAGGCAATGCTTGCACAAGAGTTATTGGATTCGGTGGGGCCTTTATTGGGAGATATCGCATTTGGACAAGGCGACCCATATAGAGCACAAACACCAGTGTATAAGGGACAAAGATGTTTGGCAGGATGTGTTGCGGTGGCTGTGTCACAAATCATGGCATATTATCAACACCCCAAAGAGTGCAAAGGATCGGTTACCTATACCACAGAAACCCTCGGCCTAAAGATTACGAAAGATTTTAGTACTTTCAAACCTGATTGGGATAATATTTTACCTACTTATGCCAAAGGGGGATATACCTCACAACAAGCTGAGGCTGTTGCAGAATTGCTTGCTAATGTAGGTGCTGCTGTTCACATGGATTACAATATTGATGGTTCGGGTACTAATTCCGATTTCGTTACCTCTGCTATATATGCGTATTTTGGATACGATGCATCAAGTGACAAAATTGACAAAACGGACTATACCAATGATGATTGGCACGAAATAATGCAAGGTGAGATTGATGCGAAACGACCTATTTATGTAAGTTCACAACAACAATCAGGCAGTGGACATGCTTATATATGCGATGGCTACAAAGTATTGAAAGGTGCAGAAGACTATCCTTTCTATCATATGAATTGGGGATGGGAAGGACTCAGCAATGGATGGTTCTTAATCAACAAACTACAACCTTCTTCTGATATGAACCTATCCTACAACATCAGCATCATACGCAATATCATGCCAGCTGGAAGCACCAATTTAGAACAAAACAAAGTGAATAATAACGACGAAATCATTTATGATATATTGGGAAGAGTCGTTACCGAAATGACTCCAGGTAATATGTATATCAAAGGAGGAAAGAAGTTTATCGCAAGATAATCCACAAAATAATATATAACAACGAAAATCATTGTCCAATAGGGCAATGATTTTTATAATATAGAACTCATGAAGAAAGCAGTTTTTATTCACGGATTTGCGGGCTCAATCCATTCCGAAACGGTGGGTAATCTAAAGAAATATAATCCTGACGTACAGTGGTTTCCGTTGGAAGTAAACCATAACGTGGAGCAATCGTTACAAATTATACAACATTTCTTACAGCAACATCCTGATATCGATATTTTGGTTGGTAGTTCCTTAGGAGGATATTATGTGCTGTGTACGCCTTTTACAGGAAAAAAGATTGTAATCAATCCAGTACTCAATCCAATGGCTGTACTCAAAAAACATGTTGGACTCAACCAATATAGAGGCAGGCGTGAGAATGGTGATACCCATTTCAAGTTTACAATGCAAGATCTATTTCGATTCAAATCCTACAAACCGATGGATACGCCCAACACGATTTGTCACTACACAGCCAACGACCCTTTCTTGGGCGAAAGTATCAAAAGGGAGTATCAAAAGTTCTTTTCTAATGCCATCATGACTCCCCACCTTCGTGGACACTTCATGGATGAGCATTATATCAAACATATGCTTACTATAGAACTCAACAACTGAAAGGTTGTTTCCTTTGGATAAAAAGCGTATCTGCTATTTCGTTTAGTGCTCGGCGGTAGTTCGCCGATTAAATCCCCGCCTTTACACTCTACATTTACATCGCAGCTCTGCTGCCCTTCCCTGCCTCTAACCTCTAAACTGTAGGCGCAAATCGCCGTCCTCTAAACTGCGCTTTGCGCACTTCTATGTTCGTTGTCCCGAATGGTATTCGGGTATTCTTGTCTCTTTGTTTATCAGTTCCCTATCATATTGGGACACTTTCCGCCCGTCTGTTTAGTGCTCGGCGGTAGTTCGCCGAGTATATCAGTCTCTCAGCGTTCTTCCCTCCCGCCATTTGTTTAGTGCGCGGAGAGTAGGATTTGTAGGATTATTGTCCTACAGGGGCTCCAATAACGCGCGCATAACGGGGTGTTTGATGAATGGTATTCGGGTATTTCTCGAATCCTCTTAGTGTGGCTAAGCATTTCTAAGTCCCCTTATCTCACATCTTTCGGTTCAGTGCCAGCAGATAACCTCGTTGGTTTATGCAATCAATACTAAATTTTATGTTATCGTGTTATCGTGTTATCGTGTTATCGTGCGTTGCACTGTCGCCCTTTAGACTACACTATTCTGCCGTTTAGTGTAGTGCTTTCCGCGCTACAGAGTCATAATTATCAATAAACAAAACAAAAGGCCTAACCGTGAAGTGCCCCCCAAAAGTTAGACAAAAACTTTTGGGGTTTATTTTATGTATAAGAAGCATTCCTTAGAAGAACGGCTCTTAGCTGTGCAAAAATGTTTAGATGGTTATCCACCTTATCATGTTGGTCTCAAGATGGGTATAAATAAGAGTTATATATCCGAGTGGCTATTATGTTATAATAAAGAAGGCATCGAAGGTTTACAAAAACGTCCTAATAAACGAACAAATTTTGAAGAAAAATGCAAATTAGTTTACATGTTTGTAGAAAAAG
>JAGBCD010000027.1 GCA_017938155.1 Paludibacteraceae bacterium | reverse complement strand
TAAGAATTAAGAATTAAGAATTTTGTAAATTCGCTTTGCGAATAATCGTTGTATATTTAAATTTATTTTTTACCTTTGCATTCGATATACATCTAAAGTATGGAATAAGACCGAATAATCGTTAGTGTTTTGACACCGTCTCGAACGTTTAGTCCCCATACTTTCACATCCAAAAACTGGATAGTTCGTTGGGCCAAGACCCCGCATTAGCAACGATAGTGTTCAGATGTATGAGATGTTTATCTAAATGCAATTAATTTATAACGATTATGAAATACATTGGTATTGATGTAAGCAAGGATTCGTTCGTAGCAGCTTATCCTGGAAAGAATGGTTACACAACCAAAACTTTCAAGAATGACACAAAGGGAGTGCGTAGTTTTATCACCTCACTTCCAGAAGATTGCCATTGCGTGATGGAAGCAACAGGCAACTACAGCATGTTATTGCTTTATCTCCTTCAGCAAGCAGGCATCCCAACTAGCATGGAGAATCCGCAAAAGATTAAGCATTTCTCGCGTGCTATGATGACCGTCACCAAGACTGATGAGATTGATGCTAAACTTATTGCTATGTATGGTGAGAAAATGACTCCAGAACCATACAAGATACCAACAGAGAGCATTCTTTTGCTGAAGCAAAAACGCACTGTTTTGCGCCAATTAAAAAAGCATTTAACTGCCACAAAAAACCTACAACAAGCACTTGCAGTATTACCTAAACAGGATCTTGCAAGTAAACGCACTGTAGAGAAAACCATTAAGTTTTTAGAGCGCCAAATTGCAGAGTTAGAAAACGAGATTACTAATCTATCTAACAAGGAGTATGCACGCCAGATGTCTCTATTAACTTCCATTAATGGCATAAGTGATACTATTGCATCTGCACTTATTGTAGCTACTGGTGGATTTACATATTTTAGCTGTGCTAAGCAAATTTCGCGATATTTAGGGCTTTGTCCTACTTATCAACAATCGGGGACATCAGTAAATGTCAAAGGTCACATTAATCGCAATGGCGATCCACACCTACGTGGTCAATTATATGTCGCTGCGCTCGTATGTATCCGATACAATAAAGCATGTAAAGATACATATGAAAAATTGCGTGCTAAAGGCAAATCAGCAAAGGTTGCACTTATTGCTATAGCAAACAAACTTATCCGTCAAGCCTTTGCTGTAGTAACAAATAATCAACCATATATTGATGGGTTTGTATCATCACTTGCATAAAAATGATATTTTTTATTAATTTTTTAATATAGTTCGTTTGAGGCGTAAGCCGAAATAAGAATTAAGAATTTTGAATTAAGAATTATTGTGGATAGATTAAGAACAGAACATTTGTATAAAAAGTATGGTAAACGTACTGTAGTAAATGATGTAAGTATCTACCTGGAGCAGGGTGAGATAGTGGGTTTGTTGGGGCCAAATGGTGCAGGAAAGACTACTACTTTCTACATGACTACAGGTCTTGTGGCTGCAAATAATGGCAAGATATTCCTCAACGATCTGGACATTACAAACATGCCTATGTATCAGCGTGCAAAATTAGGTATCGGTTACCTACCACAGGAAGCGAGTGTCTTTCGCAAGATGAGCGTAGAAGACAACATATTGTCGGTACTGGAAATGACCAATTTTACTAAGGAATATCAAAAAGAAAAGTTGGAAAAACTTATCAAAGAGTTTAACTTGGGGCATGTACGCAAGAACTTAGGCGACCGTTTATCTGGAGGAGAGCGTCGTCGTACAGAGATAGCACGCTGTTTGGCTATTGAGCCTAAGTTTGTGATGTTGGATGAACCATTTGCTGGCGTGGACCCCATTGCAGTACAAGAGATTCAAGATGTTGTATGGCGCTTGAAAGATAAGAATATTGGTATTTTGATCACCGACCATAACGTGGATGAAACGCTGATGATTACTGATCGTGCCTACCTTCTCTTTGAAGGTAAGATTCTTTTCCATGGTACCCCTGAAGAATTGGCATCCAATCCTATCGTTCGTCAAAATTATTTAGGTAGAGATTTTGAGTTGAAAAAGAAAACAAAAGTAGAAGAATCATAAGATGCTGTTGGACGATTCGCTACATATCATCATGCCTATTAAGGATTCCATTGACATTGCACAGAAGGCAATTGAGGCCATTGTGTCCAATGGTTATATGGTTCATGTATATGACGATTATTCATTGGAAGAGAATGCCAAACGTTTGGACCAATTGGCACAACAATGGGGCATAGAAGTAATCCATATTCAAGATCATCTTGACCATCCATCTCCTAATTATCGTTGGGTGCTTCAGCAAGCACAACATCAAGCATTGACTAATAACAAGCATCTCGTTATTATCGAGAGTGACGTTATTATCCAACGTGACACGCTGAGTCGCATGGCATTAGAAGTACGTTCGGGTGTCGGTATGATAGCAGCAGTAACTATCAATGAACAAGGTGAATATAATTTTCCTTATCATTATTTGCGGAGATTGCGTTATCGTTTTGTGAGCAAACATAGTATAGCCACTAAAAAGCGATTTTCATTTTGCTGCACATTACTCACCAACGAACTACTACAAAAGGCAGATTTTCAAACACTTGATCCAACTAAGAGTTGGTACGACGTGACTATATCACATTGGTCAACACGTCTCGGATTGCGCAATATATTGATGTTGGACAACCCCGTTTTACATTTTCCACATGCATCACGCCCGTGGAAACAGCTCAAATATACTCATCCTTTACGTTATTATTGGCGCAAGTTTACTCAAAAGAAAGATAGGATATGAAACCATTGGTCAGTGTAATAGTTCCAATATACAATGCAGCAGCATTTATCGTTGAGACGCTGGATAGTATTTTAGCATCTTCCTATCGTCCTATTGAAGTAGTGATGGTAGATGATGGAAGTAGTGATGATAGTTTAAGCATCGCGTCCACCTATTGCAAAGACCATGAAGAATGTTATGTCTATAAGCAAGAAAATGCTGGCGTATCCGCAGCCCGCAATCATGCTATTCGCAAGGCGCGTGGTGTATATATTTTGCCCGTTGATGCAGATGATAAAATAGGTAGCACGTATATAGAACATGCCGTGCAAATACTGGAGAATGACCCTAACATACGAGTGGTTGGATGCCATGCCCGTATGTTTGATGGTATTGACAAAGAGTGGAAACTTCCGACCTTCAGTCATGCACTTCTTGCCAGAAAAAACATGATTCCTGTCAGTTCAATGTTTCGAAAGAAGGATTGGGAAGCATGTGGCGGTTTTTGTGAAGAAGATATTTACCGAGAGGATTGGGATTTTTGGTTGAGTATGATGGAGTTGGGTGGAACGTTTTATAAATTGGAAGAAGTAGGATTCTATTACCGCATTCGTAAAAATTCCAGGCGTTCTACGGCTAAGGGACACAAAAAACAAATCGTAGATGCCATCAATAGACGGCATCCAGATTATCTACAGCGTTACCTTGGAGGACCTTTGCATTATCATCGTTCATGGTCGAAATTGATCAATCTTTTTCGCTCGGAACATGTAGTAGGCGATTATAGCCATTGGGAAGAAGGGGATGTACTATATGCCAAACGTAATATACTGCGTTCTTATCAAGATTGCATCAGCAAACAATTTGCCACACCTTCCTTTTTCAAAGGTTTATATTATGGTCTGGTCGGCAAATCGAAAGCAAAACGTTCCTATTTATATGCATGCAAGTTGCGGGGGCTAACTCCTCATCCTATCGCCTATAAAGAAGTTCGATACATGGGTATCTTGCGTGAGAGTTGGTATGTTTGCAAACAATCAACATGTCCATATACTTTTAACGATTTGATTGGGAATGAGGACTTCCCCAATCGAGCATCTATATTACACGCTATTGGTTTATTTACTGCGAGACTACACCAACAAGGCATTGAACATCAAGACTATTCGGGTGGTAACATACTATTCAATGCAGATGGTAGCCAAATAGAAATAGTTGATTTGAATCGAATACGCTTTCACCATACCTTATCCATGCAAAAAGGGTTAACAAACTTTGAGCGTTTGAATATTGACCAGCAGGCCCTAAGTGTAATGGTGGCTGCCTATGCTCAAGCAATGGGATATGACATTGATAATAGTATTCGCTATGTGTGTACACATCGCTGGAAAAAACATGTGCGTCAAGGAATAACAAATCTATGAAAGCAAGTCTAATCATATCTATATATAAGAACGTCCAAGCATTGGAAAGGATATTACAAAGTCTGCGTGAACAGAGCGTACAAGATTTTGAATTGATATTATCTGAGGACGGGAATGATGAATCCGTTGCACAATTTGTTAGGGGTTATGATTTTATATGGCCTATGCAACATTTGACTCAAGAGGATCAAGGTTGGAGAAAGAATCGCGCCTTGAATCGTGCTATCGTTGCTGCAAAATCCGATTGGTTAATTTTCATAGACGGAGACTGTGTTTTACATCCTAAGTTTATAGAGATGCATGTTCGCTACAAACAGGCGAATGTAATCTTAGCGGGCAAGCGTGTAAAACTCAATTCTTATTTATCAAAACAAACGCTACAAGGCTCATTGCCCTGTATGTTGCCCTATCTATTGAACAGACGAGGCTGCCGTTATGTAGAAGAAGCCTTTTACCTTCCGATTGCTCATTGGTTGAGAAGGAAAGTGAGACACATCGTGGGCAGTAATATGTCTATGTCCAAAGAAGCATTGTTGTCCATCAATGGTTTTGATGAGCAATATACCTTACCCGCAGTTGGAGAGGATTATGATATTGAATGGAGACTATTGGCAAAAGGCTACCGTATCGTATCGCTACGCAATTTGGCTATTCAGTATCACCTTTATCATAAAGAGAACTGGCAAGATCAAGCTATCAATATGCGTTATTGCAACGATGTAAAATCAAGGCAAGAGATTATCTGCAAAAAAGGCATCAATACATTATCATGAAATCACCTTCTGTAACCCTTATCATATCTTTTTACAATAAGATTGGTTTATTGCAACGAGTACTTGAGTCTGTATCACTGCAGACTTTTCGCGATTTTGAAGTTATCATTGCGGACGATGGGAGTACACAAGATGTGGTAGAGAAAATTAACCACCTACGTTCTACCTATCGTTTCCCAATCCATCATGTATGGCATGAAGACAAGGGTTGGCGCAAAAACCAAATACTAAATAAAGCTATCAAAGCCTCCAAAGGTGAATATTTGGTTTTTATAGACGGAGACTGCCTATTGGAACGTCATTTTTTAGAGGAGCATTTTTCGCAACGTAGTTTAGGTGAGGTGGTTACAGGAAGACGTGTATTGTTGCCCTTAGCTATCACAGAACGTCTTATTGCCAATAAGATTGAAGCAGATAGTTTTGGTATATCATTGTTTTTCTCCTTGTTATACCATACTCTCATCAAGCATCAAAGAACTCAAATGGAGCAAATGATTCGTTTGCCTAAATGGATACGTAGATGGTTTATTAAAGAACGTCGTAGGTATATATTGGGTTGTAACTTCTCCCTTCACAAAAGTGACTTGCTATTGGTAAATGGATTTGATGAACGTTTCGCATATCCTGGTTATGGTGAAGATATTGATTTGGAGTTTCGTTTGGCACGTTGTGGTATTTATGCCATGTCACGTAAATGTCAATTGGTCCAATTTCATTGTTTTCATAAGCACTTTGATACCAACTATGCACCCAATAAGGCTTTATTACAAGAAAATAACGATAAGCAAGTCACATATACTCCATATGGTATAGAATCATGATTCAAAGTAAAGATATAATAGCAGTTGTCATTTGGTATCACCCCAATGCCGTGCATGCACAAAACCTTATGAGTTATGCAAATATGGTTCGACATGTTATAGTAGTTGACAATTCCACTACTGAACATCAGGCCTTGCAGCATGAGGATTTGAAAAACTTAACATATATTCCACTACATGACAACTTAGGAATAGCTACTGCCTTGAATGTAGGATGTGCTAAGGCTATAGAGATGGGAGCCCAATGGATATTGACAATGGATCAAGATAGTCAATGGCAAAATGGTCAATTGGCACGTTATATACAAACAGCAAGTGACTACCCATCAATAGACCAAGTAGGTGTTTTTTCTCCTCGACAAGTGTATGGTGTAGGAGGTGTAAAACAAACAAGTGTATATGAGGAGAAGATTGCCGTCATGACATCAGGTTGTTTGATATCTGCCAAAGGGTATGAGAGGAGTAACGGTTTTAGAGATGAGTTTTTTATAGACGAAGTGGATAATGAATACTGCATGCATCTGCGCACATTGGGCATGCAAGTTGTTATCTGCAATACTTGCGAATTGGAGCATCATTTGGGCGAGAGACAGATCATCCGTTTTCTAATGAAGCAGAAAGAATATATCCGTCATGCCCCATTCAGATACTACTACATGGTGCGTAATAACCTTGCCTTGAGTAGATTGTATCCACAATATCGTCGTTTCAATAGAAAGCGTTTGTGTAAGATGTTGAAACGTGTACTACTATACGAAAAGCAAAACAAACTGGCAGTCCTACGGATGTGTTGGAAAGGTTACTGCGATTTTCGCGCACAACGTTGGGGACGTTTAGTGGTGTAAAGATATTCGTTCTGCTCTTCTACCAAGTACGTGCGAATGAAAAAGTAGGACTATCAAGCAAAAATACATGGGTTGCAAATTATTCCCCATTGATTCGAATTGTGCCTGCAACAAAAATGCAAACACGCATAGGTTTAAGTAGAATTGCTCTCTACCTAATTTCATAGTGAATGGCAATATCCAGCATGCTAACAGAAGTATGACCCCTATCAATCCTAATTGGGTCCATGTCTCTAAGATAGCATTATGTGGATGCATGATTTCTAATCTTACTTTATCATGCCTCATGTTCATTTCGTATATTAGGTCTGCCACATAGTTGTCATAAAAATCTTTATCGTTTAATCCACGTTGAACAAACTGGTCTCTTGCAGTACACAGGCCATATCCAAGGATGGGTTTTTCGGCTATCATTTGTAATGCGACATTCCATATATAAATACGTGGATTGGTTTCTTGTGTTGCAGCCACAAAGCGGTCATGTTGCATGATAGAAAAGGAAGCTATCGCCATAAAAATCAATGCAATGATGGTTAGCCACCAATAACGATGCTTGATCATCTTATAGATGAGGAATATCAACATGATGAGTGTGCAAGTTATAATGCCAGTTCTTCCATCTGTGATAAACAATGAGAAGATGATAGGCAATACTAAAATGATAGTTACTATTCTCATTCCCCATGAATTTCTCCTTCTTCCTATGATATTGAGTGCTAAAACTAACGCCATGTTCCAATATAGATTGAGCACCATATGGGTGTTGAAGTGGTGGTGGCACAGAGCATTGAAACGATGAATCCATTCCCTCATTGAAGTTATTGATTGAATGTCTATTGAACACATCGCATATAGAATGATAGCACAGGAAACCAGCAACATAGTCCAACCAACATATTCAATTCGTATTTTATCCGTTATGCCCATTATTCCTAATGCACCTATAACTAAGAAAGGAAGGTAGCGCTCTATAGTATAAGGGAACAAGAATGTTTGCAACGGGTCAAACAATTGCCTTAAAGGGATCAAACAGAAAAAGAGTATAAAGGCCACGTATACCCAATGTTTGGAAGTCCATTTCCATTGTCTCCATCGTTGATTAAGAATATAATCTAATGGTATAGTAACAGCAATAGCATAGAGTGAGATCCGTTGAAAAGTTCCATATTGAAAAGGCAATGATGCCACCAATAATAGCAAACTAAAAACAGGCAAATAACTAATATATTTCCTCAAGGTTTCCATCTAAAGAGTTTACATTGTTTGTTTTTCCAATCCTATTGTCAACTTGAGCAACAAGCCACGAGGAATACATAAGGACATTGATGTTCTGCTCTCATGCATGCTCACCATTCCTCTATCGTTAGTCCAATGTGAATAGGTAGGATAATCGTATTTATCAAAAGTGTATTCCGTTAGTGCAGTACCAAAGTCATAAATATTATAACATGTCAAATCCAGTTGAAATGGTATTTGTTTGATCCACCAACGCCCTGTCATTCTCAAATCAAAATTAAAGAAGGCATCCTCTCGTTTTCCAAACCAAGTATTAGCCATATTGATACCTTTTGCATCATCGTTGTATATAGCCACTTGCCGATGTCCATTCTGGGTATATGTATGGGCTATGAAATTTGAAAATGGCTGTCCATCTTTGAATTTACCATTTAGACTTATAGAGAAATACTTACAAGGGTTGTAGGTTACCTGCAATCGTAAGATGAACGATTTATCTTGATTGAGTCTGCAATTCCCTTGGTATGGCCAGTTGCTTTCACGTTCCACTTTATAGGTATTTGGATTGGCACTAGATTCCGCAAGTACACCTATATTGTTGTGTAGTGGTCCATTTCCTAATGTAGATAGTCCTGCCATTAAGTAACTCTGCCATGAGAAACTGACAAACCATTTTTTACCTGTGTAAGAGTATTTAGCAACATTGGACATGTAATAGGGTGTTCTTCCTCCTACACGTCCGCTCATTAGGTCCATTGGTTGCACCCCTACAGTATAGTGTTTTTCTCCTTCTCGCCAATAATACAATCCCTCATGTTGTATCATATTATTTTCTAGTCCATCCGTATAGTCGGTGAACCATGTATTGTAATATTTACGAATTGAGGATAGCAATGTGAACTGGTGACGTGCTTGTTTGTCAAACGTAAATCGGATAGGTATATCTAATACGGCATAAGAGGGCTGATGTGCCCAAAGAGATTTATCTATGGCATGGTATTTACCTCCTGTTGTAGCCAAGCAGGTTTGGTCATCATAGCGAATGGTTGCATTAAGATAATCATTGCTTAGATATTTGGTTTCGTCCCATGTATAACTCATTCTATTATGAGACAAGTTCAATCCTATATGAAACCACCATGTTGGGGTATAATCCAAAGCTAACTTAGCTAACCAATTGGGTGAAACGACAGATTTATCTTTGAGTAAGATAGCATCCAATGATACTCCGAGATGTGCTTGCATCTTGAATTTTGGTGTAAATTGTTTTTCTGCAATGATTAATGCTTCGTTTTCTAATATTCCAGAAGTAAAAGCATTGGACTGCCAGTGGTAATTGTATAATGAAGTCCTTGATTTATCCGCAATGCTTTGCAAATAGACATGGTTGGTCCATTGATTTGTAGTTGGAGCAAAATGAACCAATGAGTTGTAACCTTCAGCATGAACTCGTAACCATGGTAGAAGTGGTTGATCGTATTGCAGCGATATATTTAGTTCATTGATAACTCCATCTGCATACCAAGGGTCGAAGGCTTCTCCATCTTGATCCAAAAGATTACGCTCAAATTGAAGGGTATCATGCATAATCTTGGTCAATCCCCAGTTGACACCTGCTATAAGTTTGCCAGCATTATCAAAACCTTTAGTAGCATATAGCGCAGCTGTATATGCTTGTTGGTCCGCTACTTCATTATGGTTGTACAACAACTCGGAATAGAGGTCCCCTCGTCCGTTGGCTATGAGATAATAATTCAACTGATCTAAGGTTTTGTGTGGGATAGGTATCTGTCCATCCAGTTGTACGGCGTAGTAAGGTGTGGTATATAAATCAGTAATACCAGTATGGTCAAATGCTGTTTGTGAGCGCCATCCAGTATTTGCATATACGTGTTGATAATATTTTTTTCCGTTGTAAGGAATAGCAAAAGTTGCATTTAGCGTACCCGCACCAATGATATGGTTACGCAAATTGATAGGGCGAGTATCCATCGTTCGTTCTTCACCTGAGGAATGAAAGAGATTGATAAGCTGTTTCGTCCCTGGTGATATACCACCCAAATTACCCATATTACCAGTGATAGAAATGGATTGCAATTGAGTTGTATCATCTACAAAATACATGGCACCAGTGTGATAATTAAGAGCATACTGCATTTGCCCCATATTTGTATATAGGAATGTATGGCCTACAAGTGCACGACTATTTACACGCATGCCATTATAAAAATACTTATTTTGTCTATAGGAATTACCCGCGATAGAAAAAATATTCATATCACCTGTATTCCATTCACCAGTTGTTTCCGTTTCGTAAACGACATAATCGGAATAGTTATCTAAGTAATGCCCCAGATCCGTCGTTAGATACCACTGTTTAAAAAAATCACTTGATAAACTATCCACTCCAAAAACAGGAAATGCCTCTGCATGTATTACCATGCTGAGGCATATGAGTGACATGACCAATAGATATTTTTTCATCCAAACAAGTTTTTAAAGAAATTCTTTTTATCTGATGAACCTGGTACTATATTTGGACTATTTTGTAGTTGTTCAATCATTTTCTTCTCATCCCTTGATAGTTTTTCTGGGATGTAAACTCCAACATTGATCAACAAATCTCCTGTTCCATAATTTCTTCCAAATTGGTCAATAGCAGGAAGTCCTTTGCCTCTCATGCGTAGCACTTTGCCGGGTTGTGTACCTGGTGCAATGGTTATTTTGACATCTCCGGTAAGGGTTGGTATTTGTACTTGTCCTCCGAGTATAGCTGTAGGCATATCTAATAATAAGTTATATATCAAATCATTATTATCCCTTACAAAATCCTTATGGGGTTCTTCTTCAATCAAGACGAGCAAATCTCCAGGAACGCCTCCTCTCGGTGCGGCATTACCTTTGTTTTGCACGGTCAGTTGCATGCCTCCCATCACACCTGCAGGGATATTGATAGAGATAATCTCCTCGTCTCTAATCACACCTTCACCATTGCATTTAGGGCATTTGTTTTTAATAATCTTTCCTTCACCATGGCAAGTAGGACATTCTTCTTGTACCTGCATCATGCCAAAAATTCCTCTTTGTGCTCTCACAGTTCTTCCTGTTCCCTTACATGTAGGACAGGTCTCTCCTGCACTTCTATCAGCACTTCCTGTGGAATTACATGCTTGGCAATCCACCAATTTGCGAACTTTGATTTTCTTCTCTATCCCCGTAGCAATCTCTTCTAAAGTCAAGCGTACTTTGACTCTCAAATCGGTCCCTCTTCTTACTCTTTGGGAATGCGAAGCTCTTCCCCCTCCAAAGAAGTCTCCAAAATCAAATCCTACGCCTCCGAAAATATCCCCAAATTGTGAGAAAATGTCCTCCATTGACATGCCGTGTCCACCAGCAGCACCTCCTACACCAGCATGACCAAACTGGTCATAACGTTGGCGTTTTTGAGGGTCAGATAGTACTTCATAAGCCTCAGCTGCCTCTTTGAATTTTTCTTCTGCTTGTTTGTCACCAGGATTCTTGTCTGGGTGAAATTGTATCGCTTTTTTGCGATACGCTTTTTTTATCTCTTCAGCAGTTGCAGACTTGCTGACTCCAAGCACTTCATAATAATCTCTTTTCTGTGCCATAATTCCGAATTTTGAATTTAGAATTTTGAATTATTCGCCGACAACCACTTTTGAAAAGCGAATCACTTTCTCACCAAGTGTGTAGCCCTTTTGAGTACAATCTATCACTTTACCTTTCTTATCTTCGCCAGCGGCAAATGTGGTTATAGCCTCATGTAAATCGGTATTAAATTCTGCATCATCTGTCTGAATCACTTTCACATCGTTAGAAGCTAAAAATCCAATAAATTTGTTGTATATCAAATCTATTCCTTGGCGTACAGAGTCAATGTCATCGGTTTTTGCCATTGCATCTTTGGCTCTTTCAAAGTCATCCACCAAAGGTAACATATCTACAAATATTCTTTCTCCAGCATTTTGTAGGAGTTCTAATTTTTCTTTGTTGGTACGACGTCTATAGTTATCAAACTCTGCCATTTGTCGCAGTTTGAGGTCTTCCAACTCTGCCACTTTGGCTTCCAATTGGTTAATTTTTTCCTCCATCTCTTGTAAAGGATTTGTCTGAGTAGTTTCTTGTACCTCATCGTTGTTAAGGTTTTCATTAGTAGGTTCTTGTGCAAGTTTTTTTTGCATATCCTTTTGAGATGTTGGATTTTGTTCCTTATTTTTCTTGCTCATAGTATCTTTTTTGTAACTTTTATTTTTAAACATAATCATCCTTTTTGTATATCTTTAACACATTTTATGCCACTTGATGTATATTGCTTTCATTACTGACAAAATGGCAGTTTTTTTGAACTAAATTGAATGTTAGATCAGTGTTTTGATTTCCATCAAATCCTGTACAATATATGTTGCATTTTGTTCTGGCAAAAGCGGTTCTTTGTTTTTTCGAATCCATATTTGATCTATTCCCGCATTTTTTGCACCCAAAATGTCCGAGTTCCATGAATCACCTATCATAACGACATCTTGTGCTTGCAAGCCGTTCATGCGCAATGCCTCTTCAAAAATGCGTGGATTGGGTTTTTGACATCCCACTTCCTCGCTCAGCACGATATGTGTGAAGCAGTCACGAAGTCCACTCTTGTCGAACTTCTCGTATTGTACTTCAACAAAACCATTGGTCACTACGGTCAGTGGATATTTAGTTGCCAAATAACGTACCAATTCCTCAGCTCCTGGTAGCAATGAAAAATGTGCCGTGGTTAAGTTGAGAAAGTCCTCACTCATTTGCTCGGCGAGAGAAGTTAAAGCCTCTCCTAAATCCTCTCCTAAAGGGAAGGACTTATTAGGACCTCCCATCATACCCTCCTTAGTTCGCTGCGCTGCAGAAACGAGTTTACTGCCATGTAGCAAGGGCCATAGGAAGCGATCTATACGCAAGAAATCCTTGGTCACGAGGTCTTTTCCATATTTATCCCACAATTCGATATTATGCGGTTTATAGAGCGATACAAACTCTTCGTGAGAAGCAAAGTAGTCACTGAGATTGTATTTGCCATACATCTCGTGAAGTGCCAATTTCGCAGCCCCAATAAAATCCCCTATCGTATCGTCCCAGTCAATGAAGACGGCTTTGTATTGCTTATTTATCATGTTAACTTTGTTAAATCAAATTTATAAATTGCACTACCCATCGCTTGTTTTTATTCATAAAATGTGTGTAGATTGGCAGATACAATATATTCTCTTTTATCTCTGCATTATTCAGGCAAAATATATACCTTAAAGCAAACTAATAAATCAGAAACACACACACTTTTCCAACAAACAAAAAAGGAACTATATTGGTGACGCCTTATTCAAAAATATAGTTCCTTAAAATTACAGGTTAAGTCATCAGAACTCCAATGTAATTTGGCCATTGCTCAATGGCGTTTTGCCAAGGTGCTTATACGCCAATTCTGTCGCTTCACGACCACGAGGAGTGCGTTTGATAAAGCCTTCTTTGATGAGGTATGGTTCATATACATCCTCTATTGTTCCGGCATCTTCGCCCATGGCAGTAGCGATGGTATTCAAGCCCACAGGTCCTCCTTTGAACTTGTCGATGATGGTGCTTAACAACTTGTTGTCAATCTCATCCAATCCGAAGGTATCGATATTGAGTGCCTCCAAGGCATAGCGTGCAATCTCCAAATCGATTGCTCCGTTTCCCTTGACTTGTGCAAAGTCGCGCACACGACGCAGTAATGCATTGGCAATACGAGGGGTACCACGACTGCGACGAGAGATCTCGGCAGCAGCTTTGCTATCGATATGAATGCCCAAGAGTCGAGCACTGCGCTCTACAATGCCCGCAAGTACATGGGCATCATAGTATTCGAGGTGACAATTGATACCGAAACGTGCACGCAATGGGCTGGTTAGCAAACCACTACGGGTAGTAGCCCCAATGAGGGTAAACTTGTTGAGGTCGATTTGAATCGTGCGTGCAGAAGGTCCCTTATCAATCATGATATCAATTCGAAAATCCTCCATTGCCGAATAGAGATACTCTTCAACTATAGGGGAGAGGCGGTGAATTTCATCTATAAAAAGGACGTCGTTTTCTTCAAGAGATGTGAGAAGACCAGCGAGGTCACCTGGTTTGTCCAGTACTGGACCTGAAGTAACCTTAAAGCCCACCCCTAATTCGTTGGCAATAATATTGCTCAACGTAGTTTTACCCAGTCCCGGAGGTCCAAAGAGTAGGACATGGTCAAGGCTCTCGCCACGCATGCGAGCAGCTTCTACGAAGATACGCAAGTTGCTGACAATCTTGGACTGTCCTGCAAAATCATCAAAACGCAAAGGGCGCAAGGCATTGTCTTGCTCTTTCTCCGTCATTTGGTTTCTTATATCAAAATCACTCATATTCACTAAATAGTAGTCACAATCGGGGTGTTTTTATAAACACTAAATAGTAGCTTGTCTAAAGAGTCCTTCCAAGTCATCTATCTGGGATACTTTTTGGTTGACCTTCAGTTGTCCTTTATTGAGCAATACTACTCGGTCGCACATCTCACGTACTTCTTGCATGATATGGGTAGAAAGGATTACGGTTCTTTCCTTGCCTATTTCACGTATCAAAGAACGAATTTCTTTCAATTGGTTAGGGTCCAATCCGGTAGTGGGTTCATCGAGTACCAATAATTCCGGGTTAGCCATGAGTGCTTGGGCTATCCCCACTCGCTGCTTGTATCCCTTGCTTAGTTCTCCTATTTTTTTTGTAACCTCTTGCTCCAATCCGACTTGGTGGATTAACTTTTGCACCACAAGTTTAGGCGATGGTATCCCATTCAACTTGGCCATTAACAACAGATATTCTTGCACATACATCTCATTGTATAATGGGTTTTGCTCAGGTAGGTATCCATTGCTTTGTGTAGTCTGTTTCAAAGACTCCATATTATCTGGATTCCACAAGCCCACTAATATTTTCATAAGCGTTGATTTGCCCGCACCATTAGGTCCAAGCAAACCAACTATTTCTCCATCTTCTATTCTAAGGGTGATATCGTCAAGAACCTTTTGTTTTCCGATGGTTTTGTTGAGATGTTCAATATGTATGGCCATATTGTTGTATTAGTCTAATATTGCACCAAGTATGTTGTAGCGTACACCATCCTTGATGATAATGATTTGTCCATCTTCGATACGCTTAACTGCATTGATATTTCCATTGTCAGATGGCCATACAATCTCTTCTAAACCGGTGTTGAAGTCATAACTATTTGGCACTTTAGGAAGCGGTAGTTGAAGCGCAGTAAAAATCTTAAATTCTCCTGGTTGCATTTGGTAGGTAGTTGCAGCCTTGCCACCAGCATAATAGTCATACCATACGCCAGCAGGTAGTGTAAGTGTCTTGGTCTCTGTGGTGGAGAAGTTGCCTGCCACAAACACATTGCTACCCCATTGTATGGTACGCAAAGCCACTCCTGAACCGATGTTGAGATTGGTAGGATTGCCTTCAAACACATTAGGCAAGTATCTTGTTCTCAATTGGAATGCTTGAGCGGTCTTTTGGTATGCTCCCATACGTGGGCTGGCAGCAGTAAACCATCCGGCAGGTTCTGGGCGGAATTTGCCTTCCATCTTGAAGTTGGATTCACTATCCAATGTAATCTCGCCATAAGGTTTTACACCATCATCGTTCTTACCCCACTCTCCTTCAGCATTTTGCCATTTAGAATAATCAAATCCTAACTCATCAAAATGATAGAGCATGTGTGATCCGTCCAACATCGCCATAAAACCGAGTGTCAAAGGAACACGTTTGCATCTTTCAGCCTCGTCTGTTTTCATAGGTCCATTTCCCCAAAGAGTCGCTTTGAAGAAGGTTCTCTCCTCGTCATGTGAGTTGTTATAGGAGATATAGTTATCCTTGTTGGCACCAAAGAATGAGTCTTTGCCTGTCAACCATCCCATAGCAGCTTCACCGAATGCCTCATCACAACGATTCCATGGCATCATACCGGCTACTACCAAGTCGTTCGTTCCACTGCCCCAGTGCTCCAAGATCATGTATGCATCAGGAGCCACATCCTTGACACCCTTTTGATAATAGTCTTTGAGTTGATAGACAGCATCGTAGGTTGTACCGCAAATACCATGACTTAGGTCCAAACGATAGCCATCCACTTTGTACTCTTGAATCCAATATTGCAGTACACGGATAAACATCTCGTGTGCAGGTGCAAAAGCATGATTCCAGTCTTCTCCAAATCCAGCATCTCCATGAGGTACTTTGCTTTTGACATTGAACCAAGGATTGTACTGTAGGTCATCCCCATAAGGATAGAGTTTACACATTGGGTTGTTGCCATTGGTATGGTTGAATACCATATCAATTATCACCGCCATACCACGCTTGTGGCACTCATCTACAAAGGTTTTGAATTGTTCTGGGGTACCATAAGCTTTGTCCAATGCAAAATAGTGATTGGGATTGTAACCCCAACTGAAGTTGTTATCAAACTCGCACATAGGCATAAGTTCAATGGCATTTACGCCTAAGTTCTTTATATAGTCAAGTCTTCCTATCAGTCCTTGAAGCGAGTGTTCTGGTGTATGGTCATATACCCACAATTCGTACACGAGCAAATTGTTTTTGTTTGGTCTTACAAAATTGTTTGTAGCATCCGACCATTGGAATTTAGGTTTATCCGTTTGAATTACAGTGACGTATCCACTTCCTTTAGCAGGATAGTCCATGAGTGTAGGATCCACTTGTTTAGGTTCCCATTTATCGTCTGGGTGCAATACTTTCTCTGAATAGAGATCGGAGATGCGTATCACTTTTCCATCAGCACGTTTTACAACGTATTGCATCGCATACTCTTTTTTTGGAACCAAGTTGGAAAGTTCCAACCAGAAATAGTTTCCATCCTTCTTCATTTGATAGTCATTGGAGATTACCCAATTGTTGAAGTCACCTACAACAAAGACGTTGGAAGCAGAAACCAAATCTGTTTTGCTATGTGGTTGTTTAGCTCCCGCAGCAAAAGTAGCCAACGTGACCTTAGTAGGGTCTGTTTCGTTGTAATAAATACCCATGCTAATGCCAGCAGGTCTGGATGCTTCTATAGGTTGTGTTGGTACGCATGTAACAACGGTATCCGTTGCTATTTGTTCCCCTTGTTTCGCCTCTAAGCTATAAACAAAATTGCCAGCTTGCGTTAGCGTAGTGGTATAAACGATTTGTTTACCTGTAGCTTGTTTTACAACTTCTCCATTGCATTTGAGTGTGAGGTCAGCCTCAGCAGTAGCATTGCATTCCAATGTTATATTGTCGGAAAGATTGGATATCTCTTCGATGTTGGATTCTATAGAAACAGCGAGTCCTGCATCTGCCAAGTCCACAAAAATATCTTTACCATCTGCTGTTTTACCCTCAAGGCTACCACCAGGGCCATCATGGAAAACAAATGCTATTCGAAGTATTTCTTCCGTTTCTGGGCAGTTGTAGAACGTATAGATATTAGGGATAGTAAACTGCCATTTACCATCAACGAGGGTGCATTGTGCAGCAGTCGAAGTTCCACGCCATTCATCCAATACATATTTCCAATCCGAATCAGCAGTAGAGGTTGCTGTGATAAGACCGGTATGAGCAAAACACTTTGTGGCGGTTTTCATACCTCCATTGCCAGCTGTAGGATCAAAAGTGATAACAATCTCTCCTTGATATCCTTTTTGGATAATAGCGGGTGTTGTAGTTACTTGTGCATAGGCAACATAAGTTAATGCACCAAATAAAATCAGTAAAATTTTTCTCATGTTCATGGGAATATTTGTTATTAATCGTTATTATGTTCTCGTTATTACAACTTCTTGCGGATTACATCTTTCTATCATTGCTCAAAATGCCCGTGCAAAGTTACAACTAATTATTTACATACGCAAGTATGTATTTAGGAATTCAATTCTTGTACATTGACTACCATAAGTATTTGGTTTTGAACTTGGAAATGTATTTTATAATTAGCAAAATCTAATTTATACACTCGTTCAGGTTCATCATGATAGGCTGGTCTGGGATCTTGCGAAAGGATTTCTTCTATTTGCAATCGCACATTTTCTGGTATTCTATTGCGTAGTTCATCATCTGCCCATTGGACCAACAATTGATATTCTATTACCTCTTGTGCGAAGCCGTTGGTCGCTTGTGGATGTGCATCGGTAAAAGACAAGTATGGTTTGATATCGTATATAGGGGTATTGTCCAACAAATCTGCCCCTAAGACTACCAGTTCAACTCCATTTTTGGGTGTAGTTTCCACTCTGAGCAGTCTAACACTCGTTAGTCCCAAGGCATTGGGTCGGAAAGGCGAACGTGAAGCAAAGACTCCGACTCTTTTGTTTCCTCCCAACCTTGGAGGGCGAACGGTAGGTGAGAATTTTTGATGGTCTATTTGATTGCAAGAAAAGCCCCATATGATCCATAGATGCGAGAAATGTTGTATCTCTCGAAAGGCATCTGGGGTATTGTAAGGAGGTTGAAATACGATACGTGTTTCAATAGTAGATGTTTGAAAACTTTGTCTGGGTATTCCAAACTTGTCAACAAAGTCATTTTTGGCATACGCAATGGGGTGAATATCCATAAAAAGCAACTAATTTGTTATTTTATTTTAAAAAAAATGTCAAAAATATTTGTTCAATTCAAAATAAAGCCGTACCTTTGCACTCGCTTTTCGCTTGAACGTCCTCATTGAGGCATAAGACTACAGAAAAGCGCTAGGTGCCATAGCTAAGTTGGTAGAGCAAAGGACTGAAAATCCTTGTGTCCCCGGTTCGATTCCTGGTGGCACCACAAGCAAGAGACTCAAATGGGTCTCTTTTTTGTTTTTATATTTCTGTTGTTTTGTAACCATCATAGTGGGTGCAAAGGTACATAAAAATATTGAATTAACTATTTTCAGAACAAAAAAAAGTGGGGCATCTATTTGACGCCCCACTCATTTTTATTTACGAGAAGATTATTCTTTGTTCTCTTCCATGCTTGCTTTGAGGTCAGCTAAAACGCTCAAATCACCTAAGGTAGTTTTCACCTTAGCTTGCTCTGGCATAGCAGCTTCTTTCTTAGCAGCTTTTTTAGGTTCAGCTGGTACCTCTTTACGCTCTTCCCATGTACGTAGGTGTGAGAGCAAGATACGTTTAGCCTCTTTGTTGAATTCGATTACTTTGAAAGACATGGTTTCTCCTACTTGTGTAGCAGCTTTGTCTTCTTTAGCGAGGTGACGTGTTGTGCAGAAGCCTTCTACACCATCTTCAAGGAGTACAACAGCACCCTTGTCGCCCAATTCAACTACTTTGCCTTCGATGATGGTATCAACACCATATTTAGCCTCAAGTTCTTCCCAAGGATTTTCCTCGAGTTGTTTGTGGCCAAGGCTCAAGCGGCGGTTCTCTTTGTCGATATCAAGTACAACAACTTCGATTTCAGCACCGATGCTTGTAAACTCGTTAGGATGTTTGATTTTCTTAGTCCAGCTGAGATCGCTGATATGGATAAGACCATCAACACCTTCTTCGATTTCAACAAATACGCCGAAGTTGGTAAAGTTGCGAACTTTAGCAAAGTGTCTTGTTCCAACAGCATACTTAACGTCAACATTTGCCCATGGATCGTCCTTAAGTTGTTTGATACCAAGGCTCATTTTACGCTCTTCTCTGTCAAGTGTCAAGATAACAGCTTCTACCTCATCGCCTACTTTGAGGAAATCGTTTGCGCTACGTAGGTGTTGGCTCCAGCTCATTTCACTCACGTGAACAAGTCCTTCTACGCCTTCAGCTACTTCAACAAATGCTCCGTAGTCAGCCATCACAACAACTTTACCTTTCACTTTGTCTCCCACTTTGAGATCTTGGTTAAGAGCATCCCATGGGTGTGGAGTAAGTTGTTTCAAGCCGAGTGCGATACGTTTTTTCTCCTCATCGAAGTCAAGGATAACCACATTGATCTTTTGGTCGAGTTGTACAATCTCTTTTGGATCGCTAACTCTACCCCAGCTGAGGTCTGTGATATGAATAAGTCCGTCAACGCCACCAAGGTCGATGAATACACCATAGTTGGTAATATTCTTAACGGTACCTTCAAGTACTTGTCCTTTTTCGAGTTTGCTAACAATTTCTTTCTTTTGAGCCTCAAGTTCAGCCTCGATAAGCGCTTTGTGTGAAACAACCACATTGCGGAACTCTTGGTTGATTTTTACAATCTTGAACTCCATTGTAATGCCTACAAAGACATCATAGTCACGAATAGGTTTCACGTCAATTTGGCTACCTGGCAAGAAAGCTTCCATACCCAATACATCAACGATCATACCGCCTTTGGTACGGCACTTGATGTAACCAGTAACGATTTCTTCTTTCTCGAATGCTTCATTAACACGTTCCCAGCTGCGTGATGCACGTGCTTCTTTGTGTGAAAGAACGAGTTGTCCTTTTTTGTCTTCTTGGCTTTCGATGTACACTTCTACGCGGTCACCAACTTTCAATTCTGGGTTGTAGCGGAACTCGGTAGCAGGAACGATACCATCTGATTTGTAGCCAACGTTAACAACTACTTCACGTTTGTTGATGCTAATAACAGTACCTTCAACAACTTCGTTGTCTTTGATAGCGCTGAGGGTTGCATCATACTTTTGTGTCAATTCTTCGTTTAATGTGCCTTTGGATGAACTTTCATAGGCATCCCAGTCGAAGTTCTGGAGTGATAAATTCTCTGCCATTGCAGTAAGGGGTGAGTTTCGGTTTATTCTGCAGTTTATATTATAACGATAAACTAGAACAAATTTGGACTCGTTAAAGGGTTAAACATGTTATGCTTTTTCTCGCAGGCGAAAGTTATTCGCCATAAAAAGCGGGCAAAGTTACTATTATTTTTTGGAATGAACAAATCAAACACACGATTTACGTACAAAAATCCAACATTACCTTATTTTTTCTATTCATGATTGTCAAAAAATTGCTTTTGGGGACAATGATTAAAAAATATATATATTCATCACTTGTGTATCTAATGTATTTTCATTACCTTTGCTGCGAGTAAAATTCAACTATATTATTCTTGATATCATGGATGCAGGATTTTTGCATAGTATAAGACTTTTTCTTTCAATCTTAATATTCTTCCTATGTATAGGGGCAGACGTATGTGCGCAAACGCCTTATGATTCTTTTTCTCCAGAGACATCTCGTCCGATATTGGATGTGATAGAGAACTCAGAAAAGGAACTCTTACAAAGGAATCAAATAGACACTATTATTATCACAATATGCCATGTTAATAAATGGCTGTCGGTTGATCCGCTAAGTGATAAATTCCCTGATATTTCGCCCTATGCTTATTGTGGAGCTAATCCTATCAAGTACATTGACGCAGATGGAAGAGAGAAACATATATTTCTTTCAAATACGGATTCTTATGCTGCCCAGAATTTTCATGACGATAATGGTATTTATATTTTTGCACATGGAGATTTTGATAAGGTGAACAAATATAATTCACCTAATAACCTGCAACTGGACGCAGCAAACCTAATGGAACATATATTAGACCGAAGTGCTCAGTATGAGAATGATGCACAAGAAGGGAATGCTTCTATGGTTTTTCTCTACGCATGCCATACTGGAGAAGGGGAAAATAGTCTCGCTCAACAATTGTCATCCATCTTAAATGAACATGAAACTTTTGTTATTGCTCCAATGGGTATTTTAGAATCCAAAAATAGTCCACTCCATCCACAAGACGGACGTTATTCAGGAGTAAAAAACACTAAGACTAAAGGAGAAGGTGCATGGGGTGTATATAAAAATGGCGATTTGCTAACGAAAATTAGAGGGAATAGGTTACCTACGAGGAGTACAGTGAAATTCAAAATGTTCATAGATAAAATTATGCCCAATATAACCAATTAAAAATATTTTTTCATGAAACATAAATGGAAATTATTCTTGTTTATATTTGCGTTGCTATTGTTGGTAACTTGTACTCCATGGGAGACACATACCTACTGTGATTGCGTTTCGTCAAACAAAGATTCACTTATTCAGCGTGTCATAGTTCATTATGATGTAGATGCATATCGAGATTTATGGCTTTGTCATTCTGATTCCAATATAAATCTATATGGGATACTTGTTGCAGATAGTTCTGGAATATCTGGAAGTTATTCAGTGAGCCTACGCAGAGAAAGTAAAGGGAGCTCCGTGACTGATACAACCGCTCTATTTTATGCTCTAAAAGGTGGTGCAAAGGGGGCTTATATATATATATGTGGGATTCTTGAGCAGTATAAAGATAGCAACGTGATAGAGGTGTCAGACTCTTTATGTGACATTTTATGGAAAAATTATCTTCATAATGCTAGTAATTCGCCATTAGCAATGGAGAGATATCGACGAGACAAAGAAGATCTGGACTACATAAAACACATAACAATGCGTGATGCCGATATCAAGTCATATGATACACTGCGCTTTATTATTCCATACGATGATTTGTTGCCATTAGCAATTAGAATAGCGAACAAAACACATTATCCCGCTGCATGTTGTGATGTTTATTTATGCACTGTTTCTATGCAACGATTAACTCAAAGGGAATTTGATTTTGCCTATTCATATCTTTGTGAGGCAGCGGATTCATTGTTCTATCCTGCGGTAATGTTAAAGGCTTGCCTGTATCTGACAGGAGCATATTTTCCACCAGATACGATATTAGGCAAGGAGCTGTTAGAACAATGCCAAGTTCATTCGACTATTCCCTTTTGGCAACAATATTACAAGCCATTGGTGTACAGACATTTGTTACCAAAAAACAATGAGCAATAATTCTATAAAAAAAATAGTTCGTCGCTTCTATTAGCAGCTAATCACAACTGATTCAATTGTTGGTTGGATAGTTAGAAGAATATGGGAATCGTCATTTTATACAAAACTACAATTTTTGATGCGGTTGCTCTGAAAAAATGGCAGTAAATTTTGTCATATAAAAAAATTGTAGTAATTTTGTCGCGATTTTGCGAGTTGAGTCTCTGACGATCGATTAGGCATTGCATATGCATGCTGAACAGTAGTGTATACTCATCTCCGTGTAACCATTAAAAACCAAATCAACAAAATGGATTTAATGAAGATTGCCGAAGAGGCATTTGCCGGTGAGAAGAAAGAGTTTCCGGCGTTTAAGGCTGGTGACCAAATCACTGTAGCGTACCGAATCAAAGAAGGTAACAAAGAGCGTATTCAAGAGTTCCGTGGTGATGTTATTGCTATCCATGGTAGTCAAGACAAGAAGCGTTTTACCGTTCGTAAAATGTCAGGTAACGTAGGTGTTGAACGTATTTTCCCAATGGATAGTCCATTCATTGAGTCAATCACAGTTAACAAATACGGTAAGGTACGTCGTGCAAAACTCTATTACTTGCGTAAACTTACAGGTAAGAAAGCTCGTATTCCAGAAAGACGAGTTAAAATGTAAATTGAAAACGGAATGGTCAGCCATTCCGTTTTTTTTTTGCCAAGGTTCAACGGATTATCACTTGTGATTCAGTTGGGCAATTAAGCGGTTTGATTTGGAATGTGGCAAAATGTCACAAGAATAGCAAATGAAGCGCAGTATCTTTGTTGTGCAGAATGAATTTCGGAGGACAAATGCTACGGTCATCCTACGGAATCGTCCACGATGCGAACGAGATGCGAACGAGATGCGTATGACATTGTCTCGAAAAGGTCTCGAAAATGTCTCGGAATAAACTAAAATATTTTTATTCGGTGTGAATATACGCAACAGAGAAGTGATAGAGAGAAGGCGGTTCATGTGGGGTGGTATCATTTGTAAAAGTTAAGAGGTACATATACATCAAAATAAGTACTCATAATCATATTGATACTATCCGTTTTGTTCGCACAACTACGAGCTTCGTCAATAAAAGGTTTTACAATATGTTTGTATTGATCATTATCTCTATACACTTTTGAGTAGAACAACATACCATTGCCATAACTCAATGTGTCACACGACTTGTTTGGGATAAGGTCTATGGCGATCAGATTGTTCTTTACTGTATAGTGACAAGTATCTATATCAAATGGTGCATATTGGGAGGATTTATCTTTTCGCATAGATAAAACATGTTCACAAACAGAATCATTGATAAATCGAAGGCTCTCTTTCTTGCAAGAATCTCCTATAAAGGAGAATTGCTTCCCGGTTATACTATCTATAGCAAGGCTTAAACCAAGCATCCTATCATAATTTACCTTATAGTTGATATATTCATAGGAATTTGTAAGCCAAGGATAAAACGATTTTTGCAGTTTTTTTGCCATTCGAGAATGAGCTTTAGGCATCTTCACCTTTACTGTTTTATCTATAAAAAAGAAGGAAGGAAGAAAATATGTATTGCGTATAGCCACACATTTTGGATCTATAAATATAGCAGTATAACACGTATCACACGAAACCTTTCCACCGAATTTATCATAAAAGGAAGGAGTTTTATAACCATAAGGTACATCTTTTTCTTGGTACAATGGATATTTGCTATTAGGAACACTCATAAACTCGTCACTCTTTATATTATACCATTTCGGACATATATCATATATAAAATTAAAAAGCCTCTTTCTTATAGAATCATTTGACTCGCATAAACTTGCTTTAGGGAAACATTTCAAAATGATTCTATTTTGGGTATTATATTCCCAAGTACAAGAATCTGAATACACTTGGTTATTCATGATATCGTAGCGGGTATACACGCATATACTCTCGTTCAAAAATGATAAACACATTTTTTCTGGATTGTACGTTTCACCATTAAACGGAACAAAAGAACGACATCCGCTTGTAATAATTAAGATAGATAGGAGAATATATTTTTTTAAAATCTTTTCCATATTTTTTCTTCAATTAATAATTTTCCATTCTTATCTCTTGGCGGATACAAATAAGTTGAACCTTCTATTATAGAATTAACTAGAACTTTATCTATGTCAATATAACCCTTTACATGATAATTTTGAGGTATCCCCATTATATCAGAAAATACATTTAAACTACCATCCCACCCCCATTGTGCTCTATAAGCATCCACTTCTTTCCTTACACCATAATTCTGAGGGTTTCCCATTTCATCATAGAACATTTCACCACGAGCAATCTGTCCACCATGTCTCGCCTCATGGGCTGTCGTTCCGTCCAAGGCACCTAAATTTGAATACATTGTTACAACTTTATTTTTACCTTCTTCTATTGTACATTTAATTTCAGACTCATTATTTGGGGCAGATTCAAAACGATATTCATAATTTTTATCGTTGCGCATGTCCGCAATGTCTTGCAATGTTTTGTTTAGTTCTTTCCTCCTATTATGGTTGATTTTCTGCGATGATAATTTATGTTGACATTCAGCCTCTATCTTTTGTGCAGTTCCTTCATTCGCTTCATCGAAATACCTTCCATCCGGGTCTATATACTTCACAGGGTTCCAGCCGCAATAAGCATAAGGAGAGATTTCTGGATACTTGTCGCTCAAAGGGTCTGGGGAGAGCCACTTACTGACATCATTTTTCGTAGCAAGGGTAGTATCCATTTGTGTCTGTTGAAGCGAATCTTTGTATGCATCCAAGTTTTGTACTACATCCAATATCGGACGTGACGTGGCGGGGGAAAAGGAGTCGTAAGGCGTTTGCGCATATACGTATGAATATACGCAAAAGAGAAGTAATATAGAGAGATGGCGGTTCATGTAGAGTAACAATCTTTTCAATATTATGGTTGAATTATTTAATTAAACACAGTGTTTAAAATCTCCTGTCCAAGTATTTCATCCTTTTCAACAAATTGTCCCGTTAACAGCATAAAGGCATACGTTATTTGTGATTTTTTCTCTCCTTGTTCTATTCCTTTAAGTAGAATATTTACAAGTTTTTCCTCTTCTTCTTTAGAAATGTGAGCCAAATCAATAGTGCTGATGCATAACTGCGTGCTCCGAACATATCATACCCTGTCTCCCAGTCCCGTTCCTTACCTGTAAACTTGTATCGCTCGTCATACCAAGAGCCAATATGCTGATTCTCTATCAGTTCACCGTATGGCGCATAGTGGATGTATTGAATATGATAATTGAACGGATCGGATTGTTGATATTGCTTGTACATAGTTACTCCCATGGTTTAATTCGTTTGTAACGAGCTATTTCATCCCTCGCTTTGTCTTTACACCAGCCGATAGGAAATGAATATACTTCATCATTGTGTAAAATTATTTTCATATGGTTGATATCAGCCCTTAGTTCCCGAATTTCATACCAACTGACATCTATGTGGTGGCGCCCCAATTGCCAGAAATGAATATGTCTGTTGTTTTCTTTGGGCATTTTTGCTGCATGATCTACGATTAGACGGTCTTTAGAGATTGTAATTCTTCCACCTAGATACGAGCCTGTCCAGCATCCATATAGAGTTCCAAAACAAGTTTCAAATAAAGTAACTGAAACATAAATATAACCCATCATATTGTATAAACTATACCAAAGAAAATACAAGCCACTTACTATCATGCCAATAGCCATTATAAATCCGAACCATGCTGCTCTGGGTCTATATGATCTCGGCTCCTGAGATTTTTTGTCTTTCTTTTTGCTGTTTTTCTTGAGTTTTTTTCTTAATAAGGGCGTAATGGCGAGGGCAATTGCCCCGCCGATTATGCCACCTATTACACCATATGCTGCCATAATTTCAAATGATTTTAAAGTTTCGTTAAAGTCCCAACTTGTTTGCCACATTAGATTGAACCTCTTGCGTTTTGTCCACAACTGCTCCACTCGTGGTTACTCCGGTAGACACTTCCTGTCCCACAACATCTGCCGGGTAGGTTATAAGGTCTTTCATTTGAAATTGTTTATCATTCCCTGGAGAACAAAAATTGATAATGGATTTTCTGGTTTGATTAGCCTGCTGTTTAGCGGCTTTTCCTGTTCCGCTTTTAACACCATCGAGCATTTTAGTTTGTATGTTTTGTACCACTCCGGATTTTTTTACAGCCTCGCTTACGCCCTTACTTGCGGCTCCCGTAATAGTTCCTGCCGCTGCTCCGACAAAGCCTGCACGTAGAACTTCTCCACCATCTATTTCCTCCCATTTAGCATCTAAATGATGACGTCAAAGTTGCCAGAATTGTATTGTTCATACTGAAGATTCTTGTCATCTTATATACTCGTTCACCATAACATGGTACCTAACATTATCTCTTCTCGATAGTATACCATGCCGCATCTTCATCTGCTTCAGCAACCAATATATTGTTTTCCCATAGTATATATGCTGCCCACAAGAAAGCTTCTTTGTCACCTTCTACTAATATTGGGGGATTATTTTCGACGTATCGTTTTAAGCCTTCCAAACCGCACTCTTTATGTATACTATCTGCTGTAGCATTGCGGAGCGTTTTATAATCTTCGCGCATTAGAAAGTAACTATTAGACACCACGATGGCTTGATTCTTTTCAATAGTCTTTTCAATAAACCTATAGAAATTCCGTTCTGACATACATTTTATGTTTAACTGATAATACAGGGAAGAAGGAAATGTCCATGTCAAGCATGTGTCTTCCCCGTTCGTTACATTAAGGAAAATAAGAGTATCTGGTGTCATCCAACCATCCTTCCTATTTGCGCAACTAATAGCAAGCAAACAAAATAATATTGCTAATATAATCTTTCTATTCATTTTAGTAGTCATCATTAGTAAAATAATCATTAGGTCGATTCTTACAACCGAGTTTTGTTCTGACAATATTCTCTTTACCAATAGAGTTTTGTTCGTTATTGTTACACTTTTCTCGTTCTACTGGATCTCCATTTTTTGCTTTTTCTTTGTCAAACTCAACAGTACTTCCATCGACATCATTTTCCGCGTGTCCTAATTCATGAGCTAGACCAACTATAGCAGGTCTCTTCCTTCCGGTTTTTGTTTCTTTGCTATCTGGATTATAGAAAATTTCTTTTTTAGAATTATCATAGCCAAAACCATTCCCGTCTATGTCTGTAATGTGATATTCCGTTGTGGGTTCCTCAATTTTAGTTATCATCTCATCCAATGCTGGATCCATATTCTTTAACTCTTTTAGTTGTGCCATTACTTTAGCCTCAAAGTTATTGAATCCGAGTTTGGCAAAAGCTCGTCCATACCAAGTACCGACTACTATTTTCCTTCCATCCGGATCTATATACTTCACAGGGTTCCAGTTGCAATACGCATAGGGAGAGATTTCAGGATACTTGTTGCTCAAGGGGTCAGGAGATAGCCATATAGATAGTACAGATGCATAACTGCGTGCTCCGAAGAAATCATAACCCGTCTCCCAGTCCCGTTCTTTACCCGTAAACTTATAACGTTCATCGTAATCTGTAACTCGTTGGTTTTCGACCAACTCACCATACGGAGCATAGTGCAGATATTGAATTGGAACACCATCATAATCCGTTATCCAATTGGCTGAACCAAGATGGTCTGAATGGGAAAAGAATAATTCTCGCTCTCGATCACGGACAAGTAAATTATCATATATAGAAGAATACAGCAAGTCTTCTCCACCAATCACATCTACGCGACCTAAAATAATAGGCTCTTGGCAATATTCTAACCCAGGCATATTGTCGCCCTCTATGGTAGAAGTGCCTATCATCTCACTTAATATATGGTAGTAATGGAATGGATCCTCATTCTGATAATTGGTATAGAACATCTGTGCAATATCTTCTTCTCTTGAAGCATAATGTCTTATTGTTCGTCCCATATCATCAAAGCCCCCAGAACCTATCGCCGTTGCCAAACGTTCAGTACCAGCATAATAATGTTTGGTGTATCCTCGAGGAGTTACTACGAGGTATGGGTTGGGATACAGCACTGCATCATCAAACATGACATACGCCCTTGTTCCATTATGGTTGATTTGGTCTATGCCACATGTTCCCGTCAGTTTATACACACGTTCCCCATTCGCATCATAACCATAATATCCAGCAAAGCTTTCGCCTAAAACAAAACGCAAACGATTGTCTTCATCCCATTCATGAAACCGTCCAGCATCTTGTTCACAATGAATCATCTCAGCTATATTACCATTTGCATCCCAATACAGATTCATACCTCCCGACATAATATCATACAATGTACGGGGCTGATGTGTTAAATGTTGGTCGTCATATCCAAAATACACATCAGACATATTAGGGAGAGATGGGGAAGATAATGTCGTGTATTTATTTCCTAACCTACCAGATGGCGAATATGTAGCGATAACATTATACTGAAAATCACCCGTGCCTATTGATTCGACAAGTCGGTATTGTTCATCATAAAAATATTCATTCACATATGCTCCACCCAAACCATTGCATGAAGATGCATACTGATTGATTCGTGAGATATTTCCCACATAATCATATTCGTATTCGATGTCCTGCAATTGATCGCCCGTAGTATGGGAACGAGTTTGCATTGTAACGAGTCGTTGTTGTTCTCCATCATACGTATAGTCTGTTTGAGTCCTATTTCCAAATAACTGAGATATTTTTCTACCTTGTTCATCGTAGATTCTGTCCCATAGATAAATATTTTGTTCTTCTTGTTTAATGCCAGCAACACTCTTTAACAAACCACCTGTAGCGTAACCATAATGCACAACCTCACCATCTGGATAGATAATATTGCGCATACGGCCAAAACTATCATACTTATATTGTGTTCGGAAATAATAAGCAAATCTTTCGGTAGGTATAAATATACGACGAATGGATTGTGAAACGTTCCCCATGCAATCATATACAAATTCCTCCCCACCCGTACCATCGATCCTTAGTGCGATCCTTCCTGCATTATCGTATAGATATTGGACATCATTTTCTGGATGAAGAGGATAGTTTATCTCTGCTAATCGATTGAAAGAATAATGGTATTCGATCGAGTTATTGTTCGCTGCCAAGTTGGCAGTTTGCAACCGAATCATATTGCCTGCAGGATCAAAAGTCCAACGTGTTACCCCTGCATCAGGATGATTTCTCATGATAGTACGTCCTAATCTATCGTAAGCATAATAGGTTCGATACTCCTCTGCATCTTGACTAAAGAGTAACTCTCCAATAGGTGAGTAATGGAAGAAAGTTTGGGCACCATCCCCTGCCGTTTTCTGAATAGTCCAACCTTGCGGTGCTTTGAGTTCGGATGTTAGGATGCCATTTTCATCCAATAGTTCGGTTTTGAATCGTCTATTGTTTTGTACATCATCGTCAAAATAATAATATATATATTTTTCAGTGCCATCTGCATTGATTTGCCTTATTGGACGATCCAAGACATCATATAGGGTTTCTACCATTGGTTGATGAGGGTCCATTGGTTCGTATTCCCAAGGATTGCTTTCTGATGCAAATGGATAGTTTTGGGCAATCACTCTACCAAAAACATCTCGTTCTTGCGCATTATCCACCACCCAATTATCCACTCCAAAAACCTCAGCATAATGTTTGTTCTGTATAGACTCACCACGTCTGTCATAAAGGGTAACCTCACACTGAACAAAAAGCGAATCGTACATCTCTTTGTAAACATGCGTGAATGGATATTGAGTGGTGCGTTTAAGATTATCATTGATTATGTTATAGGAATACTTCACCGTATGGTCTTTACCTTGTATCAATTCATCTGGAGCTAAGATTTTGATAAGTCGCCCTTTGTAATCATACTTATAACGCATCTCATTACCTGTAGGGTCAATAACTCGTGTTGGCACTCCCCAACGAGGATCATAATAGGTTGTAGTCTGAGTATTGAACGGATTATCTATACTTAGAACATAGGAATAAGTCACAGGATCATAGGTGAATGTTGACCAATGATGCTCGTTGTTCTCATTCTCTGGAAATATGATTGTACTGATATTGCCAAAATGATCATATTGCAAGTGAGTAATTGCATATTCATCTGGAGCAATTTCTCTATAAATATGTTCAGGCTGGCCAAGGAAAGAATAATCAACCTTTGAATTCCTCAATAATCTACCCCTAAAATCATATACTTGTTCTTGTTTAGGCAAAGAAATCATATTGTTTGCGGTCGTAGGAAGGTAAGTTATTGTTTTATACCAATCATCAGTATCTATTGCGATATCTCCTTCATCAATATAGGAGACAACATTATGATATTGATCATATTCTATATTGTAATACGTGGTTATAAGAGGCTCATCTTCTCCTTCAAAATATTCCGTCCAATAACCATATTGCGATTGTGTTAGATTAGCATCACTACATAAATCTTCATCGGGTTCTAATTCCTCACCAGAATCTATGTTTGTATATCTGCTCCCATGAATATATCGAACATATTTCTGCTCATTGGTATTGCTTATTAACTCTTCTTGCAATTCTCCCTTTTGGAGAAAAGATTGATTGTAGTAGTACGAGTCTTTAACCTTTTCATTGTTAGATATTGTACGTACATGTGCATAACCATAATCTGTTTTCTCAAACGTATCATAAAAAGCATCTTTGTACTCAAGTACCGTAATCCCCTCCTGCATTTCATACATTGGATGAGTAGAATCAATATCAGCGATATATGCTAGGTCCCATTGACGATTTCTATGATTGGTTGATGGTTCTGAAAGTTTATATGCCATACGTATTTGTTGACCTGTTGGGTTGGTAACCGTAGTCAAAAGATTGACACAACGACTCGTGTTATAACGTACATATACTTTATTATTTTCTTTCCAAACATAATCTACATATCCATCTCCATTCATGTCTACAAGCATACCTTCTCCTTGAGAAATAGATAATCCATTCCATGAAGATTGTACACCAAAATCAAATTTAATCGTGCCCAAAATGGAGAAACCCAATGTGCCACTTATCGTCGTTGAAAGATTAGCCGTCGTATTTTTTCCAATACTATTTAGTGTAGAAAGCGTCTTCCATGAGTCAAATGCATATCCACTGTACCCCTCTCCAATGTTGTATGCTACCTGTACTTGGTTGTTTACAAGACGCACTTTATCTGGCAAACCATCCCCATTGATATCAGTGAGCATAGAATCAACATTATTGGCAGATAATGAACTACCCACGCCTCCACTAATACTGACTTGCGCAAGAGAAAATTTATCTGTTTCGGCAGGTATACGACTAAAGACTTCGTCCCCTCCCCCCCAATTTAAACTTCCACCTTTGCTATTGCTATTATTAATAGAAGATGAGATTGTAGTTGCATTAGCAAAGCCATAACCCGTATTATAATAAACGTTTCCCATGTACGTATCTATACGATCTGGTAACCCATCGGCATTGATGTCTATATAATTGTTAATCGTATTGGATTGACCGCTATTGGTACCCGCGCCATACGTTAGGCTAAACTTACCATCTCGGATATTATTTCCTGCTAATTTTTTCAATACCGCTGGACATGCTGAGAACGAAACTCCTGTAGCAATATTTTCACTCTCAAAAGGTTTGAAATTTTTCACCTTTTGCAAAGTACCAATGCCTCCCCATGGCATACTATATTGAACACCATCAACTCCAACATGGTCTGGATAGCCATCCCCATTCATATCCATATAATCTACGATGGATTGATAGGTCCCTTTGCTAGTAAATTCATTGTAAATACCTAAAACACCTGCAGAGATACTGTGTTGTATAGATCTCGTATGTTTGAATACAAAATTGTTTTGACGCATTTCACCTCCAACAAACGGTAAAGAACTATCATACTCAACAACCTCTTCAATATCCTCACGAATGATTATCTCTCGCGCATTACTATGTACGGTCTTGCCAATGGTACCCATATTACCATGTGCTATCCATTGTCCGGTACGACTATCTGCCCTCATTGGTATCCAATAATTAGAAGGAGATAGAGGATTAAATGTATTATTTTCTGAAAATTCCTCATTAACTCGCTCATACCAATCATCTCCCTCCGCTGAAGCAATTAAATCTTCTAAGTTTGCATTATAAGCCGTTGTATCTGTACTGACTGTTTGCGCTGCTAAGAGTTGGGTATTAACTAACGAGTCTATAAAGATAGTATCATTATTCATGAGATTATGATGTGCAAATACTCCCCATCCTTTGTGTAGTGGGCCAAATAAAGACCTATAGGCAGAAGTAGATGGGTAGATACTTGAGTGCATCACCTTTACATCTGGATAATAATCTATGGTATCATGAGTGGATTGTGATAAAGTCTCATTTGTAGGAAAATCGGCTATATATTGCAAATGCGGAATCAAATGTATATCACTCCAACGAGGTTCCTGGTAGGTTGCATTGATAGGACTTAATATAATGTTGATATTATCATTTGCAACAACAGACACATTTATAGGTAAAATATTAATGTCTCCACCTTGTAGCACTGTATCCAACAAATATGTAGTCTGATTGTCATGTGTTTTTTCCACTTTCAAGGATACGGATTCAGTACCGCCATGATTGCCCGATAGTGTTAGGTGTATTTCGCCGTCGTAGATTGCGCGAAAATATCCATCACCGGTACATAGAAAATCATTTTGGGAATCATAGACTTGCTCCTCATCTGAATATTGGATAGTATGATGCCACTGGGTTCTATCAAAACGATTATTTTCTCCCGAACGTAGTCGAAACATAATAATATCACCCTTTTGTACTATTTTGTCAAAAGACCGCGTATGCCAAGTATAATCATTGGCTAACAAGGAGCCTTGATGCCAAATCGAGTAACTATTAGCATGAAGATGAAGGCTATCATCCATATTCACAACGTCGCCACAATGCTGAATAGTATATGCTATGCCATCTACAGTATGCGAATTACGACGAGAAATGGATGTGTCTTCCAATAACGCTATTGAGTCAGTGAGAGTAATGCTTCCATCTTTAGGTGCTACCCAAACGCGCACAGTTTCTATATCTGGATCTATACTCATCAATGCACATTCATATTCCAATTTATATACCTTGACCCATTCACCCTCTATACGGTAGATCAAACTATCATTGGATAGTGTATCTGTAATCCTTTGAGAAGTACGTTGACGTACAAGTTGAATTGAATAAAGGTCTGGGCGATTGGAAATAGATGTATTGATGTCATTATAAACCTCGTCTTGATAAGGATGTTCTACTATTTCTCCATCATATCTATACATCTCGGGATGTTCACTTCTTTCATCATTAACCTCCTCTATTCTCCAATCATCATCTACTGATGCATCATAGAATTCATCTATACGAAAACTATCAACCAAGACTTCAATTAAATTACATTCGATATGCTTATCCACTTCCCCATCAAGTATCATTACCCCACAACGGCTACTATTATTACTTATCGTAGGTTCACTCTCTACAGAATAAGGTCCAAATGTTGGAACTCCATCTACAAGTTGATTGATCAAGATATATTCCCCATCAATCATATCTGGTAATCCGTCCGCATTAACATCTGAGAAATATGCCTCTACATAGGTATTAGAGATAGGGTTAGAGTAACTCAAATTCGCCCCAAATGAAGCTTGTAATCCCCAAGTATGCGTTCTGGTCACTTCACGGGAAAGACGTGTTAAACCTGGTACTTGAATTTCTGGAGCAAAATTATAGTTTCCATTCTGTTGTTGTTGACGATGATAATATACGCCCCCATTCTTCTCGTAGACAATATCGACCAAAGCATCTCCGTTCAGATCCAATAACATGGATTTTGTACGTCCAGTAGTACAATTATAATCATAATTTCCACCACCAGATAAATTGGTAGTAAAAACGTCAGGACCAGAACCAACAGTCGCCGTTCCCCCAACACTCCAACTACTACTTTGGTTTGATGAAAGCGATGTATTTTGAAGATTGGAAAAAAATTCCGCTTCTGAAAAGAGTTGGTCAGCAGTAGGAGCATCTTCATATGCAAATTTGGTGACATGAGCGGGGATACTATTAACCCCATATCTATCTCTTAAAGCTTCTCGAATTTGACGATACAAAACTATATCACCATTCATCTCTGCTTGATGCATCCATCTTTGCGCTAAGTCATTTCGCTCTACATGTCCATTTAAGATGTCTTCCAAAGAGCATATCTCATCAAGCATCAAGTCATGTACAGAATCCAACATAGCAACTTCCTCTAAACGACTCTTGTACAGGCTAGTTTCTTTTGGAGGAGAGTATTGCATATAATATGCCGCGATATTATCAATATAGCGATAGTCTTCCCAAGGAGAAGTATTGTACTGAACTAAAAGGTGACATAATAAGAGTGTCTCTCTCTGTAATACTCCTAATCGACCATTGGTAGAGATATCATGTCGCTTTCTATAAGCAAATTGAACTCGATAGCAAGGATCAATATGACGTAAAAAATTACCTGTGTATAAAATATGCTGCACATAGATTGTATTCTCTTTTTTGTGGTTAGTGTATAAAATATAATTGCCATGTACATCAACACTTGCCGTGGCAGCCCAATAGGCTATACAATTCGACTCTGTACGTATTACACTTGATTCATCAATGGAAACGTCACCAATATCTTCTGGATTGAATCTACGTCCATAGAATGTCGTAATCCCATTACGGTCGGTTACCTCCCACCAATAATCTGTAGGATTGGTTCCGTGACGAATAACTCTATCTTGATTCTTTGTATCACGTGCATAAAAACGGACAGAGTTCGTCTCTCGGGAGAGGAAACCGCTCTCTTGATAAGGTAAAGGAAATGCTATTCCGGTTTCTTTTCGTAACAAGATGGGAGCACCATTTACTATGTATTGTTCGGTTTCATACAATGGATCAAAACGAGGTACACCCCAGCGAGTGTCAATAGTTATAGAGGGAGTATTGATACTCCAACCAACCCCTAGTATGCTATTACCTCCTGCGCTTGAATAGTTCAAATCAACATTGGGTTGCATTCCCTGTCTCCCTTTAGGTAATACAATTGGGTAAACAAGTTCTGCAGTTCCTCTATTGTTAGGAAGAGGCAGATCTATCATTGGGACTCCCTGAAGAGGATTTACCTCTGGTAAATCAGCCATAGTTGTAGGAACAAAAGCTTTGCTCTCTGGCATGTCAGGAACTTTGATGACTGCATTGATAAAATCGGTAAAATGGGTCGTTAATGAAGTAATCGTATGAGCAATAGTATCTATATCTACACGTTCCAGTTGATGCCATGTAATACTATCGCAGTAGTACGTATATATATTTTCTGCTCTATATCCCAAAGGCAACTTATTGGGGTCATAGCTTAAGGTTATCTGAGCTGGATTGTCCTTAGAAAAATGCTCTCCATTGGGTAAGAGGCGCATACTCCTACCATAAGGAGTAAGATTCTCCATATTTGATGGAATACAATATCCCTTTTCTTGAGATAGTAATGTCAAGTTAATTTCAAGGTCGTGTTGTAAGCTACCACTATCAGCCAACAAAGAAAATCCCTCAATCTCAATACGCACGGGATTGGACATTGAATATGAAAAACAAACTGTATAAGGCTGAATCGATTGTCCCCCTATTGCATTAGCAGTATTGTCTGTTATTGAATTTGCAAGAGTAGTACAAACCAGTATATTAGTAAACAAAATAATGAACAACCGAATAATGTTTTGCTTCATCATGCTATTTTTTTTACAAGGTTAATGGAAGAGTTATAGAGCCGACAATCTGACCTAAAGTTATAATTTCTATATAAAAAATCGTGCGAGGATAAATACTAATATCTATCGGATTTTTACTGTAAATAGTAGAATGCAGCTTACCCGAATTATCATACAAATGCAGTTCAAATAATTGTTCTGCAGGGTAACCATCAATAATAATGCATCGATTTTGAGTATCATATACTATAGTACCTCCTAACAACTCTCCTTCGCATTTATGGTTTGTTTTGTTCAGTGGTTGCATCCCTGGGGACACAATAGCATTTAATTGTAGATGCATAATTACATCTGGGCTGTGTATAGTAAAATAACCTACACTATCTCCCACGATGCTGTCTGGTAAAATAGTTCGCTTTATTTGCTCATATTCATCTAAAATAGCCAGCCATAACGAGTCCTCAACTACCGGAGTCATTGGTAACTTGAATGCAAAATGTAATGTTTTGGGGTGTTCTACATATTGTCGTACACGCCACTTACGATGTAATATAAAATGCTCCTCCATCGTATGTTGCCATTCTAATTCCCCACCATCATCTCCAACTAATATATATTCTCCTATTCCCAATGTATCGGTATATAGATACAACGACGATTGTTCTTTGGAATGCGAAGAACAAGTCTGCCACTGATGAATGGTATCATATCCTAAACCCACGATGCGATGATAATAGAGTTCATCTCTTTCTGGATGCCAAAGTGTATCACCCAACGGAGATAAATATGCAGCATAATCCAACGTTATACCATACTTAAGAGCAAGATATGTTTGAAAAGACGACGAAGCCCTATGAGACACATAACCATTGTAATAAGCAAACTCTTCCAATTCAATCTGGGCAGATAATGTATCTATTGACGTACTATCAGAAAAATAATATTGAGGGCCCAACGAAAGTGATAAATGATTGGCACTATCTACACGCAATCCGCTATGATAAGCATAAATGGACCACTTGGAGAAATCGCGAGCACGGCCTATAGGTAATATGCCAAAGGAAGATTTATAGATACCATGAGTCAATACTGCAAGAGCAATGGAATCATTTTCCAAAAATCCCCATAAACATTGATTTGTGTTAGGTTGAAGACTTCTTACTACACTAAATATCGTATAGGAATCTGTCCACTCAATAGCATCAGACTGTGGCAATACCATCAATGAATCTGGACGATGCCATATCGTTGGCATTTCTGTCGCATGTATAAACGTATTTAACATACCAAACAGAAAAACAAAAAGAATCAATTTTGGATTTATTTTCATCACAATTGACAAAGTATTAACATTTTTTAAGGTCGCAAAGATAAAAATAATAAATCATATACACAAGAGTAGAAAGAAGAAAATATACTTCACTGGGTTCCAGTTGCAATATGCTTAAGGAGATATTTCAGGGTACTTATCACTCAATGGGTCTGGAGAGAGCCATTTGCTGACATCATCTGTTGTCGCGATGGCAATATCCATTTGTGTCTGCCGAAGCGAATCTTTGTATGTATCTATGTTCTGCACTACATCCAATATCGGACGTGACGTGGCGGGGGAAAAGGAGTCGTAAGGCGTTTGTGCATATAGGTGTGAATATATGCAACAGAGAAGTAATAGAGAGAGAAGGCGGTTCATGTGGGGTAACAATCTTTTTAATATTATGGTTGAATTATTTAATTAAACACAGTGTTTAAAATCTCCTGTCCAAGTATTTCATCCTTTTCAACAAATTGTCCCGTTAATAGCATAAAGGCATACGTTATTTGTGATTTTTTCTCTCCTTGTTCTACTCCTTTAAGTAGAATATTTACAAGTTCTTTCTCTTCTTCTTTAGAAATGCGAGCCAAATCAATATCTGAATAACTATTTATTAAATCCCTAAATTGTGTATAGTAAGATGTTTTTTCATTGGGCTCTTTTATTATCTTATTTATCTTTAGATTGAATTCTTTTTCAAAGCACCATAAACGCTTTGGTTCTAATAATATAAAATCTATCATACCATAGAAACGCAGTTGATTTTGCCAATTATCCAATTCCTTATGATTGATATAATACACATAAGGTATGGCAATCGCCTTTCTTGCGTGAAATGCTTTCACTGCATATTCCGCACTCTTTATGCGTATCTGTTCTTCATATTTTGGATAACCCAAGTTGCATACATCTTTCGAGAAATAATCAATCAAATACAAAGCTGTATCACAAATTACTTTTTGCGTAATATATTCTGTAGTTCTACATATAAACACGGAATCTTCGCAACCAAACTGCCAAGTCACATTTTGTTCTTCTAAGTCGTATTTCAATCTTAATTTATACATTAAACAACTATCCAGAACTTTTAATGGGTCAGTTATTTTTGGACTCTTCATTATTTCTGCGATAGTCATACTATCTTCTCCTACGTATTCAAGAAATAAACGTAAAGAATCTCGTTCTAAGGTCGTTGCTCTCAAAGGTAAAATTAAGAATAACAAGGATAATATGGTAATAAATTTATTCATTTTATATCTATAGAATTTACTTTTGTACATTAAAACTCATTTCTACCGTTAAATCTCTACAATATCGCAATATAAATTAATAGCTTTCTACAACTTTTCTTATATAGATTTTATAATTAGATGTACTGAATATATAGTCAATTGATGTGCCACCAATTGTATAAATCATTTCTTCTCCAGGATACCACACCATGTCATATTTGATGAGGCGATTTATTATCTCCTCTCCCAGAACTATATGAGGATTATGCCATACGTATAAGACATTATTTATTTCTATATAGTCAGTAGGTATTGAACTTGAAGGTATTTGTCCTACGTACTCATATAATGTTTCTACTGGAAATTTATCAACAATATCACCCTTGACACTTTCTCGCATAAACAAATTAAGTTTTCTCTCTGAGATATAATAAGCATCCAAAACAACTGCGATAACATTTGAGTTTTTGTGTACCTGTAGTCTCTTGTTGTGAGATTTAATAGCAATATCAATAGCTTCTCTTGGTATATCCTCGCATTCTATATAGTCATAATTCTTTATCGTAAGACAAGAACAAAACATTGGAGATATTATAATAAAGAAAAATAGTATTTTTTTATTAATATTTAGTAGGGGCTCCATAATTATGTAAGATTATTAGTTGAATTGTTGGACATAGACGATTTATTTTTTCCTTAAACGGAATATCATATTTTTCAGAAGGATGTGTAGCTTGATAATGTAATGCATGCCCATGCGTATGAAAATGTAAGTATGTATTTGGTGAATATTCACGAATATGATTATTACTGCGTTTACGAGTATTATGTTTGTACGGTTCTATAAATGCTCTTTTATTGCCAAAATCAGTTGATATGAATCCTGAAATTTCAACCCCTGTTATTTGGTCAAGTATCAAAGCAAATTGAAAAATGTTTTCCTCTGTTAGATTTTCATTTTTAGAAAAACTAAAGAATGCTCCACGATTCTTTATGTTTAATCCATCTTTTAAAATACCTTTTGCTATCTTATCATTATTGCCTTTATGGTCTGTATATGTTCTTATCGTACCATCTTTTTTGGTTCTTAGTTCATATTCATTTGTTCTTCTATTGTACTTAAATTTTCCAAATTGGTCAAAATTATCATCTGTTTTCTTATATAGTTTTATATCTCCAGTTTCTTTATCATAGCGATAGATATCCCTTCCATCTGGGTCTATATACTTCACAGGGTTCCAGCCGCAATACGCATAGGGAGAGATTTCAGGATACTTGTCGCTCAATGGGTCTGGGGAGAGCCATTTGCTGACATCATTTTTCGTAGCAAGGGTAGTATCCATTTGTGTCTGTTGAAGCGAGTCTTTGTTTGCATCCATTTTCTGCACTACATCCAATATCGGACGTGATGTGGCGGGAGAAAAGGAGTCGTAAGGCGTTTGCGCATATATATTTATACATGTGCAAAATATGAAGAATAATATATATTTTATGGAGCGCATCATTCTGATTGTTTTTTTGTTTGCAAGTAATTCATGGCCTCTTGGTATTTTTGAGAATATTCTTCTAATGTGTATGCATGATATCCCATATTATTGAATCTCTCTTTTTCTTGGTAGAGATAATCGTATTCGCGCCTTAATCTTGGATCATTGAAAACTTCTTCCTTGGAGCGTAAACCTTTCTTCCATGCTTTCTTATCCAATTGATATTTCAAGTCATTAATCCGTCGTGTATGCAAATTATCAGGATAATGGTATTTCAATCCTAATGTATAGCATTTGCGAACAAAATCGTTGGAATAGAAACCCGTTTTGTGCTCATAGATGCAAAGCAAGTCATATAAACATTGAACAATAGTTTCTTTGGCTGTTAAATTTGTCATATAGAGCCCGCTACGAATTGCTTCTTCTCGCACATGAAAACTCTCCATAATAAAAGAAGAACGAGAGAAACTGCCCACCGTTGTCTCAAAGTTCCACCATTTGCCATTTGCATCCTGGTGGCGTATATAGGAATGTAAGGGGGCTAACGCAATATAGGCTCTTGCTCCTACTCTATCAGCAATAATCTTATACAAATAAGGTAATGAATGACAGGTCCCTTTGCCTGTCTTCAGTAGATGCGTCACCATACCACCTATAAAACCAGCATCTTTCAATAGAGATGCATCATCATACTCATATGGATGAAATCGGTTGAGTGGACAAGGAGTGGTATAGAAAAGGTATATAGCATAATTGAGAGCAACATCGCGATTAGGAGCACTCACTGTTGTAGCCATTTGGTTGATACCTATAGTGATACGTCTTAATTCTGCTACATAAGAGGAGTAGTCCAAAGTTCCATCATACATGCAATTCTCCACTGCATAAATAGCATCTGCAAAATCCAAAGAACGTTTATCGGTTAGCATATCTTCTATTAGTTGATAAGCTTGCTCGTAGCGATAGTGACCCAAATACCGAGATGTATCGTTCTCATCCCATGCAAAATTAGCAATGGGATTTTCGGATTGAGAGACATATTGCGCTTTGGCATACGTAAGACTATAGCATATACATAGGAGAAATAGTATATTACTTTTCATAATTCCATAAGTATTTTTGAGTCATTTTCTAAATTCCTTATTGTTATGGACATAACATACAGTATTTACCCTTGGGTTGAATTCCGGATATGTTATACTTATTCTGCTCGATTATAAGCCTCTCCTAATAGGTCTATTAATTTAGGAAACTGCTGTATTGATTCTAAAGTCTGTTGGTATAATATATCATCAATAGGATTTACCTCCGCTCCATCCAAATAGAATTTCCAAAATGATAACACGTCATCATCACTCAATAATATCAAACGCGACAAGAATACCTCTCTCACCATATCGTTGTAACAAGGAAAAATATCCAAATAGTAATAGCAATCATTCGCCATTTTTGTTGATGTTACAATATTAACCACATTTGCTTTAAGATAGTTTACTCCATCAGCTTGCCATTTTCCATCGATACACATATGTATAACTTTATCAGAGAAATCAGATAAAGGAATACACTCATTTAAGTAAAAAAACTCAACTATATAAGAAAGTGATTCCTTATACAATTCACCATAAGTCTCTCCAGTTGGATTTTCTTGATAACCAAATACATTCTTGAAGTCTACAAATGTGGAAGGAAATGCTTCAAAGTATGATTTTTTTGTAGCGAAAGTTCCTCTGTCACAAACTGAGTAATAACAATGTATCAAATGCCGCACATCAAAATTAGATGTTTTATCTTGCGCTGATGTGTAGCATATTGCACTTGTCAAACATAAACATAATATACAAATGTTTTTATTCATAGCGAGTTATTTAAAAACATTAAAAATATTCAATCTAACCATCCATTTTTTAGAGACAATATAACTTGTTATTTCTGACAATGTATTTCTACTATTGCCTACAAAGTCTGTTGCCCTACTATTACCGGGCAATAAACATCCCATAGAATTCTCGGGAAAATTCCCTACGTGTATTAAAATGCCTCTATTGGCAAAATTGCCATCTATACCTTCATTTAGCAAATACAACCTCGGGACACATGGATAACGAGTTCCATTATTCTCATACAGCCCATATTGGCCAAAAGGGATACGGAGTGCTTTTCCTGGTTCTGCTGTATCTGGGCCAGGTCGTTCCAAAAAAAATCCGGCAGTATTAGTTTCTGGAATATGAAATGCACTTATTGTACTTTTATTCGTTTCCTCTATACGAAACGAGTTAATTACACCATCTCCACGCTTTATTTCAAAATCAGAATATGAATTAAATACTCCCTTCTCATAGGTACCAACAGTATAATAATCCGTTATAGAACCACCTTTATTCCCAACTTTTTGAAAGTCACCAGCATTTATATCTAATTCCCATACTTCCCTTCCATCTGGGTCTATATATTTCACTGGATTCCAATGGCAATAGGCATAGGGAGAGATTTCAGGATATTTGTCGCTCAATGGGTCGGGGGAGAGCCATTTGCTAACGTTATCTGGTGTAGCAAGGGGAGCATCCATCGGAGATGGTTGCAGCGAGTCATTGTATGCATCCAAGTTTTGCACCACATCCAATATCGGACGTGACGTGGCGGGGGAAAAGGAGTCGTAAGGCGTTTGCGCATATAGGTGTGAATATATGCAACAGAGAAGTAATATAGAGAGAAGGCGGTTCATGCCATATAGTTTGTGTAGGGCCTACTATCGTGAAGAATAAACAAAAACGCTCTATCAATAATCAACGACTGCGCCAGTTGTGGCGCAGTCGTTGATATATCTATCATCTATTATTTAATCACCACTCTTTGAATCGTGGAGTCAACTTCCTCTATAAGAACCAACAGATACATTCCAGATGCTGATGGCGCTTTGATAGTTGAGTTGTCATAGGTTTGTTGACTATATAGATTACCCATCAAGTCATACCACTGCGCTTGTCCTTTGCCAGATAATTGTAATTGTGAAGAAGCGTCAATCAATGACAGCGATGGCATATCCTTATGCTCTTGTGCTTCTACTATTGAAGGTTGTACAGGACAGATGAGCAGACGGACTTTATCTGTAGTTCTCGTCACAGCAGCACAATAGTATGCCTCGTAATCAAGAGGTTGATAGAGGTACGACAGGTTGGCGCCAACGATCGCAACAGTATCCAATCCTGTAGCATCGCAGGTGTACCATTGATAGTCTTCAAATTCGAAGGCAACAGGTGTACCATTGACCATGTGTTGATTGAAGGATGCATTTTGCACGCCCAATACATCTCCCCAACGTTGCGCAATGATATCATGGCTATACCTAATAACGAATGAGAATGGCAAGTGCACATCACATTCAGGGATGCTATCATGAAGCGTTAGGGTAGCTTGATAGATATTTGGCATCAAATCACCTGGAATATCTATAGGCAATTGCCATGTTCCTTTGGAAGCATTAGGCGTGTATACTTTATCTATATCAGTGAATCGTGACTCATCTTCAAAATCAACTGAATAAAGTCTCGCAAAACCAGCTTGTATCGTATAGTCAATAGGTAGCGATACATCGCCATGGCATACGTGATAGTTGTCTTGATCCAACTTAGCCTTGAGTGTTACATATACTTGGAATTTGAGTTCCCAAATCGTATCACACGATGCTGAAGCCACTTTGATGGTAGTATCTGAGTAGAGTTTGATACCATGATAGACATACGGTAGGTCTTTGTCAAATACTACTGTCTCTTCTTTTACTCTGGTAGGCTCCAATAGGTTGAGATACAAAATGCTATCACAGGTTGTTTCTGGATTGACCAAGATGATGGAATCCAATCCGTAGTCGGTATAACGTTTGCCGTTTTCGATCCATTGATATCCACCATTCTCTTTGATATCGTCGCATAGATATAAAGTAGTCGTATCTCTCGTTGGGCCTAAGCTATCCAAATGCAATACATAGGTAACCACCGAATCACAAGAACCATAGGTGGTACGCAAGGTTACATTGTAAGTTCCTCCAGAGGCAGGATACTTGTGTACAGGATTTAAATCATAACTCACCGTACCATCACCAAATTGCCATTCGGTGCGCTCTACTCGGTTACGTGTAGAGACGATGGTATCATTGTTTACGTGGTCAATTTCTTGTACATGGCATTGTGATCCATCAAAGAAAACGGTGTACATATTCTCAGTACAGTTGCGTTGAATACGTGGCGTTGGAATGACAGACACAGGGTTCATCGCCAATGTAGAAGCATACAAGGTAAAATAACACGTTGTATCTTGCACGAACATACAATCCACAGCAAACAAAGAGTCGGTATGCCATCCTGCTACATACATTTGGTTTCTACCTAATACATATTTTTCATCTATTGACCCATCTGCTCTACGATACTTTTCACTATCGGCATACAACCAACGATAGTAAAATCCGTCAGGAGCGATGAAGTTCGGGTTGATTTCTCCACACTTCATATCCTTGAGCTTACCATCGGAACAGCCTAAGGTGAAGTACGCATAGCCACCGTGTGCAGAGAAGGTACAGTCGTGTGTTGTAAGTCTGGCAGTTAGGGTCTTGCCTTGATATTGTGGGTTTCTCAAGTTTACACCCACTGTCGTCCATTCCTTCCAGACAATGTCCGCCGCAGACCCTGCAACCTCTTTTGTGGTAAGATGCCAAGTTGTGTCTTTGGTAGTCAATCTATCGTCACTATATACATCATTACAGTTGAAATCCGCTTGACCACAACTACCAATGCTTTGTCCATTGATAAGCAAATCCAATTTGAAACGAGGGTTTTCATAACTATTATGTCCTGGTGCTTCAATGATAGGCGCATAGTTGAGCAAGAAAACAGGTGATTCGATGGTATCAACCACGAATGACAATTCGATACGTTCCGCATGATTGCCACCTTCGATATTTCCTAATCGAATGGAGCCTAATTCTCCCTTCGGAACAGTCTTGAGCAAACCACCTGTACGAGGATCCGTCTCCAGTTGGTTGTAATGTATGGTATGCCTGCTGGCTGATGAAGCTGGGCCATTATCTATAGGTTTGGAGAGGACGAAGTCTTCAAAAGTTTCTGTACTTTGTGGAGCCGATTGTTCGATGTAGCACTTTGCGTTGTCCAAGTTGAGATAATCAATACACAATTGATCTGGGTAGTATATGAGTTTGCTCTCTGAAGTACGCAAACTATACAAACTATCATTGCATTGTGAACGCACATAGAAATCAACTTGTCCTGGCGTCATCCCGATGATTTGGTAGAAGGTATCTTTTACCAATATCGGTCCATACCATTTATCATCAATATATGAATAAGCTTCAAACTCATAAGTATCCGTTTCACCTTCCCACGTTACCAATACCGACCCTCCTACTACATTAGCAGTGAGGTTTCTGGGTTTGCTGCACTCTTGTGCAACGCGTATATTGATGTTGTCAATACAACATCCACCAGGTCTTAGAGGCGTACTATTGCCACTATTCCATGCAAATGCAAGATAGTATGGTTCACCTGTACATATGGATGGATCAATCTTAGTGACACACTGTTGCCACACTTCAGCCCCATTGAGGTTGTCAGTAAATCCTGGTTGCAACTCTATCATGTAAGGTTCGTACATGGTAGGAATCTGTCCACCATTAGGATTGGACATCACGACATTGGGTTTGAGAGTGAGTGGGTCAACATGTGGGATTAAGAAGCAATAAAGTCCCTCGTTGGCAAGTGCTGCCGCAGCACGATAGTCAAACGTAAGTTGATAGAAAGAAGAATCATTATCTATTGGGTCCAATGCTATGGTAGTGTAAACCATCACTACACTTCCGGTACTGCTATACCCTACAGTCTGTCCTTTATCGGCAGACAGATATAGACCTTTACTTCCCACCGCACCATAGTTACCTAAAGCACCAAGATACCATCGATTCTTGATTTGTGCATCAATAGTGGCATTGGCTGTTGGATTTAATGTCCAAGCACTATCTATACCCGCCTTTTCAAAATCACACGAATAGTATGACACTGCATGTACGCGGGTTGTACATAGGAGAACAAAAATTAAAATTGATACGTATATCTTTTTCATACTGCTTATATTTATTCTTTTTTCGTTTTACCTTACAAAAAATCCTATTTGACTATCACTTGCTGTGCGTGATAAGTTCCATCTTCATAATTGATTTGCACCACATAAACACCTCTAACATTAGGCATTTGTATTTGTATATTGTCTGCAATATCCTTGTATTCGTCATATAGTTGTCCTACAGAAGTGTAAATGCTTATATCCGCTTTTTTAGGTACACGAACTGCAATTTTTTGCGACACATTCACTAATGTAGGGAACTCTTGTTGGTCAACATGCACCATCGGCGTGATTGGGCATGAGAACATACGCACTCCATCCATACGCGTCAGTTCTACAAAATAAGAAGCCGTAGTGTCTAATGGTTGATAAAGGTAAGACCCTACTTCTCCTTCAATAGGCATAAAGTTCTTGTACCACTGGAAGGCAATGAATTGATATCCTCCATTAAATCGTTCGTTAAGTACTGCCAGCACATCATTCCATTTCTGCTCTACTATGGAGGCAGCATACTGCATCTGTATTGGAAGTCGGAAGGTTTGCTGTCCACAACATGTCTGGAAAGTGGTCAAGGTAAGGGTGTCATAGTTAGGTGTAACCTTCTGAGGATAAGGCAAAGTAATGAGCATACTATTCGTATAAGGGTCAATCTTATCTATATGATAAAGGGTAGTATCACTAAAACCTATTCCCTTGTAAGTATGGTTGAAATGTATCTGGATGCTATCCAACACAGCCTCGTTGTGATTGTATTGGAAATAAATATTCAATTCGCCATCATCGGCACACGCTACCAACGGATAGGCATTGACAAACGATGCATTTTCAACTTTGGGTTCTACCGTAAGATGCAGTTGTACGATACTATCACATCCCCATCTATTTTTGAGCCATGCTGTATAGTGGTTGGTTTTGTCGTAGCAATTGTCTCCTATCGTCACACAAGTATCGCTACATATCATCTGAACAATGGTGGTATCTGGTCCAGCTGGATTGACCGACAGATAGAGTGTGGATAAGCTATCGCATCCTGCAAAGTTGTCCTTTTTACTAACATAGATACCCGATTCGGTGCGCCATTGTTCGTCGAAGAAGAATCCAGTACCCTCACATATTCCTTCTACCAGTTTGAAGGTGTCTGGAGGCAATATAGAAGGAATAATGAGCGTGTCGATGCGTGTAGAATCACACATATTATTCTCGCCTATATAGCTTGTAAAATTAACAATCAACGTATCACCTTCCGCTCTACAAGTATAGACAGGAGAAGGATTGGATGTTTGGGTTGAGGGTTGAGGGATGCCGTTTACCAAACGTGTGAAATGCCACTGATAATCAGTACATGATTCTTTGGTATGATTTTCCTCTCCATCAAACTTATTCATCACATGGGAGGTATTGTTAAACCGTATGATGTTGCTACAATTGGTAGGTTGCCACTTGTAGGTATATTCTGGTACTGGGAATCGAGGAGCGGATAGTGTTGATAGTTCGAAATAGCAAGTCGTATCCTCTATGAAACTAACCCTACACGTATATAAGTGTCGTCCAGCATCAGCCACCATTGATTGCTCTCTTCCTACTGTCTTGCCTGTCTCATCGTACCATCTATAACTAAATCCCTCGGGTGCTTCGCAGCTGATCTGAGCATCTGTTCCACAGTTCTCGGTACGTATGTAAGCGCTAATACAATCAATCGTGAAGTAAGCATATCCAAAGTGTCCACCAGCACCGCAGTCGTTGGTGGTCAAGCGAACATAGCATACTTGTTGATCATATTGCTGTAGGTTTACTCCCACAGAAGTCCAATCTTTCCATGCCACTTTGGAATATGAGTTTTTGTCCTCATATATATTCCATCCTGCGGCAGCTGCTTGCGAATATCCGAAGTCAGCCTTGCTGCATATCTCATCTATCTCGTTGCCCAAACTATCCAAAACCACCATTTTGAATCCTGGGTCTCCACAAGAGGTACCCGGTTCTTCCAGCACAACCGCATATTTGATCAACAATATACCTTGTGATGCGGAGTCCACTGTAAAAGCATAGGTCATACTCTCGGCCTCTCCGTCGCAGTTCCAGTTGCCCAACCTAACAGAGCCTAATGCACCTGTAGGAACACATTTGAGTTTGTTTCCAGTTCTTGGGTCGGTCTCCTTGGGATTGAGGTGAATAGTGTGACGACTATCCTTGGAATCAGGACCAAAATTGATATATCCTATACTATCATAAGGAGTGGTTCCTTGTCTATAGTCATCACGAAAACCATAGGTACATACCAGATTGGGGTTGTCCAAATTAAGGTAATTGACACAGTGGTTATCCGGACAATAATATAGATATTGGTTGAGTACAGCATACGCGCTGATATCGTTGTTCAACGTTCCTTGTACGCGCACGTCGTAGGTAGCTTCTTCTATATTATCGAGTTTGAAACATTTTTCCACTCCTTGTTCTGTATAGCCATCCACTCCAGATACGATTCCATCTATTCGTCTCCAATAATTGGTTCCTGTCTTTTTGTATTCAACGCAAAACTCCTCCAAAGGACTATCCCACTTAACCAACATGGACGAATCTTCGCATTGTGCTTGCACGTTTAGGTTGGTTGGTTTTTTCACATTGGCAGAAGAGAATTGTATATTATCCACACAAGCACCTACACTATTGCGAGTAGGATCTTGGTTGGCATTAGCCCAAATGAACATCAAAGCGAATGTCTGTTTTGAGTTGTTGGCACTGACATTGATGGATGAAGACAGGGACACATTTTGCCAAACTTCAGAGCCCGATAAGTAGTTCATGCCACCTTCAAAACGGCTACATTGTCCAATTACGTTCTTAGGCAATTTACCGTTGGTAGATGAAGCAATCTTACTGATGTGGAATATAGAACTGGGGTCATGCAGGTATGTATATGGTATGATGAGCACATACATCATTGCGTTTCCAGTATCTCCTACACATTTCCAATCAAAACTGAGGTCATAGTGTTCTGTCTTGGTTGATGTAGGGAACTTGATGGTCTGGTAAGCAACTACAATATTGGGTTTGTGTCCAAAAGATGGGTCAGCGACACTATCGACTTTGATGTATAGACTCTGGTAGCCATCGCTATGCGTAGCTGGTCCTACGACCCATTTATCATAAGCTCCTGCAGATCCTTCATTAAGGGTCCAATTGGACATATCTTCTGTATCCTCGAAACTAAAACCAGTAGGCACATTGATGAGTTGTTGTGCCGTGATCGTGGTTGCGAAGATAAATAGAAGGAATAGTGTAATATGTAGTTTACTATAGTTCACCCTTAATTATTGCATTTGTTTGTTTCTGTTTCTATTTTGCTCTACCAATCGTTGAAGTTGTTCTTCATCTACTTGTTGTTCATCAAATATTTGTTTGATATCCTCGCCGCCCGTGCTAATAATCATAAACTCTACACGTCTATTGAGTGCACGTCCTTCTTCCGTTGCATTAGGAGCTACTGGTTCATCTTCACCATGTCCTTCAGCTTCGATACGATCGGCAACTATGTCACGCTTGATAAGTTCTCTTCTCACAGCGTTGGCACGTCCTTCTGAAAGCGCCTTGTTGGACCTTGCAGAACCCACTGAGTCGGTATGTCCAATGATGCGGATATCTACGGTTGGGTTGTCGAGCATGAATTGAGCCAAGTCATCCATTGACTGCTTTGATTCAGGAAGGATAATGGTTCTTCCTGTAGCAAAGAATAGGTTCTCTATACGTATCGTAATACCCAATTTGACTCTTGGCATAAAGGTTTGTAAAGTATCTTGTACAAATTGTATGGTATCTATCGTCTCCACAAATCCTGGCATACGGAAGGTGGTGATATAGTTTCCAGCAGTCAAATCAGTAACGAACAATCCATCATCTGCAGCAATACCCGAATAGAGTATAGTGGTATCAGCCGCTCCTCTAACAATGACTTGTGCTTCGAGAGGTTCTTTGGTATCCTCTGCAAATACTCGTCCTGCATAGGTATAAACGATAGGTTTGGGCTCTGGTTTTAATGCAATGAGGAGTGTATCTTTCAAATCTTTTTCAAGCGCATACAAAATAGTATCGGATGGATAGTATCCCACCTTGTTGGCTGTAACATTGTAATTACCCTTGAGCAGGCGTGCAGAAGCATATCCGCGTGAGTTAGCCGTTTTATTGGTAACACGTCCATTTCTCATACTGGTGATATTAACCGTTGCACCTGCCAAGTACTTGCCAGTTTCTTCATCCACTACTCGTGTCATCATACGAGGACTTGGTTCCTTAGGCAGCGCTTTAGGCTTCATATTCTTTCTTGGAAGATCCCACATCATGGTCAACTTAACCCCTACTAAGAAAGGATTGAGTTTGGCATTTTTGGCAGAAGTGGTATTCAATGCCGAACGGAAGTCCAAATCTTTGATAGGGTCACCACCAGCCAATACGTCTGTATAATCGGCAGGGGTAGCAGCCATAATAGGGTCAATGCCATCAGGCAATGAAGATTTGAAGACATTCAGTACACCATACTCTGCAAACAATGCTACTCTGGTATGCATGCGTTTGAGTAATTGTTGTGCAGGAGTGAGTTTTTTTCCTCTCTGTGCTTTGGGTTGCAACCATTGGTCAAGGCTCATACCTATCTCAGCAGATAAGGCCACGTTGAAACTCAAGGCGTTGATGTTTGATTTTACACTTCCAAACTCTTGTTCATTGACCAATGCATGGTTAGGCATTGACACAAGTGGATCATTGAGTTCTAAATCTTGAATAGTCGTGGTATAATTGCCGCTCACAGCAGATGTTCCCATAACATTCAGTCCTACTTTCGGACCCGCCAAGAAATAGTATTGACCATTAGCAAACTCCATACCTGCGAGAATAGGTAATTGCACGTATCCTGTTTGCCACAAATCTGACATTTGATTGTATGTATATTTGTAGCGCATGGTTTGATAAGGTTGCATAGCAAACTCATGGGTCAATGGTGACTTGCCTTGGGTAGAGAAAATATTTACTTGGTTGTTGTAAGATTCGAACTCTACACCAGTGGTTAGCAAGAACTTTCTGTAACGAAGTTGATACCCTACTCCAATGCCACCTCCTAACCATCCCACAGATTTTGGAGTGTACGCACCCTCTCCCAAACCGGAATTGAACAACGATGAGTAGCCTATCTGTCCCCAAAATCCCAATCGATGTGCAATATCACGTGCCATATATCTTGACACTCGTTGGTTGTATTTTTGCACTTCTTGCAGTTTGGTTTGGTACACTTCCTCTTGAGAAGGTCTCTTTTGTGCTTCTTTCTCGCGTTCTGCTTGCGCCTTGGCCGCTTCTTTAGCCTTCTGTTCTGCCGCTTTCTCACGTTCAGCTTGCGCCTTGGCAGCTTCTTTTGCTTTCTGCTCTGCTACTTTTTCACGTTCTGCTTGTGTCTGCGCAGCCTCTTTGGCTTTTTGCTCTGCAGCTCTTTCACGTTCAGCTTGCAAACGTTCTGCCTCTTTGGCTTTTTGCGCAGCTACTTTCTCACGTTCTGCCTGAGCTTGCGCTGCTTCTTTGGCCTTTTGTGCAGCCACTTTCTCACGTTCTGCTTGCGCTTTCTCCGCTTCCTTAGCCTTTTGTGCAGCTATCTTTTCACGTTCAGCCTGAGCCTTAGCCGTTTGGGCAGCTTTGGCTTGACGTTCTTTCTCAGCTTGTTGCATCTTTTTTTCACGCTCAGCCTCCTTCGCCTTGCGCGCTTTCTCAGCCTCTTTGGCTTTTTTGGCTTTTTCTGCTTCTTTCGCTTTTTGCTCTTTGGTTTGCGGTTCAGCTGTAGATGCAGCACGCATAGGTGTTGCAGGTATAGTCATCAAAAAGGCACATAAGGCCCATACAGAAAATAAACGATTCATTCGGTATATCATTTTGTCAAATTACTATATATCAGTATCCCTGAGGATAAAAAAATTCATACTAAATCAGTGCACACACATCACGCAAGGCCTTGTCTGTGGTAGTTCAAACAATGCTGTAAACTTAATTCCCACAGTCAGTGGATTGACTCTCGCATCTTTCATTATATCGCTAACCATCGAAGGTAGTACATAAAATTGCAAACCCTTATCGTCTGTCTGTTGATATCCTAAAGCACTACCAAAAGCCTTGTTCTCGTGAACATTGAGCACACCATAATCCACAAAAGCAGCCAGATAGTATCGAATCTTGTGCACCATCACATCAGCTCCTTTCGCCAACGAGAAGATTCCCACTCTACCCCCTATTTCTGCATGCAGATTGACGGATGGCTTGAAACGAAATGCATACGAATCACTCTGAACCATTTGTCCTTCTTGAAAGAAGTGGTTAGGCATGTTTTCAAAATGATCTATGTAGCGGTCGTAATCACCTTTGGTTGATAACAAGGATTGGGAAAAGGTCTTACCAAACATATTCAGCCCGAACTTGGCACCCGCAAGGAAATAGAACTTCTTGTATTCGCACCCTATGAGCAACGGTATTTGTATTTGTATCGAATGAGCAGCATCTCTACCATCCGATACCATCGCATGCAAATCAAAAGGATGCATCTCCGTGTCTATCATCGGTATGATAAGGTCTGCGTTAGGAATTTTGTTGGTATGGAAAGCATATTCTCCAGCTACAGCAAGCTGGCAAATGAAGTTATTGTAATGTACATGATAACCTATGCCTATTGAAGGAGCGACACCCGGACCAGGAGAAACAGCCTCAACATTATTAAGCAAAGAAGCATATCCTATTTCTCCATAAAGGGAGATATAATGATGCTTCTCTGGCAACAATTTAGTGGCCGCAACCATCGTCACGGACACAGCAATCCACATACATATGAAGGTATAAAATCTTCTCACCTACGTACCTTAACAAAATCAGCTGACAAAGTTACTCATTTTTACGCAATCATACAAACTTTTTAATAAAAATTCTTTTTTTAGCAAACACTTTTGTCTTCATTAGGCATATTTATGTATAAAAATGCAATACCTGTATTGAATTCGCGTTCGGTAACGAGATTGCATGAACGATGACCTCGTCATCGTTGGGGCAACTCGTACCTCCGCTTCTCTTCTCCCAAAAGCAAACAGACAGAGTCTTGGTTTGCGTTTGGGGGGAAACAGACCCCTCCGCCCTCCGGGCACCTCCCCTAACTTAGGGGAGGAGTTTTTATTGCACTCCTTTACCCGCCAACTTAGGGGAGGAGTTTATGAATTATTAACTCATCCACCTATGAGAACTCTTGACCAGCGGAACCACCCGCTGGCACTAAACCAAAGGGACACACTATAGAGAATTTTGAATTAAGACTTTTGAATTAAGAATTATTCGCAAAGCGAATTTTCATGATTCTCTTCCCCCATCTAAATTGCTCCCCTAAGTTAGGGGAGCTGTCCGGAGGACTGAGGGGTCTGTCACCCCCCCCATAGCAAACCAAGATTTTATCTGTTTGCTATGGGGGATAAGCGGAGGTACGAGTTGCTTTCAATGATAGAGCAGAGCGATATCGTTCGCGCAATCTCGTTACCGAACGCGACTTAGGGGAGGAGTTGTGAGTGATGAAACCTTGAAACAGCGAAGCGGTGAAACAAGCATCTATGATGCGTGAAACTTTGAAACTTTGTAGCAATCGTTCAAGCGAAAGCGAGATAAGTAGCAATCGTTTGAGCCCATTGGGCGAGATAAGTAGCAATCGTTTGAGCGAAGCGAGATAAGAATTATGCACCTTATTATATACCTTATTATGTACCTTCATTATGCACCTTAATATGCACCAAAACAGCTCCCATTAAGAGAGCTGCTTTGGATTATTATTCTTTTGGACGATGTTATTCTATTTCGTCTTTTATAGGGCAATCAACTTGTTTACCCGTTACGTCATACCATTGGTTGTTGCGAACGATGTAGATATGTTCTTTGTAAACAATCTTGTAAACATCATCTGTCTCTGATAGTTTGATTTGCTCAATATCAGTGGAAGGATTGATGGTCAACGTATGTACTACTACATTATGACAATATTCGGTATTCACCTCAATTGTTTGTTTGTATGTACCTGTTTCAGATCCTTCTGGATAGATGATATTCTCATATTGATATGGTAATTGGTCAACTGTAATTACCGTATCAACATAGATGGTATCGATCGCATGTACCGTTAGGTCAAGTACGAAGACAGTATCACAATCTCCATCTTGTCCTTCTACGTTCACAATGTATTTTCCTGTCTTGTCATACGTTTGGTCGTAGAAACTATAGGTTTGTTCGCCACAAGTATGAGCTACGATAGTATCTTGATAGTGTGTAGAGAGTTCCAGATTGAGTTCAATGATGCTATCACAACCTGTGGTGACAGAAGTCAGTGTGTCGGTATAGATGCCTGCTTTGCTCAATACTTGTCCCATAAACTCATAGGTAGATCCCTCGCAAATGGTTTTGCTTAGGTAGGTGTATTGAGGAGCAACAACCTGAAGTGCCAACGTCACGACTGAGTCACAACCCGTAGAAGAGATCAGTGTGTCACGGTAGATACCTGTCTTTTGGAGTTGTTTACCGAAGAAGGTATAAGTATCTCCTTGACAAATAGTATCAGCTAAGTTAGCCCCCATTTGTGGAAGGACAGTAAGTCTTAGTTCTACGATACTATCGCAACCTGTAACTTGTGACAACATCTTTTGTTTGTATGTACCCGACTTCGCATGTGCGCGGAACCCATTGTCAGCATAGATTTCTCCATGGCAAAGTTCGGTCTCAAAGGTTGTGATAGATGCCAATGTGTAGTATGCTTGATATACATAGGCCGTATCAACCACACCAGCTTGTGCATCTTCGTTAGCAACAATTTGATAGGTCTTGTACTCGTTGAGGCCTTCTTGTACATTATCACCATTGAAGATATAACCCGATTCAAACTCAACATCTTCGTATTGGCAAGCACTTTGCATATCAACTATCTCGGTATAATAGTTGAAACGCACATTATCCAAGTGTAATGCTATGGTTGGAGAGCTTGATCCTTTGTAGGTATATGCTTCTCTATAGAATCCGACTTTGATACTGGTACCTGCATATTTGCTCAAGTCAATTCTCACATTTTGCGCCACATTGGTAATATCCAAAAGTTTATGTTCTGGTTTACCATATACGCCATTTTCATCTTGGCACCATACTTGTGCATCTTCACGTTTCCAAGTAACGCCACCATCGGTACTGATAGCAACGAGGAAGACGAAGTCTTTTGCAACTTCTTTCTCAGTCGCAGCCAGTTCAGAAGGCACGTTCATCCAACTACCGCCAGAGTTTCCTTCGGATGACTGTGTTTGTGCCAAATCAAATGATAGAACCACTTTCTTGTCGCTCTCAAGTGCGAGGGCAGGTGTGAGCAACCATTCGTAGCGATAAGCAGTGCTGGAAGATGTGTACGTATTGAATGGAGTCCAAACGTGTCTATCATTGATACCATAGGTATCGTTGGTCACTGTCCAACCATAGCCTTTTGGTATCTCAGAAGAATTCATTTGTACATTGCCCAAAGAGTCATTGAACAAATGTTCTGCACATACTGTACTATGATCCCAATCGTTGTCTATTTTTACGAAATCTTCTAAATAGAACGGAGCCTTGATTGTATTGAATGCAACAGGTTGGGTCCATGCGCTGGTACCAAACTCAGCCGCACATAATGACATTACCCTTGCATAGTAGGTTGTTTGTTTTTGCAATCCTTGTATATGTGCTTGGGTTGTGGTAACGGTGGCTCTCAATATATTCTCACTATTCGTGAACATTGCATCGGTTGAGACTTCTACCAGATACTCGTTGCAGATAGCAGCTCCTGTCCACATGATGGTAGCATCTTGTACCCCAGGAATGACTTTCACATTCTTAGGTCTGGTACACAAGCTTGCTTTGTCGAAAGATATATCATCAATATAAAATTGGCATGATGAGTTGGCATTACCTTTCGAATCCACGGCAGTTGCCATGAGGTAAACATGCTTGCCTTGGGCTCCTCTGAGTGGCACTTCTACTTCTTGGAAGAGGTAGTTGTTGGATGCTGTAGCATAATCACTGGATGTATAAGAGCCTTCATAATCTACCGTATCAATAGGCATGAAAGTGGTAAAGTCGTCCACATCGTCACAGGTTCCCACGATCACTGAATAGGTAGTAGAAGTACTTGTAGCACTCATGTGTCCATCTTCATACGAATAGGTAGGACGCATCCAGAAGTGTATCTGCAAGGAGTCGTATGCTGCAATGGATTGCACTTCAGGCGTTGCAATGAAGTTTTGGTAGGAGTATTCGCCCATACTTACAGAGTAGCCTGCATACAATCTTGCAGCATAATCACCTGTCTTGGCAAAGTACCAAGCACTGGAAGCTGCATCCTCGTTTGATATATTGGTAGCACTATAGGAGGTTGACCATGAACTGTAATAGAAGTCTCCATAGGTCCAACACAAGTTGCGTGTATAGTCTGACCTACTTCCTGTATATACCAATTCAGTTCCTTCGTTCTCCTCGAAGCTGGTGTATAACATTGTCAAGTCAACAGCTGCACACTCGGTTGTAAACTCACTGGTGATAGGGTCAGATTGTTGTTCTTCGTTGAACTCAATCAAGGACCAGATGTAGTGAGTTGAAGGATTGAGGTTGTTCAATGTATAGGTCGAAGTAGTAACCGTGTCACATAGAACAACATTCTCACCTTGCATTACCGTGATTTGTACACTATTGGTGGACAAAGTCTTGGTCCACGAGAGGTTAGCAGTTGTACCCGTTACTTCATCACATTTCAAATCCTTTGGTGGGAAGAGTTCATGATTTGGTTTTAGGGTCACATTGTCAATGAAGAACACATTATCAAATGGCTCTACGAATGCGATATAGTCACCTTGTGCATTCTCCAATGCAACGCGGTACTTCTTCCAATATTGCAATCCTGCAGGGTCTTCGTCCACGATGGTAGATGAAGTAATGTTTTGTTCGTAGTAGCAGGTATCCAATGCAACGAATGTATTGAAGTCTTTAGGATCGCTCATAGTCCCCACAACAACACCTTTGCCAAAGTAATACGTGCTTACAGGTTTTCCTATCTTGCTAACATTGGAGTACCCTTCTCCGTAGTGAGCAAAGTTACGTCCGTAGAACTCAATCAACATGGTATCCAAGTCACAGTTGACGAGTGGTAGGACAGCATAAGATGTTTTGTAGGAAGCAGAAGTGCCTGTGTAGATACGCAAGGAGTTCGATCCATTGATACCATAGATATGGTAGTCATAACTTGAGCTCTTGCTTGGAGCTGGCCAATAGTCATATCCAGTACGTTGTACTAAGAATTGATAACCATTGGAAACCGTAGTAGAGGTATTCGCTACATTCCAGCATTCAGGGATGAAGTAGAGTTCAGCATCACTTGGTGTGGTGACATAAGGAGCTACCATCAAGTTTTCATCGAAGGTCCATACAACTTGGTTGTTAGCATCCAAATCAATTGCCACACAAGGAGTCTTGAATGAGCTCTCTTGTGATTTCTCGCCATCAATTGCATCTGTACCTGAAGTATAGATATGATACAAGTACCATGAATATTGTGAATTTGGCAACAAATCTGTCAACTGGTATGTATCTACTGCTGGTGCCAGGGTGTCTCTCATGATGGTGCTTGCTCCACTCTGTAGAACTAATACTGTATTAGCTCCTTGTTTAGCATTCTTCCAAGTCAATGTAGCGGCATTAGTACTGATAGAATCAGTTCTCAAGTTGCTTGGAGGGAAGATAATCTTATTAGGCTTAATCGTTACATCATCAATGAAGAACATACCCTTTGTGGACATTGCGAAAGCAATATACTTGCCACCTGAGTTTGCAAACTGTGCTTTGAATTTCACCCAATAGTTATTACCCGTTGCATCATCTTCCTCGTTGTTTGTGAGTTTGAGGTTGGTGTATGGATAAACGATGGAGTCGGCACAAACGAAGGTTGAGAAGTCGTTTGGATCGGTCATAGTACCCACAAGAATGCTTGATTTGAGGTTGCTTACCGAATAGATATCTCCTTCGTAATAAGTGCCAATATAATCGCTATAGTAGGATTTGTACGTTTCGAATGTACGTCCCCAGAACTCAATCATCATGGTGTCCAGGTCACAATCTAACTCAGGTAATACTACATAAGGTGTAGCGTTGCTTTGATATGAAACATAGACACGCAATGCGTTGGATTTGTTGCGTCCTGAAGCCAATTCGTCAGCGTCATAATCCTTCTCTCCAGTCTCTGATGAGAAGCCAGAACGTTGGATAAAGAAGTTGTTGGATGACACTTTCTGTGAGGATGTAGTACCAGCGCCCCAACATGATGGGAGGTAGAATACCGTATCCTTGATATTGGCTTCAATATTTGCATAAGGTGCACGTACAAAATCAGCAGGATTATCAAAATTGTAGAACAATTCTCCTGATTCTGGCAAATCTATGGACGAGCAAAGTGTTCTAAAGTTGGCAAATGATGATTGGTCACTTTGCATTTCATCGTTGTAATGATATGCATACCAACTATACTCCTCGTTAGCATCCAAGCCTATCACATGATAGGTATTACCTTCGGTCACAGTATCCTTGATAATAACATTGTTTCCTTGTGTCAATACGACTACGGTTGGACAATTAAGTGAACCAGCTTCCCATGTCAAATCAGCAGTAGTAGAAGAAACATTCTTCGTCATCAAATCACTTGGAGCAAAGAGGTCATGGTTGGCCCGTACAGTCACATTATCAATGTATATCACGCCGCCACCAGGTTGTGCAAAGGCGATATACTTGCCATTGTCTTCAGATAGTTTGAACTTGTATTTTCTCCAGTAATCCAATCCTTGTGGGTCACTTGTCACATAAGTGCTACTGGTAAGTACCTCTTGATATTCAGCAGTTGCAATTTCCACGAAGGTAGCAAAGTCGTTAGGATCGGACATTGTACCTACAACAATGCTATTGCCCGCATAACTGCTACCCAACACTTTACCTCTACTGGATGCAGTTCCATAGGTATCGGCATAGTGGGATATAGGTCTCATATAGAACTCTATGAGCATGGTGTCCAAATCGCAATTGAGTGCAGGTAAGACAGCATATGGTGTATTGTATGTGGTTGACTTTCCCGCGTATATACGCAATGAATAGGAATTATCCATACCATACTCGTAGTGGTCATAGGTTGTACCTTTGCTTGGTGCAGGATAATAGTCGTAACCTGGACGTTGCACTAAGAATTGATATCCATCAGATGCTGTGGCATGAGTAGTCTCAGCATTCCAGCAGACTGGTAATAGATACAATGCTGCATCTTCCTCATTGCTTAGGTAAGGTGCAACTACCAACGACTCGTCGAATGTCCAAGTAATGGATGCTTGCTCATTGAGTTCCAAAGGCACACAGTCTGTCATCACTTGTACAGAAGAGATAATTCCCTTGGTGTCCGCTGGAGCAGCTGTGGATGAGAGTTGGATATCATAAACAGAGGCTGGTTTCAAACCTGTAAAGGTATAACTATTGGTTGTTAGGTTGGTCGCTTTGATGGTATCGTTGCCTGATATAGCATAGATATTCCAAGGACCACCCATATTCTTCCAATAAAGTGAAACGTTGTTTTCTTCTACGATACAACTATCAATGAATACATAACCATAGCCCAACGATTCGTCCATTTTGATATTATCCACAGTTAATGTACCCGTTACATTCAAGTCGTTGATAATAACGATTTGCTTGTTTTGAACAATTTGTGCATCTAAATCAAAGATAAAATGCTCATACAATTTATTGTTCTCCACCTTGATTGTATCTGAAGTAGGGTGAAATACGAGTGGCACTCTACCCAATAGTTCTAAGGTCTCAATACCAGCATTCTTGTCTATCGTACCCAATAGGAAACTTGGGTTGGATGGACAACTGGTGGTTTTACTATAAGTAGAATAGATATCCTCATACCCCGCACGCACATCCATTTGTAAAGAACGCTCGGTGTTGCAATCGGTGGCAGGCAAAACTACGTATGGTTGATACTTACTGGTAGTTGAAGGTAACAACAATGCACCATCTCCGTCCAATGAATATGCATAGGAAGTGGTATTCACACGACAGTAAGGATAATAACTATATGATGTAGGTTTGCTATCGGTGAGCACATCTATTTGGAGTGCTGGGTGGATGTAATAGAGTTCAGAGGTTGACTTTGGATGGGGAACATAAGCATCGGTTTTCTCAAATCCAAACTCATAGCTACAACCATAATAGAATTGGGTTAAGAATGAGCACAATGGTTGCATGGTCCAATCGCTATAGTCACCTGCACCACAAATGGTTCTTGCATACACATGGTATTGTGTACTTGGTTGCAGACCTGTGATAGTAAATGGCATTGTGTCGGTAACTGTAACGTGAATACCTAATGTATCTAAGGCATTGTATGATTCCATTTTTTGTACTTGAGCGCCTGAAAGAACAGCCAATTCTATTGTAGTAGAAGTCTCGTTGTATGGGGTGAGTTTCACTACTGCAGAAGTGAGTTCTGGCGTTCCTATCAATTGTACATTAGTAGGAGGGAAACAAGTTGGAATCTTGGTTATCTTGATATTGTCAAGACATAAGTCTGCGGTCGCATTGGACTTATCAAGACACATTACAATATGCTTTTGCGTACCTATTTGGCTTGCAAATTGGTCAAACATTATCTCATATTGCTTTGGTGTCTTTCCTGTGACGAGTACCGTATCCAATGGTACAAATGTAGTGAAGTCATTGGGGTCGTCCACAACTCCTATCACAAGGTTAGCCTTGCTATAACTTGATGAGTAGGAACGTGCATATAGACTCAACATCGCTTGGTTCAAAGATGGCAAATCAACTGCAGGCGTAATAAGGGCGCAGTAATTGCTTGTACTTGAAGAATAGATATAGAGTTCTACACTTGCAGAGTTGTCCACACCATAGGTTAGTTGCACAGATGGATAAGACCCAGCTTTCACTACGTACCAACAAGAAGGAATTTTCCTTGTACCTGTTGCGTCCTCAAAGGTCTCATAGATAGGCAATGCTGTCGCATCTGGACATGAGGTTGAGAATACACAATCGTTGTAGGTGAACTCACTGGTCAAAGTATCGGAACATAACGCTTTCACATAGATGTAATAAGTTTTGTTGTACTCCAATCCTTTGGTAATAGCATACGAGTTGGTTGATACAGTATCGTTGATCAAATAGGTAGCATTTTCCTTTTCCTCGCTTGTAGTAAGTTCTTCTGTACTCACTGCTACGCGGTAGTTATCTGCAATACCATCCCAATGGAAGTTAACACTTGCACCAATGATTGTATCAATGGTTATGGTATTAGGAGTTGGGCATGGAGGAATAGGTTCAACCACGATATCATCAATACTAAAATCGTTCGACATGCCGAAGTTGGAATAGAAGGCAATGTGTTGTCCCATCATACCCATAAAGTCTCCTTGATATTTATCGAACGGTACGGAATAATATCCATACTTAGAACCATCGTTGTAGATCGTATCTACAGCCACGAATGTACTAATATCCGAAGGGTCGGTTACGATACCCACGATGATACTACTCTTGTAAGAACTGTAGCTGGATGTATATCCTTTGCCCCAGAAGCTTACTTGTAGTTCGGTAATGGACGTGCCTTGCAGGTCTAAGGTAGGCATGATAGCATAGTATCCATCAGCTTTGGTAGAAGTGGACATGTATGAACGCATATACAGGTACTGGTCACCCGAGTGAGCAGAATAAGAACTACTCTTGATGGTTGGCATATAGGTTTCGTTGTCCGAAATCGTTCCTATCGTCCAACAATGCACGTTGGAACCCGTAGCATATCCTTCTTCTGTCTCAAATCCTACTACACCTAATGCTTCAATTGTCATTGGCGCACATGGAGTATGGAAATCAATGGTCTTCCAGTCGCTCACTGTAGCTGCGTCACAAAGGGTTTGTAGTGCACAGAAGTAGTCGGTATCACCTGTCAAATCATCCAATCTAAGAGCTTTCACATTGCTTGCAAGAACGGTATCTAACAAGACATTGATAGTAGTGTCTAAGACTTGATGTCCCCATACTTTGAGTGAGTCAGCATCCACATACTTATCGGTCAAGAGTAATCTCCATTGTGCGTTCTCTCTCAATCCAGAAGTGATAACGACACTGGAATCGGTCATGTTGGAAATAATCCCCTTAGGACGTTTGCACATAGAGAGGAAGAACTGAACATCGTCCACATATGCAGTTGAGTAGCTATTGATTTGTGAGCGAATAGCAAAATGCTTAGCATCTCCCAATAGTGTCTCATAATCGCTAAGGTCAACACGTATTTTCTCATAATCATCTGTACCTATGATAGAATCCAGTGCTACGAAAGTAGAATAATCTTCTGGATTGCTCATCACACCTACGATAAGTGCTTTTCCTGTAGATATTTTTGCATAGAAGGTTACTCCTACATTGGCTAAATCGTCAACCAATAGTTCTGGTGAACATATCCAAGCAGGTGAACAATCGTAGTCAGCATCCCATCTAATTCGCATTGATTTGGTTCCACTATTTGCTTTGGAAGCATCTTCATAAACAAATGGGTAATAGTTATCCGATGCATATGAACTGCTTGACAAATCTCTACCTGGGTTACCCCATGTCCAACACTGAGGATGATAAGCGTCGTTGTAAGTAGTTCCTGCAGGACATGCTTCGAAGTCCTCTAAGTTATATACAGCAGGATCCATGGCAACACATGCCGTAACGAAAGAGCCATCTCCCCATAAGGAATCCCCGCAAGTTGGTCTTACATATACATAATAAGTAGTAAGTGGAGTAAGTCCAGATACTTGGAAAGCATTGTTCTTTGCTACTGTATCCAGTACAACCAAAGAGTCTGCTACGGCTTGCAACAAGATATCAATTGGTTCTACCTTGGTAGTAAGCACTTTGATTTCAAACTTGTCGGTAGTATGTCCTGACCAATGAATGTTCGCTTTGTCTTGCTTGATATCTTTTGCGAAAATAAACTCAGGTCTTGCACACATAAAAGGTTGTACTGAGATATCGTCGATGTAGATATCATTGAACACTCCATTTCCTGTATAGAATGCAAAATACTCATCGGTACCCGTATAGTCGGACATGTTAAACGAATATTGTTTGTATGTGGTGGATAGTTGGATGGTATCGATCACATGGAAAGTCGTTGTATCAGCAGGATCGGTTATGGTACCAAAGAGCAATATATTATCATAATAGAAATAATTATAATTATCTAAATTATAATCATAATCATACTCATAGGTACTACTTGCTCTTGCATAGAAAGTTACTCTCAAATCCTTGATATCCGCATCCAGTTTAGGAGTGACCAAAATGGATTGGAACTCGTTATTATTGTAATAGCCATAGTCTGACTCCAATTGGAATGCCTTGCTACCAGAGTGAGTAGTTGATGAAGTCACGACACCATAGCCATTTGTACTTTGGCTTCGGTCCCAACATCCTACTTCTTCCCCACTCTCATAGTTTTCAAAACCCTCGAAGAAAGGCACTTTATACATATCGGGGCATACTGTCTTGAAAGAAGCATCATTGGACCACAAGGATGTATCATTGGAACAGAATGTACGTATTCTATAATGATACGTCTTGGCTATTTCGAGATTGTTGAGAGTATATGTAATACCTGTCAACGCATTGGTAGGAGCTAAGATAGAATCATTGGCTACCAATATGGATGAAGAAATATTTTGTGGGTTGAGTAGTTGGTTCTCTGTCAACGCTTTGGTTGATACAAGGATTTGCCAACCTTGTGCATCGGAATTATCCCAAGTCAACGTAGCAGAAGTTGATTGGACAGATGTTTGCACTTTGGCAGGAATCTTACACTCCGATATTTTTTCTATTATCAAGTTATCAATATAGCCAAGGCATGTACTATTATCTATCGGGTCGTCTATACGAATGGCTATCGTTTTACCCGTTCCTGTATAGCTTTCAAATGTAGCATAACATCTTTCCCATGTCGCACCTTGTGATGCTTTGAAGGTAGAAACCGGTACAAACGTTTTGATATCCATTGGATTGTCCATGACACCTATGCTCAGATTGAAGTCATAGGAAGAACTATATTTGTATGCATAGAACAAGATCTGCGTTTGACTAATGTCAATTGTATCTGCAATGGTAGCCAACGTGATCCACATACTATGTCCTTTGGACTTGGAGATGTATAGACTGGACGCTCCTTCTTTGCATTCGCTGGTTGTCAAATAAGGGATATTTGAACCGTCCATTGAATAGGAAGAGAACACTCCCATTCCTACTGGTTGAGAATAAGTTATGGAGCCTTTCTTTTCAGTAGCACCCATTTCCATCATATAAGTAATAGGGAATGCTTTAGGGCTATCAACTGTCCAGAATTTTTTAGGCATGGTCCATTTGCTCTTTTCATCGCCCTTTACTCCTTGCAGATATACGTAATACGGTTTGTTAACAGGAAGGTCTTTTGTTAGGTTTTGTACCACGCACTGATTTCCCACAACGCCCATTTGCTTGTAAACCAATCCTGTTTCTTTGGTCAACTCATCTACGTTTTTGGTATTCACTGTAGCAACAACGATATTGTAAGCAGGCGCTTTACCATTCCATGTCACCGTAGCGATGGTATCTTGGGGATGAACCTGTATATTGCCAGGTTTGGCTGCTCCCGTACGTTTTTCTACTACAACATTATCAATGTAGAACAAGTTTTGGGTATCAAAATCACTCACGAATGCCACAAACATACCTGTCCCCTGATAGGTATCCATGCTTACAACAAACTCGTTGAACTCTTTGTATCCTGTTACTTCGCAAGTCTCTATTTCTTGGAAAGTAGAGATATCTTCAGGGTCGGTCATAACGCCGACTTTGATCTTGTGAGCATAGAGCGCACTATTATAACTCGCTACCGTAGCCTCGAAAGATACTTGCAAGTCTTTCATAGAAAGATTGCTGGCAGTGTCAGCTCCTTCGAAGTACAATTCAGGTGTACATGCGTAAGCATACTTGTTGGCAGGGAGAGCAGTGGTAGAGATGCTTGTCTTGGATGCTCCAGCACCACCAGTAAAGGCGATATGCACCGTGCTATCCATTGAATATGGCGCAAACTGAGCAACACCAATGAGGTGGGTAGCAAAGAATGGAGCCATTACATCCAAGTTCGTTCCCCAAGACCATTCGTTGTCTTGCATAGGAGTAGAACGTAATCCTCTGTTCATGTTGTCCACAAAAGGAATGGGTTTCATAGGCTTCATATAGAAAGAACCTGCCTCACTCCATGAGGATGTCTCAGTCTCACAGACGCTTCTTACGTAAAAGTAATAGGTTTGTTTAGGGGCGAGCGAGACCTCCGCTTGTTGCTTCAAACCAGAAACAGAAAACTTGGTAGCAAGATCTGTGGAGTCAGCCAATATCTCGATAGAGTCTGCTGGTACTGGTCTTTTGAACACCATCACGTCGAAACTCTCGGCATCGAAACTGGCTTGCCATCCCAAAGTAATCTTGCCCGCTGCCAAACCTGTCGTATAAAGGTCATGAGGTACAGTACATTCAGGTGCAGATCTCACCTCTACACTATCCAGCACGATACCACGTCCCATATTATCGGTACCTTCAAAAGCCAAGAAATAAGTCTTGCCATAAGAAGGGAGATCGACGGATACTTTTTGCCATTTGGCATTGGCAGATGTGAATGACTTGAGCAACTTCCAATCTTCTTTTTCAGCCGTTTTGTAATAAACGGTCAATGTATCAAAATCCGCTGTCCACTTAGGGTTTGCATAAGCAAACTTGAGGATAGGCTGATACAATGTGGACAAATCCATCTTAGGTAGGATCAGTTGCACTTTATATCCAACTGTTTGCCCTGTAGTGTTACGCAACGCAACACGTTTGCTACCAGAGTAAACAGTATTAGGATATTGCAAATCATCAGGTCCTTCAACTTGCCAAAGTACTTTGGCCGTTGTGTCGCCTACATTGATTTGCGTCCAATCAGAAGGGATTCCCTGTTCAAATCCCTCCTTGATTACCCATGTTTGGGCTGATATGCTCATCATAGACAAAATACATGCGAGCATAAAGAAGGTAAATCTTTTCTTCATAAGCACCTTAAAATTAGATTAATATTCTTTTGTGTTATAATTTCAACCAAATAGTGAATATCTCACCTGCCGTCATTTTGACATTTTTTAAACTATAAACACGAATATATTATGACAAAAAGAGCACTAACCTATGTTAGTTACTACCAAATTGTCACACATATACCATGTATGTATATTTATACGTGATTAAATATCGCGTTTTCGCTTGCAAAATTAACATTTTTTTTGAATATATCAAACAAAATGAAATAAAAAAGTAAAAAGTATTATTATTTATCTACACACTGAATTAGAAATTAAGAATTAAGAATTAAGAATTTTGAATTAACAGACCCCTCAGTCCTTCGGACAGCTCCCCTAATTTAGGGGAGCAATTTAGATGGGGGATGACACACGTAGCAACTGCATGACGCAGTTGCTACGTGAAAGGTTCTTATTTAGCTCACACCTGACGGGAGAAGACTATTTAATATAAATTCTTGGATAGAGACTCTTATCATGTGACACCTTATAATAATCAAATACATGAATATCCGCATCATGGATTCGATACACCAAATGAGGATAATGCAATTCCAATTGCTCAATGATATCCTCCAAAGTATAAGGACTGTTATCTTTGGATGCATTCATTTTATACTGATAACCATACGAGTCGTAACTATACAACATATCGTTAATATAAAGACAATAGCCCAATATAACTATACATTCTGCATGATTGGTGAGCTTCTTCAAATATAAAACATTTTTCTCCGCTGGGTAAGATTCATCAGGATTTACGCCCCAATGCACTCTCGTTAGATAATTTGAAGGATATACCAATCCATTCTTTTCTATCCCACTTAAGCCATCATATTGTATGCACTCAATCGTATCTTGTAATGATAATACATACGCGAAACCAGTAGTTGTATTATTGTAAGCAATCGGACAACCTTGCAATGATAATACTAAACAAACAATACTGATATACAAAATACTTTTTTTCATATACAATCATTATTGAGTTGACTAATTTTCAATGCAAAGATAAATAAGGAATCCTAATTAAACATATATATAACAATTTTTATTTATCTTATGCTTGCCAGAAAATCACTGATTGATATATATCTTTGGAACCTTATCATAAACCACTGTTGCTTCATAATTATCAATATAATGAGGTTCCACATCATTTATTCTGAGGAGTAAATGAGGATAATGTAACGATAACTGCTCAATTATTTCAGCCAAACTATAGGGACATCGATTAGTAAAGTTACCCTTATTTTCTGACAGACCCTCAGAAACCGTAGGTTCATCCAATGACATATTAGTGATGGAATGGTAGTGCCAAAACTTATCATTGATATACACTCCCTGTCCAATTATAACTAAACTTTCGGCATGATTTGTTTGTTTTGTTATCTGTAGTTTGTCATTTTGCAAGGAATTAGGATCATTACGATCTATAGTCCAAGCCATATACTGAAGGGTATTTTTAGGATACAGCACTTCTGATTGCACATAGTCTCTCATGTTGTACGAGACAACTTCTACCGTATCTTGCACAGATAAGAGATAAGCAAGACCTGTAGCATGATTAGTATTTGTAATCGGACAACCTTGCAATGATAATGCTAAACAAATAATACTGATATACAAAATACTTTTTTTCATAAACAATTATATTTATCATTTATCAATTATAATATAGGGGTTAAACCATAATGAAGATTCCAACCATTCTTCCTACGCATATATGGGTGATAACTTGGACCTGTAGTATATCCGTTATCTGTAACAGAAAAATACACATCTTTTACTTTTCCATTGCTTTTTCTGGTCGTTCCATAACCAAATGCTACAATATAATGACTACAATTAATAGCAATAATTACAGGTTCATTTTTCTCTATTAGCCAGTCGTAAGGTGTGCAAGTTAATGTTACTTTGTATTGATTATTGGTAGCAGTCGCAAATCCTCTATTCAATCCATCATGATAAAGAGGGAATTGCCATCCATTCCACCAAAAAGGAACTGTTTCAGCATAAAAACAAGCTGTTAGTCCGCTATCTGCAAGCTCACTAATCATTATATATTCAGTAAAAGGATCGCCGTCAAAATCATCAAGTTGTGAATTATCATATACATACTCTGCATAATTACGTTCCATAAAATAATCAAAAAAATATCTATTTGAACGGGTTCCATCACCAATTAATGGAAGATAATACCCATTAAAATCACTATATTTTCCTCTATAAATCCAGGCACATGCTGCTGGACCACAGAAACCACTCCAATGAGTAAGTTGCAACCTAGGATCACTATACTCATATAATGTTCCTGTATCATAATATCCTACTTGGTATTGCAATAACTCTAACAATTGGTTTATAATAAAGCAATGGGTATATTCATTATATTCTTGATTAAGAATATAATTTAAATTTAGACTATCTACCTCTAAAAATACCGAATCATCACTAAGATATTGAAACAAATTATCGTTAACATACTCATCTACGGTTTCCCAATATTCATCTCTTTCTGCTATAAACTCATCTAAATCCTCATCTTGCTCCTCCATATCCAGCAAGATAGCCTCCCTATCTTCTTCAGGCATCTGCCACCACATTAAGTCTCTTTCTTCTTCATCCGTTGTTCCTGATTCTGACATTTCATATCCCAATGGTTCGTTACAATTTTTTAAATAACACACACCTTCTGATCCATAATACCTATTAGGATAATCTCCAATATAATAATCCAACTCGGGACAAGAATAATCCAATGGCTCTGCAAATAAATAAGCTATCACACCATCTATTTCCTTTCTGGCATAAGTGGTAACGGTAGCAACAATTTGGCCATTACAAACATACCCAAATTCATAATATTTAGGTGAATTATTGTAATTATATACAACTCTAGGCAAAGGAGTTAAATACCAACTATCAGACGGATTAACAGATGGAGACAATGCATAATTTGCACCAGCCATTAGTTCCGTCTCTGCTAAAAATCTTGCAATATTGAAATGAATAACATCAAATGGTTCATCCATATACAACTGGTGTAATTCAGATGCAGATGTATAAGCCATGCTATCAGCTGAAATAGGAAGACGTTGTTGTACAGCCATACCTAAATCATCGCAATTTTCTATTTCCTCTAATTTTGATGTACAAGTTACAAAAGATAGTATTAAAAACACCACAAGCAATAGTTTAGCCTTCATAATGACACAAATATTAAATTATTTTTTGCAAAGGTAAATAAAAAAAATCTATTTATGAAAATTATTACACACTTTTTTCATACTTTACTAACATTTTTTCTATTTCCTCAAATATTCTTTACAACGCGTAGGGAATTAAGAATTTTGAATTTTGTAGCTATCGTTCGAGCGATTGCTACAAAGTTTCAAAGTTTCACGCATCAGAGATGCTTGTTTCACCGCTTCGCTGTTTTTTATCTCACCTCTAGTTCTTAATTCATAATTCTTAATTCTTATCTCGGCTTACGCCTCGAACGATTGCTACTTATCTCGGCTTACGCCTCAAACGATTATTCGCAAAGCGAATTTACAAAATTATCCCAAGGGTATAGCAAGGGTATAGCAAGGCTATACGCAATAGTCGTATTTGGAAGTGAGATGCTGCTACTGAACGTGAAGCAAGCAACAAACGCCCCCCACTCTACCCCCCTCTTGGGAGCCTAATAACACTGCGCTATAGGGCTATTTTTAAGAGGAAGGTAAAAGGTGACGTACGAAATGCAAAGGATGATCACCTATTCACAAAAGAGGTGGGAGCAGTCCTTTCCTGCATGACATTACGAAATGCAAGGGATGATCACCTATTCACAAAAGAGGTGGGAGCAGTCCTTTCCTGCATGACGTTATGAGATGCAATGGACGATTATCTTATCACAAGGTACTTGCGTGTGTATTTCTTCTCTCCTTGTTGGTAGGTGTCTATATACAAGTCATATGCTCCCCACGAACAAATACGTTGTCGTTGGATGAGTGTTTGCTCAGTAGTTTCGGCGTATATAGGGGTCGGATGAGTTGGCTCTTCTGGCTCTGGAGTTGTGGGTTGGTACAATTGGAAAACCAATGCCGCCATCTCGGAGGGTTGGAAAGTCTGCCAAGGGTCGTTGGCACTCAAGCGATAGCACAACTTAATCGTATAATCGGTATTCAACAAAAGCGTTGAATCGAACTGCTGTTGCAAAGCCGATGTTAGGGTTTGATTGCGTTGAATAACCACATTCTCCATAATCTCATATTGCCCTTTAGCGAAAGGCCCTTTGTATATACGAGCCGATATATCTCCTCTAAAAGTTCCTCCTGTATTGTGGATAGTAAAATTGAGGGGCAGTCCAGTCGTGGGTACTTGATTGGATAGTGACGCGGTGTCCTGCTGTGCGAAATAGATAGGTTGAGTAAGTGTGAGTTGTGGTTGCGGTGCTTGGTGATAGATAATCATTGAGTCTTGTGATATATATACCAAACGACTATAGTCATCATAACGGCACATCATACGCATCCAATCGTAGTCTGCATTTTTGTAAACGGCACATAGGCGATAGGTCCCTTGCGGGATAGAAGCTGGTATTTGTATCTGTGACAATTTGGCTACCGTGGTTCGATAATAGCCCGCTTTGAGACTATAGTTGTCATATTGACTCAACACAGCCACACATTCATTATCTACTTCTTTGTACAATGCTACGCCATAGGCCCCCTTGAAGTCGTGTAGTCCAAAGTTTTGCAAACGATGGATGTGTATGTCAAATGTTTGCTGCCTGGTAATCGAAACCGTTGGGAAGGTGACGCTATCACACGCAAATTGTGGTATGGGTTTGGAGGAATCGTTGTTTTTGGGTTGTAGGCCGATAAAAAAGGTTGTCCCTTTGTTGTATCCTTGTCCAGTACCTCCTACCCCTTGACTACTTGGATTGAGTGCGGATAACAAGAAATAACCATCGGATTTTCCGCCCCATCCCCAATTGATATGAAAATAGTCGTATCCATTGTATCCATCGCACACGAAAGCATGTCCTCCTTTGTCGCTTGAGCCACTGATGAGGATAGGACGATGTTGCATCAGTTCTTGTTTCATTATCTTTACCACGCTATCTATAGGATAGATTTCTTTTCTAATGGCTTGGTAATTGGGATCATAGTCAAAATACTGATACAGCGCCTTTGGTACTTTGCTTGTAACGGCTCCGCTGGAGTGTGAACTTCCACTATCGTATCCCATATCTACGGATACTCCACAATGGTACAATAGGGTGGCAACCGCTTGTGCTTGTTGTTCGGTATATTGTCCACTATATGAGGGTAACATCCTATCCCATTGGTAGATAGTGTTTTGAAAATCTGCCGACAGCACTCCCGACAAAGAAGGGTTTTGCTCGCTTACCCACAAGTAGGAATATTGTCCTTTCCCTCGAATGGGATATTTGTGGTAGTACATCACTTGTGCCATAGCCGTTGCTACGCACCCTGCCGCAGCCCGATTGGTTTCGTTGTACAAGGGTGCGAGGTTGTTGAAGGGTTTGGTTTGGTTCCAAGTTGATGTCAACAAAGGTTGCACTTCCCTATCGTATTTGGTTGGACTACTGTTAGGATTTGATGCAGCATTTGTATTCTCGTTCAATCGTTCATATTCCTGTTCATAGTTTTGCAACCAATCAATGAGTGCAGGTGGCAGTTCATCCGTAGTGGAAGGTTGGTCTGTATATCCCAATACATCATGCATACGGTCGTCTGCCGCTACCCAAATCATTTGTTGCGGTGTATGAACGAGATACCATGCTTTGGCACTATCAACGACAGTAGTATAGGCATGGTTGACTGAAACATTTTGTTTTCCAGCCAGTTGGTTCTGCTCCGATAGCCACTGGTTTGCTATCGCTACAGCCTCGGCAGCACTTCGATGTGCGGCCAAGGCTGTAGTTGATATGAGCAGGACGATAATTATCAGTCCTGAATGACGCATATTATTTTACAAGATGTTTAACTGTAATGTGTTCTCCATCACTTGTACGTACTCGGATGAGGTAGATACCTGCAGGTGCCTTCAAGTTGAATGGTTTATCCAAGGTTTGGATGCTTTGGATAAATGTACCCGTACAGTCGTAAACATCCGCAGCTACTGCATTTTGTATTTGGTCTAATCCTGTAGCGGTAGATTCGGATAGTTCTACGTTATATATACGATATGTACACTCTGCTGGATTTGGTTTAACCGTATGTGTAAAGGTACCAATAGCAGCATCCACAGGAATGGTATAATACTCATCAACTACATAAGGAAGTTGAGTAATGTTGATTGAGATATTCTCAACCTTTGCAGTATCCGCTGGCAATACAGATAGATTCAATATCACCGTACTATCGCAACCATAAGCGGTTTCAAGTGTGATGCTATGCAAACCAGCGATGGATGCATTGAATCCGTTGCCATAGGTTTCACCCGCACATATCTCAGCTTCGATAGAATCAACTACCGCTTGATGTACCGCGATTGTATAAGTAATCATTGTGTCTTTTCCTGCTACGGAAGGAACCAATACTTCTTTAACAATCGTTTCTCCTACTACTTCTCCAGCAGGGATGGTTAGGTGTGCATTGGTGAAGGTTTCGTTGGCACAGGCATCATCTTGCATATTTACGTATGCCACCGAAGCTACGCGAACGTTATCAATGAGGATGTATGCATACTTGTCAGTAGCAACCGATTGTGTCAAACCTTCGTGATAGAATGCAAATCGGATGGTGTCGCCCACATACTTGTCAAGGTTGACTGAACGAGGATGATATTGTCCATCTTCATTGGTTAGATCAAACTCAGTAGCATCTTCTTCTTTCCAAGTGAGACCACCGTCTAATGATATAGCCACAAAGAATTGTGCTCTATGGTTAGTAGCCGCATCACCCTTGTTGGTACAATGACGCATATCAAAGTTGAGTGAAGCAGAGTCACTGATGAAGATGTTTGGTGATACCATCCACTTGTAGTTCTTAGGATACGTAGTTGAAGCATAATCCCATGACCACAATTGTTGTGGTACTCCCAGGTAAGTGGTGATGTAGTTAGCAGCCCATGTATAGGAGAAGTATTTGCCTATTTCAATAGGTTTCACTTCGCTCTCTCTGATAAACACATCTTGGATTGGTTTGTCGGAGCACATATTCTCCCAGCAGTTGATAGCAGCAGATTTCTCCTTGATAAGTCCATCAAAGCTTTCTCTAAATGGGATAGGATATGCGCCACACGCTGTCATAAAGGCAACAGGTGTAGTCCAGTCACTCATTGTGGTATCGTTGCATACAGCAGCGACTTCTACGGTATAGTTGGTACCTATAGTCAAACCAGTGATTTTGTATGGCATTGACTTGGTAACGATCTCATTTTCGGAACCATTGACACGTATTTTCCATGTGTCTTCTAAACCTTTTTGCCAATAAACCAAAGCGGTAGAATCGGTGATATCGGTTACCTCTACTTGTGTTGGGATGACGCAATCAGGCAACTCGGTTACTTGCAAGTACTCGAACCATACAGCGTACAATGGGTCACCTTGAATAGCCAATAGTTTACCTGTACCTTGATAGAGGTGCATAAATACTTCTATCTCATCGAAGACATACGGTTTAGCACTTGAGTTTCTAATGTCAGTAGAGGTATAACGTTTGATTTCTTGGAAGGTTTCCATGTCATACGTATTGTCCACGACACCCACTTTGATGGTAACACTACCTGAATTGGTAATCGAACCATAGTGGAAAGATCCTCTTAGAGCCACCTTATTGAGCGGAATATCAAATTCTGGGAATACGATGTAGCTTGCTTTAGGAATCTCTAAGTAGTAAACTTTCATACCATCGATCGATTGGTTGTTGCTATCGTATTGGTTTTGTGAACCTACTTTTGTCTTAGCATCTGTAAACGTCCAACAATCTGGCAATTCTCTAAAGGTTTGTAGGAATGGCGTAGTCATTTGCTTGCAAGGGGTTGTGAATGGGAACTCTACCCACTCGGTAGTCTCTCCTGGACAGATAGGTTTAACATAGAAGGAATATTCGGAGTTAGGTTCAAGACCTGTTACGGTATATTTAGCTACGGTAGTAATATTCTCTCTTACAACACAGTAGGACTCATCCACCAATCCTGGGTCACCTAAGTGAGCGTATTCTGAAACTACCACTTGGAAGTTCTTGTTCTTGCCACCAAACCATTCGAATGATACGCTGGTTGGTTTTCTTTCTACGTATTGGATATCTTCGACAGGTGAGCACAAGTATTCTTCTACGGTAATGCTATCAATAGCAGCAGGTTTGTAGAGTGAATCTTGTTCTCCTGTTGCAGGATTGTACCAACGTAACAATATTTGATAAACACCTGCATCCTTGATATTCAACATTTGTTTGTACTCCGTCCATTCGGTGATACCATACAAAGTGGCTTGTTTGCATATCACGTACGTACCCTTATCTTCGTTGGTAGTGGTTTGATTGGCATTCGTTCCGTCGGCTAATTTCACATAGGAAGCTGAAGGATAAGCATCTGCAGGTACAAGCATCATGTTGATATAGTCATCATCTTCGCAACCTGGTTTGGTATTACCTGGGTTTTTGAGTTTGAAGGTAAACATATAAGAACCTGGTTCGGATACACGAATAAAACGTGTAGCATAAACGTAAGATGTTCCTACCACATAATCATTAGGATCCAACGGATCGGTGTACTTGGTAATATATTGCCAATCACCATCGTGTTGTACGAATAGTGCATTGTTGCCAGTGCCTCCTACTTTGGATGCATCACCAATAGTGAAGGTATTCTCGTATGCAACTCCTGTAGCTTTGGTATTGTACAATGTCCAAGCATTGACATCAGCCTCCTCTTCAAATCCTGTACGATAAGGGATGTCAGCCACAGCAGGGATTGTTCTGCATGTCAAAGGACCTACCCATTCAGCATTCGCAGCATTCGCACGTACATAGAAGTCGTATTCAGTACCAGATGCCAATCCCGTGATGGTATCCACTTCCGCAGCGATTTGCTTGTTGGTACCAGTACCCAAAGCGAAGTCTTTTGGTCCGTATTGAACAACCCATGAAGATACATTAGGGGTAATCTCATCAAATTCGATTGCTATATAGCTATCGCTCAATGCTTGTACAGCGAGTCCCTTCACAGGAATGATGGTTTCTCTGTCGGTAGTGATTACCAAATCATCCAACAATATACCTGAACCTGCTCCACCAGCTTTGAACATGATGTACTTGTAGTTCTTGACAGAAGTGTAAGCAGACAAGTCAACATAACATGCTCTGTACTGGTTGTTGATGGTAAATTCGAACTCAGCGATGAAGAAGGCTTCTGCGTTAGGATCGGTTTCCAAATCTTGCGTATTGGTTACATATACACCAATGGTAGATGGAGACGTTTCTGTACATTTACCTGCAGCTTCAAAGTATAGGATAGCCTTCTTGGTAGAATCAATCTCAAGCATAGGAGTGATGACCGAAGTATTCTTAGGCATGTACAAACAGGTTGTACCACTCTTAGCAGGATAGGTAGAATTTTTGAAATTCAAGTAAGGAAGTGATGTGGTAGCAGGTGCTCCACCAGGATTGTTTACAAGAACGCTTGTTCTACCCCAGCAATAAGGCATTGCATTGGATGACGAAGCATAGATGTACTCATCAAAGTTGTCTTTGATTGGTAATGTTTGCGTTGGGTCGCATCCTGTACGGATGTTGGCACCCTTGCACCAAGGACCAAATTCGTCTTGTCCACATACCATACGAACAACTACGTAATACGGAGTGTTGCCTTCCAAACCAGCAATGGTAGTAGCAGTAGTATCTTGTACTGTCTTTGCTACAACAGGTACAGCCGTATTGATATCTGCAGGTTTGCTCTTGAATAGGCAAACTTGGAAGTCAGCGTCTTCTGCGATGCTATTCCAAGAGATGTCCAATGCATGGTCATCGTCTTTGTTGAGTGCAACAGCAAGTTCGGTTGGGTTAGGACATTTGTCGATAGGACGGATGGATACGTTATCAATATACATTTGTCCAGCACTTCTAGTACCCGTTGTACCAATGTAGTTATCAATACGTATCGCTACATACTTGCCGACATTGCCCATAAAGTCTGTTACATAAGACTCGAAGGTATAACTCTTTTCGTACCAAGGTCTTGCTGAGTGGATTTTAGAATCATACAATACCGAGTCTTTTGCCACTTCTACGAATGTAGCAGCATCGTAAGGGTCGGTCATCACACCGATAGCATAATGTTGCCATCCAGCATATTGTGGTTCTACGAACATGCTCAATTGAGCGTGTTTGATGCTATCCACATCCAGCAATGGGAAGACGAAGTAATGGATATTATCCTTCGCAGATTGTTTGAGTACCAAACAGAATTCGGAATCATCCTCCACTTTGTTAGGATAGCTTGTAGCCGATGTTTTGTCGAGCAATGCAAAATCTTTTACATTGGCACTACTATTGAGTATAGCGCATTGGTACAAGTCATTTTCTGCATAACCTGTCTCAAAGTCTTCGTAGTAAGGATATGCCAAAGGAGCACACATCGTGGTCCATGTACATGGCAAGCTCCATTCACCTGTACACTCTTTCGCAGCATCTACTGTTTGTACATACGCATAGTAGGTAGTATTTGGTTCGAGTGATGTGAATTGGAAGGCGGTTTTGTCTGTTTGTGTCTCGAGAACATCTCCTGCTTGTGTCAATGGGTCGATCTCTTTGGTAGCAAGTTTGATATTGTAAGCCGTTTCGGTTGACATCTTGTTCCAATAGATCGTTGTAGCGTTGGACTCAATAACCGATGTTTTGACATCTTCTACACGCTTGCATAGTGGTATAGGAGTGATGGATACATCGTCAATGTATGCGGTCCACGTTTGTTTGGTAACTCCACCCGATACATATGTACCGCCAATGCGTTTCACTTCGTCCTCAGAGTTAGGCATTGCAAAGCACAATCTACCTTTGGCAGATGCAGGCAAAGAAGAGCAATCCACGTTGAACTCGTTGTATTCGTTCTTAATCAAGAACTTGCAGTCTTCGATGCGATGGTATTGATCCAACGAATCGATATAACCCACTTGTACATAACCTGCAGTAGATGCAGAAGGTGCCCATGCAGTAGAATATCCACCATAGAAGCGCACATTGATTTGGTTGAGCGGGGTTTCAAATTCAGGTAAAATCAAGAATACTTGGTAAGGTCCTGAATAAGATGAATTCATGTACAACACACCCTTCTCTGCATCTTTGCCATATGTATGGTCTTGCGCATATGCATAAGAACCATTAGCCGCCTTAACATATGCACAAGCATATGATACGTTTTCCTTTGACACCTTAATTCCATAGAATGGAGGCAAAGTATTGAGGCTGGTACTACCTACCTCGTATGCGTTGAAGTCCTCATAGAATGGCAATGCCATTGGTGCACATTCGGTATAGAATGTTCCAGCAACAGACCATTCACCCAATTGTGTTCCCATGAGTGAACGAACATACGCATAGTACTTGGTAGAGTGTTTCAATCCCGTAGCTACCACAGCCTTGGTATCGGACACTTGCGCTTGGAATACAGGTGTCTCGTTATCTATATCTTCGGCAGCATGGTCAAACACCTTCACATCCCATTTGGTGGCCACACCATTCTCTTTCCATGTCAAATTGGCTGAATTGGTAGTAACGGATGTCATGTGTACATCGCTAACTTGTTGTGGAGCGGTGATGTAGTTCAGCTTGAGGTTATCCACACAGAAGTAGTTGTACTTGTTGGTATCAGAATAAAGTACGATATATTTACCTGTACCTTTGTAATTTTCAAAGTTCACAACAAATGGTTCTGGTGTTTTTGCTTTGGCACATCTTACGGTAGCAATCTTGGTCACTTTGTCAAACTTATCCTCTTTGGTAATATCCGTAGGTGACTCCAAAACACCGATGTGTATCACTCCATAGTGCTTATTGGCAGCTGCTGCATAGTTGGCAGTAGTAGTCGTACTATTGTAGTATCCATAGAAGGACAATGCCAAATCCTTGACATCCGCGCAAGACACCTCAGGTAAGATAGCGTATGCACCTTGATTGGTTGCGGAGTTTGTACCATATATATATAAATAAGGTGTGGTCACTCCATCTACAGGATTATTCCATGCTGTTGTATTCAGATATGGTACCTGTGTTTGTTTTTCATAAGGCGTGGTAAGATTAGGATTACCCAGAATCCAATATTGAGGTCCACGATTAGCCACAGCACCCGTTTTGTATTCTACGCCATCTACATCGAATGTCTCAGTGAATGGGAGTTCGCTGATGCCGTACATGGTGGTCACTTCTGTACCAGCCCATTCTACGCCAGGAGCGTCTCCATTCGGTCTTACGTAGATGTAGTAGGTAGTATTGGCATTGAGTGTTTGGTTCTCATAAGTAGTGCCAGTCACAGTACCTTCATAGACGTTCGCAGTAGCTGTAGCAGGGTCGATAGGAGTCGTGCTTACTTTCACTTTCCATGATTGTGCTCTACCCTTGTCTTGCCATGTAGCCTTGATATGCGCAGTACTCAAAGCCTCTGCTTGTAGGTTCTTAGCCGTAAAGAAGTCGATTGCAGGACCAATCTCTATATCGTCCACATAGGCTGTTACAGTTCCTCCAATGGTTCTGAACAAGATATACTTGCCTGAACCTTCATAATCATAAATAGGCACTTGTTGATACTCCCATTGGTTGAGCACTGATGCATAAATGGTATCAATGGCAATATAGTTGGCAGTATCCTTGTACATCTTATCCTCGGGCAACTCGGTGTCTTGTGATTTCACGATGGCTACTACCACACCATATGATGTAGAACTTGCATTCATCCAGAAAGAAATCATCTTCTCTTTCAAGGATGCTACAGGTATCTCTGGTGTGATAGCAAATCCAGAGTAGGAGGTACTATAACCATAGACTCTCAAAGCTGCAGCAACATAGGGTGTTAGGTTGTGGTTTTGCGAGGTCACCATGTATGGAAGATAGCTATCATAGGAGGTACTCCATGATGAAACTGTACGATCCACTCCGCCACTGACATAGCGCAAACCTGTCGCCCAGCCTTCTGGTATTGCATATCGATTGTCCAAATACAGACCAGGTGCCATCTTGTCAAATGCTTCTAAATATGGATAACTTACCATTTGTGTGGTAGTGAAAGTCTTTGCTTTGGTCCATTGTGCATTGGCACATCCCGCTTGCACATACACGTAGTACTTGGTCTTAGGTTGCAAACCTGTAGCTGTGTATGGATTCTGTGATACAGAAGCGACGATAGGATAGTTGGTTTTATCCTCTGGGTCGATGGCATCAAAGTCGGTGATTTCTTTTTTGCTGACAATCAAGTTCCATTCGGTAGCGTTACCAGCTTCGATCCAATGGATTTGTGCTGTAGAGCTGGTGACGTTTTCCACGCCTAAGAACATTGGCATTGGGCATGCATCAGCTGGCTCAATTTTCAAGTCATCCATGTAGAAATAGTTTGCCTTTTCAGCATTACCAGACTTGAACACGATATACTTGCCGTTACCTGTATATCCAGCGAGTGAAACGGAAACTTGTTCCCATTCATTCAATTCAGGCAACTCAATGAGCTTGAGCATTACATATGTTGAAGGGTCGAAATTCTCCGCTACACCTACTTCAATAGAGCGCGCATAATTGCCCGTTTGGAAGTTGGCTCCCATGAAAGTAACTTGATAGTTCTTCACGTCTCCCGTCAACTCTTGCAAGTAGAAATAGGTATCGGAAGCTGATGGAGAATAGAAATACAAGGATTGGTTGCCATCGTATGCATGCGCATTGGTAACAATAGCTTTAGCAGTACTCTTGCCCTTGAAGATTTGATAGCATTCGTTCAACTCTCCCTCAAAGTTATCATAATAAGGGATAGAAATGGCTTCACATGGGGTAGTAAATGTACCCATGGTCCAAGCACTAATATCATTATCTATACACTCATTTTGTACGTAAACATAATAAGTAGTATTGGCTTGCAATTGACCTGTCAAATCATAGAACTCGTCCGTGAGTTGGTCAGATGTAAGATTAACAATATCACCTGCAAATAAGTTAGGGTCTTCCAATTCTTTGGTTGACACTTTCAAGTTGTATCCTTTGAAGGTAGAAGCTGTACATACGTCCCATGAGAGGATTACTCCTGAAGAGTTCAACTCTTCGTACTTGAGATTTTGTGGTGCTTGGGCACATTCACTCATGTTCTCAATTGCGAGATAGAAAATCTTCGCTCCGCCTGCCGAAGCATTTTTACCTACAAAAGCCAATTGAACGTCGGTTACCAATTCTTTGGATAGCTCCACTGTCCATTGTTGTCTTTCGTTAGCCTGTGGTAATGAGTCAAAGGTCATCCAAGGTTGGTTGGCGGCCAATCTATAAAGAACGATTACCGTGTCCGTAACGTTTTTGACCGCGGGCAACTCAAACTCAATGCTCACTACTGGTTTGTTGAGCTCAGAAATGTTGACCATAGGAGTAATCAATGTATCCACACCATTGATTAGCGTGGTACTGAAGACTGCTCCGTCCTCAAACGACCAAATAACTCCAGTTTGTTTCCAACCTGTAGGTAACTTGCCGCTTGAAAAATCTTCGCTCAACACTGATTTTTGAGCAAAACTTGCCATGCTGAATAGCGTTGCAAAAGCTATAAACAGCATACGAGATAGTTTTTGTTTCATAAGCGTGTTATTTTAGTTAATAAAAAATTTATTTCACTATTATTCGTTCGGTGTAGGATGTTTGTACCCCGATAACGCGTAATATGTAATATCCAATTTGTTGTGGGCTGTGAACAAGCAGTTGTTCTGATGATAATGGCTGTTTTTGAATCAAGCGCCCCGTCATGTCGTACCAATAGGCTACAGCCTCTTGGGGTTGGTTCAATTGTATCGGTTCGCCCGCTTGAACAATGCGAGCAATATCTGTCTTTTCTTCAAAGCGTTCTGGACGTTGTGACAAGAAGGTAAAAGGACAAACCCATAATTTTGTACCATCAACCAAGGTCACCAACACCGAGTAATCGACCTCATAATCCAATCCAGGTGCATAGTAGTAGGAATGGGTAGCTCCTGGAATCAATTCTCCGTCCGCATACCATTGGTAGGATTGGAAATAATAACCACCATTGTATTTTTCGTTCAATAATGCAAGTACATCGTCAAACTTCGCCTCTACAACACTGCTACTGAGCGATATATTGAAATGAATGGTATCAGTGTATGATTCGCACCATGACATATAACTGACCACATAGGCTTGATAGCGATTGGCTTTGAGAACGCCAGGTTGTATGGTAAGTTGGAGATTGGGTTGTCTGGCTTGGAAAACGAAATCTTGTTGTCCTGGTACAGACACGAGGAAACTATCAATATATTCCGAACCTACTGTCTGGAATACCAAAGGTTCGTCTCCACAAATATCTGCATCCAGCAAATGAATCTGAGGCCTTGGTGCTTGCGCGAGGAATAGGGTTCGTATGCTATCGCATCCTGTCACTGCAGAGGTCAAGGTCTTGTGGTAGGTACCTCCTTTGACCAACGTCATTCCTTCAAAATCGTAGGTGCCCATCTCGCATATAGTATCGTACAATTCTACTCGAATGGGTTCATGTACTGTAAGATGCAAGAAGATGATGCTATCACATCCTGTCACGTCTGATACGAGACTGTCGGTATAGGTGCCCATCTGCGTAACCATCTTTCCGCTACCAAATGGGAACTCGATGGAATCGCCTTGGCAGATTACACGGTCGTGGTGTTGTTCGATGGTTCCAATGGCAGGAATCACGATGGTTATCGTTACCGAATCTTGATAGAGTGAGTCGTTGGCTTCTACCGCTGTCCAGAGGCTATATGTGAGGGTATCTCCCTCGTCTCCTATAGGTATAAACAAGCCATCATAGAGTAGCGAGTCGGTTGTCGTACCATCGGGCAAGGTCCAGCGAGAGAAATCGGTCTTTTTGTCGTAGCGATGCTCTACTTCTCCAGTAATTTGATTGGTTAGTCCAATATGACTGGCATTGCGAATGAAATATCCGTTGTTGCAATCGTCTGGCAACCATTCCCATTGTATCTCCGCAATAGGGTTGTGAGGCTTGGCACATGCATCAAACGTAAACCCACACTCAGGATTGGATGGGAACGTGACATGGCATACATAAGTATTCGTATCGCTCTCGTGCACATAAAATTTTCTCTCTTCCGATATCGTATCCCTACACAAGGTGTCATTCACATTGAACCATGCATAGTTAAATCCTTTGGGAGCCACGAACTCTTGCGTCGTACTACCATCTCCCCAAGGCAAACCATCTACGTCAGAACGAGTACAGTTGAGAGTGAAGTAAGCATATCCAAAGTGTCCCCCTTGATCACAGTCATACGAAGTGAAGACTACGGTTAAGGTCTGACCTATATATTTTTCGAGGCTAATACCTATGGTTTTCCAATCTTGCCAATTGACTGTACAGCGGGTACCTGACTCGTTTACCCAAGTGGAGGTATGCCATAGTTTCTGTATCTCAGGCAATTTCATCTCGTCGGTTGTGGGTGCGTGGAAGTCCACTGAAGCACATACACCGTCTATACTCACTCCTTTTTCATCCAAGATATCCAATGTAAATCGAGGTTGAGATCTGGCAGAGTGATTGGGATTTTCCAACACCATTGCATAGCGTAACAACAACACCGCATTCTTGTCCGACTCAACAGTATATTGGAATGTAATAGACTCATATTCACTACCTGTATCCCAGTTGCCCAACCGTATAGAGCCAAACTCATCCTCCGGAACAGTCTTGAGGCATGCCACGGTATCTTTGCCATTCTTCACTATAGTACGTGGATCAACCTCATTATGGTCGAAGTGAGTAGTATGACGACTCACAATACTCTTGGGGCCATCATCCACGCGCTCTCTACCCTGAATACGTTTGGCAGCCCCTGATTTCCAAGTACCCGTTTCAAAGGTGGCCGTGTACATATTGAGCATATCAAAGCAGTCCGTCGGATAAACATATACGGTAGGGAAAACCGTATATACGGACTTATCTTGTCCCTTTGTACCACTAATCCAAAACTCGTATGCACCCGATTGTATGCCTGGCAAATCAACTTTGGCTTCGGTAGAAGAAGTTGCATACCAGACCGTATCTTCTTTGTTTCGATAGCGTATATCATACGAGTCAGCCGATCCTAACCATGCCACGCTGGCTCCCAAAACATTGGTGGAGACATAGACATTGTTGGGATAACTATTATTGCTGGGTTTCTTGGCAATCTGCAAGTTGTCCAACATGATAGAAGAATAATCTACTTTGGAACTATTGTTCTCCCATGCCAAGACAAGGAACATTTTTTTGTTGTCATATGCCGCAGGGAAAGTAAACTTATCTTGATAGTGCAACCATTTGGTAGCACCATTGAGTTTCTGTATTTTGTTCAAGCAATTCACAGCCGAGCTATACCAAGTAGGTTCGGAAAAAGAAGCCAAGCACTTGATAAACTGCTCTGGTCTATTGGTAAGGAAGATTTTCAAGAATCCATTATTGCCATTTCCTTCGCCCTTGTAGTCAAAAGCGATATCATATTCGCCCGCATCCAGTCTGATAGGTCGATATGCCACGACGATATTGCTTGTGCCTGTATAGGTGTTCGTTTTGCCTGAATCGCAGGAAACATACATGGAGTATTGTCCTGTATATGCATCATAAGCCCCTACATGCCACTCGTTGGCCGTAGCAGCTTCTTTGTTGAGCGTCCAATTGCTCATTTCTGTTTGGTCCTCAAAATCAAAGAAATATGGCAAATCAGCCATAGTGATTGTGTCTTTGGCATGCAACGTGCCAACCACCAAAGAGACCAAGCATAAATAGAATAATCTTCTCATAGACTACAATTCTTTACACATTACACATCCAAGTTTAGGTTTGACCTCAACGGTCATGGTCGCTTTCACCCCCACCGTAAGCGGAGTAAACACCGTATTATGCAGCACCCCATACTCCACAAATGCACCCAAATACACATCCACAGCAGGCTGACGTGTCATCACAGCATATACGGTTTGGCTACCCGTTAGACGGTATCCAAACTCCAAACATGCAGCTACTTGGTACGTATTGGGCATATTGAGTGTCGGTGTTTGATACGGTTCATCTGTCACAAACCCATGATTGGGCATGTTTTCAAAAGGATCGAGATAATAATCGTACCAACCTATAAGGGTATAAAGTCCTTTCTCTTTAACGTTCGTTTGGAGATTGAAATCCAATTTGGCGCCTAATAGGAAATAGAAGCGATTCCATTCCCCACCGAATAGAAGGGGTACTGTCAAGGCAATATTGTTGTAATAGAACCCTCTTTCTCTCCAAGCATCTTCACCTAAAAAGGTATCCCCATCCGAGTCTTTTCTCTCGTAAGCATCGAAACGATCGGCTACATCATTAACCTTGTATCCATAATTGGCACCCACTCCAACATCGAAGATAAAATGTTGGTATTTAAGGCGATATCCCAATGTAAGGCCCGTCTTCACACCTTTGCTACTCAACAAATCTTCTATGCCAGGCTGTCCCTTTTGGTATTGTAAATCGCAATCGAAACCCACTCCCAAATCAGTACGGAAATAATGTATCGGAGAAGAGTTGTACAACTTGGCAGCCTGCATTTCTGCGCCCACAAACGTACATACAAATAGCAAAATAATAACAATATTACTTTGGAACCACAAATGGTTATGATTTCGATTGTGTTGCATACACTACAATTCTATCATAGATGGTGTAAATACAAATAGTCAAAAATAATCATTTTAAGGGCGCAAATTTACAATATTTTTCACAGAAATACAATAGTCCCCTTAAAAAATAACTCATTTTTAATAAAAAATCTATATTTCATTTATCAATATGTAAAATATCAATATTTTTACGAATGCTGTAATACCGCATCATTACACCAAAGGAGGAACACGGTTGTCACAGGGAAACAGTGATTATTTGCAGAAAGCACGCCTTATAAACAAACATCTTTGATACGGTAAACCATGCGAAGCCACTCTCACCTATATCCGTAATTCTTCTCTGATATTTTGGTATTTGAAAAAATAATTGTATTTTTGCAGGCGGTGAAGAATGTAAAGAAAAGTATTATTGAACACACATTCATAACGCATTACTATCCTATGACACACACACCCTATTATCTACTAAAACAGTACATCAAACGAATGGTTTGCCTGACAAGCATGATTCTTCTATCCTATGCTATATATGCTCAACAAACCATTCATATCAATAATCCAGAAACATGGGTTAAAACAGACCTAAACACCTATATAGGTCAAACGGTATCGTTCTCTAACCATTGGTACGTATGTAGCAACTATGGAGGCAAATATACTATTTCCCCTCGACGCATCTACACCCCTACCAACCAAGTGCTCCCTGGTTCAAGCGACTACTCATCCACCCTTTCACTCAACTACAATGGAACCATTCAAATAACTGGCATCGCTGGATATCACCGAACAGGTGAAATACTACGCAACCTAACAGTGAAAGTCAACAATGGCAGTTTGGCATTCGTGAGCGGTGAATGGGTCGGTAATAGTAGAAGCGATTTGGAAAGAGGATACGACTCCCTTTCCATTGACTACAAAGGCAAACATGATGTTCTGGTCTGCGCCATGAACTTGGAATACTACTTGGTAGAGTCCTTTGGAACAGGTTATGGACCTGATGATGCAAGTGACCATGCCAAACAAAGAGCCAAAGTGAGCAAAGCGTTGGCAAAAATAAATGCCGACTTATACGGTTTGGTAGAAATAGAGCAAGGGCAATCGGCTCTTAACGAGATAGCGACCGACCTAACACGTTACACAGGACGCACCTTTACCTATGTGAATGATGGAGGAAGTGCTAATGGTAGTTATACCAAAGCGGGATACGTCTATTGCAGCGATGTCATTGAGCCCAAAGGGAGCTTGAGAGTCAACAACACAGGGGTGCGCAACCGCAAATACATGCAACTATTCGAACACAAACAAAGTGGAGAACGCTTTATCTATTCCATCAACCACTTCAAAGCCAAATCAGGAAGCGGCAGCGGAAACGATGCAGACCAAGGAGATGGACAAGGTAGTTACAATGCTGCACGCGTCAAAGAATCGGCATCCGTACTGACACAATATCGCAACAATCGCACACTATACCAAGAGAATGATATCCTGATCATGGGAGACTTGAACGCATACGGCAAAGAGGACCCAATCCGACTGTTGGTAGATAGTGGTATGATTGACCTACATAGATATTTCCATGCCGACTCCAGTTATAGTTATACCTATCGCAATGAGGCTGGTTATTTGGACCATGCTTTGTGCAATAGTACCCTACTCCCACAAGTAACAGGAATGGTTGCCTACCATATCAATTCGGATGAATTGGACCAATATACTTACGACAAGTCCAACGACCAAACCATGTTCCGCAGTAGCGACCATGACCCCGTATTGGTAGGACTCAAACTTTCCGCCGTATCTACACTTGCGCCTATCGTCAACACCATGGATGTTTTGCTCAACCGAAGCGACATATGTATCAAAAATGCCGCTGGAGGATACCTACGCATCTATTCCATCAATGGTAACCTGATCACGCAAAAGAAGATTGATAGCGACCTATTTACCCTACATACCGGCACATTACCTTGTGGCATGTATATCATACACCTATTCCATAACCAACAACTCAAACGCGTCAAAATGCTCGTTCAATAACTATGACTGAACAAGAGAAAAATCAATACACCTTGCTCTTGAATCTCCGCAAAGAGTTAGAGGATGCGAATTATCAATACTATGTATTGAATGCACCTACCCTATCCGATTTTGCGTTTGATGAGAAAATGCGACAGTTGCAACAATTGGAGCAAGAACACCCCGAGTGGTACGACCCCAACTCCCCGACACAACATGTAGGAAGTGATTTATTTGGACAACCACAATCCCATCATACAAAAAAATCACGCAGTGGCTTTGAACAAGTCAAACACCGCTACCCCATGCTATCCTTGGCGAACACATATAGCCGAGAAGAAATAGAAGAGTGGCTGCGCAAACTCCCTACCAATGTAGAGATTGTATGCGAACTCAAATACGATGGTTTGGGCATCAGTCTATGGTACGAAAATGGCAAACTGACACGTGCCCTCACACGAGGCGATGGGACACAAGGAGACGATGTTATCAACAATATACTTACCATTCCTAACATCCCCAAACAACTAAAAACAAGCACCCCTCCCCAACATGTAGAGATACGAGGTGAAGTGCTGATGTCATGGGAGAGTTTTGAACGTCTAAACAAGGAGCGTCTCGAACAAGAAGAAAGTTTGTTCGCCAACCCAAGAAACGCCGCAAGTGGCACGCTCAAACTACAAGACACACAAGAAGTAGCCAGAAGAAGCTTGAGTGCCTACTTGTACTATATCCCTGGCAACGACGTCGCCATCCCCACACACCAACAACGTTTGGCACAGGCTGCCCAATGGGGGTTGCCCGTGAGCGATGCCACTCAACTATGCCACTCCATAGACGAAGTGATGCACTTCATACACTACTGGGACATTGAACGCAAAAAACTTCCCGTCGCTACAGATGGCATCGTACTCAAAGTAAATGACCTACACCAACAAGACGAATTGGGATACACAGCCAAAAGTCCACGATGGGCTATCGCATACAAGTTCCCCGCAGAAAAACAATTAACAAAACTCAAACATATATCCTACCAAGTAGGACGAACAGGCGTTGTCACACCAGTGGCCAACTTGGAACCCATCCAACTATCTGGCACCATCGTACAAAGGGCAACCCTACACAACGAGGATTTTATTCGACAACTCAATATCCAAGAGGGGGATATGGTATGGGTAGAAAAAGGAGGAGAAATCATTCCTAAGATTATAGGAAAAGAGTCCTCCCAAGGCGATGGTGTGGCGGTTAAAGGCGAGGGATATCAATTCCCTACAGTGTGTCCAGAATGTGGCGCATCATTGGTAAGAGTAGAAGGTGAGGCGGCATGGCGTTGTCCCAATGAGGCAGGGTGTCCTCCCCAAATAAAAGGAAAAATAGAGCATTTTGTATCACGCAAAGCCATGAACATAGAAGGATTAGGTAGCGAGACTATTGACCTACTCTACTCACAAGGATTGCTCAACAACATAGCAGATATCTATGACCTAACTCAACAAGATATCGCCCGCCAAGAACGACTGGGAGACAAATCGGCACTAAACATATTAAACAGTATTCAAGAAAGCAAAAAAATACCTTGGGCACGCGTACTATTTGCATTAGGCATTCGCATGGTAGGAGAAACAACTGCCAAAAAGATTGCCAAACGCTACCCAAGCATTGAGCAGCTCCAATGGGCAAGCCTCGAACAACTCATCACAATAGAAGATGTGGGCGAACAAATAGCAAACAATATCATCGCTTACTTCAACGACTTGCACAACTTAGATATCGTACAGCGCCTACTATCGGCAGGAGTACAGTTTGAAACAACAGCGTTGCAACCTACCGAATTATCCAACCGATTGGAGGGCAAAACCATCGTCATCTCAGGCGTCTTTTCTCAACACTCACGAGACGAATACAAAGCAATGATAGAAGCACATGGCGGTAAAAATGCAGGGTCTATCAGTAAGAAAACAAGTTTCGTATTGGCAGGAGAAAATATGGGACCTGAGAAAAAGAAAAAAGCAGAAAGTTTAGGCATCGCATTGATGAATGAAGATGCATTCCTAAAACTCATAGAGGACTAACTCAGCTGGGTTTTTGAAACGCAATAGTATAACTTCCTTTGAACCCTTAAAATCCTTAAAACTCGTTTATGAAACTGCAAGAGAAAATATTTGAACTCATCCTAAAGCATCAACCCAAACGCACCATTCACTTGTTTCCTTGGAAACAAATGCACAAGGTTGTCATACTCATAGATAAAGGGGATGTGAGCAATATCAAACACCTATTAGAAAGCGAAGGCAAACAAGTGGATGTTTTTACTATGCCTGACAAAAAAGATATATGTTTCTTCACAGAAAGGCCCAAAAGCAATATCCGTGAAACAGTTCAAGCACGCAAGTACGATTTGCTAATTGACCTCACACAAAATCCTTGCCTTACGATGCTCTACATGGGTATGTATATCCAAGCGGGTTTCAAGACTGGTCGATATACAGAAAAAAACATCTACGACTTGACCATCAACACTCCAGCACAAGACCAACCCAATTTCCTATTTGAACAAATCGTCAAGTATATCCAAATGGTAACGCAGGAATAGGCAAACGCAACTGTCGTTGACATTTGATTCATAATAAACAAGCGGGGCATCAGATGACGCCCCGCTTTGCATATCTATAGGATAGCATTAGTTCTCTGGTTCGCTGAGAAGTAGGTTTCTGATTTCCCAAGTACCTGAAACACCATTTGAGGTGGTATAACGGAATGCAATGTGAATCTTTTCACCTACGTATGCAGACATATCAAAGTAGCCTGATGGTTGGAATACCCATGATGTACCACCTGGTACATTGAGTGTACCATCCTCGTTGGTATTCCACTCCAATTGTGTCCAAGTAGCGGTAGTCACGTCATCTACATAATCGGTAGAAACGAACACAGCAGCTTCCTCTGTGAAGTTAGGAGCCTTGTTGAAGGCTTGGTCGAAACTGAATTGAGGAGTTTTGGCACGTGTAAGGTCAATCATTGGTGTTACGAGCCATGATTCGCTGTCGTAGCTTGCACCATCCTTGTATGCAGATGCACACATACCATAGGCAGCAGAATAGTACCATACATAGGTCAATGGATCTTGCAACTTCACGTCTTGGATAGTCAATTTGCCTTGGCCCTCACCCATGATGTATTGTTTGTAGTAGATGGTAGAACCCCACACATCACTCAAAGAGAATGTTGTGGTGGCAGTACTCATACCAAGGTTCTCCACGAAAGCAGTGCCATCATAGATAAACTCTTTGGCATTGTAAACGCCTTCTTTGGTAGAAACATATACTACAGTATAAGCCTTACCAACTTGAGCATATGGATATTCTTGAGCCAAGAAAGTAGTGAGAACATCTTTGTTCTTATCTAAAAGGTAATTGAATCCTACTGCTGAATATACTTCCTCTGGCAATACTACCACTGTAGCATCTGAGTTTTTGTATGCAGACCATTTGCCATTGGTGTATTGATAGAGTACGGTTTTCTTGCCATTAGCAGCCGCAGCTACTTTCTTAGGAGCAGCAGATGGAGTAGCTGCTGGACGATGCTCTACGATATAACAACCCGAATTAAATTCATATACATCGTAATCTGCATAGTACTTAAACGCACCAATACCGATAATGGTATCACCTACTGTGATAGAAAAACCATTAACGTCTGTAGCGGTAGCATTTGTTACATCCACAAAATCATACGAAGCCCAAAGTGCGCTATTGAGAGAGAACGAACGCCACATCTCAAATCTTGAAGTACCATCTTGATCGTAGAGATAGTAGTCCAAGTTGCCATAGGTTGTATTCAAACTCTTAGAGTACCACTCACCAAGAATACCACCTACTTTCAGTGAATCGCCTTCTTTCAATGTACCAGCAGCGTATGCAGCCATCACCTCAGCAGGAGTCCAGTAACCGCGTGTCTCTGGTGTGCCATCAAAGAAACCTTTAGGAGTTTCCTCATCGTCATCATCACTGCCACCACCAAAAGATGGTTCGCTATCTTTGTAGTCATATACTACAGCAAGTAAAGCACCTTCTTCTCCTTCTGCAGGAAGTACAGAAGAGAGTTGCATCATCGTAGCAGGAGTGAGGTAGTTGATACCTTTCTTGCCACCCCAGATAGTCTCATAATCAGCTGCTGACAAGGCATACTTGGTGGTATTGGCGAATGTAGTCAAATAAGCAGGAGCTCCTTCACAAGTATTGTATGTGATGTTGAAAAGAGAACCTTTGGATAGTTGTGGGAACTTAGCACCCAAGAAAGCTGGTACATATACATCAGCCACAGCAATCTTGTTGAAAGCCATGTCAATGGCGATTTGCAAGAATGCGGTGTATGCAGAAGAGTCTTCTGCGGTGCACTCTGCAAGGGCAAGAGCGATGTTGTCCTTGTTGCTCACGATGGACTTGTAGTCAGCATCGGTAAGGGTATAATCAATGGTGCGAACATCCGTTGGATTGAAATCGCTACCACCCAAATTTTGGTCAATATAGTAATTCTCGCATGACGCAAACACAAGCACACTTGCGAGGAAAAATAATACTTTTTTCATTATCATTAAAAATTAAAACGTTTCAATGTTTAAAAGTTTCAAATCTTCTCAAGTGATTAGAAGTTAAGTTTCAAACGGATGTTGTATGTAGAACCTTTGGCAAAGTAGAAATACACATTGTTTGCGTTCACCTCTGTGATGTTTTCTGAAACGGTAGATGGGTTCCATGCCTTCTCTATATAGAGTTGGTTGAGTACGTTGTTGATGTTACCAGAAAGTGTTGCTCTCACACCACCGATATTGAAACTATAGGATGCACGCATATCCATGCTACCTGAGGTAGGAATGCGCCATGGCTCGAGCAAGTTCATTGCTTTGCCCAATTGGAGGTTGCTACCAGAGAATGAATAGTATGCATAGTTGCGATCATACAACGTATATTCAGCACCGATGCGGAAGCCCTTGAATGGTTTGAATGTAACGCCCAAGTTAGCAGTTGTTTGTGCAGAACCACCCACGTTGATACCCTTCATGTTGATAAGAGCCCAACCATGGTTAGGAGCACCTGGATCGGTAATCTCAGCATCCATAGTGAGTGCTTGACCGTGTTTGTCATAGATATAACCCTTGACAGAATCGCTATCCCACTTCCAGTCACCGAGTGACAACATAGCAGAAATCTCTAACCATTTGGTAGGACGAGCTTTCACCTCAAACTCAAGACCCATGTGGCGAGCATTAACACCCGTCATGTTCATGAAATACTCTGTTTGCGCAGGGTCGTTCAATGTTCCAGATTTGGTCATGGTTTTGTCCATCCACTCGGTGAAGTAACCATTCACAGCCACGTTCACATATTCATTGTGGAAGCCATAACCAATCTCAGCACTTGCAATTTGTTCGTTCTTAGCCTCAACGTTCACTGCGTTACTGGTACTTGCATTCATAAATGCTCCATAGTCCAAGTTTGGTGCACGTGAGATATAACCTAAGTTGATAAATGCATTGTGGTGTCTATTGAACTCATAGTTGGCACCTGCTTTGATGGTTCCACCCAAGAAACCAAGCACTTCTGATTTGCCTTTCTCGGCATCGTAGTAGAAATAGTCCACTTTCCAATAGTGGTTGTAGTTAATAGATCCGTTGATGAAAGCAGACCAACGATTTTTGTTGTACTCCAATTGAGCATAAGCGCCTTCTTGTACTACAAAACCATCGTAATTACGGTATGCGATATCACCGATAGTCAATTTCTCATATTGCCACATAGGATCGAGTGCAGCCGCATTGTTGATGCTTTTCACTTTGGCACGTGTAGCGTCGATAAAATACTCACCACCGAGGAGGTCTGAAATAGTTGCATTGTGTTTACCTTGGTAGTAACGAACATCAATACCAGCGTAGAAATCAAACATATCAGCAAACTTGTTGGTATAAGTGGAGGTCAAACCATACCAGTTATGGTCGTTACGATTCTCACAAATTACCAATTGTGAACCTGCATACATTTTCTCATAAGATTCTGAGTTAGGATCATAGATTGGGTTATCAGGATTGTTGGCCCATTCTACTGCTCCGTAATCGAACGTACCATCAGCACGGCGGAAGGTATGTGACAATGTACCATAGTTGGCACCGTATGTGAGGTCGGTATAGCTATAAGAAGAGTTCAGACCTGGTTCTGCAGTACGACCATAACCACGTCCCAATGACACATAAGCTGTGGTTGACCATGAAGATTTGTGGTCAATTTGCCAGATATAGTTCAACGAAATTTGTGGTTTGTGATATACGTTATAGTTTGCAGAATTTTGGTTGCCAAAATCATCATAACCATAAGTAGGGTTGTAACGAGAGAAGTGCATACCATCTTTCATGTATTTGCGTACATTGTTCCACTCGGACATGGTAAGACCAGAAGAACGTTGATAGTGCTCCTGTGGTGCACCAAACGCGGTCAAAGACAATTGGTGGTTCTCGTTGATACGTTTAGCAATGTTGGCAAAATAGTTGTATCCTTCGAAGCTTGTACCTTGGATATAACCATCACCCCAAGTGCGAGCACCCATTACGGTAATAGCCCAACCATTTTCCATCAAGCCAGTAGAAACAGAGAAAGAGACTTTGTTGTAACCATTATCACCCAATGAATAGGAGAATGTACCGCCTTTCTTAGCATCCAAACCTTTGGTAACGATATTGATGGTACCACCAACAGAAGGTGCACTCATTTTGGAAGCACCCAAACCACGTTGTGTTTGCATCACTGAGGTAACGTCAGCCAAACCTTGCCAGTTGGACCAATATACCTTGCCGTTTTCCATACCATTCATAGGTACACCGTTGATCATCATAGCGATATTGGTGTTGTCAAAACCACGCATCCAAATTTCGCTATCACCCCAACCGCCACCGCCTGAATTGGCATGCACACCAGGAGTGTTTTTCAATACTTCTACAAACTCACCACCACCAAGACGCTCTTCAATCTCAAGAGCAGTAACTTGACTCACTGCAATAGGTGTCTTACGTTGAACAGCAATTTGTCCAGTAATCGTAACGTCTTGCAAGGTTTGTGATTCACTTTCCAACTTAAGCGTTCCAAGGTTGGCACGTTTGCCTACCTCAACACTTAATGTGGTATAACCCACATAAGAGAGTTGGAGTACTGCACCAGTTTTTGCACTGACAGCAAAGTTTCCATCCAAATCAGTAACCGTACCCACTGATGTACCCTCAACTAAAACGGATACACCAATCAGCGGTTCTTGATTGTCTGCATCAACAACTGTTCCTGAAACAGTTTGCACTTGTGCATGCAATGCCATTGTAGCAATCATGCACATCAGAATTGAAAAGATTTTTTTCATTTTCATGTGTTGAATGAATAAATTTTTACCTTAAAAACAACCAAATATATAATATATGATTTATCTAATATATAATATGATTTATCTATTAAGTATATTACAACATCCATCGTCAAACATCACCCCCAAAAAAGCATACTTTTTTTACCAACGTGTATGTAACAAATATCGCCTATTTGTTACATACACTTAAGGAAGCATGAATGACTCAAATGCCATTTATGTTGTATCTACTATTTTATTTACTGTTTCTTACAATGTTATAGGCTGGTTTCAAACCATAATCCACGCCTGTATCGTCCAACGCTTGCTTGATATAAATCTCCAAGATATCTGCATACGCTCTGAAACCATAGTCCGTGAAGTGAATGCCCTCCACTGTACCATCCATGTTAGGACCTGTCAAGTCATCGCATGGCACATAATACAATCCTTTAGGATTTTCAGCTTTGAGACGCTCATAGTTCTTGCGCCAAGCTTCATTCTTTTGTGGCAAGTATTTCTTGAAGAAATTATCGTGACGAGCATATGGATAGATAGGACCCTCTACCATAATAATAGGAACCTCAGGACGAAGGGTACGCAAAATTTTGATAAATCCATAAGTAAGTGTATCACACATATCACGAGTACAGTTAGGGATAGGGTCGATGACATAGCATATCGCGTCCTCTATAGTAGCCATCGCTCTTGCCATGTAATAGTCCATCTTGCCTTCACCTGAAGTAGCAAGGTTGACACATTCAAAGTTGTACTCACGTTGTATCATAGAAGTAGATACCATACCTGTTCTACTTGCACAACCACCTTGCATAATACTGGTTCCATAGCAAACAATTTTGCCTTTTCTTGGGTTTTCAACTTGAGGCTTGGTAATCACTGCACCAGAGTCCACACCGATTTGGAACCAATTGATACCATCGTACAATGGTAAATAGAACATAAACTCGTGCATCTTGCCGTCCATGTTCTCTACATACACTTTTGACTGAATCGAATCGGCCTTACCATTTCTCTCTTGTGGACGCGCTGTATTTACGTGCTCCCATACACCCGACTCTTCATTCAAATAGTACAAGTCTGTACCTTTGATACCAGTCATTGCCATATGTTGCATATGGAAATTGTTAATCAAGTTATAATGCGCTGCTATTCTCACCGAGTTGGTCGCAAAACGGATTGCAACTCCTGATGAGTGATTGTACAACCACCATTGATTCTTGCGACAGGAATCTTGCATGTACTGTGGGAGTCTGCAATAAGGAGTAGCAGTATTATCCCATCCTTTGTTGATGATGCGAAACTCTGTTGCATCCACATAACGAAACTCATTTTTATCTGCCATCACAGTAGAAATGGTGAATACGGCAAACAATAGAAGAAATAACTTTTTCATATCATTATAATTTAATTATCCAAACTGTTTTCATTACAATAAATAAGGTGTCACGCACTTTAGCAAGTTGAGACACCTTATTTAGTTAGTCACTTCATTATTACAACGAATTTTTTGCTTTTGCTACGATAGCACTAAACGCTTGTGGGTGGTTCATCGCTAAGTCAGCTAAGACTTTGCGGTTGATAACTACTCCTGCTTTCTTAAGCGCTCCCATCAACTGGCTATAGCTTAGTCCTTCAAGGCGAGCTGCAGCGTTAATACGTTGAATCCATAGAGCACGGAAAGAGCGTTTTTTGTTCTTACGGTCACGATAAGCATACTGTAGACCTTTTTCCCAAGTGTTTTTGGCAACTGTCCATACATTGGCACGGCCACCAAAATTACCTCTTGTGAGGCTTAGGATCTTTTTGCGACGATTGCGCGAAGCAACGTGATTTACTGATCTTGGCATAGTTTTACTACATTTTTTTGGTGGTTAATAACTTAGCGGAGCAACAACATTTCGCGTACTGAACGCATGTTGGATTGATCCACCATTGCAACGTGAGTCAAGTTGCGTTTTTGCTTCTTGGTTTTTTTAGTCAAAATGTGACTCTTGTAAGCGTGTTTACGCTTAATTTTACCGGTTCCGGTAAGAGTAAATCTTTTTTTAGCACCGGAATTAGTCTTTACCTTTGGCATTTTGTTAAAAATTTTAATTGTTATTATTTTAGATCCCAGGCAGCCATTGGTAGCCTGCAGATCATTTGTTGTATCACTTCTTGGGCGAAATATTCACTATCATTCGCTTGCCTTCAAGCTTAGGCACAGCCTCTACTTTACCATAACTCTCCAAATCGGCAGCAAATCTCGCGAGAAGCAACTCTCCTTGCTCTTTGAACAAAATACTTCTTCCTCTAAAGAACACATACGCTTTTACCTTGTTGCCGTCCTTTAAGAACTCCTGCGCATGCTTCAACTTGAAGTTGTAATCATGTTCATCTGTCTGTGGTCCAAATCGAATTTCTTTGATAACCACTTTAGCAGAATTGGCCTTTTGCTCTTTTTCCTTACGCTTCTTTTGGTACAAAAATTTCTGATAGTCCAAAATGCGGCATACTGGAGGCGCTGCATTAGGAGAAATCTCTACAAGGTCAAGATTCATATCATCTGCTATACGCATAGCTTGCTGAAAGGAATACACTCCTTGCTCTACATTGTCGCCCACCAGGCGAACTTCATTCACCCCACGAATCTTATCATTGATTCTATTAGGGAATTCTTTTTCTACTCGGCCACGACGTTGTTGGCCATTTTGCGGATTTGCTATAGTTTTATCCTCCTAAAAGTTAGTTATAAAAATGCTTTGACGGACGATCTATCGCACATCTTCGAGACTATATCAAGAGCTTTTTCAAGCCCCACATCCCATAGATGATTCGTCGCCACTCAAAAAAGAGCGCGCAAAGGTACAATTATTTTTGGATACAACAAAATATTTTTGCAAAAAAAACGTTTTTTAGCCAAAAGGTTTGCACATATAATATAAAAAGCATACCTTTGCACGTTATTTTGTGTTATTATACCAACTATTGTACGCACATGAACATCAAAAATACATTTATTTCAATCGCAGTCACCCTATTGTTGGGAGGAATGGTAGCATGCTCCGAGTCATCATCATTTCCACAGTTCCCCATAGATGACCACTATATTGCTCCACCGATAGACGTGGACACTACAGGCATGAATATCCCCAGTGAAGCCATCACTGTTTCTGAGGCACGAAAAATCGGCAGAGAGTTAGGTCCTGGAGGCACCAGCACTGGTTTCTACTACATCAAAGGATTTATCAAAAGTTTCAATAGCAAACACGAAGATGGTGTCAAGCAATATGGCAACGCTTCTTTCTATATCCAGGACACCCATAACTCCACCAGTGATTTCATGGCATACCAAGTATATGGCATCGGAGGAGAGAAATTCACATCGTTGGACCAATTAGCCGTTGGCGATTACGTTGTCATCTACGGTAAGATTACCAATTACAATGGTACAATAGAGACCACTGGAAAAGGAGAAGCATACGTTTATGCGAGCAACAACCTGATGGCATATCCAGAAAAAGATTATTACTATTTGCAAAGTGAGTTCACAGATGGTTTAGGAGATTGGAAAGTAGAAGCACATACGGGCAGTGCAGCTATTTGGACTACAGGTAGCGATGCCAACGGTTCATACGTACAAGCCAAAAGTGATTTGACCGATAGCGAAGTATGGTTGGTATCCCCAAGCATTGATTTCAAATCTTCCAATGCTACGAGTCCCAAGCTTTCGTTTAGTCACTATCATTTGAACACCACAGATGCACCTTCACAACTTCGTTTGATGATCAAAACAGATGCTACTTCATGGCAAGAAGTAGCCATACCACAATATGGAACAGGTACCGTTCCGCCACGTTACACTGAATCCAAGGAAATTGATATGACAGACTATATCAGTTCCGCCACACAAATAGCATTTGTCTATTCATCCAATACGACCAACGCCCCTACATGGCGCATTCGAGGCATCAAGATCTCTGAATTACGTCGTTCACGTTAATAAGAATAAAATAATAAAAATAATAAAAATTATGGCAACATTACAAAACATTAGAAATCACGGAGCTATTCTACTGATTGTGGTTGGAGTAGCGATGTTAGCATTTATTTTGGGAGACTTTCTCAATTCTGGTAGCTCTTTTATCAGCCACAATCGTGAATATGTAGGCGTTATTGAAGGCAACAAAATTCACTACACTCAGTATGAAGAAGCACAAAAACAATTGACTGAAGTGTACAAAATTGAGTCTGGTCGTTCAGATTTTGACGAAGATATGAACGCACAAATCCGCAATCAAGTATGGCAAATGCTTATGTTGGACTATACCTTGCAAGCACAAATGAAAGCAATCGGTATGGACGTAACCGCAGAAGAGTTGAGCCAACTATGCATCGGCGATCAACCTCACCCTATCATCCGCAACCTTCGCGTTTTTTATGACGAGACAGGACAATTCAATCGCGACAACTTGGTGCGTTTCTTGCAATCATTGCAAGTAGAAGCAGAAAATGCAGAACAAGCTGCCAACATTGAACAAGCTAAGAACTATTGGCTCTATTGGGAGAATGCTGTTCGCCTCACACAAATGCAAGACAAATACACCTATTTGCTACAACAACTTGTAGGAGCCAATCCTCTTGACGCAAAATACGCTTTTGACGCTCGTCAAAACAAAGTGGATGTTGATTACGTAATGCAACCTTATCATAGCGTAGCAGACTCACTAATCAAAATCACAGAGGGTGACTTACGCAAAATCTATGATAGCCGCAAAGCGCTTTACAAACAAGAGCCTAACCGTTCCTTGGAGTATGTAACCTTCGCTATCGCTCCTTCACAAGACGACTTCCAAAAGGCTGAAGAGCTCATGAAGAGTTTGCAAGAAGACTTTGCAACCGTAGAAGACATCACCACCGTGGTTAATATCCACTCTGACGTGGCTTACGATGGCCGCAACTATTCCGAGAGCACTGTACCTGAGATGTTCAAAGTATTCGCTTTTTCCAAGAAAGCTAAAAAAGACAATGTTACCGACATCATCTTTGATGGTAGCGCTTACCGCATGGCTCGTTTGATGGATTGTGGTTATAGCATGCCAGACTCTGTTGAGTTGCGTATGATTGCTACACAAGAAGGTCAAGAAGACGCCGATTTAGGTTGGTTCACCGAAACGGAGTTGCCTGCCATCATCGCTGAGAAAGCATTTGCAAGCAAACGTGGTGCTCAATTTACCGTAAATGCTGGCATGGGTGACCAAACATTCGAAGTTCTTGAAGTATCAAAGGCTACTCCAAAAGTTAAATTGGCTATCATGGAGTTGAACGTAGCTGCAAGCAGTAAGACATATGCACAAATCTACGCTAAAGCAAGAGAATTTGCAGTAAACAACTCCACCACTGAAGCATTCAAGCAAGCAGCCAAAGAAAACAATATGACCATCTATCCTGCATACAACCTATCTGCAACTACCGATAAGATTGGTCAATTGCCAGGCAGCCGTACCATCGTACGTTGGGCTTTTGAAGCTCAAGAAGGACAAGTGAGTGACGTATATGAATGTGGCAACCAATATGTAGTAGCGATGTTGAGCGAAGTGAACGAAGATGAATACCAACCAATGGCAAATGTTCGTGGCGAGTTGATGCTCATGGCCATGAACAACAAAAAAGCAGAATACATCATCTCAGAGATGAACGGCATCAAGACATTGGAAGAGGCTTCCAGTAAGTTCAACACTCCTATTCAACACGTTGAAGACGTTGCCCTTGATACCTATCGCTTTGGTAATGCGGGTGCAGAACCTGCTATAGTAGGCAATGCTATTGCAATGCAAGAAAACACCGTATCTGCACCTATCCAAGGTAACATGGGTGTGTATATGATCAAAACAAGCAACAAGATGGTAGCAGAAGGCGAGTTGAACGTAGAACAAGAAACACAACAACTCAATATGCGTTACGCATATAGCCTCCCTTACATGGCTATCAACATCATTCAAGCAGAATCAGAAGTAGAAGACAATCGTGCTAACTTCCAATAATAACGTTTGACTAACCATTCTAAACAGGTACACTCAAAACGAGGGTACCTGTTTTTTTCCGTGCAAGAGAAACATACACATTTCCACCTCCACACAAGACACCTTTCCTTATATATAAATTAACTCGTTGGCGGAATATATAAATTAACTCGTTGGCGGAATTAAAAAAATGTGTTCTTTGATGTAAAAAAGATTCCGTAAGTATATCGTAACTTCATGCAGATTATTTGTAGTGAAGGAGTGCGACGGACCGCACTCCGAGCATTACGCCCGAAGAGTCCCCACTCTGAGGGTTAAGCGTAATGCATAGAAAGGCGCGATGTATTATGGGGTCCCCACTAACTTCGTGAGTGAGTGGGGAGAGCGGAGGTACATGTCGCCTAATGATGCAGGGCATCAGTCTTTGCGACCATGTTACCGAACGCGATGTCACGCAGCCGTAAGGCTATAGGGTAGTACCGTACAGGGTAGGTACGACCGCCCAGTATATCGACACATTTATTTGAAATATAGTAGCCCCCTCCCAACCTCCCCCTAAAAATGGGAGGAGAAGAGCGTAAAATAACATTTTAACAAGAATAGCCCGTTGGCAGAATTAAAAAATGTTTTCTTTGATGTAAAAACATTCCGTAAATATATCGTCACTTCGTGCAGATTATTTGCAGACAAAGACGATAGATACACGATAGATACACGATAGATACACGATAGATATACGATAGATATACGATAGATATACGTTAGATATACGTTAGATATACGTTAGATTACAATTATGTTATAGGTATGGCTTACTAACCCTACTTTCATATGTAGATTCTCTATTGTCCACTAAAAAATAATAACTTATTCTTTGAATTATAGAAAACATGAATGTGCTTAACATAACGAAAAGGATCTTTCTAATGTTGTAATGCTCTTAGATGTTAATAATTCGGTGTTCTAAAACACGTTTCATAGTTAGGAATAAATTCTTACATCCCCAAAAACATATAGCAATACATGTTGCAAAATATATAAAACATTAGGAGAGAGATTATCGTTGGGAATATTTTATAAAAAATCCATTTGCATATATCACATTTTTTCACTACCTTTGCAAACTGAGTATATACTTATTGGTAAATTAGATTTTAATTCAAGGGACATCTCATCATGAGAGTGATTCTATTACACTCCATATGAATTATGAGTGATAATAGACAAGAAAGGTGTTGACCAACCCTATTACAAGAACTATAATTTTAAATCCATATTCAATGAAACGTATTAATCTATTCAGTTTGTTTTTGCTATGCGCATTTACCGTTTCCGCAAATGTGATCAACATGGGTAGTACCACTGCCATCGTTGATACAATGGAGAGTTATCGCGTAGGACCAGGCACCACTTATAGCCATTTGAAAATGACTAAAGGGACCAAAATTCGTCACATGTATCTCTTGGACATTGACATGACCAACCCTCATGTTAATTTAGAGGTGGTTCAAGGAAAACACCAATTAGGTTCTACCGAAAAGATGGCAGACATGTACAACCGTTTGGATGCCCCCAACCATCGAATGATAGCAGGTGTTAATTGTAGTTTTTGGTGTGTAAGCGCTACCGTTAATGCTGACAAAAATTCATGGGAAGGACTACTCGGACAACCTTTGAATGGTAGTGCCAGTGGCGGCGTAATGATCACCGAAGTGAGCAACTGGAATCGCGGACGAGTAGAAGCAAACCCTGCATATGACAATGGTTACATTGTTGTGGAAAACAACAAACATGTCGTAGTCAATGACCTCAGTTGGGGAGGTATCGTTCGCCTAAAAGACAATCAAGAGTATCCTATCATGGATGTCAATCGTCCACGAGAATGGATAGATCAAGACCGCATTACCCTTTACAACCATTATATGGGTACCAAAGGAACAGCCAAAAAACCTTGCCAAGAAGTCGTATTCACCGTGGACCAATGGCGCATGAACGGAAACATCACATGTACCGTAACCAGCACCAATAATACCGGTGGCACCGTATTGGCACAAGGCGAAGGAGCCCTACAAGGATACAAAAGTGGTCAAACATTCTTATCTGCACTCCAAGTAGGAGACGTATTCACCATAAACATTGGCGTTGCTATCCGTGATGGTTCAGGCTGGCCTGATGTAAAAGAAATGGTAGGAGGAAACGCTCTGGTAATGCACAATGGCGAACTCACTGTGCGCAACTACGACGACTACAACGGAAAAGATTATCCACGTTGTCTGATGGCTACCAACGCAGAAGGCAATCGTGTATGGTTGTTGGAATGTGCCCCTACGGGAGGTATGACAACGGAAGAGGGTTGTTATATCTTAGGAACAATGGGAGCCACTGACATCTCAAGTTATGACGGAGGAGGTAGTGCTCAAATGAATGTATTTGGAGAGAACATGTTCAAGACAACAGAGTCCACTCCTCGTGCTATCGCCAATGCGATGTGGGTTGTAGCAACATGCGATGATAGTGAAGAAGCTGGCGACTTGGAGTTTGTTGGCGTACCTGAGAGCCTTCCTGCATACGCAAGTTTCACACCTCAAGTAAGAGCATTTACCAAAGAAGGCCTTTTCATCTCACACGACTATAAAAAACACCGTCTCCACTGCGAACCAAGTACCATGGGTACCATTTCAGAAGACGGTCTTACATTCACAGCCAATCCAGTCACAGAATCAGGTCTATTGGTGGCTACCTATGGAGATGCTCGCACTGAAACTAAAATCAGCATCAAGAATGGTCAAATAGACATCAAACACGATAGTATCGTAGTAGGTTGTGATGGTTACGCTGTAGAAGTACTTGCTATAGCAGAAGATTTGATCTTACCTTTGGATGAATCCAAACTCACATGGACCACAGACCAAGAAGGAATTGTGAGCATCAGCGATGGAGTGATTAGCGGATTGGAAAATGGAAACGTAATGCTCTATGGTGCATTGGATAGTTTCAAAGATAGTTTGCATGTAACAGTGCAAGTACCTCAAGCGAGCGAAGTGTCCGTCAATACCTATTGGAATACATATACCATGCCATTGGATACAACATTCAAAGTAAGCAATACACGCAATGCTTCAGTAATCATACCATTTGATGCAGACTTCTATGGTTGTCCTGATAGTGTATTTGTTGATTTTGTTAGCGCTTGCCCATTATCAGCAGTCGAAGCTACAGCTACACCTAAAGTTGGAGAAGAAGGGAACTATAAAGTTGCTCGACAGTTAGCAGCCAACGAAGCAGGAAGTTTCCACTTCAGCTTTGACCAACTATTCGGAGACAAACAACAAGCGTGGTTCCCTATAACATTAGATGAGATTAGGTTCTTCTTGAAAGACCCTAAAAAGAATACACCTTACTTATTAACCATCCAAGATATCATACTACACTACCCTTGTTGGAAAGAAGCAAGCGGTTTGCTTGATGCAAGTAAAGATGATTCTACTATCCAACAAAAAATAATGATTGATGGACAAGTGTATATCATCAAGGGAGGAGAAATATATCAACTTTCTGGTCAAAAAGTTCGCTAATCTAATCATTTACAAATCTTATATATCTACTCACAATGAAAACATTAAAATCAATCAATCCTTGGTTTTGGGTACCAACTTTGTATTTCTTGGAAGGTATACCATATGTATTAGTTAACCAAGTATCAACCATGATGTTCACCAAAATGGGTGTTCCTAATGGTCAAATGGCATTGTTTACATCTTTATTGTATTTACCTTGGGTTATCAAGCCTTTCTGGAGTCCGTTTGTTGATTTAATTAAAACAAAACGTTGGTGGACAATTGCGATGCAAGTATTATTAACTGCCTCATTTATTGGGTTGACTTTAAGCATTCCACATCCAGATGCAAGTATGATTGCAGCTCAACAAACTCCGATGAGCATGTTTACAATTATGCTGATTATTTTCTGGATAACCGCTTTTGCATCTGCAACACACGATATTGCAGCGGATGGTTTTTATATGCTCGGACTATCTCAAAGTGACCAAGCATGGTTCGTTGGTATTCGCTCAACTTTCTATCGTATTGCAACCATTTTTGGTCAAGGAGCTATTTTATTTATAGCAGGGCGTTTGGAGACAAGCACTGGTGATATTCCTTTGGCATGGCAAATCTCTTTGTTAATCACATCCATAATATTTGCAGTTTTCACATTATGGCACGTATTCTTCATGCCAAAACCTGATGCAGATTCACAACGTCAATCAGACAATAGTGAAGAAACTACTAGCGATAAAGCTAAATTTATTATTAGTGAATTTGGACGTACCTTTATTACATTCTTCCAAAAACCAGGAGTTTGGTTGGCCATTATTTTTATGCTTCTCTATCGTTTGCCAGAAGCATTCTTGATTAAGATGATTAACCCATTCCTGGTTGCAAACCGCGATTTAGGAGGTTTGGCAATGACTACAGACCAAGTTGGATTGGCATATGGTACCATTGGTATTATATTCCTCACGATAGGTGGTATTCTTGGTGGTATGTACGCTTCTAAAGTTGGTTTACGCAAATCCATGTGGATTATGGCTGCATTTATGACATTACCATGCCTAAGTTTTGTTTACCTTGGTGTTTTCCAACCTGAAAATATCGTAGCGATTACCACTGCTATTGCAGTTGAGCAATTTGGTTATGGATTTGGTTTCACCGCATACATGCTCTACATGATTTATGTATCAGAAGGAGAATACAAAACAGCGCACTATGCCTTCTGCACAGCCTTCATGGGGCTAAGTATGATGATTCCAGGTCTATTCGCAGGATATATCCAAGAAGCTTTGGGTTATAAAAATTTCTTCTGGATGGTTATTGCATGCTGCGTTGCAACTATTGCAGTAACATTCTTTGCTTACCATAAAGTTGACCCTAACTACGGTAAAAAATAAATCTATTTAGCCCAAGTCAAAGGCTTGGGCTAAATTTTTATGATCCAATAAATTACATCATTATGAAACGTCATATTCCAAATATTATTACGTGTTTGAACCTGCTTTCAGGCAGCATTGCCGTCTTTTTGGCAACTGGCGACCAGTTTGAAATAGCCTTCCTTTTTATCCTACTGGGAGCCTTTTTTGACTTTTGGGATGGATTGGTTGCTCGCAAATTGGGCGTGAGTAGCAAACTGGGCATAGAGATGGACTCATTGGCAGATAACATTACTTTTGGATTGGCGCCCTCCATGATGCTCATGTGCTACCTCCTTCCCCTGCTTGGCGGATGGAGTTTCATCGCATTGATAATGGCAGCATTCTCTGCTTTACGCTTGGGAAAATTCAATATAGACGAACGTCAGAAGACTTCTTTCCTTGGACTCGCTACTCCTGCTAACGCTATCTTCTGGGGAAGTATTACTTGTTTACCCTATCAGGCATTATGCCAACCATGGGGACCATGGTGTTTGCTAGCTCTCAGCCTCTTGAGTTGTTGGCTATTGGTATGCGAGATTCCTTTCTGCTCACTGAAATTCAAATCATTTGCTTGGAGAGATAACTACGACAAGTATGTTTTCTTGATGGGTACATTGATAATCATCATCGGTTGCTCCATCAAGGCTTTTATCGCATCGAACATATACATCCTTACATATGCTGGCGCACCTATCATCCTGTGGTATGTATTAGTTAACGTCACACTATTCATTATAGGAGCAAAAAAATAAAATGCCCATGCGCACCCTTGTACACAAAACTTGTATCGTTTTATCCATGCTATGCATCGTTGTCTATTGCATGGCAGATACCCACCCATCCACCTATTATGCCTCTGCAAATGGATTGCAAGATGCTGTTCTGAAAGATAGTTTGGCTTCCATCATTCGAGGAGGCGAACGAGTTCATTATGGCACACATGGCAAAAGTTGGCCTGAAGGAAACTACTATTGTGGTACATGGAACTATTTTCCTCTAACTGACATACGCAGCGACGGAAGTGTTTGGGATATGTACTCCAATACCGTTCGATACTATCCGAATGTCGTAGGAGAATCTGGATGTGCACTCAATATTGAACATTGTTTCCCAAAATCATGGTGGGGAGGAGATGAAAATGATGCTTACAAAGACTTATACCATCTCAATCCATCCGATGCACAAGCCAATCAAACTGGCAAAAACTCTTACCCTCCTGGCGTTGTAGATAGTCTCGTCAAGTTTGATAATGGTTCACTCAAACAAGGATATATGAAAGGGCACTCCTTTAGAGTGTTTGAACCTGCTGATGTATATAAAGGAGACTTTGCTCGTTCATTCTTTTACATTGCTACTGCCTACGGAGACCTCACATGGGCTTCCAGTGCCGACAAATATTTGGACAATTCTTCTTATTTGGAATTTCATCCATGGCTGATTGATGTACTCTTGACATGGCATCGTGCTGATCCCGTTAGCAAAAAAGAAATTGACCGGATGCAAACCATCTACTCCATTCAAAACAATCGCAATCCTTATATTGACTATCCAGATTTGGTCGAATATATTTGGGGAAATAAAAAAGGACAAACTGTCAATTTTACCACCCTACAGTCAACCCTAACTGCAGATTACACACCATTGGAAGACAAAACAAACTTTCAATGTTATCCTGCCCAACTCCTACCCAATGGACAATATAAAATCACTTGGAGTGACTATGAAGAAGTATACACATTAGAACTCTATACCCGAATCATTACTGGCCAAAACGATACTCTGGTTTCACTACCAGGTATTACATCAAAACTTCTTACAGCCACCCCATATGGCGCCGTAGAAGGCAAAATACAATCCAATGGCACCCAAGCTATCACAATGGGTGCAAGTAGTACAGATGGTGTCGTAATACTGCAAAATTTACAATTGCAGGAAAAACACACCTTGGCTTTTCGAGCAAGTCAATACAACACTGCCAGCGCTGCACAATTGGACGTATATGCAGACCAACAACTAATCGCTTCCATTACCGACATCACACGTGACGAAAAAGAATATCAATTCACCATCCCAACGGGAACCAATACCATACGAATTGCTTCTGTAGGAGGAAGTACCAAAAAACGTGCATGCATGCAATCACTATATTTGTACAAAGGCAACTATGCTGAACAATTGCAACCGATTGCTAATTCTCCCATTACCACTACAAGCAATGAATGCATTGTACAAATTGCAGATTCCTATAATGGACAAACCATCTACTATAGAGTAAAGAGAAACAACGGCGAATATTCCAATGAGATGTCTTTCCTCAAAAAAAGTCTCTCCACAGGGATTACAACATCCACAGAACAAAAACAACAATACAAAAAAGTTCTTGTCGATGGACATATATACATAGAATCGCCACAAGGTTCATATACTTTACTGGGTACATGTAAAGATTTATCTAACAAATAGAATGACGTATCGAAGACTGATACATAACAATGCAACATTCCTTTCACTGTTCCTTATATTTTTTATAATTGGAACTACCTATAGTTGCATCTTTTCAGACAAAGCAATGACCCATTTGCTCTTCAATTCGTTTCATACCTACCCTTTGGATATTATAATGAAATACTACACCATCATAGGGGAATGGGTACCTTATGTGATCGTTTTTATACTACTTTTCCATAAATTAGGCTGGAGCCTCTTCCTACTTGCGGATGTTGCCCTAAGTGGATTAGTGACACAAATACTCAAACATTTAATTAACGCAAGTCGTCCTCTTAGTTGGTTCGCAACCCACTACCCCGATACAACACTACCATTAGTGGACGGAGTAACCCTTAGCCAACACTTCTCCTTCCCATCAGGACATTCAACAACGTTTTTTGCCATGTTTTTTGTCCTCAGTATTATCGTCACCACACACATCAATACAACTCCCAATATATCACGCAAGCATTCCACGATCTCTCATACTTTTCAAGTCCTCTTCATACTATTAGCACTTCTTGGAGGATATAGTCGAATATACCTTAGCCAACACTTTTTTGAAGATATATTAGGGGGCTCATTCGTTGGAATACTTACCACATTATGCCTACTAACATGCATTCCTAAGTGTATAAACAAGGATTTTTGGCATTTTAATCTAAAAAATGCAAAAAAATACTCGAAAAATTTGCACGATTAAAAAAAAAGCAGTACCTTTGCACTCGCTTTCGAAAAGGAAGTTCCTCTAATGGGATTTAGGGCGTTTAGCTCAGCTGGTTTAGAGCATCTGCCTTACAAGCAGAGGGTCGGCGGTTCGAATCCGTCAACGCCCACAAACAAACTGAAAGGACATCATTGATGTCCTTTTTTTGTTGCTTATAACAACAATAGTTTACTCATTTGGATGTTGTAAGCGACAAAAAGGATAGGCTGCAAGCCTTTCAGTATGTTTGTGCTTTAATCCCCCGAAGGGTATAGGTATTGGGAGCGAAGCGAGACCAATCCGTCAACGCCCACAAAAAGAGATTTATGTTCATCATAAATCTCTTTTCATTTATATATATTTCTATACCATTTAACCTAACCACTCTACATTGCTTACATTTCATTCATACCCACTACTGCCCACTAAAAATGATAAATGGTTCTTTGAATTATTGGAAAATTGCTTCATTCACCATTAGAGTATAATAGCTGCCTTAATTTTATAGAACACTATTGGGATTTAGTTATATTATCCACGTTTTTGTAAAGTCCAGTTGACAAAAACGCCAAAAAACATGTTAAATAACATATTTTTGAGCATATCTATTTGCACATACGAGAAATATGGACTACTTTTGTACTGTATTTTTCATGGTATTAGATTTAAGGTTAAGTAAAAGATTGGGTTGTCGAGATGACAACCCGCTTTTTTTATCCCTGTTATGTCCCCTTATTAAAAAGCGCATGGAGCATATCTTCACATTATACCATTACCAAGAATTCATTTTGAGAAACCCATTTATATACATGCTCAAATCATGATGCAGAACGATGTTTACATCTCTTGTTCGGCAAAGCAACAACCCTTTACGTACTGATCCAACCATAGCGAGGCGATCACTTCTCACTTTTCACTTTTAAGAAATAGGCCAAGGTAAAAACGGGTAAAAAATCTGTATATGGAGTTACTTCTTCAGCAAGGGTTATCAATGCACCTACCTTACCTACATTGCCCCCATACATCATATAGAAGGCAAATGCCGCTATAGGTCCCCAAATTAGGTCAATATACTCTCCCCACACCGGAATAAAATAAGACATGCATCCTATCGCGTCCATTAGAAGGCACAACCACAAAGGAGGATTGGACAAATAGTTTCGTTTTGAACACATATATTCTTTCGATTTTGCAAACAAAGATATACAAATTGATGTTTCCTTGCAAATTTTACACGTTTTTTTTATTCAATATTTGCACATATAAAAAAAAAGCAGTACTTTTGCACTGATGTTAGTGTTACTGCTAACTAAAGTTTGGCGACCCTGTCGTTTGGAGAGATGGGTGAGTGGCTGAAACCAACAGTTTGCTAAACTGTCGTACGGGTAACTGTACCGGGGGTTCGAATCCCCCTCTCTCCGCCAAGCGCTGCTCTCTAAGAGCAGCGCTTTTTGCTTGTACATACAATCAATTAAAATATTATGAAAGCACATTTAATCTCTCTACTACTCTTCAGTAGTATCCTTTTGTCTGCATGCTGCAACGCAGACAAAAACGTCGTAGTTAAAACGGGTATTGACGTTCTCAAAGAACGTAAGTTTGACATTCTTCAAGGCAAACGTGTAGGTCTATGCACCAACCCAACGGGTGTAGATCGTAACATGAAATCCACAATTGACATTTTATTTGAAGCAGAAAATGTTAATCTCGTTGCATTATATGGGCCAGAACATGGTGTTCGGGGCAATGCATATGCTGGTGACGAAGTGGCAACCGAAACAGATGCTCGTACTGGCCTTAAAATGTATTCTCTATATGGAGCCAGTCACAAACCATCAGCCGAAATGATGGCAGACATTGATGTCATGGTATATGATATTCAAGACATTGGATGCCGCAGCTTCACCTATATTTCAACCATGGGCAAATTGATGGAAGCTTGTGCTGAATATGACAAAGAACTTATTGTATTGGACCGTCCCAACCCATTGGGAGGTAAAAAAATTGAAGGATGCTTGGTAGAGGATAGTTGCTTTAGCTTTGTTAGCCAATTCGAAATCCCATATATCTACGGCCAAACTCCTGGTGAATTAGCTTTGTATCTCAATGCAACTTCAGACAAACCATGCAAACTCAACGTGGTTCCTATGGAAGGATGGACACGTGATATGAAATGGGAAGACACTGGCTTGGAATGGGTAGTTGCAAGTCCACATATACCTCATGGTAGTACCGCCCCATTCTATCCTATGACAGGTTTGTTTGGCGAGTTCTATTATTTTAACATCGGTGTAGGTTATACCCTACCATTTGAAATCATCGGTACCCCATGGATCAATGCCGATACCTTAGCTATGGCATTGAATGCACGTCAAGTGCCTGGTTTGGCTTTCCGCCCTATCTATTTCAAACCATACTATAGCGTATTCAAAGGCGAATTGACACAAGGTGTACAAATTCATATCATGGACTACGACAAAGCACCATTAAGCGATGTAGGCTTTATCATCGTGGAAGAACTTATGAAACTATATCCTGAGCACGACTTTTTCAACGAAGCCAATCCTGGACGTTTCAATATGTTCGACAAAGTTTGCGGTTCCAAGTATATCCGCCGCACATTTGGACAACGCTACAAATGGGAAGATATTAAAGAATATTGGTACAAAGATGTAGAAGCATACCGCGAAGCATCCAAACCATACTATCTCTATCGATAATCACTCTAACACACAGATAAAATGAAACGGTATATAGAGCGCTTGGCTTGGGGTACAGATGCTGGATTTTATCGCTTAGTTCCCCAAGAGGTATTACATCCCGCTAACGAAACGGATGTATTGAAAATCATTCGTCGTGCACATAAAGAAAACAAACATATCACTTTCCGAGCTGCTGGAACCAGTTTGAGCGGACAAGCTATAAGCGATAGTTTGTTGGTTGTATGTGGCAAAAAATGGGAAAAATACCATATCCATGATAACGAAGCGTCTCTTATTACGTTACAACCAGGTATCATTGGCGCACGCGTCAATGATATCTTAAAACCTTATGGCAAACGATTTACTCCAGACCCCGCAAGTCTAAAAAGCGCAATGGTGGGAGGAATCGTAATGAACAATGCAAGCGGTATGTGCTGCGGCACACATGCCAATAGCTATCGAATGCTCAAAAGTGTACGAATCATATTACCCGATGGTACGATATTAGATACGGGTAACGAAGAGAGTCGTTCACAATTTAGACTCACTCATGCTCGGTTCTTGCAAAAAATCAGAGAACTTCGCAATCAAACATTAGCCAACAAAACGCTTACGGACTTGATTCGCGTCAAATATAGCATCAAGAATGTAACTGGACTTACTATCCTACCTTTTATTGAGTTTGAAGATCCATTTGATATCATTGCGCATCTAATGGTCGGTAGCGAAGGCACACTGGCTTTTCTAAGTAGCATCACCATGCAGACTGGCGAAGCTTACACACATTCAGCCTCAGCATTACTATTATTCAACACCACCAAAGATGCATGCGATGCCGTAATTGCAATGAAACAAACGGGAGCTGCTAATGCAGCTGAGTTCTTCGACCGCAAAGCGATGCGAACAGTGGAAAACGACTTCCCAGAGTTGAAAGAACTACCTGACGATGCAAGCGCCGTTTTGGTCAAAACAGAAGCAAGTAGCGCAGAAGAATTGGAGCAAAAAAACAACACCTTGTTGGCAACACTACGCCAATTCTCTTTGGCTCAAGAAGCGACATTTACAACCGACGCTACACTCGTGGGAAAATACTGGGCTATGCGCAGTGGCATCTTCCCTGCTGTAGGCGGGACACGTGAAATAGGCACTACATGCTTGATAGAAGACATTGCTTTCCCAATAGAGTTTTTAAGTGAGGCCACATTGGATCTACAACAATTATTCAAAGACTATAACTATCCCGATGCAGTCATCTATGGACATGCATTAGAAGGCAACTACCATTTCATACTCAACCAACGCTTCGACTCCAAAGAAGCTATCGAACAATACGACCGCATGATGCATGCCGTCATTGATTTGGTAGTAAATAAATACCATGGTAGTTTGAAAGCCGAACATGGTACCGGACGAAATATGGCACCATTTGTTCGCAAAGAATGGGGGGATGCAGCCTATGAACTGATGTGCGAAGTGAAACGTTTGTTCGACCCAGAAAACATCATGAACCCTGGAGTTATCTTCAATGAAGACCCTCACTCCTACTTGGAACACATCAAACCACTTCCACGCGTCAATGAATTGGTTGACCGATGCATTGAGTGTGGTTTCTGCGAAGTAAATTGCGTTAGTTGCGGCCATGCACTCTCAAGCCGTCAACGCATTGTCATACAACGAGAGATTGCCCGTCTAAAAGCTATAGGCAAACATAAAGAAGCAAAAGCACTGATAAAAGATTTCCGACGTATAGGAAAAGACTTATGCGCAGGAGATGGTTTATGCTCTACCAGCTGCCCAGTGAAAATCAATGTGGGTGACCTTATTCACCTCATTCGTGAAGAAGAAATGGGTAATATAGGAGTTCAAATAGGCAAGTGGGCTGGACATAATTTAGACGCAATAGGAAGTGCTATTACTGGTGTATTAGATTTGGCTCACGTGGCACATCTAACCATCGGAACCAATCTCATGTCATTGGTAGGTAAAGCACTATACAAGGGCAGCGGAAAGAACATGCCACTATGGACCCCAGCACTTCCCAAAAGCATTCACAACAAAACCATCACTCAAACCAAAGAATACGGCCAAGTACATGGATTGAAAGGATTATCTGACAAACGAGTCGTATATTTCCCAAGTTGCTTGAACCAACGATTAGGAGTTACCAAAAAAGATATCCAACAGTCCAAAGCACAAGGACATGAAGCACAACCTACCATGCAGGATATGGTAGAATTACTCAACAAAGCTGGATTTGAAGTTATTTTCCCAGACAAAATGGAGACATTGTGCTGCGGTACGATATGGGAAAGCAAAGGTATGCCAGAAGAAGCACAACGAAAGTCTGCAGAACTTGAATTAGCACTACTCAAAGCAAGCGAATATGGCAAATGGCCTATCCTTTGCGACCAAAGTCCATGCTTGTATCGTATGCGTCATAACATGCAAGGACTCAAGTTATACGAACCAGTGGAATTTATTGATACATTCGTACTACAACATTTAGAAATCACCCCATTGGACACTTGCATTGCTGTGCATGCGACTTGTTCTACACGCAAAATGGGACTGACAGACACATTAGTACGCGTTGCAAAAGCCTGCGCAAAACAGGTTGTACTACCCGAAGAAATAGGATGCTGCGCATTCGCAGGAGATAAAGGATTTACAGAACCAGAATTGAACGCATGGGCACTACGTAAACTACATGACCAAATTGAAAAATCTGGAGCAACTTTAGGTTTCAGCAACTCACGAACTTGTGAGATTGGTCTGACATTACATGCAGGTATTGAATATTGCAACATCGCACGTTTAGTAAACATGACTTCTAAATCCAAACTATGCCACTAAAACACCAAGGATATTTCTTTGATATGGATGGCATATTGTTTGACTCTATGCCATGGCATGCCGAAGCATGGGAAGAAGTAATGAAACGGCATCATTTAGATTTTACTGCCCGCGATTGTTACCTCAATGAAGGCAGAACAGGATATGATGTCATACACGAAGCCATTACCAAACGCAACGCTTCCAGCGAACGAACAATCAGCAAAGAAGAAATTGATGCTATCTACGCAGAAAAATGCGCTGCCTTTCAACGCTATGGAAAAGCTGCTCCTATCAAAAATGTAGCATGCGTATTGCAATACATACACCGATTCAACAAACAAATATGGATAGTAACAGGTAGTGGACAACAAAGTTTATTTGACGAACTGGACAACTATTTTCCAAACATATTCAAACGCGAATGCATGATTACGGCCTTTGATGTAACCAAGGGCAAACCTGATGCAGAACCTTACCTCAAGGCATGGGAACGCAGCGGATTACCAAAAGAAGCATGTTGTGTCATAGAAAATGCACCTCTGGGTATCCTATCTGCCAAACGTGCAGGACTTTACACCATAGGCGTAAATACAGGAATATTGTCTAAAGACGATTTGCTAAATGCAGGTGCCGATCAAGTGTTCAACGACATGAACGAGCTATTGACCTTTCTCAAATAATTAGACAGCTTTTTTCACACCAAACAACATCCCTTTACCATGTAGTAAAGGGATGTTTTGATAGATACGAATTATAATATCGTTCGTCATTTGTAACTTCATCTCCTAAAAAATCTGGCCTTTGAAAAAGTTGATCACTTGCTTCAAGTTCCACTTCTGCCAACACCAATCCTTCATTGGCTCCCATAAACTCATCCACTTCACACAATAGGCCATCATCCAATGGAACTACCCAACGATTCTTTTCGATAATACCAGATACACATAACGAAAACAATGGGGCTACTTCATCCAAAGACAACTCTTTCTCCCATTCAAAATGGGCTATACTATCAGGTTGATTGTTTGATTTAATCGTGATAAAACCCTTATCATCCCACACCCGTACCCGTATGGTACAAGTCGGAGACAAAGATAAATATCCTTGTTTGATATGAACCTTACACATCGCACGTTGCTTGTACGAAGAGTCATTAACCAAATATTTTCTCTCTATCTCCAGGAGATTCATATCACATACATTACTATTGATGTTGTTCTCTAAACAAGTCATTAACCGTCTTAACGGGGTTAAAGGTAGAGATAGGCACCTCTACAAAAATAGTATTCCATTTAGCCATTGCACCATTCCATAATCCTGGTAGTTCCAATGCCAACAATTCTTTGCCATCTTTTGACTTATGAGAAATGAAACCTGTATTAGGGTCAACAAATTCAGTCAAATCAAAAGGATTACCTTCCACATCCTTAATTGCACAAACCAAATCAACCGGATTGAAATGTGTAGCTTGCGCCATCAATTCAGGATTACTGATCTGGCTTGACTCCAATATCTGTCGTGATATTGTGCCATCTTCATCCCTAACCAAAAAAGGACCACCACCTGGCTCTCCTGTATTAGGAACCACACCACAAACACGGATAGGGCGATTGAGCAAACGACGCTCCTCATCCGTAATCGTAGGATCTTGCAAACGCTCAAATACTCGCTTTTGCTCTTCAACCAACACACCTGCCAACAATTGTTTGTATTTGACTGTATCTTTCTTTAGAGAATCTGGTACTACATTGTCAATATTCTTAACAAAAACAATATCTGCATCTATATCAGACAAATTCTCTATCAATGCACCATGTCCACCAGGTCTAAAGAGCAATGAACCATTACTTTGTCTAAAAGGTGTCCCATCAGGATTAGCAGCTATTGTATCTGTTGAAGCTTTTTGCTCTGAGAAAGTAATATCATAACGAACACCATACTTCTGCTCATACTTCTGCAAAAAGTCACCCACATGCTTTCTGAAAAATGGCAAATGCTCATGCGATACTGTAAAATGCAAGCGAACCATATTGTTCGAAGCCGCATATAACGCACCCTCCACCATATGCTCTAGCACAGGAGTTCTAGCGCCATCTTTGTAGGAATGGAAAAGTAACAACCCTTTAGGAAGATATCCATACTGCATATCTTCCAACAATGTTTTTACAATCAACTTACCATTAGACAAACCATTTTCATCTTTCTCAAGGACACGTTGTTTCAACTCCGATGCAAAGGCAAAATCCTCCAAATGTTGCAAAAATGCCGTGATGAACGGAGTCTCTACACCATCTTCTGCATAGGTAAACAAATCCTTAAACATTCGACTTGCCGCACCACTGGCTGGCACAAACTTAACTATCTTATGGTTCTCCTTGAGATACTCCTGCCATATATTGATATACTCTTGAATTTTAGCCTTGGTAGGCGCGAGAATACCCTGTTTCTTAGAGGCGGGAGCTACAATGTCTAATTGTGGAAATCCAGTCTGAAAACTCTCCAATTGTTGAGAGGCTCTCTCTGGAGAAATTCCCATTGCTTGAAGTTGCAAAAGGTCTTGTGATGAAAATTCGTACATGATATATTAGATTAAGTGTTCTATAACTGCGGACAAAGTTACAAAAAAATCCCTATACTTCCAAAAATCTTTCTATCTTTCCATATCTTATCCTTTGCAAAAAATCCAAAATGCTCAACACAATTCTTCATCACACCATCTTCATCTCCAAAACAAACACTATGAAAAGTTAAAACTTTTTTATTCTTTCATGAGCAAGAGCGATGAAGAACAAAAAATTTGCATATTCAATTTTATTTTCGTAACTTTGCGGACTACTAATAAAACGCATTTAAATGAAAAATATTGCCTTTATCATAAACCCTATTTCGGGTACGCAGAACAAGAAAAAACTGCCCAAACTTATTGACAAATGTTTGGACAAGAGCCAATGGTTAGAAAATATTGTTTTTACAGAATACGCAGGTCATGCTACCGAATTAGCACATCAGTTCGCTCAAATGGGATTTGATGCTGTTGTAGCTGTCGGAGGCGATGGTACGCTACATGAGGTAGCATGCGGATTGGTTAATACATCCACGGCATTAGGCATCATCCCTATCGGTAGCGGAAATGGTTTTGCCCGACACGTAGGCATATCCACACGTATCAACCGCGCAATAGAAATATTGAACCATTCAGAGGTGATCAAAGTGGACTACGGCATGGTTAATGAACATTATTTTTTCTCCACTTGCGGAATGGGGTTTGATGCTTTGGTAGCCGATAAATTCTCTACCGATGGCCATCGAGGATTCAAAGGATATGCTATCAATAGCCTCAAAGAATGGTTGAACTACAAACCTGAGACCTATCATATCTCTGGAGAAGGTATAGACATGGACACAACAGCCTTCCTTATCACCTTTGCCAATGCCAACCAATGGGGATATGAAGCACATATCGCTCCGAAAGCAAGCATTCAAGATGGAAAAATGGACATCGCTATCATGAGCCAATTTCCTATCATACAAGCACCCAGCTTAGCCCTACGACTGTTTACCAACTCCATTGACAAAGACTTGCACATGAACATTCTTAGTGCCACAGAGGTACACGTTACTCGCTCACAAGAAGGTCCTATGCACATTGATGGTGACCCTATTCAAATGCCTCAAGACTTGCACCTACGCATCGTAGCAGATGGGCTCAATCTATTGGTAGAAAAACGCTTTTAATTCTTTCAGTTATGCAAATCAAAATCATCAACCAAAGCAACAATCCCCTTCCTAAATACGAAAGCACACAAGCCGCAGGGATGGATATCCGTTGCAATATTGATACACCTATCACCCTTGAACCACTTGAACGTAAACTCTTCCCCACAGGACTATATATAGAACTACCCGTTGGGTATGAAGCACAAATTCGCCCTCGTAGCGGATTGGCTCTCAAACGCGGCATCACGGTCCTAAACACACCTGGAACTATTGATGCAGATTATCGTGGAGAAATAGGAGTAATCCTGATCAATCTAAGCAATACAGCACAAACAATAGAACCTGGCGAACGCATCTGCCAAATGGTAATTGCTAAACATGAACAACCAGAACTAATAGAAGTACTATCCCTCACACAGACAGAGCGCGGAGCCGGCGGGTTTGGACATTCAGGGACTAAATAACACACATTTGAAGCAAACACTTCTACATATTATCCTGTGCTCATTACTCCTCTTTACAGGAAGCATATCACTTTATGGTGCTAAAAAAGTAGCACCTCAAGTCATTATCACTCCGGCGATGAGCATTGAGGAGGAACAACAATTCAAATATTATTATTACGAAGCATTACGCCTATTCCAAGAGGCCAAATACGAAGAATCTTTTTCGTTGTTCCAGTTTTGTCAACAAATCTACCCTCATGACGCAATGGTCAACCTATACATCGGTATTTTCTATTCTGGCTATGGCAAAAGAGCATACGCACTCCCTTACTATAGACGAGCCTACGAATTAAATCCCGAAGAATGCTGGACTAATTATGCATTGAGTCTCTACAAGTCCAAAAATATCAAGGACAGACAAGAAGCTATTCGTGTATTGGAATCTACCGTGCAACTACTACCCAAAGATGAAAACGCATGGGAATATCTTCGACAAGTTTATACCAACAACCACCAGTACAAAGAAGCATTGAAAGCACAAGATGCTTTGGATAGCATCATAGGATATAACGAATATAGCGCGCTTAATCGTTACGAAACTTATTGCGCTATGGGTAAATACAAACATGCTATTGCGGAGCTCAATCGCTACTTAGAAGACTACCCAACTAATCTCCGTTTTCATATATTACGGATCGAATTATACCATTTGATGGGAGTAAAATATGAAGTAATGGAAAAAGCATGCCAAGAAATTTTGGCATTAGACCCACGCAATATCATCATTATGAACAATTATGCTTATTTATTAGCAACCCATAACGGAGACTTGAACAAAGCTGAATCCCTGAGCCGTTATACCATTCAAGCCGAACCCAACAACCCGACCTTTTTAGATACATACGCTTGGATATTATATTTGCAAAAAGAATATCAATTAGCCAAAATCTATATCCAAAAAGCCATTCAAAATGCAGATAAAAAAGACACCAAAGAAATAGAAAAACATTATAAAGCAATACTCAAGAAAACTAAATGAAAAAGTTTTGTTACCTTATCATACTTAGCATCATCGTTGTATCTTGTGCCACGCAGCGGAGTGGGACCAAGCCATCTAAACCTAAACAACGCCACACCGTAGAAGTCAAAAAAGGCAATGTGGACGTCACATGGGACGCATTACAAGCCAGTGTAAAATGTCACACTCAATGCGTTGTTGACTCTATCGTAATCATTTCGGTACAACCCATGTTTGGTATTGAGATGTTTCGCATCGAAGCAACACCTGATACGATGTTAGTCGTTGATAAGATTCATCGCACCTATGCCAAAAGCACGTACAAAGAATTATCCGATTTATTAGGAGCCATGTTTCGATACAATCAACTGCAAAAAATGGTAAACGGAGACCTACTAAACAATCCTGAAAAGTCTTTTTACAAAGAATTCAAATACAAGAAACACGCACTATCCATACGTATTACCGCACCTGAAATTTTGAAGGACCTCCCCATGCAAATACGTAACGTCAATCTATCGGGCTATAAACCAACTACGATTAGCAAGTTACTATCCTTATGAGAAAACTAATTATCATATTATTCACATGTTGTTTGTGCCTTTGTTTGCATGCTCAAACAGTAAAAGACCTACAAAAAGAGCAACAAAAATTGCAACAAGAATTGGCTCAAACAGGAGAAATGCTCAAACAAACTAAAAAGAGCGAAACAGCCACACTCAACAAACTAACCCTACTCAATCAAGATATTCGTACCCGCAAACGCTTGATTCGTAGCATCAATAACGAACTTAGTGCACTGAATAATGAGATGGGGGTATTAGGAGACAAACGCAACAACCTACAGCAAGAATTAGAACGTTATAAAGCGGAGTACGCAATGCTCATTAGACAAACACATTATGCGGACATGATGTCAAGCCCTCTATTATTCTTGTTATCATCCGAAAACTTCCAACAATTGCTTAGACGTATGCGCTACATGCATGAATTTGCACAATACCGCAAGATACAAGTAAAACGAATTGAGAATACACAAGCAGAAATTGACATACAAAACCAGTTGTTACAAGACCGCAAGAACGATCGAGAAACAGCTCTCAAATCACAAAAACGAGAACAAGAAGCATTGGCAAGAGATGAACGCAAGCAAAAAAGCATGCTCAATGAACTGAAGAAAAAAGAAAAAAATCTAAAAAACAAACAACAACAACAGCAAAAACGTGTCAACGAACTCAACAAAAAAATAGAACAACTCATCAGCCAACAAGTCCGCTCCAAAACTACCCTAACCAAAGAACAACAACTGATTGCTGGAGGATTTGAAGCCAATCAAGGACGCCTACCATGGCCCGTAGAAAAAGGATTTATCAGCGGATATTTTGGCACACACAAGCATCCTATTTACGAACACGTCACCATCAACAACAAAGGTATCTATATCCAAACGGTACAAGGAAGTGTCGCACGAGCTGTATATGAAGGAGAAGTGACCAGCTGCATCGTACTGGGTAAAACATACGCTGTCATTGTACAACATGGTAATTATAGAAGCGTGTACAGCAACCTTAAAGAACTATACGTCAAACAAGGAGACAAAGTGCAAGCAAAACAGAAATTAGGAACAATACTATCCGACACCGAAGAAGACAACAAAACAGAACTATATTTCCAAATATATAAAGATCGGACTCTACAAAATCCGACATTATGGTTAGCACAATAAAAAAATAGAAAGATATGAAATTGAAATGGACATTATTCGTTTTACTCACATTGATTTTTACTGGGTGTAAACAAGAAGAATGGAAAGATTGGAAACTCCATAACCAAGCTTGGTTAGAACAAAATGCGACTAAAGAAGGAGTAATCGAAACACACACGGGTTTACAATATAAAGTTATTCGCCAAGGAATAGGTAACCAACGACCTGATGACCTTAAGCAAGTGGTTATCAACTATCGTGGTACACTCATCACGGGCGTTGATGCGAATGGTAATTTGATTGCAGGACGCGAATTTGAAGTAGGCAAGCAAACGGTTATGGCTGTAAACGCTGTTATCGCAGGTTTTGCTGAAGGACTCAAAAAAATGCACAAATCAGGCAAATACCTCTTGTATATTCCTTATCAATTGGGATATTTAGGACTTGGACAAGGAGCAAAAGGTACCATGGGTTATATACCACCTTACTCTACCCTAATCTACGAAGTGGAATTGATCGATGTATTTTAGTATTCTTTTCCCTTGCGATTGAACAAAACTAAACATATCATCCTTGTTATTATAAGCCTCGTAGCCCTTTCATGTGATGGACCTGGCGTAAACCCCGTACCATCATTTCCCGTTTATTTGGAACTGGACATACAAGGCCAATACCCGCATTTTGTTCCAGATAATGGATATCAAGCAATACTTTTTCACCAGGCACGCTACGATCGCACCGAATATGTAGGTTACTCTGGAGTGCTGGTTTGGATTGATATGCAGGGAAAATATCAAGCATGCGACTTATGCTGTCCACATTGTGTCATCCAAGAAAAACCTGTCGAATTGGATGGGTTATTCGCTATATGCCCTACTTGTGGAGAGCATTATGATTTGAGTTATGGTATAGCTTTTCCCACTAAAAATATTAGCAAGTTCACACTACGCAAATTCTCTGTTGCATCACAAGCATATAAGTTAATCATCCGTAACTGATAAGGACATTGATTATGATTCGTCACGAAGAGGTCATACAAATAGGCATTATTGGACGCCCTCACGGAAAATCTGGGGAAATTAGTTGCCATGTCACGAATGAATATTGGGAAGAGTCCAATGCACAATTCCTGATTCTTGAAATTAATGCGCTTCTCGTCCCTTTCTATGTTGAGTCTTGGCGTGCGAAAGGCATCGACACATTGTTGTTTAGATTAGAAGACATCGTCACAGAAGAACAGGCCATCACACTTACACATTGCAAAGCCTATATGTTGAAAAACGATATCACAACAATAGACGAAGAAAACGACTTAACATGGCAAGACTTGATAGGATACCATGTTTATAGCCACAACCAAACATTATTGGGCATCATCACACTTGTGGACGAATCAACCGCCAACACATTAGCCAGTACCAATACTGGCAAACTATTGCCTCTACACGAAGACCTAATCCTACATTTAGATGTGGACACACAAACCATTGTCCTTAATGTACCCGACACCATTTGAATATGAAACGTACAACGATCCTTTGCATTATGGCATTGATATCTATGGTTATCCAACCATTATATGCCACTACTACGAATGAAGAACATCAATACAAACGTACAGCCTTCCGACTGATGCGAAGTGCCGACCGTTTGTATGTGAAAAAACAATACCTTGAAGCACTTGATTCTGCTACATTAGCATTATCCTTACAGGAAGACAACCAATATGCCAAAAATTTTATACATGCTCATTGGGATAAATCCATCAAAAATGCCAAAGCTCGTTTAGAAGAATTAAATGATTTGACCGACTTGTCGGTTGCCCGTGAACGCTTGCGCATCTATACACAATTGGTAGAAATCCAGTCCAACTTACAAACCATATCATTGCCTATACATGGGCCCAACGACCGATGGGTATGGCATCCCGAAATCGAATATTGGCAAGGACATTATGATGAAGCACTGAGGATTGTAATAAAACTGGAAGAAGAACTTAAATCACAAGAAAATGAAACAACAGAAGAAACTATCCATACAGGAGATGAATAGACTCAGTGTTGATGAGTTTCAGAATAGCAATAAACTGCCTTTTATTATCATTCTCGACAATGTGCGAAGCCAACACAATATAGGAGCCATCTTCCGCACAGCAGATGCTTTGCTGATGGAAAAAGTGATACTATGTGGTATATGCTCCTGTCCTCCAAATCAAGAAATACATAAAACGGCTTTGGGGGCAGAATTGTCCGTTGCATGGGAATATTATCCCAATACCATAGATGCGGTCACACATCTGCAACAGGTTGGATACCAAGTCTTCGCAGTAGAACAAACACATTATTCTACACCATTGGACGAGTTTACACTAACCAACGACCAACCAATCGCTATCGTAGTAGGACACGAAGTATTTGGAGTAGAGCAAACAGTTGTGGACCTATGCGATGGCTGCATAGAAATACCACAATACGGGACCAAACACTCGTTAAATGTAAGTGTTGCTTCAGGCATTGTTATGTATGATATATCATGCAAACTAAGAAAATAACATTATTAGCCCCAGCGCGTAACAAAGAAATAGCTATTGCCGCCATCCAAGCAGGAGCCGATGCTGTGTATATAGGTGCACCACATTTTGGAGCACGCCACGCTGCTAGCAATACCTTAGAGGATATAGCACAGGTCGTTAGCTATGCACACCTATACAAGGTAGAGGTATTGGTTACACTCAATACCCTCTTGCATGATGACGAATATGAACAAGCCGTAAACTTGGCACACGATTTATATTCTATCGGAGTGGACGCACTCATTATTCAAGACCTACGTCTTTTAGACTACCCACTCCCTCCCATACGTTTGCACGCATCCACCCAATGTGACAATCGTACCATACAACAAGTACAGTACTTAGAATCTAAAGGATTTAGTCGAGTCGTCTTGGCACGCGAATTAAGTATAGAAGAGATACGAGCCATTCGTCACAATACATCCATTGAGTTAGAAGCATTCATACATGGAGCATTGTGCGTGAGTTACAGTGGAAAATGCTACATCTCCGAAGTACTAATGGAACGTAGCGCCAATAGAGGATGTTGCGCACAATTTTGTCGTATGCGCTACGACCTTTTGGATGAGAACATGGAGGAAATAAAAGATGCTGAAGGTAAACCTATACACCAAAGATATCTACTTTCTCTCCAAGATATGGATAGAAGTTTGTACCTCAAACAACTCATCGATGCAGGAGTGACTACTTTCAAGATAGAAGGACGCTTGAAAGATGCAGATTACGTAACAAATGTAGTGGCTTATTACCGACAACGTTTGGACGAAATACTCCCACCACAAACGAATCAAACCACGCACGTTGTACACCATTTCCAACCCAATCCTTCCAAAACTTTTCATAGAGGAGGAATTGATTATTTCCTACAAGGGAGAGAAAAACAAATGGCCAACTGGGATACACCTAAATCAACGGGCGAGCGGATAGGAAAAGTCATTTGCAAGCACAGCAAAAATAGCCTCGAAATTGCTCTACTGGATAATGTCATACTGCACAATGGAGATGGTTTGTGTGTAGCAGACAAAGGGTTTGCTATCAGTGGAATAACCGTATTGGAAGCTTCTCGAGTGATTGTACATAGCCATACTTCCTTGGAGGGAGACTGGTGTTTCCCTATCTACCGCAATTGGGATATTAACTTTCAAAAACAGTTAAAATCAGAACGTCGAATAGCCGTTGATATTCTATTTGAAGAGACTACTACAGGTTATCGTTTACGTATCGGAGAGCATGAAAAAGAATTCAAAGCTCCCCACCAAAATGCACAATCAAGCGAACGCGCTATGCATACCATCAAAGAACAATTGAGCAAATTAGGAGGCACACCATACCTCGCACGAAATATAGACATACAACTCAAGCAAGCTCGTTTTATACCTATTAGCCAATTAAACCAATGGAGAAGAGAGACTCTGGAGCAGTAATGACATGCAAATATTGCATCTTGCATGAGATGGGACATTGCAGAAAAATCAATCCCATGAACAAAGAACCTAAGTACTTGCGTATGCAGAATGGAACGATTCTACGACTCAAGTTTGATTGTCAGCAATGTCAAATGTTGGTTTTTATTGATAAACAAAGGATATCATAAGTAGATTTGCATAAATGCAAAGTTTTTTTTACCTTTGCAACTGTAAGATTGGAATCATAAATAATTTAAACCATTAATCACATATAATTATGGAAGAGAAAAAAATGCCATCCGCAGAGAAGTTAAAAGCCTTACAATTGGCTATGGCTAAAATTGACAAAGACTTTGGTAAGGGTGCCATCATGCGTTTAGGTGAAGATAAAGTGGACGATATCGCTGTCATCCCTACAGGCAGTGTCGGTTTGAATATGGCCTTAGGTGTAGGCGGATATCCACGCGGCCGTGTTATTGAAATATATGGTCCCGAATCCAGTGGTAAGACCACATTGGCCATCCATGCCATAGCAGAAGTACAGAAGCAAGGAGGTATAGCAGCCATCGTGGATGCTGAACATGCCTTTGACCGCTTCTATGCAGAACGTTTGGGAGTGGATATTGCCAATTTATTGATAGCACAACCTGATTGTGGCGAGCAAGCCTTGGACATTGCTGACGAACTCATCCGCAGTAGCGCAGTAGATTTGGTAGTCATCGACTCTGTAGCTGCCCTAACACCCAAAGCTGAAATAGAAGGCGACATGGGAGACAATCGTGTGGGACTACAAGCACGCTTGATGTCTCAAGCATTGCGCAAACTTACTGCTACTATCAGCAAAACACAAACGACATGTATTTTTATCAACCAACTGCGTGAGAAGATTGGCATCATGTTCGGAAACCCAGAAACCACAACGGGTGGCAATGCTTTGAAATTCTATGCATCTGTACGATTGGATATACGCAAAATAGGCCAAATCAAAGAAGGAGATGAGGTTATTGGTAACCAAGTTCGCGTCAAGGTAATTAAGAACAAAGTGGCACCTCCATTCAAAAAAGCCGAGTTCGACTTAATGTTCAATGAAGGTATCTCACGCGTAGGCGAATTGGTAGATATGGGTGTAGAGCAAAACATCATCCAAAAATCTGGTTCTTGGTATAGTTATGATGGCAATCGTTTAGCACAAGGACGTGATGCTGTCAAAAACCTATTGAAAGACAATCCTGACTTGGCAGAAACAATTGAAGCTAAGTTAATGGAAGTGCTTAAATAATGCGTTATTGGAAACCAAACAACTCATATTAAGTCCTCGAGAGGCGCAAATTGCGTCTGAGAAATATCGTGTCATCAAACGTTCTGTTGATGCGCGGCAACGCAACATAAAAGTACTACTCACTGTCCAACTTCCCGACCAAGAGGGAGTTGGGCAGTCAGTTGATTATGGACAGTTTTATCCCAAACCTGCCTTCAAGGATGTACACCAAGCACAAGAAACAGTCACCATCATTGGTGCTGGACCTGCGGGATTGTTTGCTGCTCTTACACTACTTGAACATGGTGTCAAACCCATTGTATACGAACGTGGCAAAGACATACATGAGCGTAAAAAAGACATTGCACTACTGAATCGCAATGCAGGGCTTAATCCCGAAAGCAACTATTGTTTTGGAGAAGGAGGAGCAGGAACATTCTCCGACGGTAAGTTATTCTCCCGAAGCAAAAAACGAGGCGATATGCAACGCATCATGGAACTATTCCATTATTTTGGTGCAGACGACAAAATTCTGTACGAATCACATGCACATATCGGTTCTGATAAGTTACCTTCCATCATAGAGCGAATGCGCCAATGCATCATCGAACATGGAGGAGAGATTCATTTCAATCAAAAAGTCGAACATTTTGATTTCTCTCATCCTACCATCTTAGCTATTGGACATTCCGCACATGACACTTATTACCAATTATACAACATGGGGGTAGCTATGGAATGCAAAGGATTTGCTATGGGTGTACGCATCGAGCATCCTCAAGAGCTTATCAACGACTTACTATACCATAGACCATCTCCAGCCGACTTAAAAGCATTAGGCAATGCTTCCTATAGTTTGGTCAGCCAAGTTAACGGAAGAGGAGTCTATTCATTCTGCATGTGTCCAGGAGGCCATATCGTGCCTGCCAGCACTTCATCCGAAAGCTGCATTGTCAATGGCATGTCTGCCAGCCATCGAAACTCTCCATATGCTAACTCGGGAATCATTGTTGAGATACGTCCCGAAGACTTACCACACGCTGACGCTTTGGCAGGACTACGATTTCAAGAATATACCGAACACTTAGCATGGCAGAACGGCAAAGTTAATAGTATTGCTCCGGCTCAACGACTGACCGATTTTGTGTACGGCAAATATAGCAACACACTACCTACATGCAGTTATCTCCCTGGGAATATCAGTAGTCGTTTAGACGAGTGGTTGCCCAAACAAATTGGTCCATATCTACGCCAAGGATTCAAAGCCTTTGATAAAAAATATCCAGGTTATCTAACGTCACAAGCAATCATTGTGGGGGTAGAGAGCCGCAGCAGTAGCCCCATTCGCATTCTACGCGATCCTATCACACGTGCTTCTGTCAACACCCCCAATCTATATCCTTGCGGAGAAGGCGCTGGATATGCAGGAGGTATCACCAGTAGCGCTATGGATGGAATACAAGCAGCTAAAGCCATATGTTTACACGTACTAAAGAAATATTAGGGCAACACATCCTCAACCAACTTCAACAAACACGAGTCATCTTATTTGGCGTAGGAGGGGTCGGAGGATGGTGCGCTGAGACGTTGGTCAGAACAGGAGTACAACACCTTACTATTGTTGACTTTGACCAAATTGCACTGAGCAATCTCAATCGCCAATTGGTAGCCACATACGATGCGATTGGTTTACCCAAAGTCGAAGAAATGCGACAACGTTTACTATCCATCAATCCCAGCGCTGACATACAAGCTATTTGCCAACGCTACGACGAAGATACTTCGTCACAATTTACGTTTGACAACTACGACTACGTCATCGATGCTATAGACACATTAGATAACAAAGCACTATTGATTTACCAAGCTACATGTTCATCTGCTACACTATTCTCCTCTATGGGAGCTGGCAGAAAATTGGATGCGACACGCATTCGAACTACCGAGTTTTGGAAAGTATCAGGATGCCCATTAGCACGGGCCCTACGCAACAAAATGCGCAAAAGTGGACATATGCCACAAAAGAAATTTCAATGCGTTTACTCTGATGAAATAAGTAGCGAAAGTGGAACCATAGCACCCATTGTCGGGGTCTTCGGCATGTACCTATCCCATTTGCTTATACAAGACATTATACGAAAAGCAAACGAGCAAGAATAAATCATACCCATCCACCCTTTACTACAAACCATCAGCAATCAAAGGGTTGGGCATAATTGCAACCTTCACGCCATCTGGAACATCCATAACGCGTATTTCCCCTTATTACCACCCCTTTTCTACACACGGGACATTGCATGCCTGCTTTGTTTAATTTGACTTCTTTGATTACATTGCAAGTCATCTCCTTGAGCTCATCAAGAAACATCTTTGCCTCATATTCTCCGCGTTCAATCTCTCTCAACTTCTTTTCCCACCGTCCTGTCAATTCTGCAGACTTGAGTAAAGGAGAAATAATCAATTTCACAAGCTGTATTCCAACATCGGTGGCTTTGATAGATTTTCTCTCTTTTACAATATATTTGCGCTGAAACAATTTCTCTATAATGGCAGCACGAGTGGAAGGTCTGCCTATTCCATTTTCCTTCATTGCATCACGCAATTCTTCATCTTCCACCGTTTTACCCGCCGTCTCCATCGCTCTCAAAAGAGTCGCTTCGGTATAATACTTAGGAGGTTGAGTCGTCTTTTCTTGTAGTATAGGTTTATGTTCGCCCGACTCCCCTTTCACAAAATTAGGCAAAGACTTATTTTCTTCATTATCGCTATTTTCCGAGTCGTTCACCTCATTATCGCCTACATTATTAGCAAATACCTCACGCCAACCCATCTTCAGTATCTCGCGTCCTGTAGCCTTGAAAGGTATCTGAAGCATTGGAGCCAATTCAACCGCTGGAGGAGTCATTTCCACCTGAGCCATGATTGTTGTATTACTTACGATACACTCAGGATAAAAAGCAGCAATAAAACGTAACGCAACCAACTGAAACACTTTCATTTCATCCCCACTCAAGTTGACTGGCTTATGTCCAGTAGGTATAATAGCATGGTGATCCGTTACTTTTTTGTTATCAAACACTTTCTTTGACTTTGGCAAAGAATCTGCCGACTTCTTGCCATCTGCCTTCAAGTGCAACAAGGGTGCTACTTGAGGAAAATGGTCTTTTAGACCTTGAAGAGTTGCAGGAACTTTAGGATATATATCTTCACTCAAGAAAGTGGTATCAACACGAGGATATGTTGTAATTCTTTTCTCATACAACTGCTGAACCAATTTTAATGTTTGGTCTGCAGAGAAGGAATATTTCTTATTGCATTCAACTTGCAAACTCGTCAAGTCAAATAACCTTGGGGCATACTCTGTTGCCCTCTTCTTTTCCACTTCAGTGATGCAGAATGGATTATTCTCTATAGCTTGTAATAGTCGCTCACCATACTCTTTCGTTTGTATAGCATATTCATCCTCCTCTGCGGGCAATTGCGCTGAAAACCTTGTGTTGCGATAGTTCGTCTTCAACTCCCAATAGTTCTTAGGAACAAAATTCTCTATCTCCTGCTGCCTTTTCACTATGAGTGCCAACGTGGGAGTCTGCACCCTTCCTACAGAAAAGACTTGTCTTGCACCTGCTCCTTTGTTGGCATAGCGTATGGTATAGACACGTGTCGCATTCATTCCCAGCAACCAATCGCCTATTGCTCGCATCAATCCGGCCTCGTACAAGTGGTCGTACTCATGTTGGTCTTTAAGTTTCTGAAAACCCTCTCGAATGGCTTCCTCTGTAAGACTACTCACCCACAATCGCTTGACTGGTATCTTACATCCTGCTTTTTGATATACCCATCGTTGAATCAATTCTCCTTCTTGCCCAGCATCACCACAGTTGATAACCATCGTTGATTGTTGAATGAGCGATTGAATAACTTTGAACTGTTTTTGTACCCCTTTATCCGCCGCTACCTTGATGCTAAATCGCTCCGGGATGATAGGCAAGGAACTTAGGTTCCAACTTTTCCACGCATCCGAATAGTCGTTGGGGTCGTACAATGCACACAAGTGTCCAAAAGTCCAACTCACAAAGTATCCATTTCCTTCCATATAGCCATCACGACGGCTGTTCGCACCCAATACAGATGCGATGTACTGTCCGACAGAAGGTTTCTCGGCGACACAAAGTATCATGATTTGTCAAATATTAAGATAGCGTTTAGGTTTTTATTCGTACCATTGTATTCCCCAATTCTCCACTTGTTGAGAAGACTCGTTTCGCTTGGGGTGTAGGTATCGTTTCAATAGTTCTATAAAGAAAAACAGCAATGGGAATAAAGCACCCACAACCATATACATTACCATCGTTCTAAAAAATCTTGGAGACAAAGGTGTTGGATCCATATTCGCTGCATCTACGACTCTCGCAGGAAGTGAAATACTATTGAGCAACAAAGCATTCTCTTCTTGTTTCTCACACAAATAGACATACAATTCCTCTTTCATATCTTGCAGACGTTTCATCTCCAAATATTTTTTCTCCTTGATAGGGAGATTTTCCAGTCGTGTATTATAACTTGTTTCACGCTCTTTGATTGTTTGCTTTTGAATATCCAAGCTCTCTTGCACCTTTTCAATACCTTGCAATATGTTTTTACGTATCATGGCTATTTGCTCTCGTTTTTGCAGCAAGATAGGGTTATCTACTTGTGCCGAAGCATTTAGCTTCTGGTATTGAATAATCTGTGTATTATAACTGGTAATCAAAGAAACCAATGTAACATCTTGTATATCCAAGTTTGACGGAACAAGGCTCCATTCGTTTTCAGGTTGGAGAATATAGGAATGAAGAAATGCTACAATCTGCGATTTGGACTCTACTTCTGCCATTTTCTGAGCATATTCTTCACTCGCTCTGATATATAACCTCGTCGTCTCACCAAGGTCGGTAATCATCTCCTCTTTCTTGTAGTTCTCCACCTCCACTTCCAGTTGATCCAATTCTGCTGCAATAATCTTCACACGTTCTGCTATGAAAACAGCTGTATTCAATGCCAATTGATTCTTATCTTTGGTTGTTTCTGCATTATACAAGTCAATCATTGTATTGATAATATCAATCGCTTTCTTGGGTGTGGTAGTAGAGGTTGACAGTTTAATAATCTCTGAATCTTTAAGCAGTTTCTTCACTTGAATCGTCTCTTGCATCGAAACAGCCAAAGGAAGACTTGGAATATACGTCATACGATATTTGTCTCCACTTTCAAGGGTTTGATTAGCACGAATTACCAACCTACCCCATGGCGTTTGTAAAGGTTCATCCAAAGTAGCAACAAAGGTAGAATAAGATTTCCATAGCCCTTCTTTGATTCGTATCTTGTATCCATCTTTTTTCACCTTAACCGTGATGATGAGCACATGTCCTTTCTCATCCAACAATTGCAAATCCAAATCATGCGTTGGATATTGTTCCTCCCAATATCTAAAAGACTTTTTCTCATACTTCGTTTCCAAGTTCAGCGTCTTTATCACTTCTTCCAATAATGTTCTTGAAGTGAGTATCTCTATCTCATCAGCTACTTGCTTATACCCTCCATACCCCATCATTTGCATCATATCATCTTGAGGGGTAGCGTTATCCTTATCTGTTGTTCGAATCATTATCTTCGCATCAACAGCATACGAGGACTTTTGAAAGAAATATTTCACTCCTCCCAATATTGCAAATACAAAGACTGATAGAATGAACCAATACTTATGGTTCCAAATCCATTTAATAAGTTGGCTGTAATCCATATCCTTGGGTTGAATTAAGGTTCTTTACGTCATTGTTCAATTGGATGTGCATGGACGCATTCTGTAGAATAGATTTGCCTTTTCTTGGTTGCACATACACAATGTCTCCCTTGATCAAATAGAATGCTTCAGAGCCAAAAGCACTGCCATCCAATAGGTTCAAATGATACAACTTGCTTTGTCCCTCTACAACACGCATCACTATTACATCATCTGCTTTTCCATTGGTCTTAATATCGCCTGCACATCCTATCGCATCCAATATAGTAAACGTGCTGCTATAGGGATACCTTCCTGGCATATTTACTTCTCCTAAAACAGTGACATACACATTTTGCAATTCTATTTTCACAATCGGATTTCTCATCTGTTTGGAGATGGCTTCGGTAAGCAAGATAGTAGCTTCCCTTACCGTGAGACCTACCACCTTTACACCACCCAAAATAGGGATATTCACTTCTCCTTGCTCATCTACTACATAATCATTACCTACATGATTATAAGGTTTAGCAACCATCTCATCCATGGCAGCAATATGTATCTTCAGCTCATCCCCTACTACAATCTTATTTGGATGAGGTGTAGATAGTTTCGTAGGCTCTTCTACTTGAGAAAAATAAGTCAATTGCTTTACACCTATACATGCACTCAACACAAATAAGATTGAGAGCATCAATACCCCTTGTTGGTATCTATGTATTTGTTCTTGTTTCATAATGACACATTTTGTTTGCAAAGATACAACATTTTTTATAAATTTGCAAGAACTTTGTGTTCTTCCTCATTCACTCCAATATACATACTTCTGTTTAACGACTTGTTTCATGTTTTGTTCAATGATAAAAGTAGGCGTCTCTTTGTTCCATTCCTTAAATTGTGCATTCTCCTTTCTTTCAATATAATCATGCACATTAACCGCCCATTGTTGCCACGAAGGAATGGTGTCATTTTTAGAATCAGTAAAGCGATGATATTGTAGCACCCTACCTATACGATTGTTATGAATATCCATATAATAATCACAAGGAGCATTCTTGTGTACTTTTTCCCACAAAACGTCCATCACAAAATAGCTCATCACTCGCCCTACATAAGAGCGCAACAAGGTATTAACATAAATATGTTTAAAAGCATCTCCACGTTTTCCATTATTGGTCTGTGCTCCATAATAGTGACGTGCCATTTGTTCCGCTCTCGTTTTACTCAAGATTATACGGTAAAAGGGCCTTGGACCATTCCATAGCAACACCGCAAGCAATACGTTTTCTCTCTCAAAGGCATTCAGTTGCACTGAATCAAAATCTTGCGCTGTGCAAAACTCTTTTGCTGATGCCAACGAATCCATTGAATGTAGCAACCGCTGTTCATCATCACCCAATTCTAACAACGCCCAACCATCCATACCCGATCCGAGCGTATCAACTACTTGCCGTTTCCCCTGTACATTCACATTCTCTTCCAGCAAGCGAAGTTCTTGCATCTTGGGCAATTTAATAACCTTGTCCCCCAACGACTGAACAGTATGGTGAGCAAAAAGCATAATCTGCTCCACACACCCAACATAAGCCTCCTCTGGACATAACTGCAACAAACGTCGTTCCATATATTCTTCCAGTCTCGGTACCTCCTCCCGATATTCTTGCGCCTGTTCTGTCGCATACTTGTCGGAGTGCTCATCATGAATTTCTTCCCACTCACGTGCAATGACATACAACATAGCTACAGGAAAAGATGGCAAAGAGCTCTCATCCTTCACAACATATGTTTTCTGCACTTTTTCTTGCGGTGTGGACGATAGGGCCTCACTGGAGCGACAAGATATTACCAATCCCGTAAATAAGAAAATCACTATAGCACCCGCCAAGAAACTCAACCTTTTCATCATTCTATTTTTCATACACCTATTTTGAACAAATAACGTGCCACCAAAAGTTTTATGTTCCCTATCTCAAACAAAGTGACTGACCAAATCACTTTGGTCAGTCACTTACAATGGTTTATTTATAATCATCAATACAACAGATATTTTCTACCATTTTGTATCACGATACCCTTATATCCGGCATCTACAGGTTGACCCAATATGTCAAACATTGGTTGGTTGATATCCAACATTGGGTTTACATTTACATCTTCAATTGCTGTTTCTTCAGCCAATGCAAAATGTCCTACACCTTGTTTGATTTCAATAGTAGCACTGCCACTCTCACCTACATATTTGGTGATGAAACCTTTAACGAATACAAAGTCACCAATTACCACACTTTCGCTCATATTGCATTTATATGCTTGGAAATCATAGCGGCCCGAACCATCCACTTTCTCATCGGTCATATACCATGAGCCTGAACCATCAGTTACTTGGAATGCCACTTTAGCCACATAACCTTTGACGGTATATTCCTTATCTGTGGTAGCATTTGCTTCTAAAGCGTTACCAATTACCAATGCCTCAGCTACAGTGATAGCATCTGCAGGAACATCTTCGTAAGTAATATCACGAACACTTTCTTCACCACCTTCCAAAATGCTTACTTGACCATTCTTGATTTCAGCAGTTGCATTGTTGTAGTTGGTTATTTTACCTTTCACTGCCACTTTGGTTCCGAGAACAACCTTTTGATTGGCTGGAGTGTAGCAATAGAATGCTTCGAAAATTTTTCCACCATCTTTGGTATCAGCCATCCAGAAGGTTTGTTGACCTTCTTTTGAAAGTTTATCAATCATTTCAGTTGCATAACCAACGACTGTTACTTCTATTTCAGAAGAAGCACCATTAGCCAAAGACATTGCATAATCATAAGCTTGTTGACATGTGATGGTGTCACCATCTTCTGGCATGAAAGGTACGTCCTCGCTAAGTGCTATCTCAGAGAAATCACTTGTATAAGCAGGTACCTCAAGCATAGAGATGATTCTGTATTGCTTGTCATCAGATGTTTTGATTAGCGCATTGACGTTGTAATTGTTGTATCCATTAGCAGACTTGCTATTGAAAGTAAGAGCCAAACTACCTGCAACAATATTCAACGTCTCAGTAGCTGATTTTTTGAATGTAGAAGGAGCAGCCAACTTATAGTCACCGATGATACCCTTGTCGGTAGCATTGCTAAAGTTCAACGTTATTTGAGGAAACTCATCTGTACCATTTGCCTTGATAATCAAATCCCAGTTGCAGTTGCTTGCTGCTGCACTATTCAACATTGCATAAGCAAATGTATAGTTCAATTCTTCTACCTTGGTAGCACCCAATGTTTCAACGTAATAACCTGAGTTGATCTCGAAAATACGATTTTGATAGTATTCCAATTTGCTTGCATACACCATGATGGTATCTCCCAAAGCAAATGGAATATCAGCCTTGGTAGCAATGTTGGCTCCGCCCTTACCAGAAATCTTATAACCTTGGATAGAGTCTTTTGAGTTTTGCATATCGGTCATCCAGAAAATGGTGTTTCCATAACTTCCTGGATCAGAAGGTTCAGTTGCTACCACACCCTTGATGAAACAAGCTTGGGTTTGGTTGTTTTTGATTCTCGTCAAAGCTTCTGATACACCGATGGTATCTACCGTTATTTCTGGAGGAGTAACAGTCTCATCACTTTTGTACAAAGAGAACGCACATTGTTTGGTGTAAGTGGTTGACTTATAGTAACGAAAACGATATCCTGTTTCCTTACCATTGGTAATAGTAGATGTCTTGTTGTAACGCAACACAGATGTATTGGAGGTAAAGAGGATGTCACCTGTGCCTTCCAATGCGATCGTATTTACGAATGGAGTAGCTGCATTAAACTGAATCGTGTTTGCACCATTCTTTCCACCCATGTAGTTGCCTGTTCTGAGGACCTTGATGGAATAGCCACCTGTCATAGGAGCGATTTCAACAGCATATTCGGACAAGTTATCCGCTACGATTTGTCCATTGGCAATGGTAGCCTCTACGGTATTCAAAGCTGCATCTTCACCTTTGAAAACCAAGCCTTTGTCAGCAGTACCTGAATTATCATATACAACGAGGTACTGACCAGACCAATCTGCAGGAGCAGATGTTACTCTGGTGTATGTAGCAGCCATCGTGAGTTGGGCTACAATGATTGTAAGCACAAAAGAGAAAATCTTTTTCATAATTGTTAATTTTGAATTATTATTTTAGTTATCCTTTATTTCAACATACTTCCTTGAGCATTGTAAACGTTACCATTATGATAGATCATCAATTGTCCATCCACGATACGTTTCGCTGGTATGGTAGCAGTCTGCAATTCTTCCAAACCTGTAGCTGCTACTTTCTCTGCTTCACCGTCTGCTATTTCGATCGTTCCTTGGTAATTTTGCAATTTGCCTGTAACCTTCACGATATCTCCCACCTCAAACAATTGAGGAACAAATGCCCAAAACGCATAGAATTGTTTGCCTCCATTGGCAGTATCTGCCATGTAGAAGCACTGTTTGGTACGTTGCGTTTTGCTATCCACTTTGTCTTTGCCTAATTCGGTCACATAACCCATGACAGTCACATTCTCTGTTCCTTTGTATCCCGATGCTGCTGCTATAGAAGCCGCTTGCGCACAAGTAAGCACACCGGTAGGTTCTACTGGAGTATCTGGAGTGCCAGGATTGTCTGGAGTATCTGGATTAGAAACAGTCTCATTAAGTGTAATCTCAAGACCTGTATCATAATTCATCACCCAAACATCCACTTGACTATTGAACGTATAGGTCTTGCTATCCATTCCTTGGAACGAACCTTGGAACATGTACATGCCCTCGTTGTCAATATTTTTGATTGTCACTGTTCCTACAGGGTTATCATAATCGGTTTCCACCGAATCGTTTGCGCTTTTCCAATACCCTGCATAGTACAATGGATACGTACCATTGATAGCCGTTTCACTATTTGCCAATACTTGCAAATAAACCTCTGGATATACATAAGCGTAGGCATCATAATCATAGTCTTTGTATAAGTCAAAATCCCATGCATAGATGCCCTCTGCAGCTTCATAATAGTATCCATCTGCATACGCCAATCCGTTGATAACCTCTCCTCCTTGTGGTTGTGATGGGTTGTCTGGTACGATAGGGTCATCGCCCCCAGGTTCAGGAGCCTCTCCACCTGTGGTAACCACCACGCTGTAGATGATACGTTGACCCGAAGGACCTATGGTGAATACGACTTGAGAAGCGTTGCCTGTCCATGTGTCCACTTTCTGGTCATCATTGCTGGTTGACTTGCCGCCTGATGTCAGTGTACCGCAGTCTGCAGATAAGTCTGCGTAGTCTTTTGAACCTTGTTTGGAGAAAGTGATTTGGATATTCGTAATATTGCTTCCCGATACAGTAATTGTATTGTTGGCATACAAACGCATCTCATAAGTATCGGTATTGTAAACGTTATGATATTTAGGGGCAGACGTACCAGCACCTTTTTCTATGGCCAAGGTTATACCATCCTTTGTTTGGACATCACCCGAACTAAACGTGAAATTGGTAGAAGCGCTCACGCTCCATACCATAAGTAAAGCAGTTAAGAAAGTAACGATTTTTTTCATATCTTTTTTTATTTTTATTAAGGCATAAAAACCGCTGCAAAGATACTTAATATTTTTCACATCTGCAAAACATCCTTCCAAAAAAGCAAATACGTTTCCTTTCTTCTTCATCCAATGACATACAAATAATCTTATCAAATGCATTCTATAATTTGCAAAGATAGAAAAAAAGTAGTAATTTTGCGCTCAGAAGTAATCTACATATATATGGCAAAAATACTGGTAATAGACGACGAACGTGCCATCCGCAATACACTAAAAGACATTTTAGAGTTTGAAGGACATGAAGTGGACGTAGCAGAGGATGGTAAAATAGGTTACGAAAAAGCCCGTAACCAAGTATATGACCTCATCTATTCGGACATCAAAATGCCCGGTTTGGATGGCATGGAGGTGTTAGAAAAAATCAAGTCTTCCGATACATCTGAGCTTAGCGATTGCCCCGTGGTAATCATTTCAGGTCATGGCAACATCGACACAGCCGTAGAAGCGCTCAAGAAAGGAGCATTCGATTTTATAGTTAAACCCATTGACCTGAATCGTTTGTTGGTAACCACAAAAAATGCTTTGGAACGCAAATCCTTAGTACAAGAAACCAAAGTGCTGCGCAAAAAAGTATCCAGTCACAACCAAATGATTGGACATAGCGCACCCATAGAGCATATACGCTCCATCATCGAAAAAGTAGCACCTACAGAAGCAAGGGTTTTGATTACTGGCAACAATGGTACGGGTAAAGAGATTGCTGCCCGCTTGATACACTCCGCCAGCAATCGTGCAAACAAACCTTTGATTGAGGTTAACTGCGCTGCTATTCCCAGTGAACTTATCGAAAGCGAATTATTTGGACACATGAAAGGCAGTTTTACCGGTGCAATCAAAGATCGCGCTGGCAAGTTCGAACAAGCCGACGGAGGCACCCTGTTCCTTGACGAGATTGGAGACATGTCGTTGGCAGCACAAACCAAAGTGCTACGTGCATTACAAGAAAACGAGATAACACGTGTCGGTAGCGACAAAAACATCAAAGTTAACGTTCGTATTCTATCTGCAACCAACAAAGACCTTCTAAAAGAGATTGAAAAAGGCAATTTCCGCGAGGACCTTTACCATCGTCTCAATGTCATACCATTGCATATCCCATCATTGGACGAGCGAAAAGAAGATATACCTTTGCTTGCCGAATATTTCGTAGAACAAATATGCCAAGAACAAGGTTGGGCAAAGAAATCATTCACTCCTCAAGCGATTGAGTTACTACAACAACGCTCATGGCCTGGGAATATACGTGAATTGAGAAACGTCATCGAACGACTGATCATTCTATCTGGTGACCCTATCAATGAACAAGACGTACAAACATTTGCATAAACATTGGTACTACGCGAACTAACCATATTGAACTACAAAAATATCCAAGAAGCACATTTGTTATTCTCTCACAAGTTGAATTGCTTTGTTGGACTAAATGGGCAAGGAAAAACAAATATCCTTGATGCCATCTATTTGCTCAGTTTTACCAAATCAGCCTTCAACACGATTGACTCACAAAACATCCATCACCATAGCGACATGGCTATGATTCAAGGGGATTATATCACGTCATCGTCAGGCGAGACAGCACGTATCACATGCGGACTCAAACGAGGGCAGAAAAAACAGTTCAGATTGGACAACAAGGATTACAAACGCATGGTGGACCATATTGGATATATTCCCTTGGTACTAATCTCCCCAGAGGAACTTAAGTTTATTGACGGAGGGTCTGATGAACGTCGCCGATTTTTGGATGGGCTGATTAGCCAGTATAGTAAAAAATATCTGGAAGATCTCACCCAATACAATGCCCTACTCAAACAACGAAATGCCTTGCTCAAGCAATACGAAGACCAAGTAGATGTGCCTTGGGATTTTATAGATATTTTGGACGAACAAATAGTCCCTTTGGCATATGCTATTTACCAAGAGCGTTCTGCTTTCATTGAGCGTTTCATACCGATTTTCCAGTCCATCTATACACATATCAGTGGAGGCAACGAATCGGTCAATCTATCCTATGTCAGTCAATTGCACGAGCGTGACTTGAAAGAAGCCTTGCTACGCACACATCAACGTGACCTCATATTGGGATGGACCAGTCAAGGTATTCACAAGGATGATATTGAGATGACCCTTGATGGTTATCCATTGAAACGTGTAGGAAGTCAGGGACAACAAAAAACGTATCTCTTGTCGCTCAAATTGGCGCAAGCGCTCTATTTGGTACGCATTGAAAAAAATGCTCTTTCCAACAAACGCCCAATCCTATTGCTGGATGATATCTTTGATAAACTTGATTCCGAACGAGTGGAACGAATCATTCAATTGGTGCAACAGGACGAGTTTGGACAAATCTTCATCACCGATACCGACCGCCAGCATCTCACTACCCTATTACAAAACATGGAAGACACATCAAGCATCTTCCACGTTTCTAACGGTGTTATTTCTTGAGTCTTACTCCACAAATTTGCCAGGAGCATCTACATAGTCTTTGTAGAATGTAGTCTTCAAACTATCGCACAAACCTTTGGTATTGGTGAATAGACCTCTCTTGAGAGAGAAGAAACATTCGCCTTGAATCTTAGGAATAGAACGATTGAGACGTAATTGTTTGCATATCTCATTACCCTTGTTCCATGGATTTTCTGGGTCAAGTTTTGCTTTCTTTATTTGCTCTGGGGTCATCTTGGACAAGTCTCTCATTCTAGAAGGAGACATACCTATGTACACTCTGGTAGAATAGCAATTTTCTGCCCACCAATGTGCCAAAATCTCATAGTCAGCTACTTTCTTTCCAATCTCCCAATACAATTGTGGAACTACGTAATCTATCCAACCATTTTGCATCCATAGAAGTACGTCTGCATATAGTGCATCATAGTTCTCCAGCCCATTGGTTTCACTTCCTCTTGGGTCATTCTTTTTGTTTCGCCAGATACCAAATGGAGAAATACCAAATTGTACATTAGGTTTGTAGCGCTCAATAACATCAGCAATGTCTTTGATAGCCATGTTTACATTGTTTCTTCTCCAATCCTCTATATTATCAAATCCACGTGGAAATTTAGCAAAGCAAGCGGAATCAGGAATCTCTTCTCCAGCTTTTGGATATGGGTAGAAATAGTCATCCATATGGACACCTTGCACGTCATAGCGTAAGATAATGTCTTTTATCACGTTGCACAACCATTCTCTGGTTTCATCCAAACCTGGTTCAAAATACCATTGTCCATTAAACTTCCAGAACATCTCTGGACGTTGACGATACAAATGGTTCTCAGCTACATCTTCTATTTTTTGTCCTGCCAAAGTTACTCGGTAAGGATTGAGCCAAACGTGTACATCCATATTTCTCATTTTCGCTTGCTCTATCACAAACGCCAAAGGATCATAGGATTCGTCATTATCTTGTCCTTGCTTACCAGTTAACCAATGGCTCCAAGGCTCCAATTTAGAAGGATACAAAGCATCAGCAGTTGGTCGAATTTGAAAAATAACCGTATTAAAATTCATCGATTGCAATTGGTCTAAGATTTGAATCATCTCATGACGTTGTAGTTTGGCATTGCCAATAGCATCTTTTGATGGCCAATCGATATTAGCGACGGTACTCAACCATGCTCCTCTGAAATACTGGGGTTGTGCCATACTGAAAGAAGTGATTGTCAATACGGCAATTAAAGTTAAAACTAGTTTTCTCATTGTAATAGAATTTTTAATTTGCTGCAAAGGTACTACAAAAGATGCATATACGCAAGGGAAGAGAATTAAGAATTAAGAATTTTGAATT
>JAGBCD010000026.1 GCA_017938155.1 Paludibacteraceae bacterium | reverse complement strand
CCCCCATAGCAAACCAAGACTATGTCTGTTTGCTATGGGGAGAAGCGGAGACATAAGTCGCCCAAACGATGACGAGGTCATCGGTCAATGCGACCTTATTGTCGAACGCGCGAGCAAAGCGAATTTACAAAATTCTTAATTATCCCAGGGGTATAGCAAGGGTATAGCAAGGGTATACGAAAATAGTTATTTGAGAATTATGAATCAAGAGTTATCTCTGTGTTTCAATGCCCAATTCTCTCTGTAGGCACCACGTGCCGTCCGCTAAACTGAGTGCTTGCGCTCACCAATTACCAATCAAAAAGAAATGAGGAATGCAAATATTCCTCATTTCTCATAATTTATTGTACAAACAATTTCTTACTTTACTTGAGTTCCTCTTAGGTCAAACAATTTACCATCACGCAAGATAAATACACCATTGGGAGTAACTATCTTGTTTGGCATATTAGGCTCAACCTCCGTCACATTGGTAATACCCGTGGTCTTCGTATAAGTAAAACTAATCACCTTACTATAAGCAGAGATAGCTGTAGAAGAGGTGCGTACCGCCACACGTGCATAATAAACACCATCCACCAACTTATCATCTTCAAACTCAGCAAAGTTCTCACCTATAGCCGTATTCAAACGTTTGGTTATTACACCATTTCCAGTACGCGTAGGGAACTTATTACTATTCGACAACTCGAAACGATAACCATTGTTAGGAACATCTGTACACTCAATACGGATAGTAGGATTAGCATACATAGCACCATCAGCAGGAGATGTGATTTGTGGAGCAGTGAAAGTAGTCTTCTTCGTTGTAAACATAATCACCCCACTGATAACATTCATATTGTCTGCATGAACACGAGCATAGTAAGTAGTTCCATAACCAATCTTGTTGTTAGGAACAGTATATTGCGTCTCATTGGTGGTAGCTGAATAGAGAATCTCTGACTCTCTAAACGATGCTGCCGTAGCAATCTCAAGCGTATAAGTCTTGTCACTACCTGCATAGTCCCATGTAAAGGTAGGAGTGTTGCTTACATTCTCCGCGCCATTAGCAGGTGCAGTAATAGAGAATGGTTTGCCATTGAAACTCCATGTATCCGACCAAACAGTCTCTGCATTTGGAACCAATGCTGCAACACGCCAATAATACTTTTTAAGCTCAGAAAGATCCACAAATGGTTTTGTCGCCATTTTTGGGTTGACAACTTGATGTTGCACCAATATCTTCTTGAAAGTAGCATCATCGCTCACTTGTACCATATAGCCAACCGCATTATTCACCGCTTGCCACTCCAACGTATTAGGCAACATCATCGAACCATTGTTGCTTGGGAATGTCAAAACAGGTTTCACTGCATTCTGCACTGCCTCGTTCAAGAAAGCAGGTGCCCACTCATTACCAAAACGATCAATAGGCGTAACTGCAATAGTAAACTTGTCTGTAGTAATGGAATCATCCAATGTGTAAGACTTGGTATAAGACATACCTTGATAATACTTGGACGAGGAGATTACATCCGCATCGTTTCTCTTGTCAGTAGGGATTGCATACACGCCATAACGTACCGTATCAGCAGCATGTTGCCAAGTTACGTTTTGTCCGCTTCTCTTCAACTGCGTTACAGGTTTTTGTATAGGTGCTTTATACCAAGTCATTGCAGGCACTTTCGCTTTGTTGGTCCACACTTCTTGTGTGACTACACGTATGAAGTTCTGCTTTGTAAATCCTGAAGCATTGAAAAAGACCATACCTGGTGCTTCCTCTAACGTACTTGCTTGGTTGAGCAGCAACTGTTTGTTGATCTCATAAGCATCAAAATTGTTCTGCGCTACATTGGTAATAGGCTTGCGCAAAACAGTCGTCTTCAATCCACTCAAGGATTGTGAGATGTAGCAATGACGACCAAACTTATTGGCTACCTCATACCACCAAGGAGTAATCATACTATAATCATTACCACTGGAACCAATAGGCCAATATACTTGTGGAGCCATGTAGTCTATAGAACGTTCTACAAACCATTGTACAGGTTCACTATAAATACCATCGTATTGCCAGTCACTACCATCAGGACATGGTTCAATACCATACTTAGCAGCCACACTTGGCGAACTGGCAGCCACACCCGCAGGACCAATACCAAAACGGCACCAAGGTTTAATTGCCTTGATGGCTTCGTTAACCTCCTTGACCATCAAGTTCACTTGATGTCGGCGCCAGTCTCCACGACTAAGATTATCAGGATTATTAGCCAAATAGAATACCTCATCGTATTCGTCCTTATAACCTGATTGGTAGAAATAATCGTCAAAAATGACGCCATCTATATCATATCGTTTCACTATATCAACAATTACCTTCACTATTTGTGCACGTACCTCTGGATCACTTGGGTTGATCACATAGATACCTGCCGCTTCACAATACTTCACCCAATTAGGATGAGTAACGGAATAGTCGTTAGGCAATGTCGTATAAGTGGAAGTAGATGCAAATCGATAAGGATTGATCCATACGTGAATCTCAATACCTCTTTTATGTGCTTCTTCAATCAGGTACTGAAGTGGATCATATCCAGGGTCGCCTCCACGTGTACCCGTAAGCCATTGTCCCCATGGTTCGTAAGGCGATTCATAAAAGGCATCACACATGGTTCTCACCTGAAAACATGCTGCATTGATACCCAATCTTTCAAATCTATCAAGATGAGAAGCGAACTCAGACTTTTGCGCTTTCTCAGTATGTTGCTTTGGCCAGTCACCTGCCCATACCGTTTGAAACCAAACAGAGCGAAACTCCGATTTGGGGCTTTGTGCCTGAGCCATTTGGCTCAAGCACATTAGCACTCCAAAAAGGATAACGCAAAATGAATATCTTACGTTATTATTCATATTCGTTTAATTAAAGAGTTTACTCTTAACAGGATTGATTGCAATACCATAAATCTTCACACCTTTGATTACGTGCTCCAATTTACCTGTTTCAGCATTGTAACGAATCAAACCAGAAGCAACCATTTCTTCTTCACTTGAGCGATAGCCAAAGTAAACGTCACCTGTTTGCTCATCCAAAGCCATTTGGCATACACCAATATACTCAGAAACGTTACCTTCGCCCGCACTACTACTTACGATAGGCTTGATAGAACCACCATCCTCAAATGTAAGATGGAAGCTTTGGAAAGCTGCCAAAGAAGCATCTGAGATGTTTGGATGGAATTGCTCAAGTTGGTCAGCAGGGATACGATAGATACCAGCTTTCTCTCCGTAGAATGCGAAGTAGAATACATTGTTCTTTGCATCGTAAACATAAGCTGTAGTAGGAGTACCCTCGAACAATTGTCCAGCAGCTGGTTGATCTTCAACCTTCCAGTCTGAACGACCTGAACCATTGTTGTCAGCATCTGTAAAACGCCAAACACCTGCACCATTGTCCTTCTTGCACCAATACCATACGTCACCTACCTTACCGAAACAAGCGTTGAATGAACCATATACCATAGAAGTGGTAGCATAGTATCCAAGCCAGTTGTTCTCTACATATGAAGGATATGCTTGGTCATTCCAGATAGCATTACGTGTAGCATTAGGCATCTTTCTGAAACCTGTGTTACGGTCTGCAAAATAGAAGTTCTCACCATCTGTGTATCCATAATATGGATCCTTGAATGCAGTACCACCTACGTTAGTAATAACCAACTCAATCGATGTAGCATCTACACTCATCACTTGGATCTTACCATCACCCTTTACACCATCAACGTCATTGATGTAAGTAAATTGTTTACCGCAGTCCATCAAATAGATAAGTCCCTCATTGTAAACAAGGTTGAGCATATGTTGACCTGAGCTAACGCCCATATCATAAGGCTCGATTACAACACCTTCGATAGTACGAGATGCTGGAATCTTAAGTGCGTTGATCGTTCCATCCTTCACTGCATAATATACAGTTGGAGCATCTTCATTCAAAGCCACTTGTACGTTCTTGGTTACCAATTCGAGTGAGCGATAGTCAGCACTACCAGACTCGGTTTGCATTTGCACTTGTAGTTTAACTGCTTGTGAACCTACTTTCGCAAATTTCACCTTACCAAGCACTTGGTCTGGAGTGGTAGATTTAGCTTCAAACTTTTGTACAAAATTAGATACCTCATTGCCATTCTCATCTGTTGTACCTGCTGGGAAAGTCCAGTTGTAGATAGCAGCAAGTGAGTCTGGGTTAGGCAACTCTACATTGAAACTTACATAAGATGTACCTACTTCCACCAAACCATCAGTAACAGTTGCTACGTCATTAATTTGAGTAACAATAGGCTTGATATCTGAAACGTACAAGACATTGGTTTTGCTACTTCCATTACCAGTCACAGTAACCTTGTAGTGACCTGCCTCAATGAATTTGTGGGTTACTTCATCGCCTACAGCAGTTTCTCCATCACCGAAGTCCCATGACAACTCTGTCTCAACAGGAACAGTAGCATAGAATCGAATGGTAGCTCCTACGTAGTAGTCGAGTGTATATTGTTCACCTTGCACTTCGTATGAGAAGTCAATCTTTTGTACTGGTAACGTTTCCTCGCTTGGAACGTGGTCAGTACAAGCTGTAAAAGTCACGCCAAGAAGGCATGCAAAAAATATTTTTGCTAACTTTTTCATAATCTGCTATTAATTTAATTCAATTGTTACAGGCAATGACAAACCAGCGGTACCTTCCTCATCTACACAATGCAATTGTGCATCCAATTTGTAAGATCTCTTATAAGAAATCTTATAGGCATTACCGTCGTAAATCAAATCGCCAAACTCCATATTCAAGTATGCAGAATCCACTGCATCAGGCAAAATACTATCCTTGAAGAAATACACATAAAGCGTAGTCTGAGGATCTATCATAGAGTCAGTGTACTGAGTACGGAATACGCGCTCGTCACCACCCTTGCTCACATAAATAGATTTGTAGTCAGCCCAGTGCTTGTTAGCAAGAACTTTGTTGTAACCCTTAGCCTCATCCCTACCAAATCCATAAGAACCTTTGAGCAATACCTCTACACTATCCTTGAATGCTTGCATAAAGCCTTTGCCATAGTACATATCAACCAATGTTGAGTCCCAACCCAAATCGCTCCATTGAATGGTGGAGAGAGTGGTAGATGTAGGGAACTTTGCACTGAAGTGATACGTAGGTTGGAAATATGTGGTGTCACCCATTGAGTTTACACCAAAATCCTCTAACCAACCTTCATTATGCGCATAGTCATAAATACGAGTGGAAATACGTCTTTCTGTCTCAATAGTAGAAGTAACAGTATAAGCTACAGAAGGAAGAGCAGCAGAGGTAACCTCTTTTGCTTCGATTTCCATAACATTGTACCATACTTCGCAGTGCGATACAGGTGACTCACCTGTGGTGTAGTATTGGGCATCGAAGCCAACTGAATCACCAGCGCTAACGGTAGTACTTGCTACTGACCAATAGACTGTTGGTGCCATCTTGCCAACGAAAACCAAATCATCTAATTTATCGTGCTTGTCGCAAGCTACTAAAGCTAAACACGCAAGAGCAAGCACACATAATTTATTAAAAGCTTTCATATTTATAAACATATTGATTGAATGATTAGAATTGATTCCAGTCACCTACGCCTTTGTTCGTAATAGCTCCTGTTCCTCTATCTTCTTGCCAAATCATACGACGACGTAGATAATCTACGTTCTTGTATGCTCCTAAAGCCTCAAGTACGTCTCTGTTGTACTTATCTTCAGTCTCTGGGTCTGGTTGCAAACGATTGATCCATGCGTTAGCGGTCAATGGGAACTCAGCTCCAGTGATATAGTCTTTACCCTCTATCCAGAAGTGTGGTTGATAGATATTGTAAGGACGCTCAAGTGCATAATCGAGTGAGAAGAAACCTTTGAGTGCTTTCTCAGGATCTTTATCTACGTCCTCAAGACGTTTTTTAGGTACATACTTCACGTCATATACATAAGTATTGTCGTATTGAATACCGTTCTTGCTTGAAGAATAGTTGTAACGACGCATATCAGTCCATTGCTCTGGTTGCAAGTAGAGAGCTACAAACTTTTGTTGCATCAACATTGCGATATCAAAGTCTGTATAACTCAAACGTACACGATTGAAAATTTCTTTCCAAACATCAGCGTTCTTAGCTGGCATTTCGCTATAAGTCATTTCACTGCTATAACGATCCATGCTGATTTGTACTGCTTGCATCATCGTGTTGTAAGCTTCTTGCTTTTGTCCCTTCCAATAAAGAGCTTCAGCCTTAGCAAACAACAACTCTTCCTCTGTAATCATACATACATAACCATCATCACGTGTATAAGGGTTTGCACGGTATGCACGTTTAGGAGCTTTGGTAGAGTCAGAAGTGTTGCAGAACAAGTCTGGGAAGTGCTCAGCCTTGTAGTTCTTGTTGAAAGCAACGTCTGAACCGATGTTTGCTTTGAGTGAACGAAGCATAACAGGGTCTGAATCATAACCAGCGCGTGGTTGCATCATACGCTCAGCACGTGGGTCAATAGCGAATGTAGAGCTAACACCAGTAGTCTTCTTGAGTGAGCAAGCACCTGGGAAGAAACCAAGAATAGATCCTAAGAACTCTGTAGGTACAGCACCACCAAGTCCGTTCTCACGTCCTTGAGGCCAACCAAGGTTCATAGTAGCTTGAGTAGCATGGTAAGGACCCCACATACTGGTCTTCTCACCTGTACCACCATCAAATTTGTAACGTGGCTCTTTCCAACCAGCACCCATTGCAAGGTCAACATATTTGATAACAGAGTCGCAGCATTGCAAATCCCAGTTAGGAATACGTCTTAACCAGTAACGTGCATAGAGAGCATAAGTGAGCGAACGATAGTTGTCCATGTTACCTTGATAGAGACGGTCTGTCTTCTCTGTAACAACAGCATTGGTAGGACATGCATACCAAGCAGGATCGTTGTACATATTGATTACTTGTCTAAAGTAAGTATCCAATGAATCATAGATTTGTGCTTGTGAATCATATCCAGGAGTATTACTCTTGTATGCTTCAGAAACTGGCATATCACCAAACTCATCGGTGGTAATCATCAATGAATGTAGTTGCAAAGTATGTGCGATAAGCGCATAGTTGCGTGCACCACGTTTCACAGCATCATCAATCATATATTGGCAGTTAACACCAATCTCATAATAGTGACGTCTCCAGTGTGGGTGACGGTTCATATCTGGGAAACCACCCCAACCAGCACGATAAGAATAACCTTCTTTTGGAGAACGACCTGTAGTCGTAACACATTGTGTGAGGTACATATGGTATTCTGCATGGTCAAACACTTGTTGAGTAGCAAAATACAACAATGAAGGCAACACTACATCATATGAAACCGTTACAGGGTTATCAGGTGATGTATTGATATCCATCCAATCCTCACAACTTGCCATCGTCATTGAAAGAACGATGACACTCATTGCTATATATAGAAACTTTTTCATATTCGAATATTTTTTTACACCTTATATATATATACATTAGAATGCAACTTGCAAGGACATATTATAACCACGAGTGGTAGGTACTGGATAGTTGTCAATACCATTACCACCTACACCACCAGCACCGGTGTCGGCGTTGATTTGAGGATCAGAACCTGTGTATTTGGTCAATGTGAACAAGTTAGTAGCTGTAAAGCTGAGACGAACATCGTCAATACCCTTAACATTCTTGAGCAATGGAGCAAAGCTATAAGAAGCTGTTAAGTGTTTGAGACGAATGTATGAACCATCTTCAATGAAGTTTGAAGAAATTGCATAGAAATATGAGTTGATAGTCGTTGGATCCAACACGATAGGAGTAGTGTTCTTCTCATAGATAGGATTGCCGTTTGCATCCTCACCTGTTTTAACAACACCATCCCATACCACTTGGCGACCACGATAGTGCTCAAGTGCTGGGTGCATACCGCTACTCCACATGCTACGGCAAGTGATGTTCGCGATATCTCCACCATATCTACCATCAAACAAGAGTGACAATGTGAAGCCCTTGTATGAAAGAGATGTTGACAAACCTGCGTTGAACTTAGGCTCACGATTACCAATCAAGACTGACTTGGTTGGGTTGATTTGTGGATAACCTTTCTCATCGCAAATGATGGTTCCATCTTCAGTACGTAAATAATCTTTACCCGTAATAGCAGTAGTTGTTCCATGGAGGTAGCAAGTTGAGTACAAGTCACCATATTGCGCACCTTCAATCTCTTCCATACCATCAGGCAATGAAAGCACTTTACCACGGTTGTAGCCTAAGTTAAGACCTGCAGTCCATAACCAACCATTACGTTTGATAATGTCACCTTCAAGAGTGATTTCAAGACCTTGGTTCTCCACTGTACCCTCGTTACGAGTTTGTAGCACGTCACCAGAAGCCAATGATACACGTACGGTCACGATTTGGTTCTCAGTCTTCAAGCTATAATAAGCAAGGTCAAGTCTCAAACGATTGCTCAAGAAACGCAAGTCTGCACCAACCTCCCATGAAGTACTGATCTCAGGTTTCAACTCAAAACCACGAGTCAAAGATGCATATGCTGCATATCCACCATCAGGAAGTGATTGGAATTGAGTAAAACGACGGTCCATCAAATATGGAGGAGCATCTTTACCCACCATAGCGAAGTTACCACGGAGTTTACCAAATGAGAACCAGTTGTTCTTGGTATCATTAAGTCCAGGTATCAATTCTGAGAATACCAAACCTGCAGTAATGGAAGGATACCAATATGGGCTATATTCTTGCTCCAAAGTTGAAGACCAGTCCCAACGTGATGTTACAGATAATGTAGCCAAACCTTTGTAGTCCGCTCTAATCTCACCATACACACCAATATTACGGCGTTGGTTGTGACTTACGTCAGAGTCACCTGTTTCACCTACACCATTGTGGTATTGAATGTTCTTCATAGAATAAACACCAGGGATGATGAAGTCTTCACCACTTGCCTTGGTAGAAATAGATTGACGGTCTTTCCATTCACCACCGACCATTACGTCCAAACCAAAGTCACTTGGGAGATCCACATGGTATTGACCAATCACAGATGCTGTAAGCAAACGACTTTCACTCATAGAATAACTATAAGAACCCATGGTGCTGGTATTGCTTGCTTTCTCAAATTGCTCTTGACTCAAATAAGGGTCAGTAATATTCTTAACTGCTGCAATTTGATCTGAGAAACGTGGTACAGAATAACCATCATACAAATAGTTGTTTTGGTCCATACTCAAACGTCCTGTGATAGACAATCCCTTCACTGGGGTAACTGTGATGTTACCTTGAACCAAAGAACGAGTGTTCTTATTCACGCCATAGTCATGATATCTTGAATAGAGAGGAGAGAATGGAGAACCTGCCTTGTCATCTGAATAATACAAGAAACGAATAGCTCCTTCTGGAGTCTCGTAGTTTGTAATATCATCATTGATAGGCCAACTATAGATTGAACTAACACCGGTTGCAGAACGATAATTGTTGTGAATGATGTTTGCCATCATACCAAAAGAAATGTACTCGTTAGGTGAATAGTTACCTTTAACCAATGCTGTTACCTTGGTACGATAGTCGTTAGGAACGATACCTTCGTTGTTTGAGTAACTTGCAGAAGCCATTGATTGGAACTTATCAGTACCACCTGTTACATTCACGTCATACTTATGATAGAAACCATAGTCATTGAAGAAGTTGCGCACATTATTATATAATATAGCATCATCTTGACGTACAGGTCCCCAACCATTCTTGGTTTGCTCTTTGTAGAAACCATTTGAACCTGGCAAATACATGTCTTGTACATTTACTAAGTTCGCTGGAACATCAAATTGCCATCCTGCGTTCACTGTAGCTGCCACCTTACCAGCTTTCGCTGACTTGGTAGTAATCATGAGGACACCATTGGCTGCCTCTTGTCCATAAAGAGCAGATGCAGCAGCACCTTTGAGGACTGTGATATTCTCGATATCATTAGGGTTGATATCGCTGGCACCACCTGTCAAAGGCATACCGTCCAATACGATCAAAGGATCGTTAGATTGGGTTGATGAAATAGATGTCACACCACGCAACACGATGCTACTTCCTGAGTTAGGAGAACCACCACCTGTAGTTACGTTAACACCAGCTACCTTACCTTGCAATGCATCCAAGAAGTTTGCTGACTTGCCATCAGTAATAGCATCTGAATTGACACTTTGAACAGCAAAGTTCAAACGTTTCTTCTCTTGCACTACACCCATCGCAGTCACAACTACTTCTTCGACAGCAATAGCATCACTCTGAAGCAGTACATCGTGCTTTGGTCCTGTAACTTTGACTTCTTGCGTAGTCATACCGACATAAGAGATAACCAAGGTTGCTTTATCACTAACTGTGAGGGCGTACACACCATCCAAGTCAGTAATCGTACCATTGGTAGTCCCTTTTTCCAATACAGACGCACCAATAATTGGTAAACCGTCTTCGGACGAAGTAACTACACCTGTAACATCAATCGCAGCGAACATAACGCTGGATATCAACATACAAGCGAGTAAAAGAGTACTTTTTTTCATTAATACGATATTTTGGTTAATAATAGATTGTTAATAATCTTAAAGACTATTCTGTTAATTAATTTTAGCAAGGACTGTTTTACTTTCCTTCATTATAAGCATCAAGTGCTTTCTTTACACTACCATGCAATAATAATAATTGTTGTGCTTGGTCATAACCCAACCCCAGCTCTTCAATAATCATTCGTGTACCACGATCAACAAGTTTCTTATTGCTCAACTGCATGTTTACTAACTTGTTTCCTTTAACACGACCTAACTTGATCATGGTAATCGTAGTAATCATGTTGCAAATAAGTTTTTGCGCAGTACCTGATTTGAGTCTCGTACTTCCAGTAACAAACTCAGGACCTACAACTGCCTCAATAGGAATATCTACCTCTTGAGAAATAGGAGAATCAGGATTACATGAAATAGATGCAGTCAAACAACCAAACTCTTTTGCATGTTTCAAAGCACCTATCACATAAGGAGTGGTACCTGAAGCCGCAATACCCACAACTGTGTCAAGGGTATTAATGTTACGTTCTTGAAGTTCTTGCCACGATTTCTCTGGATCATCCTCTGCTTTTTCCACAGGATTTCTCAACGCAGTATCACCTCCCGCTATCAAACCTACCACAACAGTGTTAGGCATACCAAAAGTAGGTGGAATCTCACTTGCATCCAACACACCAAGTCTTCCACTCGTACCAGCTCCCATGTAGAAAATACGACCACCTTGTTTCATACGTGGAACGAGCTTCTCTACAAGTTTTTCAATTTGAGGAATCGCCTCTTTGACAGCCAAAGCCACCTTTTGATCTTCCTCATTCATTTCACGCAGCAAATCACCAATAGGTTTTTCATCCAAACGCTCATGTAGTGACGACTGCTCTGTAACTTTTGTAAACACGGTTCTTAAGTATTAAGTAAATTAATAATTATCCTTCAGTAGTAGGTTTAACATCAGCTCTGTGGTACTCTTTCAAACCTTCAGCTGGATCAACAAGGATTTGAGCCAAAGCAAATCCTTGATCATCAAGCACCTGACGCAAAACATCTTGATAATAATACGCAATCGAACCCACAAAACCTACTGGCATATGCTTTGTCTCTTCCATTTCAACACCATCCTCTGTCTCATAGTATTGACGCAAATTACGTATCACAAATTGATTGAAGTGGTCATAAACCAAGTCATAGATTTTCTTATTATCAATATTCTCCGCACAGAACTTACTCAAACTTGCCAAGTAACGGTTAGGGAATGGTTGACGATAAACATGCTCAATAATGTCTGCTTGTGTCAACTCATATTGTGCCAAGAACTTCTCCTTCAACTCTTGTCCCATTTGATTCTTCAACAAGTCTGCCACCAAACGCTTACCAAGCACTGCACCCGAACCTTCATCACCCAAAATAAATCCTAAAGCAGGAACATTCTTAACAATCTTTTCTCCATCATACAAACAGCTATTCGAGCCCGTACCTAAAATACAAGCAACACCCTTCTTTCTACCAAGCAAGCCACGTGCTGCGCCTACCATATCAGAATATACTTCTACTTCAGCATTTTTGAAAACTGATTGCAATGCATAAACCATTGTAGGAATCTTTTCTGGTGTACAACCTGCACCATAGAAATAGATGTTCGTAATAGTACCCGCCCACATCAAACGTGCTATCTGAGGCAACAATTGATTGCTAATACTATTCTTAATAGCATCCGAAGTTTGTTGAAAAGGATTGATACCGTCGGTATAGAAATCCGAACTTTGTCCATTGGCTGTCATAAGACACCAATGTGTTTTAGTTGATCCTGAATCTGCTAATAAAATCATAATAAAAATTGGTATTAGTTATTTTGAAAATTATTTGCTATAATTATTATTTTTTATTAAAAATCCGCCTCTTTCACGCCCAAATACAACACACCCACTAAAAGTCCCGCAAAGATAGCATAATTTATTTGATTACACAAGATATCAAACCAAAAAAAGGAAAAAAAAACTTTTTGAATTATTCGTCTAAAAAAATCTTGCAACATTAATTCAAAATAAGTAACTTTGTACGCAAATATGAGGCACTATGCTCTCACTTGATTTAGAAATATGTCATAACAAAAATTTTACTAACATAAATTCTAACCATTATGAAGTTCAATCTAAGTACTCAAATTTCTCTTAGTCACGTATCTAAGAAACTTTATTGCCCAGATGATGTGTTTGAATTGAGTCGTGTTACTCAATTAGAACAAATCCGCACCACTATCTACGAAACAAATAGTGAAGGGTCAATCGTTGTTGCAAAGCGTATTGCATCTTTGATACGTGAGCACCAACAAGCAGGTAAAAAAATTGTGCTATCTCTTGCATTGGGTCGCTCAACCCGTGATATCGTTGCAGAGTTAGTTCGTATGCACAAAGAAGATGGCCTCAGTTTTAGCAACGTTATACTATTTGACCTATTTGAGTACTATCCTTTGCACGATGCCGCTACAGGCAATCATGCTCAATTACACAATCAACTGATTAGTCTGGTTGATATAGACCCAGCCAACGTACACACCATTCCTTGCGACTTGAAAGAGTCCGAGATTATGGCTTTCTGCACAGAATACGAGAAATCAATCATAGCAGAAGGCGGTATTGACTTCATGTTATTAGGTATTGGCCGTCGCGGAAATATCGGTTTCAACGAACCAGGTTCACAGTTCAGTTCACAAACACGTCTTGTCTTGTTGGACAACAACTCCAAAGAGGATGCTCGTGTATTGTTTGGCAACACAGAACAAGTTCCTGTATCAGCCATCACCATGGGTATTGATACCATCATGCAATCCAAAGAAGTTGTATTGGTTGCTTGGGGAGACCACAAAGCTGGCGTCGTAAAAGATGCTATTGAAACCCCATTCTCCACAGCATGTCCAGCCTCTGTACTACAACAACATAAAAATGCACAAGTTATTATTGACCTCAGTGCTGCAAGCTCATTGACACGAATCAATCAACCATGGGTGGTTACCTCATGCGAATGGGATGACCAACTGATTCGTCGCGCAGTAGTATGGTTGTGCCAACAAATCAACAAACCAATTTTGAAACTAACCAACAAAGATTACAACGATTTTGGTTTGAGCGAATTGATTACCCAATTTGGCTCTGCATATAATTGCAATATCAAAGTATTCAATGACTTGCAACATACCATCACAGGCTGGCCAGGAGGTAAACCTAATGCAGACGACACCAATCGTCCTGAACGCGCTAAACCATTCCCAAAAGATATCGTTATCTTCTCACCTCACCCAGATGACGACGTCATCTCAATGGGTGGAACATTTGCTCGTTTGATCAAACAAGGTCACAACGTACATGTTGCATACGAAACCAGCGGTTGTATCGCTGTATGCGATGAGGAAGTTGTTCGCTTCATGGACTTTATGAAAGGTTACAAACTAATGCATCTTCCAGAAGATCAAGTGATTGACAAAAAGTATGACGAGTATATGAATTTCTTCCACAATGAGAAAGTGGGCGATAATGATACCCGTGAAATATTGAACCTCAAAGCACTTATCCGTCGTGGAGAAGCAACCGCAGCATGCCGTTTCATGGGACTTCCTACCGACCATATTCACTTCTTGAACTTGCCATTCTATGAGACCGGTACCATCAAGAAAGGTCCATTAACTCAGGCCGACGTAGATATCGTTAAAGCTCTCTTGGAAGAGGTAAAACCACAGGAGATCTTCGCCGCAGGCGACTTGGCAGACCCTCACGGAACCCACCGTGTATGCTTGGACGCTGTATTGGCAGCATTGGATGATTTGAAGCACACCGCAGCATGGGATGAATGGTTGAAAGACTGCCGTATATGGATGTACCGTGGTGCATGGATGGAATGGGAATTGGATTTGATTGAAATGGCTGTACCAATGTCTCCAGAAGAACTCCGTTTCAAACGCAATTCTATCTTGAAACATGCAAGCCAAATGGAATCTGCACCATTTATGGGTAATGACGAGCGTCTATTCTGGCAACGTGCTGAAGACCGCAACCATGAAACAGCTAAATTATATGCTGATTTAGGTTTGGCTAATTACGAAGCTATTGAAGCTTTTGTTCAATACCATATATTATAATTGAATAGAGTCGTTTCGCGAAGTTATGCTCCATTTGAATATGTCGTATATCTAAGCCCGTTCAAAACGTTTGCAGACACACTTCGCGACGACACTTTATCCCATAGATAACATTACGATCTATTCATATATTAAACAATTATTTTTTACAAAACAACATTATGAAAAACATTACCTGTTTTATTCCTTTCCAAAGTGAGGAACAAGTACAAGCTACAGTAGCCAACCTAAAAGCACAAGAGTTGGTAGCTGACATTCATTTCTTACATGGTGATATTCGTTCTACAGCCAATGTTCGCGAAATCGCAGCTAAAGCTAACACCGAATATACTTTGATTTACACCAAGTACACTACCCTTTCATTCGTTCTCTTTGCTCTCGAGCGTATGGAAGCACTTATCGAAGATACACAAGCTGCTATGGTATATGCTGACCACTTCAACCAAGTGGGCGATGTTCGCACCAACGCTCCTGTGATTGACTATCAACTCGGTTCTGTTCGTGATGACTTTGAGTTTGGTTCTGTGCTCTTCTATCGCACCAGCGCTATCAAAGAGGCTGTGGCTCGTATGGACGTTGATTATCAATACGCTGGTCTCTATGACTTGCGCCTCAAAGTGAGCCAAAAAGGTGCTTTGGAGCACATCAACGAGTACCTCTATTATGATGTAGAGCTCGACAACCGTACCACTGGCGAAAAGAACTTCGACTATGTAGATCCTAAGAACCGTGGCGTACAAATCGAGATGGAGAAGGCTGTTACCCAACACCTCAAAGACATCAATGGTTACCTCGCTCCAGGCTTCAAAGACATTGACCTACAAGGTGGTGGCTTCGAGTATGAGGCATCTGTAATTATCCCTTGCAAGAACCGCGTTCGTACCATCGGTACCGCTATCAAGAGCGCGCTCAGCCAAGTGGTGAAAGCTCCTTATAAGTTCAATGTAATCGTTGTGGATGACAACTCTGAGGATGGTTCTGTAGATGTAATCAAGAGCATCGTTGCTGAGGGTCACGACAATCTCGTTTATATCGCTCAAGACAAGACTTGGCACGCTATCGGTGGCAACTGGAACGTAGCTCTCCACCACGAGAAATGCGGTCGCTTCGCTATCCAATTAGACTCTGACGATACATACTTCGACGAGAACACCGTACAAAAGTTCATCGACGCTTTCCACGAGCAAAACTGCGCAATGGTAGTAGGTACATACCAACTCACCGACTTTGACGGCAATATGATTCCTCCTGGAGTAATTGACCACAAAGAGTGGACACCAGACAATGGTCGCAACAACGCTCTCCGTATCCACGGTCTTGGCGCACCACGTGGTTTCTATACCCCAATGCTCCGCACTATCAACTTCCCAACCACCAAATATGGTGAGGATTATGCAGTAGGTTTGCGCGTCAGCCGCGAGTATCAAATCGGTCGTATCTATGACGTAGTGTATAACTGCCGTCGTTGGGATGACAACTCTGATGCTAACTGCGATATCGTGACCATGAACAACAACCACTTGTACAAAGATCGTATCCGTACATGGGAGTTG
>JAGBCD010000004.1 GCA_017938155.1 Paludibacteraceae bacterium | reverse complement strand
GGTATCAGACGATTATACTACTGCTTACGAGATAGGTAAAGACTTGGAGAAGATGTTCGGTTCGGCTGAGTATCTAACCTTGTATAGCTTAATGGCCAATCAAACACCGTTGGCGTTCTGTGCGACGCCATGGTCGTCAGCAGTTCAGTCCATACCGCTGGGCTATCGTACCAATAAGTCGGGTAGTGTGACCATCGCTTTGGACGCATCAGCAGACATGTCAGATGCAGAGATGGTGTTGCTATACGATGCTGTGACAGGTATGACAACGAACTTGCTATTGACCGATTATGTGTTTGAGACCGAGACGGGAACCTTCGATGCACGTTTCACTATCACTATCACACCTAAACAAGGTGCTACAACTGATTGTGAAGAGGTGATGCTCCCAACCGATGGTACGTACAAGTTTATAGAGAATGGACAGCTGTATATCAACCATAAGGGAGTGGTTTATACGGTAGAGGGAAGAGAGAATAGTCGCGTTCGGTAACGAGATTGCGCGAATGATATCGCTCTGCTCTATCATTGAAAGCAACTCGTACCTCCGCTTTTCCCCATAGCAAACAGACGAAGTCTTGGTTTGCTCCGGGGACCCCGATTTGAAAGCAAACGTTTATTTTGGGTACCCGATGGGGGAGGAGTTATGAAACATTGAAACAGCGAAGCAGTGAAACTTTGAAACTCTGAAACAGCGAAGCGGAGAAACTTTGAAACGTTGAAAACAACGCACCGCAGGTGCAAACAACATAACAACGTCGCTTAAGCGACACACAACGTTCGGATTGCCGAACAAAAAGGGGTCTTTGACATATTGACATATTTTGGGAAATAAAAACAAACGGTAATCTATTTGTTTGGATTACCGTTTGAAATAAATATAGTGTGCTATGATTTTACAATGGCAGGCTATTCTCTTTGGTGAGAAAATCCGTCAGATTGAGAATCAATACTCCGTTCTCCATTTGGTGGGTAGGAGTCATATCTGCAGTGATAATCACTTTTAAGAAATTATCATTGATGCGCATGAGTGATTGTAGTTCTTGCTGAATTTTATCATACGATGGCATCGAATATGCAGATTGAATATAACAACGTTTATATCCATTGTTACAAACAAAATCCACTTCTAACCGCTTGTGTTGGCGTTTACCTTCGACTTTTTCTTCGACTTCAACAACACCAACATCTACTGCACAATCTCTACGAAGTAATTCTGTATAAATGATATTTTCCATCAAGTGAGTTTCCTCTGTTTGGCGAAAATTCAGCCGCGCATTACGCAAACCAATATCAGTAAAGTAGTATTTACATGGTGAACCAATATATTGTTTACCCCGAATATCGTAACGTTTCGCCTCTGAAATCAGGAACGAATCAAGCAGATATCCAAGATACTGATTAACAGTTCTGCTATCTAATTTAAAGCCTTTAGTTACAAATGTATTGGCTAATTTCAGCGGATTGGTTAGCGAACCTATAGCAGAGGCTACAAAATCAATCAATTGACTAAACTCTTCTACTTGTTGGATACGATAGCGATCAAGTATATCTTTCAAATAGGTGGTACGGAATAACTGCTTAAGGTATTTAGTCTTTTGTGCCTCATCGGTCATAAGAACCACTTGTGGTAAGCCCCCATAAAGCGAGTATTCTCTCCACAAATCAATCCACGATTTCTCGGGAAATGCCTCATGCAGTTCAGCTATGCTTAAAGGATAAATGCGTATCTCATCACCACGACCACGGAATTCTGTGATTACATCAGTCACTAAAAAACGCGAGTTGCTACCAGTAACATATACATCATATTTTCTGCGTTTGAGTAGTGTGTTAAGTATCTCCTCAAACTCACTCATCAGTTGTACTTCATCAAGAATGACATAGTACTGACGGCTGTCGTTGGAGCGTTCCTCAATGTATCGTAACATTATCATAGGGTCACGCAATGGTTTGTTCTTTGCGTCCTCTAAGTCTATTTGTATGATACAATCTACTGATACACCTTGTTCTAACAAGTGATTAACAAATAGTGTATTTAATAAATACGATTTGCCACTACGACGCAAACCTGTTATGATTTTTATCATATCATTGTGCTTGCGCAGAATCAACTGATTTACATAATGTTGTCGTTTAAACTCTTTCATAACTTTGCAAATTTCGGTGGTTTCCCACTGTTTTTCGCTACAAAGGTGCTGAAAAATATTCATATATGCAAGAAAATCAGAGAGAAAAGTTTATTTTATGTAAATTTCGGTGGTTTCCCACTATTTTTTGCAATTTGGCTAATCCAAATTATGTCAACATTTCAAAACAACACTGCGCCGCAGGCGTACATAACATAATACCGTCGCGTGAAACAGCACCGTAGGTGCGGTGAAACTTTGAAACAAGCGCACAGCGCATGAAACAAGCATCACAAGATGCTACACTTATATTGAAACTTTGAGACATCAAGGCGTAAGCCGAGATATACTATAGCGACTCTGTCGTAAAAGTGCTCTTTGACGTATTGACATATTTGGATTTTACACTTTTTAGGCGGACTTTCTGTAAAATATTACACTTTTTAGGCGGAATTTCTTGTGTAATTCAATTAAAAGCAGTATTCCAAACGTTTTGCAAAGCGTTGCTGTTCGCTTGGAGAGATGTGGCAAAGTGTTGCCACTTTGCGCCAATCGCGGACTGCGTCTTTCACCTCGTTGATAATCTGCGCTGCTACTTCCGCTGGCAATAAGTACTGACCTGAAGCGTGTAGCAACTCTACAAGTGAAGAATTACAAGAAGAATCCGAAATCAGCAAACTCTGAGTGAGCATGTTGGTAGGGTTAATATCATAAGCAGGCGAAAGTGTCCAGCCATTTTGTGTTAAAACAAAAGCATGGTTGCGGAAATGGTCATCGTGATTGCCGATACAAATAGAGAACGCGATGCGGCGATATAATTCTCTGAGATTCATGTCTGCATCAGCGATACCAATGCCGCTGACGATGGTGTCCACAATATCCAAATAACCATTTCCAGAAGATGCATCCGCACCGTCTTGAAGGTTAGTCAGCGTCATCGCCGATACCGTGTGCACACGATCTTGACCTATTCGGTCAAAGCGTTTGGATAGCAATGCATGATGAGAAAAACCTGGGATAACCATCAAGCGGGTGTCTGCAACTTGTATTCCAGCTTTTTTAGCTAACAGGTGAGCAAAATGCTCCCAAAGCGCCACGTCATAATCATCGTGGATAGAAGGCACTTTGGCAATATACAAGTCGCCATTTTCATCCATCATATTCGCTTTTGGACGTGCACCACCTAAGGAAGAGCCCTGGCGTAGCAGATTCGTAACCCATTGTATATTATCTGGCTTCGCCTCGTAAGCTTGTGCAATGTTGGTAAATTCGCGTAGAGAAGTGAGTGGAGGAACAGACATTGCTTCATCAAAGATGCCCATGAATTCCTTCTCTCCCTCAATGCGAAATCTAAACGCTCCCATACGAGAGAAATCATCCAGCTGAAGCAGATAATCAAAATCGTTGAATGTACGAGGAATACGACCATCTGCCTGAGCTAAAATCTGCTCACGCTTATCAATCAATCGTCGTCCCCAGCGATCAGGTAACGCATCAGTGAAGCAACCGAATAAGCGCTTCGTGGTATGTTGCCAGCCCGTATGCGATTGTAAATCACCACTAAGGGATAGGTGCAGATGATTACTAAGCCACTTGGCATTATACGAAAAGTGATACGTAGCATTGCCTCGCAACTGTTCGTAAGTAAGCGTGCCGACCTTTTCTAATTGGGCGTTGTGATTAAGATATACTTCAATCTGTTGCATAGTATATTATTTTGATGATGCACGTTGGCGTTGCTTGAGTGAAAGGTCTTGTAGTTCACGACCGATGGTGTCTTGCTGTGCGATTAACAAGATATCTTCGTCTAAGTTCAAAGCAAACAGAATACGCAGATAGGTTCCTATCGCTACAGATGGAGTCCCTTTTTCGACACGCATGACTGTCAGCTCCGAACAACCAGCCCAGTCAGCCATCTGTGCAATACTGATATCACGGCGCAAACGAGCCAAACGAATTTGTTCGCCTGCAATTGCTAAGTTTTTTTGGGCTCTTCGTGGCAGAAGAGTGCTTTGTGTGGACTTGCTCATAATTATAATAATGTATCATATAATTAAGTAAACAATAGGTAAGCTATATTATATGATAGTTTAATTCGCTGCAAAGGTACATTTTTTTTTTGAAACAAACAAAAAAGCCCGCTTAAAAACTCTAATATCCAAATAATGTCAACATTTCAGAGCAACACTGCGCCGTAGGCGTACATAACATAACACCGTCTCGTGAAACAGCGAAGCGATGAAACTTTGAAACAAGCGCACAGCGCATGAAACAAGCATCACAAGATGCTTACACTTATATTGAAACTTTGAAACCTTGAAACTTTGAAACTGCGGCTCTGCCGCTTGAACCAGCTGCAAGGCATGAAACCGCACCTCTGGTGCCTGAAACCTTGAAACTTTGAAACAAGCGCACAGCGCATGAAACTTGTAAATTAAATATACAAAAAGATATGACACAATCTACTTATTTCAATCAAGTGAAAAATGTACTAAAGGTATTGCAAGGGTATACTAAGGGTATACGATTCTTGCTCGTCATGTTCCTAACCCTAACTGCAAGTACTGCGTGGGCGGAAACTGTCACTTATACAGTATTCTCAACCTCTGAAGTTACTAAATCAGGAACTGCACCAGATGGAAGTAGCGCTACCTATAAGAGCACTTATTCGACTAAATGCCAATTGATCGCTAGCAATAACATGACTCTTACTTTATCTGGTTACGATGGATGTAAAATTACTGGCTTAACTTTAAGCATGAAATCTAACTCAAGTAAAGGTGCTGGTAACATGTCAATGATAATAGGGAATACCACTATATCGTCCATAGCAACAACTAATTTCAACAATAGCAATTGGCATGGTAGTTGGTCAACATCATATGTAGATGTAAATCCATCTGTAACTGCAACCACAGTTGGTAATGGAGAGGAAATTGTCATTACAATTGTAGCAACAGTTAACTCACTATATTGTCAATCATTTACTCTCACTTACACTCCTTCTGCTAGTGGTGGAGGTGATTCTGGAGATACAAACTGCCTAACATTATCAGCAACTAGTAATTATCCATTTAACTCTACTTCATCAAGTAATACGAGTGTATATTCTGCTTCAATAGATGGCATTACTTTTGAAAACAAAGGGGGGTACAAATACAATTCATATCTGTCTTTCAATAAATCGCTATCGGGGGCGTATATTGCAAACACAACGCCTTTTAGTGGAAACATAGAATCAATAGTTGTTGATTACAATTCTGGTGGTAGTGGTTATTTTAATATGTATGAAGGTAGTACTTCTAAACCAAGTTCTACAGTCGTGTCACCATCTAAAACAGGTACAGGTTCTGTTACATACACATTTTCTGGCAACAACCCTTATTTTAATTTGGCATTAAAAACAACTGGAACTTATTGCAATATCAATAGCATTACCATTTGTTATAGTAGCACCCCAGATCCAATAGGCTACACCATTACCTATAACACCAACGGTGGTGATGCAATCGCAGCAACCTCTGGAACTACATTGCCAGACCCACTGCCTACACCTACTAGGACTGGCTATACCTTCTTAGGTTGGTACACCGATAGCGAATTCAATACTAATGCTACAGCAGGTGCAACTATTGATGCAGACATTACTCTCTACGCCAAGTGGGAGCAACAATCAATGTACACGGTTAATTGGTATGTTAATGGCAATAAGGAACACACCCAAGAAGATTATGCAGGGAGCACTCTGACTGATATTCCTAATCTAAATGACTACGAATGTGGTGGCAAAGTATTTGTAGGATGGACTACCAAAACCTCCTATGAACATGCTACTGAAGCACCCGATGATTTGATAACCAACACAACAGGTATGACAATGCCTGAAAATGGAAAAGACTATTATGCTGTGTTTGCTACGGCAATTGAAGGTAATGAAGATGTATTGTTGACCGCATTTGAAGGGGGAACAAAGGAAACATTAGTTGCAATAGCAAATATTACCGGTAGTGGATTAGGAGATAATTATGCAGAATCGTATGGCGCTTATCGAGTAAAAATGGATAATACGGGAGATTACATATTGTATGAAAATGTAAATAATAAAAAAATAACTAAAGTTTATTTTAGTGTCCAAATGATAGGAGGAGAAAATACTTCGACTATGACTATTCAAACCTCTGATAATGGAGAAGAATATGTTTCAAAAGGGTCGTGTAGTATAAGTAGTAACTCAGGAGGTAGTCAAAAGAATTTTACAGTAGAAATAAATGCATCTCCAAAGTACGTTAAGTTACTTTACACCAAAGGTTCTAATATTGGTTTAGGTAAGTTGTTTTTTTACACATCTTCCATAACCTATAGTAATTATACGACCTCGTGTAATCTGCTTCAACATACCGTTACATGGAATCCTAATGGTGGTAATTGGGATGGTAATACTAACAATAAGGTGCAATCTTACGAAGAGGGAGAAACAATTACTCCTCCTTTAGATCCAACGCGTGAACACTACAACTTTGAAGGGTGGTCCCCAACTCCTGTTACAGAAATGGGAACAGAAAATCTTACATATACAGCCCAATGGTCTGCTAAGTTATACACAATTACTTACAATGCCGGTTTGGGTACAGCTCCTGAATCTGCAACAGGTATAACTAACGAAACAGGAACAATATTGCCATCCGCTACTCCATCTACTGCCTGCCAATCTGAAGGTTGGACTTTTGCAGGTTGGGCAGAAGCAACTGTAACGGAAACAACCATAGCACCGACTCTCTTCACTGCTGGTTCGAATTACAAACCAACAAGCGACTGCACTCTCTACGCTGTATATAGTTATACCGAAGCAGGAGGCGGAGGAAGTAGCGATTATGTACTGACCAACATCGAAGATATTGCTGATGACGACATTGTTGTTATTACTATGACATATACAGATGGAACCGTTTATGCACTTAGTAGTAGCAATGAGTCTAGCGACACTCCTCCTGCACCTACCGTAACCGTAAGCGATAACAAACTATCTGCTGAACCTGCGGATGCTCTCAAGTGGAACATCTCCAATAGCAGTGGAACATTGACGATATACCCAAATGGTACGACTGAAAAGTGGCTCTATTGTACGAATTCAAATGACGGTGTACGTATTGGTACAAATACTAATAAAGCATTTACTATTGATGCTTCAAGTGGATATCTTAAAAACACAAATACCAATCGCTACGTCGGTGTTTACAGAACTAATCCTGATTGGCGTTGTTATGATAACACTACAGGAAATACCGCCAATCAAACCCTTGGGTTCTACGTAAAATCTTCTGGTGGCTCCACTACCACCTACAACAGCAATCCTGTTTGCGTAGCAAGTTGGTCTATCACCTACGATTTCGCGGGCGGTACAGGTAGTCACTGTTCTAATACAAGTGTACCACAAGGTGATACCTACACCATTTGCGACGAAGCACCTACCAAAGAGGGATATACTTTCCAAGGTTGGTCGGATGGCATAAATACATATCAACCCAACAACAGTTTCACCCCAACAAGTGATATTACGCTCACTGCTCAATGGCTAGTGAACACTTACATAGTAACATGGAACAACAATGGTGTGACAACTCCTATAGAATATAATCATGGAGAAACACTTGAACTTCCTGCCGCCCCAGCATCTTGTGATGGTGTGAAAGAGTTCGTTGGTTGGACTGAACAAAGCGGTTACTATCATGCTACTACAGCACCAACTGACCTCTTCAAAACTACTACTGCCACCGTCACAGCCGATAAGACTTACTACGCTGTCTTCGCTACAAAAGGTGCAGGCGGTACAGAGTTTGTGCTCGGCGAAAGCGGTACATTCAAGATGTACGCTAATGTAAATGGTACAAACTACTATGCACAAGGTGGCGTAAGTGATAGCAAATTAGGAAGCACCACCAATGTACTATCTGCTTCAGACTATACACTGACCCACAAAGGAGACAACAAATATACCATCCAATTAGGTAGTTCCAATATTGGACATACTGCTTCTTCAAGCACTAATTTGAGTACTGGCGAAACGATTTGGACCATTTCTACGGGAACAAATGGTTCATGGCGCATTACTTCACCTGTTAACGAAAGTCGCGCTTTAGCATATCGTGCTTCTACGTATAACATTTTTAAAGCATATTCAATGAAAAATGTGGAAGCAGGCGATACCGAATATTTTGACATCGAATTTGGTAGCGGTAGCAGCGGATATTCGGATTATACCACTACTTGCCAACAGGTCGAGAGTATTGAGGTGCAAAGTCCTCAAACTGAGTTCTATCTTACTGATGACTTCACAATTGGAAGTGGTAAAGTTATTGCTACTCTCTCTGGAGGAGGAACAACTGATGTAACTGCCCTTGCCCACTTCTCTGGTTACAATATGGAAGCAACAGGCACCCAAACTGTGACTGTTACCTATATGGGTGCAACTGCTACCTATAACATCAACGTCAAAGCTCTTGATAACGCATGGGTACTCACATGGAATGTCAGCGGAAAGACCAATACGGGCTTAGGTCCTCGTTCTGTAACGAAAGGCAATGCTATCGGCACACTGCCTACGCCAGAGGTGCCGGATGCATGTGAAGGTAAGACCTTCATGGGTTGGACTACCAGTAATATTGTACCTTCTGACGGAATAGGTATTGAATATATAACATCTGCAACCAAACCAACCGACAATACAACCTATTATGCCGTATTTGCTACCATAAACAATTTCTCTATACAGAAGCCAATAGACCAAATAACTTCAGGGACTAATGTGGTTATAGTGGCAGTGTCTTCTATGGATGCAAATGGTACAGCGGGAAAAGCCATTTCTTCACGTGCTACTGATGATACACATAATCTACAAGGTGATGATGTAACAATAGTGGATGAACATATCAACACGCCACATAGCACATGTATATGGACTGTAGAAAAAGTGGATGGAAAGTATAGATTCTCGCAAAATGGTAAATATCTCAATGGTGTGATTGAGGGAAAGTATAGTAACCTCAAATATCTTGAAACCATAGATTCCTGGACACTCACTGAGGCAGCATCTGGCATGACCATGACCTACAACATGAAGAGTACCAATGCTAGTACTGAGTATGTAGAATGGTACAACGGAAAATTCACTATCCATGATGAAGTGAATAACAACGGCGCCTTTGATATGCAATTCTTTGTTACAGCCAATGCGTATGGTGATGCCGACATCACCGATTATACTACTGGTTGTGCGGAATACACTATTACCTACTATGGCTTTACTGGTGGTTACTCCACCTCCAGTACCAGCGATGGTACTATTGTATTGCCAGTCAATTCATACATTACCATACCTGATTGTGGCGATGTAGTGAAAGACCCTACTACCCTTGGTCGTGAGTTCTTGGATGTATGGATGACAAAGCCACATGGTGGACATAGTTTCAAACCTGGTGATACGTTCGTACTTACTCAAGATACTACTCTCTACGCACAATGGAAATTGGAGACGACAGGTGATGTGATTACGTTGCCAACAGATGTTGAGGACTTAGCAGGTACTGATATCTATGTCTATGGTGGTACAACCCTCAATATTCAACCTGGTACTACCACTATCAATACGCTCGTTCTCAGAGGTGGTATTCAAAGTGATGGTAGCTACAAGATGCCTTCTATATGGGTGCCTGAAGGTGCAACCTTGGTCAGAAACAACAATAAGATTTATCTTGATTTGGCGATCAATGCAAAGAACTGGTATCCATTTGCAGTACCATTTGCTACTACAAACAATAGCAGCATAGATTACCTTGACCCAGTGTTGAATGCAGCTTCTACTTATGGTACACATTTCGATATCAAAACCTATGATGGTGCTCGTCGTGCTGATGTAGGCGAAGATAGAACAAACAACTGGGTACACCTCAACCGTCATACCGTAGATGCACCTGTTAAATTGCAACCAGGTGTAGGCTATCTGATAACAGCGATGACCTATCCTGACAAAGACACAGCTACTATCCGTATCCCAATGACAGTGCCTAATACGTGGTTCCAAAATGGAGAACAAACCATTGTGGGCACCACCGTGCGCAATACTATTGCTGTAACCGCTCACACGGGCGCTGCGGCTACTGAGCACCAACGCCACGCAGGCTGGAACTTTGTGGCTAACCCATATCTCACGAACTTTGCAGGAAACAATGTTGTGAACGATGGTGGTTTGAACTACATCAATGGTGCGATAGATATAGAGGGAGGATATACCTATGGCGGTGAAGACGTTCCTTATGTCACGGTACCAGCCTACGACTTCTCCTACTATGAGCAGTACAAACTGAGCGATGTAAAACTGAGTCCAGAATGGAGTTTCTTCGTTCAAGTAGGAACCAGCGGTACGATGAACTTCACAACAGAAGGTCGTCAACATGCACCTGCTACGATAAGAGCCAATAGCGCCAATGCGAAACCAAGTTTTGATGCAAACATTGTTATCATCAATGAAAACGCAAACGAGGCTGACCATACAGGATTGGTAATCAATGACCGCTATTCCACCGCTTACGAAATAGGGGGCGACTTGGAGAAAATGTTCGGTAGTGCCAATAGAACAGCACTATATACTCTGAACAACAATATCCGATTGGCATACAATGCACTTGCTATGGAGGATGCTACTCAGCCTATACCTCTTGGGTATCGTGCAGAGAAAGCAGGGGAGTACACCATACAACTTACCAATCCTAACGAGATAGTAGGTGTAGAAAGCATTGTAATAAAAGATAATTACAATAATGTTACAACCAACTTGCTAATCTCAGATTATACCTTCTACACCGAGCAAGTACAAGATGATGAGCGGTTTGTTATCTATATAGTTCCGAAACAAAATACAACAACCAACCTAATGGACATGGTTGATAAGACTGAAACCAAAAAGGTAATTTTCAACAACCACCTATATATCATACATAATGGGTATATATATGATGGAGTGGGTAAGACCATTAAAAACAAATAATGAATGGAAATTACAATTTGATAAATGGAAATAGATTAAAATAAATAAAATCATGAAAACAAAACAATATATACTTTTCTCAGTCTTATCACTCCTTTTGGTAGCTGTCTTGTATTTATTCAGTGATAGCTCTAAACCAGTAAACAATACCATTCCTTCTACCAAGTCTTCTTTAGGTAGCTCCTATCGTAATTTTTACTATGGTGGTGCTCCTGCAGGTTATCAATTTAAGTCAGTTAATCAGCATCGCTCATATGCCTTTGATACCCATTTCACTCAACCCGCTCGTATTGCTATGGGAACAAGTAGTGGACGTGTATTCTCAGAACAAACGTTCCATACTCCCATGATGCATTCGTTTGGGGCATCTGCCAATGTATCAGGGGGGGCATCAATGAGCAATGCATCTTCTGCACCTGTTCAAGAACAGTCATATGTTGCGATGACTGTAATGCCTGTTCTCATGGCTCATATGCCTACAACCTATAAAGAGAATGAAGATAATACTCAACCCGCATCTACTCAACAAATGATAGCACAAAATACAAATTACAAAGTAAAGCCTTTCACTATGGCATCAACTATCAATACCAGTGTCATTGGAAGCGTAAATGTAGCTTCTATAGCCACCACTACCTATGATGAAGGATATAGCATCGGTGGTATCCGACAAATAAACAATCGTCGTAATTCAGATAATCCATTCGGAGACCAGAACCTACCAATCAATCCTGTAGAACCAGGTGTGCCTGTAGGAGATACTCCTTGGATATTCATGTTGTTGCTATGCTTGGCCTATCCGTTGTGCAAACGTGTAAAACGCGTAGCATCAGTAATTATTCTTACGATGGTAGCAACAGCAACTTTCGCTGTGCCTGCCTATCGCGGATGGCAAACCAAAACACAACCCGATGGCACAACGATACAGGTGCGTCTCGTGGGTGACGAGTTCCACCACTACTGGCAAGACCAAGCAGGCAACGTGGTCAAATGCGACTCGCTGGGCTACTGGCGCGTGGTGGAGAGCCAACCTACTCCTGCCACCATCAAGGCACGCCGACAAGCATCACCTATGTTGCAGTCACGCCCTCATCGTGCTGTCGGAAAACCCAACCTCGCACCGCGAGGGTTGGTTATTTTGGTGAACTTTGCGGATAGTAAGTTTAGTGCTGCCAACAACCAATCGGCAATGAATGACTTGATGAATGCTGATGATTATACCTATGATGGTGCTCTGGGGTCGGTGCGTAAATATTTCTCAGACCAATCCGACGGACAATACACTCCAGACTTTGATGTAGTAGGCCCTGTCACGCTGACCCAAAATGTAGAATATTATGGTGCCAATGATCAGAATGACAACGATGTCCTGCCAGGTGATATGGTGGTAGAAGCATGTAAAATAGCCAATACCAGTTATGGCGTGGACTTTACAAAGTACGACAATGATGGTGATGGTGAAGTGGACTTCGTATATATCCTTTATGCAGGCAAAGGCGAAGCTGATGGTGGTGCAGACAATACCATTTGGCCACATAACTGGAGTTTGGATGCTGCTGCATATTGGGGTAATTGTAGCTATGCTAAGAATAAACGTCGCTTCGATGGTAAGTATATCAATAATTATGCTTGTTCAGGCGAGTTGAATGGCAAGTCTGGTAAACGTGCCGGCATTGGTACTATCGCTCATGAGTTTGGACACGTAATCGGTCTGCCAGACCTCTACGATATTGATTACGGACAAAACTACGAGGACGAAATGACTCCAGGTAGTTGGCATATCATGGACAATGGTTCGTACAACAATAGTGGTAAGACTCCACCTAACTATACCGTCTACGACAAGTATTTCCTCGGTTGGAAAACACCTACCAACCCAAGCAATACCGCACAAACATTGACACTCAAAGCAGCAGGTACAGACGGTTTCCAAGGCTATCAGATAGCCTCGAGCAACTCATTACTCGCCGCTACCGCTACCAATACGGTGTATTATATAGAAAACCGCCAAAAGAGTGGATGGGATGCCTATCTGCCTGGACATGGTTTGGTGATATGGAAAATCATGTACAGCCAATCGGAATGGGAGGATAATGGTCCAAACGATACCGACGGCACTATACGCTATGCTATAGTCTCAGCCTCTGGTGCTACCACAGGTATAGGTACTGCTGCAGACCCATTTCCTGGAACTAAGAAGAAAACCCGTTGGGAAGGCGTGAGCGGTAAACCGTTATTGGACATCACCGAGAGCGGGGGAGTCATCACACTCACCTATATTGACAATGCCGAATGTCATAGTGTCCTCACCGATGGTTCCGATTGTACCATCACCCCAAGCAGCGACTGTGTGGCGAATGGCGCAGCGCTTACCGCCAATATCATTCCTGCTGACGCCAGCTACGATATTACATCCGTTAGCGTGAAATTAGGCTCTACCACTTTGACCAAAGATACTCACTATACCCTATCCAACAACAATCAGTATCTAACTATCAATGGCTCTGCCATCACTGGCGATGCAATCCAAACTATCACCATCACTGCCACCGCCACCAAAGCGCGATGGACATACGAGGTGCTATACGAAAACGCCACCATTAGTAGCGAAGTAGGCTCTGTAGCCAAAGGTGGCACACTCACCCTGACTGTGACACCAGCGTTGGGATATGTGCTCGACAATACAATGATAGAAGTAGAGCAAAATGGCGAGGCACGCGAGTTTAGCTATAGCGGTACGACCCTTACTATCAGCAATGTGGAAGGCGACCTCGGCATTTATATCATGCCAGAGATTGATCCTGAGAATGCAATTACCTTTACTCGATTGACCAATACCTCCATGCTGCAAGCAGATGCAAAGTGTATTCTGGTATATGCCGAAACTCCTGCCGTAGCGGGACAACTGGTGAGCAACACCTACTTGGAGAGTGTTACCACGGGCTTCACCGTCAACGGCACAGAGATTACCACCCAAAAGACCAATACCGATATTTCTATCTTCACCCTCGGCGGTAGCACTGGTGCATGGACACTCACCAACAGCGAAAGTAAGAAACTATCAGGTACTACTGACAAATTGGGATGGGATGGTGCTAATAGCACATGGACTATCAACGTGGGCGATGATGGGAAAACGATAATGACCGTAGGCGGTACGCAACTCTACTACAACAGTAGCAGTCCACGCTTCCGCACCTATACTTCGGCGCAAAAGGGACTGTACCTCTACGTGAGCCAAACAGGTGAGATCGTAAAGCAAACCCCTGATATTACATTCAAATACGATGGCAACCAAACTACTAAGGTCAACCAGCCATTCTCTAACCCTGCCACTACCACCTATGGTACTATCACTTACTCATCTTCGGATGAAACGACCGCTACCGTCAATAGCAGTGGTGTAGTCACCCCTAAGAAGGCAGGTACAGTCGACATCACCGCATCTGTGGCAGAAGGCACGTACAATAATGCTGCCAGCGCGAAATACCAACTGACTATTACAGATTTGGCGAAATACACCGTCACATGGAAGGCTAATGGCGAACAGTTTGGTGACGAAGTCACCTACACTGAAGGCGATAAATTGGCGTTGCCAGCAACTACGCCAACGGCTTGTGCCAATACCAAAAAGTTTGTTGGATGGATTGCTACCAACGACTATCACAACGACACCCAAGCACCAGAGTTTATCTCTGCGGGCGAGGAAGTGACAGCCGATGCCACCTACTATGCCGTATATGCTTTGGAGAAAACAGGCAGCGCCAATGTAGTTACCACCACTATGACCAACTTCACTGCCACGTCTGCAAACATGGATAGCTATATCTCCTATGCCGCAGCTAAAGGCGGTGCACAAAATGATCCGTTTATCAGCAATGGCGTACTGCGTATCTATCAAAATGGTGGTACACTGACTGTCACTGCCAAAACAGGTGCCACGATTACCGCCATTACTATCGGTTCGAGTATGGCTACCTCTGTTACCTACAAGGCGGATGCAGGTAGCACCAGTGCTGCACAATCCATTAGTGCTAATGGCAAATATACCAAGTCGGGGCTCAATGCTAACAGCGTACTCTTCACTTGTGTAGGAACCGACAAGAATTCGCGCCTCTACCTCAACAATTTGGAGGTTACATACACCGCAGGTACTGCTACCACCTATATGTACTACTCTACCGACTGCTCGGGTGAAATTGATTTAACCCAAAATCCTACCCTTGAGTTTGCTGATGCCAACAAGGTGTTGACCATAGGAGACACCTATACCAACGAATTGGAATGCAACTCTACTGGTGCAAAGACCTTCACCAGTAGCGACGTGAATGTAGCTACAGTAAATGAAACCAATGGTCAAGTGACTGCCTTGGCAGCAGGCAATACCACTATCACTGTAGCTGTAGCTGCAGTAGCAGGAACGTACAGTGCAGCCACCGCATCTTACAATGTTACCGTTGTACGCAAGAAGATTACTCCAAGTTTTGCTGAAGCACAAGTGAACTTAAAAATGGGTGAATCAAGAATAGTAGAGGTGGACAAAGGTGAGCATGATGGTGTAGTAGCATATACCAGTGCAGATGAAACTATTGCGACGGTGGATGCAATCACAGGACAAGTGTTGGGCGTATCTGCAGGCTTGGCTACAATCACAGCTACTATCGCACAAACAGCTACTTATGAAACAGTTACAGCATCGTATATGGTATATGTAAGTGATGAGGTCGTGAGTGATGGCAAATTGGGTGTGACATGGATGGTTGATGGTGTGGCACTAACCGACGCAGAGGCAACTTATCGCTATACTTCAGGTGAAGCACTCCGTATGCCAAGCACCGAAGTAGGAACTACTAACGGTAAAGAGTTTGTTGGCTGGACTGCTATTAAGAACTATCAAAACCCATTCTGCCCACCAACTGACTTGTTTGATAGCCCAGAAGATAAGACCGTAACAGCAGATGTTACGTATTATGCAGTATTTCGCGGTAGGTAACGGAGCGTTCGACAATAAGGTCGTAAAGACCGATGACGTCGCGTTCGGTAACGAGATTGCATTGACCGATATCGCTCTGCTCTATCGTTTGGGCAACTCGTACCTCCGCTTCTCCCCATAGCAAACAGATAAAATCTTGGTTTGCTCTGGGGACCCCGATATAAAAGCAAACAGACATAGTCTTGGTTTGTCGCGTTCGGTAACGAGATTGCATTGACCGATATCGCTCTGCTCTATCGTTTGGGCAACTCGTACCTCCGCTTCTCCCCATAGCAAACAGATAAATCTTGGTTTGCTCTGGGGGTGACAGACCCCTCCGCCCTGTGGGCACCTCCCCTAACTTAGGGGAGGAGTTATGAGTGATGTGGGGAAAGTTATGAGTGATGTGGGAGGAGTTATGAGTGATGTGGGGAGTTATGAAACCTTGAAACAGCAAAGCAGTGAAACAACCATAAGGTGTGAAACTTTGAAACTCTAAAATAGCCCTCGGGCACCAATCAACAATTCTCTTTGTAGGCACTATGTGCCGTCCTCTAAACAATAGCAATCCTTGGGTACCCAAAATAAACGTTTGCTTTATTTTGGGAGAGCGGAGGTAGGAGTTGCTTTCAATGATAGAGCAGAGCGATATCATTCATGCAATCTCGTTACCGAACGCGGCGCGTTCTATAAACAATAAACTGCTTTCCAAGGGTAAGATTTGTTTATTTCAAAAAAAAGTGTTATCTTTGCAGGTTGTTAAGTTTATGGAGCAAAATAAGTTCATATTTCGTTGTTTCGCCAGCGGTAGCAGTGGCAATTGTTACTACCTCGGTACCCCTCATCAAGGTATATTGATAGATGCGGGGATATCGGCGCGTAGCATTCAGAAATATCTGCGTGAGATGAACTTGGATTTTTGCAACATCATGGGTGTACTGGTAACACACGACCATGCAGACCATATCCGTGCAGTAGGCACCTTGGGCGAACGTGTACACCTGCCTATCTATTCTACTCACCTTATTCACGAAGGTATTGATCGTAACTATGGCGTGCAAGAGAAACTGCGCACCTCACGACGCTACTTCGACAAAGGACAAGAATGGGAACTGTGTGGCATGCGCATCAATACCTTTGGTATCAACCACGATTCAACCGAATGTGTGGGCTACGTAATTGACTTCTGTGGACAACGCTTTATGATAGCTACCGACTGCGGCGAAACGAACGACGATTTGGCAGCATACATACGCACAGCCAATCATATCGTGATAGAAGCTAACCACGATGAAGAACTATTACTCAATGGACCCTATCCTACCTACTTGAAACAACGCATATTATCTCCTCGTGGACACCAAAGCAACGTGACGTGCGCAGAACTATTGTGCAACAATTTCCATGACGGATTACGAAATATTTTCCTATGCCACTTGAGCAAAGAAAATAATGACCCCAGTTTGGCTTACAATACTGTGGTAGAACAACTGCTGGACAAACAAGGTGTGATGGCAGGTGCCGACTATTTTATTCGTACCCTGGACCGTATCACCCCCAGCCCAGTATATTGCTTGAGTGACGTTAACCTAAATTATTAATCACAACCCAACCCAATTTTTGAGTATGAGCCGTTTAGTAATCATTCCTACATACAACGAGAAAGAAAACGTAGCAGCTATCATCGAGGCAGTTATGAGTTTGCCTATTGATTTTCATGTCCTCATCATTGATGACGGTTCTCCTGATGGGACCGCCAACATAGTAAAGGACTTGATGGCAACTACCTATGCTGACCGTTTGTTTATCGTCGAACGTTCAGGCAAGTTAGGATTGGGTACTGCCTATATATGCGGTTTCAAATGGGCTATCGAACATGGATATGACTATATCTTTGAGATGGATGCCGACTTCTCTCACAACCCACAAGACCTGCTCAAACTATACGACGCATGTGCCAATCAAGGTGCTGACGTTGCTATCGGTAGCCGTTACGTAACAGGAGTGAACGTGGTCAACTGGCCTATGGGACGCGTGTTGATGAGTTATTTCGCCAGCAAGTATGTCCGCATGGTATTGGGCGTTGATATCCATGATACTACAGCAGGCTTCTTGTGCTACCGCAGACAAGTTCTCGAGACTATCGAACTGGACAAGATACGTTTCAAAGGATATGCTTTCCAAATAGAAATGAAGTTTACGGCTCATCAATGTGGTTTCCGCATCCAAGAGGTACCTATCATCTTCGTCAATCGTGTATTGGGTAGCAGCAAAATGTCAGGAGGCATATTCTCCGAAGCACTATTGGGTGTTATTCGTCTAAAAGTGAACTCTTGGTTCCGTAAATATCCTAAAAAAGCTTAAGTCATATTCTACAAATAGCATTGCTGGTATGAAAAAGTTAATTCTTCCCCTATTGTTGATTGCAATGGTGAGTTGTAATAAATCGGGAGGGGATTCCTCTGTGTTTTATAGTGAAGATTCTCAACCAAGTGTTCGCTATGAATTTGGGTTACCCATCGACTCTTTTAGAGTAGATACAAGCAGCATTCGTTCAGGAGAGACATTAGGCGGGATATTGAACCGGCACGGAGCAACTGCCAAACAAATAGCACAAATAACAACCCTCGATCGCTCGGTGTTTGATGTTCGGAGCATTCGTCCAGGTAAAGAATATTATTGCCTCTATCAAAAAGATAGTTTGGGAACCGATGTGCTACACTATTTCGTTTACAAAGAGAATGTACGAGTAGCACATGTTATTCACTTGCACGACTCACTACACGTTGAACGCTGCGAGAAACCTGTTTGTACACAAGAACGCCGTGCAGAAGTGGTAATCAATTCCAGTTTATGGGCAGCCATGACCAATAACGACCTACCCGTGGAATTGGCATTGGAACTAAGTGATATTTATGCATGGACCATTGACTTCTTTGGACTGCAAAAAGGTGACTCCATCCGCGTTTATTATGAAGAACAATTTGTGGATGATGCACGCATCGGTATAGGGAAAATCTTTGCATGCGATTTCTATCATGCCAACAAATGGCAAAAAGCCTATTGGTTTGATAGTTCCGACCTACCAACACCTCCCGAGAAACCTATCCGTGGGTACTTTGACGAGAAAGGAAATAGTCTCCGCAAAGCCTTCCTCAAAGCACCATTGAACTACAAACGTATTTCTTCACGTTTTACCTATGCACGTCGTCACCCTATCTTCAAGACTGTTCGCCCACATACAGGCGTTGACTATGCCGCTCCAGCTGGTACACCAGTCGTAAGTATCGGTGACGGAGTCGTGATACAAAAAGGATACAAAGGGGGTGGTGGACATACCGTAAAGATTCGACATAACTCTACCTATACCACCGCCTATCTACACCTAAGCAAGTATGGCAAAGATATAGCTGTAGGCAAACACGTGTCACAAGGACAAGTGATCGGTTATGTTGGTTCAACAGGTAATAGCACAGGTCCTCACCTCGATTTTCGTGTATGGAAAGGTGGTACACCTATCGACCCTCTCAAAATGGTTTCTCCTCCAGTAGAACCTATTCCCGACAATCTACGCCCTGCATTTGATAGCATATGCCAAGGGTATGAGATGGGAGCGAGAAGGTGATTGGGGATTGGTAATAGGTAATAGGTAATTGGTAATTGGTGAGCGCAAGCGCTCAGTTTAGAGGACGGGCAGAGCCCTACTGTTTAGAGGACGGCACATAGTGCCTACAGAGAGATAGGGAATTGGGCAGGTGCGATGAAATGCTGAAACAGCGAAGCGGAGAAACTTTGAAACCCTGAAACAGCACCGCAGGTGCGTTGAAACAATCCTCGCTAACGAATATGATGTAAGGCTTCGCCAACAATATAGTTGCTACCACCGATGAAGATTATATCTTGAGGTTGTGCATCACGTTTGGCTTGTTGGAGTGCCAGTGGCACCGTAGCATAGGCAGATGCATGTATTGCAACTTCTTCTCCTATGTGTTTCTGATACTTTTTAAGCAACTGCTCCGCAGGTATAGCGCGAGACGTGTTGGCTTGTGTGAAATAATATACAGCATCTTTAGGCAATAAAGGTAGCACTTGGTCTATATCCTTGTCCTGCACCATGCCCAATACAATCCTCAATGTGTTGGTAGAGGTTTGCAAATCACGCAACTGTTGCATGACATACTTCAGTCCATGACTATTATGACCCGTGTCGCAAATCACCATTGGCTCTTGCTCAATAACTTGCCATCTACCCATTAGTCCCGTCCAGTCTATTACGTGCGCATAGGCATCAGCGATGTACTGGTCACGCATGAGAGGAAGTGTAGGGTCGGCATAACGTAAGGCCTGCAATGCAACATATGCCGTCTGCATATTATGCTCTTGATAAGCCCCCGTGAGTTGACAAGTAGGTACACGAAGACGACGTCTCTTCTTCAAGAAATTGCACCAGTCAGCCCGCCATATCCTACATGTGCTGGTCTCTAACCCTTCGCCCCATATATCACAAGCTTGAGCTTGACGCACAAAAACGTCCCATGTCTCATCATTGGCTTCGCCTATTACACAAGGTACGTGCGGTTTGATGATACCCGCTTTCTGCTGAGCAATACTGGCTAAGGTACTGCCGAGAAACTCCGTATGGTCGATGCCGATATTAGTAATGACTGACAGAATAGGTGTGATGATATTTGTAGCATCCAGCGCTCCACCTAACCCTACTTCTATCACCGCGATATCCACCTGCTGCTCTACAAAATAGTTGGCAGCCATGGCAAACGTGGTCTCAAAGAACGATGGCTGTATCAATTCCAATACCGCTTGGTGGTCTCGTACAAATTGGACCACTTGCTCTTCCGGTATCATTGTCGATTGAGTAATAACGTCTGAAGGTGCATCCTTGAAAGGAGTAAACACGCGTATCCTTTCCCTGAAGTCTATTAAATGCGGACTCGTATATAAACCTACCTTCAACCCTGCACGCAATAAGGTGGCAGCCAGCAGATGCGATGTGCTACCTTTGCCATTGGTGCCAGCTACGTGAATACAACGCAGCTTCTGGTGCGGATTGCCCAGATGCGACATGAGCTGAAGAATATTATCAAAACCAGGCTTGTAGGCTGCGGCTCCTATGAGATGAAAAGCAGGTTGCGAAGCATAAAGGTATGCGAGAGTCTGTGAGTAGTCCATAGATGAAGTTAATTTGTTTGCAAAATTACGTTTTTTTTGTGTATGTGCAAAATAAATCGTACTTTTGCGTTTTAGGTTATACAATTTAATAATGCTAACAAAATCTAACGTATGAACATAAATAAACATTTGATTTTTGCACTCTCAATGCTTTTGCTGATGGGTTGCAATAGTCCTTCTACAAACGATGATAACATGAAAACGATTACCCCTATTGAGTCTATCATGACTCGCGTTAGTGTTCGTCAGTTTACAGGCGATAGTATCTCTTCCAACCAGTTGGATACATTGCTGCGTTGCGCAATGGCAGCTCCGAGTGCTATGAATAGTCAACCCTGGGCATTCGTTGTGGTGGATGATCCCGAGTTGCTGGCTACCATAGGAGAGGCATTGCCATACTCACGCTGTGGCAATCATCCTGCATGCGCTATCATTCCTTGTGGTGACATGACCAAGGCGCTGAAACAGAGCCCCGACTTTTGGATTAACGATGTGTCGGCAGCTACGCAAAACATACTATTAGCAGCACATGCAATGGGTTTGGGTGCCGTATGGACTGGTATTCATCCTAATATGTCGTATGTGGCATTGGTGCAAGAACTATTAGACCTGCCCGAACATATCATTCCGCTATGCATCGTTCCTATAGGTGTACCCGCTGAATCGCCTGAGGTGAAAGACAAATGGAATGAAGATAATGTTCACTATAACCAATGGTAAATCATGCAATACACAGTAGCTTGTTTTGATTATTCCTTTGCCCATGAGTGGGAGAAAGACCTATTTGAACAACAGTTGGCAGATATAGGTTTTGAGGCTTTTAATGAAAGCGAAGCTTATATCCAAACAGCCCAGTTTGATTTACTATCCTTACAAACATTGGTGGACTCCACTCCTGGTGTCACCATGATAGATGTGCGTGCCTGTGAGGACGCAAACTGGAATGCCGTATGGGATGCTGAACATGCAGACCAAGAGTTGGCATTAGGGGTGCATATCACACCATGTTGCGCCTTTGGTGCAGGACACCATGAGACAACCAGCATGATGATAGATGCGTTGTTGGCTGCTCGTGGTAGTCATTTGCTCAAGGATACTTCGTCCGTGTTGGATATGGGATGCGGTACCGGTGTCTTGGCTATCATGGCCAAACGTTGTGGAGCAGGAGAGGTGCTAGCCGTAGATATAGATGACAAGAGTGTAGATAATGCACGAGACAATGCCACACATAATGGTGAGGAGATCACAGTACAAGTGGGTTCAGTGCCTCCAGCAGGACAATATGATCTCATTATGGCCAATATCCATCGAAACGTACTAATAGACCAACTTCCTTCCTATGCAGCCTATCTATTACCACAAGGAGAAGTGTGGCTGAGCGGCTTCTATGCATCAGACGTACCTAACCTTGTCGCGCGTGCCCAAGAAGTAGGGCTGTCTCATACTGCGACCTACAACAAAAATGAGTGGTGTATGTTGCGCTTTGTTAAACTATAATAAGAACGATATATAATGAAAACGATTTGTGCAATATCTACCCCATATGGTAATGGAGGTATCGCCGTCATCCGTGTGAGCGGTAGTGAGGCTATCAGCATAACGGACAGAATATTCAAAGGACGTCAAGCCTTGTGCGACGTCCCTGCCAATAGTATTCGTTATGGACTCATTCAACAAGGTGAGGAGATATTAGACGAAGTGATGGTAAGCGTATTCCGCAATCCACATAGTTATACTGGTGAGGACGTGGTGGAAATAGCCTGCCATGGTAGTATGTATATCCAACAAACCTTATTGCAATGGTTAATCAACGCTGGTTGTCAAATGGCACGAGCAGGAGAGTTTACACAACGAGCTTTCCTAAATGGTAAGTTGGACCTTACTCGTGCCGAGGCTGTGGCCGACTTGATTGCATCCCAATCCAAAGCCGAGAAAGACTTGGCATTGAGTCAACTGCGTGGCGGTATATCCAAAGCATTGCAAGCATTGCGCGAAGAGTTATTGAAATTCACTTCACTTATCGAACTCGAACTGGACTTTGCAGACCACGAAGACTTGGAGTTTGCCGATCGTTCGCAACTACATCAGTTGGCGGATACAATAGCAGAGCAATTATCATCTCTACTCAATACATTCCGTACTGGCAACGCTATCAAAAATGGCATCCCTGTAGCCATTATCGGACAACCGAATGCTGGCAAATCAACGCTTCTTAATGCCTTGCTGGGCGAAGAACGTGCCATCGTCAGCTCCATAGGAGGAACGACAAGAGACACGGTCGAAGATACGCTAATAATCGATGGCATGATGTTTCGCCTCATAGATACGGCTGGTATACGAAGTACCGATGATATGATAGAGAACCTGGGCATAGAACGAAGCAAACAAGCCACCAGCAAAGCACACATCATACTCTGGGTCATTGATGCACAACAAGATGCAGCACTGAGTTTGAAAGACTTTATGCAAGAAGAGATGTTAGACGTACTGCAAAACAAACATGTACTAAAACTATACAACAAGTCAGACTTGATCACCGATACCTCTTCCCTAAGTGACGGCATCATTCTCTCGGCCAAAGAGGGCGATGTGTCTGCACTGAAAGAAGCTATGGTGGCCTTCTATCGTGAACAATACCAACCCAGTACCGTGATGCTATCGAATGCTCGCCATTATGAAGCATTGCAACGTGGGTATGAGGCTATTCAACGCGTACAACAAGGACTGGATGAGGGAATCAGTGGCGAGTTCTTATCAATGGACTTGCACGACTGCCTACAAGCAATGGGAGAAGTGACTGGACATATAACATCACAAGAAGTACTGAATAATATATTTAGTAAGTTCTGTATCGGAAAATAAAAAATCCCAAAATAAACAGGTCGTTTACTTTTGGGTACCCGATGGGGGAGGAGTTATGAGTTATGAAACATTGAAACAGCGAAGCGGTGAAACCTGGAACTTTGAAACAGCACCGTAGGTGCGATGAATCTCTGAAACAGCGAAGCGGTGAAACTTTGAAACCCTGAAACAGCAACGAAGTTGCGATAAACTTTGAAATTGAATAATTTACATATATGACCAATAGAAATATATCCACAAAGCTTAGACAAATGTTGCAACCCATACGATTGCAACATAGCTCAATTGCATCACGCCCCGAAACAGATCCTCGTACACCCTTTGAAAGCGACTATTCGCGAGTGTTGCTATCTGCTCCCTTACGCCGACTGCAAGACAAAGCACAAGTGTACCCGCTGGCAGAAAACGATTTTGTGAGAACACGCCTCACACACTCCATCGAGGTGTCTCGATTTGCCAAAGATATGGGTAGAGGAATAGAAGAACTATTATATAAAAAAGGATTATTAGACGCCGATATACATCAAGCAAGATGGATATCTTCTATTCTGGAGGTAGTAGGACTGGTTCACGATATAGGCAATCCTCCCTTTGGACATACTACAGAGAAATATATACAATCGTTCTTCAAAAACATACCCAACGCCGATATTCCAGAACCCATCAAAAAAGCATACCAATCCCTAACTCCTCGTCAACGAAGCGACTTTGAACATTTTGATGGCAACGCACAAGGACTAAGAATACTACTCAATCTGGGTGTGGTGAATTTTAATCTAACCATGCCTACGTTAAGTGCCTTTATCAAATACCCATACGATTCCCTAACAGGCAATAAACCCAAAAACGAAGCAGAAAATCATATGCAAGAGAAGTTCGGTTACTTCGACTGCAACGAAGCTGAATACAACACAATATACCAAACATTAGGCCTACAACCCAATCAACGCCATCCACTTACTTTCGTGTTAGAGGCCGCCGACGATATAGCATATCTGGTTTGTGACATCGAAGATGGAGCCAAAGTGGGAGCATTTGGAATAGAAGATATAAAACAAACTTTCGACAAATATGGATGCCAACAATGGTTGGTAGATAATATTCCGTCGCAAATAAATGATGAGCAATTCTTACACCAATTACGCATCAAGATGCAAGGACAAATGCTCAATGCCTGCGTGGAAACATTTGTGAACCATGTAGAGCAAATAGTAAACGGGACATTCATGCAAGACCTAATAGGTGCATCCCCAATGAAAGCATATAAACCAATCTTCAAAGAATTGGATATATACAACTTCAAGTCACATGCTGCAGTGGATAAAGAGGAAATGGGCAAGCAAGCCATTGGATACCTACTGCAATACTATATGGTAAAACTCTTTACCGACAATCACCTATCTCCCGAGACATTCATGGAAGATGGATTTTCAGAAAACTACTGGAACAAAGCATGCGAAGAGGGAAACTCTACTCCAAGTGACGCATACAAGAAGTTTATGCTCATCACAGACTATATCTCTGGAATGACAGATGGATATACACTGCAACTCGCTGAACGCGTTCGGTAACGTCGCGTTCGACAATAAGGTCGTAAAGACCGATGACGCCGTCATCGTTGAGACGACTTATGTCTCCGCTCTCCCAAAAGCAAACAGACGCAGTCTTGGTTTACTTTTGGGTACCCAGAGGGGGAAGTTGGAAGCAACTCGTACCTCCGCTTCTCCCCATAGCAAACAGATAAAGTCTTGGTTTGTCGCGTTGGTAACATGGTCGCAAAGACTGATGCCTTGCATCATTGGGCGACATGTACCTCCGCTTTTCCCCATAGCAAACAGATAAATCTTGGTTTGTCGCGTTCGGTAACGAGATTGCATTGACCGATGACTTTGTCATCGTTGGGGCAACTCGTACCTCCGCTTTTCCCCATAGCAAACAGACATAGTCTTGGCTTGCTTTGGGGTATGAGTGATGTGGGAGGAGTTATGAGTGATGGAGGGAAAGTTATGAGTGATGGGGGTGGAGTTGTGAGTTATGAAATCTTGAAAAAGCGATACGGTGAAACAAACACGAAGTGCGTGAAACAGCCGTAAGGCAATGAAACTCTCAAACCTTGAAACCGTGAATCGGTAAAACTATTATACAAAAAAGTCCCTTCACAATTGAAGGGACCTTATTTATGTTAAGTATTGTTGATTAGAACAAGTAACGAACACCAAGGGTGATACCGTAAAAACCTTGAGTATTGAAACCAAGAGGTTTATTATCAGTTGCGGTAGCGTAGTAAATACCAATGTTTGGACGGTAATCTAATGAGAGTTGCAATGGGAACCAGAAATTGTACTCAACGCCAACATGACCTACAACACCAGCATAGATGGTTGGATATTTGAAACCATAGATACCTGCACCAAGACCTGCACCAAGACTCCAATTCCATTCACCTTGATTGTTCCAAGGAATAGCTGTACCAAATGGGTTAATCCAATCAAAAGTAGCAGAAGCACCAATACCATCAAACATAGGAACGTTAACTGACAAGTCAATCATATTTGCATCACCAATAGCGTGTTGGTAAGATAGGTCAATACCATAACCTAAGTTAACACCAATAGCACGTGGTTGAGCTGCAGCAAAAGCAATACTTGACATTGCTACAATTGCAAGAAGTAAGATCTTTTTCATAAAAATAGATGTTTATTTGTTAATACGTAATATATTTAATAAGCCAAAATGACACTTAAATATGAATTGCAAATGTATAAATATTATTTTAGAAACACAAGAAATATTAAAATAAAGTAATATATTATGAAAAAATGTATATTTATTTTAATTTACAGCCATAGCATAGTTCATGTTCCAACACTTCAGGATAAAGAATTTCAATTAGGTCTTCCAATATCTTATGTGGATATACCACTCCTTGCTCCCAAAAATTGTTGCCACCTTGTGTGGTACGTTGACGATTAAAGTTGTACACCTCATCGTTTTTCCATGCATTGAACCACTGATGTTTATTGTCCAGAAGCTGCAATGCTTCTCTGCTATCGGCATTGCATCCTACCCAAACATCTGCCTGACCAAACTCCCGAATGACCTGTTCGGTGCTTAGAGGAATGCTTTTGCCACGATTATCATCCGCATAGTAGTAATGAGCTCCTGCGTCTGCAAAGAAAGTACCCATGTAAGTATTGCCGCTGGGTACATACCACGTTCCCCTAAAATCTTGTCCCGACATGATGCTTCGTTGTGGGTGGGTAGTCAAGTATTGCGTCACTTGCGCTTTGCGTAACTCGTATGCCTCTTTGGCCTGAGCGAAAATAGAATCTGCAGTGGGAAGTAAGTCGTACAACGCTCCTACTACTCGTATCCATTCGGCACGTCCCAATGGGTGAGACTCCATCCACTCGTTATTATAGACGATGGTTTGGCTGAATTTTAACAACTGTTGTTGTACAGGATCACCTTCAGCATAGGTGGAAAGCATAATGGCATCGGGCTGACTTCGTATGATGCGTTCATAGGAGGGGTTGAGAGCCTCGCCTAACGAAATGCACGAATCGGGAAGAGGGGTGAAAACCATTTCTGCATTACATGCCCCTACAATAGTATGCGTTTGCTCTAATGCTGCTAAAAAACCTACTTGCGTGCAGGATGTTGTTACCAAACGCGTTATGGGGATAGGAATACACCAGGTATTGGCAGTCTGTAGTTCTCCAATCAAAGAGTCTGGCAAGGCCTTTCCAGATCGCAATAGGTAATAACGTCCCATGCGTTGTGAGAGGTTCCACGGACTATACAAATCCATGCGAATATAACTTTCGCAGTCTTCTATTACAAACCCTTGTGCATAAGCATTTTGGTTCGCTGCAGGGCTTATCGTATCATTGGATGTGGGGTGACAAGCACAGCAGAGTAGAAGAAGGATGACTAACGTAGGTAGGATGTGTTTCATTATTCTATGCGGTAGAACAAGATGTTGTTTTCTTGTTTTTCTTGCAGCCAATTGTAGAAATGACGTCCAATATGAATATGGTATTTGCGACTGAACATTTGTACACTATTGCTGTGCAAAGGGTTGATAAGTTTGATCTTGAGTTGATGATTGCCAGGGTTTTCATTACAAATCTCGTTGAGTTCTGCCATGAACTCCGATGTAATAGAATACAAAGGCAATAATATGTTCAACGAAGTCATTTGTTTGTCCTGCACGTCTTTGAGCATCTCAACATTCTTGATGTTGAGTTCATATACAGCCTCGTTGGCAGGTTTAGCAACAAAACCACGGAAGTCGTGACCTCGCTGTTGAATGCTACCAGACACTTGAATGTATAGGTCTTTTTTGAGCAGTGGTGCAAACTGACGATAGGCATTGCCAAAGACAACGAAAGTATAATGCCCACTATAATCTTCAATAGTATAGCGACCATAAGGGTTGTTGCTCTTGGACACTAATTCCTCAGAAGACGTGATAATGCCTCCAAAACGTAGAGGAATATTGGTGTAACGTTTGATGAACTCTTGTGGCGTTATCTTTTTAGTTCCACTTTGTTGCTCCTCTTCGTCTGATGGTTCTTCTGCAGCGGCTCGAGCCTCCGGTTTGCTCCAACCTGCAAAGAGGTTGAGCAATTCGGAATCAATGTTGCAGAGTTTTTGTATCTCAAAAGCATATTCATCCAATGGGTGTTCGGATAGGTAGATACCAATGAGATCCTTTTCTATGTTCAAGCGTTCAATAATTGAACTTCGCTCAGGAAGTGGTAAGGCTGGTTTTTGAATGTGTAGGTCAGCATCACCAAACATGTCAAAGATGGTTTGTCCACGCTGTAATTTGTCTTGTTGGTAACGAGAACCATATTGCATCAAGATATCCAACCCCTTGCTGCCATCTTCACCAGAGTTGACCAATTGCTCGCGATAGAAGTTACTAAAACTATCAAAAGCTCCAGACATAGCTAATGCCTCAATGGTTTTGCGGTTGCATGCTTGTAAGTTGACACGTTCAATGAAATCGTAGATATCTGTGTATTTACCATTTTTCTCGCGTTCTTGTATGATAGCCTCTACGGCTCCTTCGCCCACACCTAATATGCCTCCCAAACCAAAGCGAATATCTCCTGCATGGTTTACGGTGAAGTTCAATTCCGATTCGTTTACATCAGGTTCCAATACGTTGATATGCATCGATCGGCACTCTTGCATGAGTTTGGTAACGGTAGTGATATCGTCTTTTGATACCGTTAGGTTGGCAGCAAGGAATGCAGCAGGATAGTGTGCCTTGAGATAAGCTGTTTGATAGGCTACCCATGAATAGCATGCTGCGTGTGATTTGTTGAAAGCATAGGATGCGAATGCTTCCCAGTCTTTCCAAATCTTTTCTAATATGGTGGCATCATGACCATTTTGTTTGCCCCCATCCATAAACTTGCCCTTGAGTTCCTCAAGTACCTTGATCTGCTTCTTACCCATCGCCTTACGTAACTTGTCACTCTCTCCTCGCGTGAAGTTGGCTAATAGACGTGAGAGAAGCATGACTTGCTCTTGATAAACGGTGATGCCATAGGTGTCTTTGAGGTATTTTTCCATGACGGGTATGTCGTAGGTGACTGGTTCGAGTCCTTGTTTACGACGGATAAACTGAGGAATGTATGCCATAGGACCAGGTCGATACAAGGCATTCATCGCAATCAAGTCGCCCATCACGGTCGGTTTGAGTTCTTTGAGGTATTTTTGCATACCTGGCGATTCAAATTGGAAGACGGCGATGGTTTTACCCTCTTGAAAAAGTTTATATGTATCGGCATCGTCCTTCGGGAGATGGTCCACATCTACGTCAATACCCACAGATTTTTTGATGTTTGCCAGAGTCTCTTTGATGATGGTGAGTGTCTTGAGACCCAAGAAGTCCATCTTGATGAGTCCGACCGATTCTACCACATGTCCATCATATTCGGTCACCAAAATACGTTTGTTTGTTTTGCGATCTTCAATGGTGCTTAGTGGCACGAAATTGGTTAAGTCATCTGCTCCGATGATTACACCACAAGCATGTATGCCCACTTGTCTGACTGTGTCCTCCAATTGTTGTGCATAGTGTAGCATGGATTGTATATTCTCATTGCCATGCTTGAGCATGTCTTTCAACTCGTCAACATAGGTATAGCAGTTCTTTAGATTGACTTTAGGCGATTTGCCTTTTTCGTCTTTGATATTATCAGGGAATCCTCTACTTGGGATGAGACTCTTGATATGGTTCACTTCTGGCAGCGGAACGCGTTGTACTCGTCCTACGTCCGCAATGGCTGATTTGGATGCCATAACACCGTAAGTAATGATATGTGCCACTTGTGTATGTCCATATTTCTCCGTTACCCAGTCCAATACCTTGCCCCGTCCAGCATCGTCAAAGTCGGTATCAATATCGGGGAGAGAAATACGGTCAGGGTTGAGGAAACGTTCAAATAGCAGGTCATACTCCAAAGGGTCAAGGTCGGTAATTCGCAGACAGTATGCTACTACACTACCCGCAGCACTACCACGTCCAGGGCCTACACTCACATCCAATTCTTCGCGTGCTGCACGAATGAAGTCCATGACTATGAGGAAGTAACCAGGAAAACCCATTGTTTTCATGGTGTGTAACTCAAACTTAATGCGTTCGACCAATTCACATTCATTAGGTGCCAAACCCTGCATGTCCCATCCTATTTGGTACAAACCATTTTCACCTATTTGTTCCAACTGCTTGGCCAATTCAGGATAACGTTTTTTAGCACCCTCCCATGTGAGGTAAGCAAGATAATCGGCTTCTAACTTGATGCGGTAGAGTTTGTCGTAACCACCTAATTGTTTGATTTTCTTTAGAGCGTTTTCTTCGGATAGAATGGTATTACCGTTTTCGTCTTGAGTAAACTCGTTGAATAGGTCTTGCTCAGTGATGCGTTGACGATACGTTTCTTCTGTACCGAACGATTCCGGTATAGGGAATTTAGGCATGAGTGGTCCCGAATCAATGTCATACACTTCTATCTTGTCTGCAATCTGTAATGTATTGGTGATAGCCTCAGGTATGTCCGCAAAGAGGGCTTGCATCTCTTGAGGACTTTTTAACCATTCTTGCTTAGTATAGTGCATGCGGTCTTCGTTGTCCACATATTGGTCGGTGCTCAAACATATGAGCCTATCATGTGCTTCGGAGTGCTCTTCGTCAACGAAGTGAACGTCGTTGGTCGCAATGACTTTGACATTATGTTTGTGCGCCAACTCAATTAGAATAGGGTTGACACGTTTTTGCACTTGGTAGGTATGTTGGTCTGCATGGGGTTTGTCTGTTTGGTGGCGTTGAATCTCAATGTAGTAGTCTTCGCCGAAGAGGTTTTTGAACCATAGGATAGCCTCTTCAGCTTCGTTAATACGGTTGGCTAATATCTTTTGGGATAATTCGCCACCTAAGCAGGCTGAGGAACAAATAATACCTTCATGGTATTGGGTGAGTAGTTCTTTGTCTATACGTGCTGTGCGGTAGAAACACTCGTCCATGAAACTTTCGCTCACCATTTTGCATAAGTTGCGATAGCCTTGCTCGTTCTTTGCCAATAAGATAAGGTGCCATCCTGACATATCCACAGTATAGGTTCTTCCTTCTCCACTAGTGTCTTTGACATCTTTGTCTCTGAGGTTACGATGACGGCGGGCACAATAGGCTTCCACTCCCACAATAGGCTTGAAAGGAACGAATGCTTTGCGTTGGTCTTCTGGTAACTCTTGCTGTGCTTCGTCCCACTTTTTTTTGTTGTCTCCGTTGACTTTTTTACAGTAGTCAAGAAAGATTTTGATGCCATACATATTGCCATGGTCCGTAAGTGCCATAGCTGGCATCTGATGTTTGATACATTTATCAACTAACTGGTTAATCTTGGACATACCGTCCAAAAGGGAGTATTCGGAATGGACATGTAAGTGTATGAAAGACATTGTAAGGTATGGGTGTTTGATGTTATACAAAATGGAGTGCAAAGATATAACTTTTATGTCAAATATACAACCCCCCCTTCAAGAGGAAAAAGGTCAAAAGTTTTGATTGTTTTTTGTGAGAATAGGGTAATTAAGAGGAGAGAAATAGTGGTAGTAAAAAATATTGAAATGTTAAAAAAACAAAACATGTTTGGAGTTTGCTTTTTTTTTTATAACTTTGCACTCAAATTTGATTTAATTTGTCATAATATGTCCACAAACGATACATCTTTATCTGCTTCCAAAACTCCTATAGCCGAACTTGGTGAGTTTGGATTGATCAAACGTTTGACACAAGACATCAAATTGCAACAACCTTCTTCCATCAAAGGTGTAGGGGATGATGCTGCAGTTTTAGATTTTACCAAACATGGTCAAGAAATGCAGACGTTAGTAACTTCTGATTTGTTGCTCGAGGGTATTCATTTTAATTTGGAGTATGTCCCATTGAAGCACTTGGGATACAAGGCTGCTGTCGTCAATTTTTCAGATATCTACGCAATGAATGGTACGCCTACGCAGATCATCGTTTCGTTGGGTATATCCAAGCGTTTTTCTGTGGAGGATGTGCAAGCATTATATGATGGCATCAGATTAGCTTGCGAACATTATCATGTGGATATCGTCGGTGGGGACACAACGTCCTCTTTGACAGGCTTGACGATTAGTATCACTTGTATGGGTGTTGCAGGTAAGGATGAGGTGGTTTATCGTAATGGGGCAAAGGTGAACGACCTGATCTGTGTCACAGGAAACTTAGGAGCAGCTTATTTGGGTCTGCAGTTGTTGGAGCGTGAACGGATTGTGATGCAAGCCAATGCAAAGGCTACTCCTGCTTTTGAGGGCAAGGAGTATTTGCTGGAAAGACAATTGAAGCCACAAGCACGTGTGGATATCATCCAACAATTAAAACAAGCCGGAATCAAACCTACTGCCATGATGGATATCTCTGATGGGTTGAGCAGTGAGTTGATGCATATATGCAAGCAATCAGGTGTGGGTTGTGCTATCTACGAAGACAAGTTGCCAATAGATTATCAATCGGCAGTCTTGGCTGAGGAGATGAACATGAGCATTGTGACATGTGCCTTGAATGGAGGAGAAGATTATGAGTTGTTGTTTACCTGCAGCTTGGACGATTATGAAAAACTTATCCCTATTGATGATTTGTATTTGGTAGGACATATTACCAAACCAGAGTATGGAACAATGTTGATAGGGCGTAACGGCGAGGAATTGTCACTTCAAGCACAAGGTTGGCAAGCTTTCAAAGAAAATTAATTGACAATATAATTTTACATTAATGAAAAAACATTTATTTTTACTACTGCTTATTATTTCTCCATTGGCATTGATGGCAGAGAAGCTGGAGAAAGTGGAACCCTCTTTGTTGGTAGGTGTGGGTGCAGGTGCTTCGTGTTTGGATGATATATGGAGACCTGAGGCCAACATTGAAGTTAACTTTGGTGCGCATTTCCGTACAGGACATGCTATGTATTTAGGTTTTGCCTTCAATCGTATGAATCGAGAGACAACTGAATCAGATAAACGCACAGGTCGTACTAATTTTCCAATCTATTTGTTGTACCAATGGCGCGCGTTTGGGTGGAACAAGAACATGGCTGACAAGCACAACTGGTCACCTTATGTAGGTATCAAGGCTGGTTGGAACTTTATACAAGATGTACGCATTGGAGAGACAGTCGCAGAACAAAACAATCGTGAATTAGAGGGACAGGTGTTTGCAGCTCCACAAGTGGGTATAGATTTAAGATGTGCAGAGTATTTGGCATTGGGTATCACGTTTGAGTGTGAATTCTCACGCCGTTACTTTGAATATGGAGGTAATGTGGCCAAACCAAGATTCTTATTGACATTTAGGTTCTAAAATAATTGGAACCATTGGAGTAGATAGAAACGGTTGCTAATAGAGCACTTTATATAACGAACAAGCGAGGCTTAGCCTCGCTTGTTCGTTGATTAGATTCCTAATTTCTTTCTTATTTCTTTAGGTATTGCATTCTTGTGCACGAGTACGTTGTTGGTCTTGTATTGCATAAATGCTTCCGAAACGTACCATATACCTTTGTAGTTGCTTTTTTGTGTACCCCAAGAATTTTTGATCATATAGTATCGTTTGCCATTTTGATCTTTTGCTGTACCAAATATTTGCATACCATGATCATCTGTAGTCTCCCAATTGTCGTATGCTTCTTGCCTCATGGCTTGTGTGATGTTTTTTTCAGGCAGTGGTTTTTTTGTCAATTCATCACGTTTGTCGGTTTCGCTAAGTCCCAACCAACGTGCGGCATCACTTCCTGTAAGGTCTGCTCCTTTGTCTGCGTCAGGAACGACTCCAATACCTTTGCGTGTAAAACCTATCTCGCTGACATCTGCAGCCCATCCTAAGGTATATCCTTTGGCAATAGCATGGTCAATGATCGCCATCATTTCTTCCATAGGTACGTTGTACATTTGGTCCATACGCCAATTATCAGGTACTTCCAATGCAAATTGCTTGTAGAATGGGTGATGAGTGTAACTGGTAATGCTTACGTAGTCGTCAGCATTGAGTCCTAACATCTGTGCAAAGGACAGAGGAGTGTATTCCTTACCATTGTATGTGAATATTTCGGGGCATTCACCAAGGTATGTGTCATATACTGCGCTGATAGCTTGTTTCCATACAGGTGTGAGTTTTTTGATTTTGCTATTGTTGGTGAGGGCATCTACTATACCTCCTGCAACTGCATCCAATTCGGTGTGAACGGGTAGTGTATCAGCAGGAGTACTACCATATTTGATACCAGGCATAACCGATTGTGGAACGAGACCATAGTTCTTGAGGCAGTAAATAACATCATAAGTTGAACCACCAGGAGCAAATTGCGCATTGCCATACATGCGGACTACGTATTGTGCTCTATCTACCATCGTGTGGTGAACTACAAACATCTCGCTGAGGTCATACGTGCCTTTGCCCATACGTAGGAGTTCGCTCTCCAAAAAACCAATGGCGGAGTAACTCCAACATGTGCCGCTACGGTTTTGGTCTTTGACAGGTGTGATACCAACACTATCAATGGTGGTGAAGCGAAATCCTTCGGTGGAGTCGCTTGCTGTTTGGGTGTCGTTCTGTGCCAATATAGTGAGAGTGAAGGCACAGAGAGCAATTGAAAGTAATACTTTTTTCATATATTTATTATTTAGTTTGTTTCCGATTGTTAGATAGCATGTGTGAAAAGTGAATAACGGAGTATTGTATGCTATCATTGAGGATTGATCATTGAACAGCTATGCTTGCTTTATAAATCTGATTGGTTAAAGTTTTGAGGAAGTCTTGTCCTTCTACCTCTGTATATCCATTGGTCATAGCTACTATGCCCCATTGGTCTTGTGGACTCCATATCATGATGCTTCTTAATCCGTATGCACTTCCTGTGTGACCGATAGGGTATTGTCCAGATGCATTGTATTTGTCATCATTGATGTAGTCAACAAATTCTTTGAGACACAATCCGTATTGATCTTCCCATTCGTGAATGTTTTGAATATACCAAACGGGTGTTTGCATCGTTTTGGCACTTTGCTCGGAAATGATGCGTACACCATTGCTTTCTCCATAATTCATATGCATAATCATGTATTGTGCCAAGTCGTGTGCAGATATTTTGACACCTCCTGTAGGTGAGAAAATAGGCGCAGAGTAGCCCATTACATAGTCCTCCATGCGGTGAGATACGCTACTATAAGCATTGGATTTTTTGTATTCTCCCTCTCTTGGACGATATATTTGCGCAAAGAGGTCGTTGTCCAATGAATCAATGTTGTGTCCTCCGTTTAGTCCAAGTCGAAGAATGATACTATCTCTAACATAGTTATCAAATCGTACACCTGAAATCTTTTCAAGTATAGCTCCTGCAAGATTAAGTCCTAAATTGGAATAGTTGTATCCTTCTCCTGGAGCATACTCATAGTAGGTAGCCATGCAATCGCCTGATATAGCAGGGTTGAGATGGTCGATGGTAGAATAGTTCTCTGGGTCACGGAAACTGGCAGTGTGTGAGAGCACCATGCGAAGTGTAATGGGAGTGTCAGGGTGATGGGGATTGCGAATAGTAAACCCAATGAGGTCGCTAATATCATCATCCAACGAGAGGATGCCTCTGTCCACAAATTGCATTAGCGAGGTGGCTGTGAAAGATTTCGAGATAGAAGCGATGCGCATCATGTGATTGTTGGCAAGGGGAGTCTTGCTTTCAAGGTCTTTGTAACCAAATGATTGATTGTAAACAATTTGTCCATCTTTGACTACAGCAGCGGATATACCTACAACTTGAAAGTCGTTCATTACTTGCATGATTGCTTCATTGGTGCGTTTCTCAAGTGGAGAAGTGCAGCTGGTTAATAATAGCGCACAGGCTACTATGCCCAAAAATAAACGATTGATTTTCATGATTAGATAGTTATACATTTATATAAAATAGAAGATTACACTAAAATACAAATAATTCTAATGTTGCATAAAAATGTTTTAAAGTTCATTATGTTTTCGGTTGTAAAGGTACAATGTTTTTTTGAAATATGCAAACGCTTAGGTCAAGATTTGGGAATAAGGAAGCTGCGCAATTGTCTGGAAAATGGTGCTATGTGCCTGTGGAAATTCGCAAAAAAAACAAATGAGGTTGTGCGGCGGCACAACCTCAACGTGATATGTAAGTGATAAGACTAAGGCGTTTTGTTAAAATATACGTCCTGTTCATTTTATCTTGAGTAGTCTTTGTATCCTGTATGGAACCAAGCACGATATGGAGCATATCAAACCCAAGAAGTGGATTTTATCAATCTGGAAACTCCATCAAGTATGCTTTGATAAACTCGTCAATGTCTCCGTCCATAACAGCGTTGACATTGCTGGTTTGATAATTAGTTCGGTGATCTTTGACGCGTCGGTCGTCAAACACGTATGAACGAATTTGGCTTCCCCATTCGATTTTCTTCTTGCCAGCCTCTACTTTGGCTGCGGCTTGACGGCGTTTTTCTAATTCCAATTCATAGAGCTGACTGCGCAGGTGGCGAAGTGCATTCTCGCGGTTTTTAGGTTGGTCGCGTGTCTCCGTGTTCTCAATGACAATCTCGTCGGGTTGGTTGGTCAATGGATTGATGAACTTATAATGCAAACGAACACCAGATTCTACTTTGTTGACATTTTGTCCACCTGCGCCAGATGAACGGAAAGTGTCCCATGAAATAGCAGAAGGGTCAACGTGAATATCAATACTGTCATCAATCAATGGAACAACAAATACCGATGCGAACGATGTCATACGTTTGCCTTGCGCGTTATATGGACTAACGCGTACCAAACGATGTACTCCGTTTTCGCTCTTTAAATAACCATAAGCCATATCTCCTTCAATGTTGAAGGTAACAGTCTTAATGCCCGCTTCGTCTCCCTCTTGTAGGTTGGCTATCGTTGTTTTGTAATCGTGTTTTTCGCAATAACGCAGATACATACGCATCAGTTGCTCTGCCCAGTCTTGCGCTTCGGTGCCTCCCGCACCTGATACAATCTTCAATACCGCAGGCATTTGGTCCTCTTCGTGAGACAACATGTTTTTCATTTCCAAAGATTCTACCTCAGACAATGCATGATTGTATGCTTGGTCAACCTCCTCTTCGCTTACCAATTCTTCTTTGAAATAGTCAAAAGCCAATTGCAACTCATCCACAGACGAGCGAACCCCTTCGTAACCATCAATCCAACGTTTCAACCCTTTGACCTTGCGCATCTGCGCTTCCGCAGATTTGGCATCGTTCCAAAACTCGGGTGACTGCGTGCGAAGTTCTTCTTCCTCCAATTGTATTCGTTTCTCATCTATAGCCAAATATTGTCGAAGCTTATCAGCACGCAACTGAAGCTCTTTGAGCTGTTCCAATGTAATCATAATATAATAGCAACTAAAAAACGTCGCAAAGGTACTGATTTTTTTGTATATTCGCAAATTTTGTGTAACTTTGCACCTTCAGGTCATAAGGACATAATCAATAACGATGTGAATATCTATATATGCAGCGTACTTACAAAGAGATATTGCAAGATTTGTCAGCCCAACAATATGTGGGCGTGTATCTCTTGTCGGGAATTGAGACCTATTTTATAGACTTGATAGCGAAACGAATAGAGGAAAATGTTTTGGATGAAACTGCCAAAGTGTTTGACCAAACAATAGTCTATGGAAAAGATTTACCTGGAGCAGATATCTCACCCGTAATCAGCGATGCTCGAGGCTTTCCTATGATGGGAACGCACAAAGTGATTATTGTGCGAGAAGCTCAAAATATTAAAAAATGGGACGCTCTAACTGCCTATTTGGACAACATGATGCCCTCTACCATCTTGGTGCTGTGCTATAAGTATAGCAAACCAGATGCACGTCTATCTGTGTTCAAAAAATGCAAAGATGCCAAGTATCCTCAAGTGGCCTTTTGTGTGTGTGAACATCTTCCTGCGTGGGAAGTGTCTGCATGGGTGAAAAACTATATGCAGAACTATCTCAAAAAACTCAATTTAAACAAGGGTATAGCACCCAATGTGCCTGATATGCTTGTAGATAATATAGGCAATGACCTTGCACAAATAACAAGTGCTGTCCATAAACTTTTGGAAGGTTGTCCAGAGAATGTGACTACTATTGATGCAACACTTGTAGAACGTAATGTGGGCATTAGCAAAGATTATAATGTCTTTGAGTTGCGGGATGCCCTCATTCAAGGGGATGCCCTCAAGGCGTATCGCATCGCTAAATATTTTGCTAGTTCCAAAGATCATCCAATGGTTAAAGAGATGATTATACTATTCAATTTCTTTGCCAACCTTATGCTATACCATTACTTGCCGAATAAGTCCAATATACACGAGGTGGCAACCAAATTAGGTGAAAGGGATAATGCAATAAAAAACTACGAGTTAGCTGCAAGAAGATTTAATGCGAGTAAAACGTTGTTCATCATTCGATACTTTAGAGAGACAGATGCCAAACTAAAAGGAATAAATAACCCAAGTGCCAAAGATGCAGACTTGTGGAAAGAGTTACTGTTCAAAATACTGAATTAGTTATATATTGATGAACTAAATTTGGATATGTGCAAAAATTGTATTACTTTTGCACACCGATTTCAAAAAGAGGATAAATTTGACTGCTTGCGACCTCTATAAAAGAATGCTAAAAACTTGTGCCACAAGACTTAAAAACAGTCGTTTGTGGTTTTTTTTATCTTGATTTTTAAGGAACACATTTATATAATATTAATATGAATTATTTATTTACATCAGAAAGTGTTAGTGAAGGACATCCTGATAAAGTGGCTGATCAAATATCTGACGCAATCTTGGATAACCTCTTGGCGGTGGATCCAAATAGCCATGTTGCATGCGAAACATTAGTAACCACAGGACAAGTGGTCGTAGCGGGAGAAGTAAGAAGCAAAGCGTACGTGGATGTTCAACATGTAGTTCGTGAACAAATTGAGCATATTGGTTATAACAAAGCCGAATATAAGTTTGATGCTGCCAGTTGTGGTATATTGACCGCTATTCATGAACAATCAGAAGATATCAACCAAGGAGTGAGTCGCAAGGGCAAACTCAATCAAGGTGCAGGAGATCAAGGCATGATGTTTGGGTATGCAACGAATGAAACTGAAAATTACATGCCACTCACATTGGATATGGCTCATACATTGGTATATACACTTGCGCAAATACGTAAGGAAGGCAAACAGATGCTTTATTTGAGACCAGATTCTAAGAGTCAAGTGACGATTGAATATAGTGAATCGGGTATTCCATTACGCATTGATACAATAGTCTTATCTACGCAACATGATCCTAATGTGACGCAAGAGCAGATACGTGAGGATGTTGTTAATATTCTACTGCCGCGTGTGGCAACTCGTGATAAACGATATGAAGACCTGTTGCATGGTGATTTCAAATTATTGGTAAACCCAACAGGTAATTTCGTGATCGGAGGACCTCATGGAGATACTGGTTTGACGGGTAGGAAAATAATCGTTGATACTTACGGAGGAAGGGGTGCTCATGGTGGAGGTGCTTTCTCTGGCAAAGACCCATCTAAAGTGGATCGCTCGGCAGCATATGCGGCTCGATGGATAGCGAAAAATTTGGTGGCTGCGGGAGTGGCTGATCAAATACTGGTTCAGATAAGTTATGCAATCGGAGTGGCACAACCTGTGAGTTTGTGTGTGGATACCTATGGCACATGTAAACTGAAAGACAAAAATGGTAAATGTATCAAAGATGCAGCCATCGCAAAGAAAGTGCTTAGACTGTTTGATTTAAGACCAGGAGCAATTGAAAGAGATTTGAAATTGCGTCAACCTATTTACACTGAGACAGCATCGTATGGACATATGGGAAGAAAACCACATTGGGTAAATAAGCAATTCGTTGGAGAAAATGGTAAGATGATACATAAACAGGTAGAATTGTTTACATGGGAGAAATTGGATAAGGTGGAACAAATAAAACAAGCATTTGAACTTTGAATATATGAAACCTAAGAGTCAGCGCATTATTTTGGTAACAGGAATCGTTTTGGTAGCCTTGCTATTGGATCAAGCCCTTAAGTTGTATATCCGCACACATTTTTATTTGGGTGAGTCGCATGAAATACTCCCATTCTTTTACTTGTGTTTTGTGGAAAATAATGGAATGGCCTTTGGTATCGAATGGTTTGATAAACTTTTTCTAACACTTTTTCGTATAGGGGCAGTTGGCTTGTTGGGATATTATATGCATAGCTTGGTTAATCAACCAATAGTAAAAAAAGGCTATCTGGCTTCAATTGCGTTGATTACCGCTGGTGCTTTAGGGAATATCATTGATTGTGTTTTTTATGGCAAACTCTTTGGGTATGAAGATTGGTTCTATGGAAAAGTAGTGGATATGCTTTATTTCCCTTTGATAACGAATAGCGCTGGAGAATGTTTGTTTTTTAGACCAGTTTTTAATTTGGCTGATAGTTGCATCACTGTGGCTGTTTTTCTAATCCTATTTTTCTATAGAAAGGACTTGGATAATAGTTTGTCAAATAAGAAAAATGAACAATAATTATTATAAATCATTTGTTATCTGTTGCTTAGTACTAAGTGCAGTACTTGTTTCCTTGGTAGGATGCCGTCCAAAAGGCGTGTTGTCCAATCAAGAGATGGAGGACTTGTTGTATGAATTGCACATGACCGACGGGGTGATAGACCAAGCAGGAATGGTTTATGGACACGACGAGGAGCAACGTGCGTATTATGCGGTGACAATGCAAAAGTTGGGGATTACTCAAGAAGAATTTGATTCGTCCATCGTGTGGTACACGCATCATCCACAAACGTTCAATAAAATATACCCAAAGGTTATGAAACGTTTGGAGGATAAGAAAGCGGAATATACTGCTCTATTGCTTGCAACGAAAGAACAATTGACATCTCAAACGAAGCCAATCAAGGTATTGCCTCCAATAGAAGACGTGTTGAAACAGATGCATCATGGATTGCCATTGGTATGGTACCAACCAATAGAACCGATTGCTTATTTGATACCTTTGCAAGATACTGTAGAAGTTGAGCAAGAAAGTGGTGATTTGCTGATGAAGAATGATACGATACAAGTGGTGGCAGATTCGTTGATAGAGGTAAAGGAAGAAAAAAAAGAGAAGAAAGATGTGGATTGGGCAAGTTTCAATACGGTAAAAAGCAAGAAGATAAAACCGGATGATGCTGTCCTTTTAAGGAAAAAATGATAGATATAGTACAAAAAGTGTAAAAAAGTTTGTACGTTTTGAAAATTATTATTACCTTTGCACGCTTTTTCGGCGCGAGAGCCGATAATATATTATGAACCGCCAAGTTGGGCAGTGGGGCATAGCCCGTAAATGAAGTCTGTCGACTTGGTCTAAATTTATTTATTACATGAACACTTTAAGTTACAAAACAGTGTCAGCGAACAAAGCAACTGCTCAAAAAGGGTGGGTTGTTGTTGACGCTGAAGGCCAAATCTTAGGCCGTATGTGCTCCAAAGTAGCTAAACTACTTCGTGGAAAGTACAAACCAAACTTTACACCTAACGTGGATTGTGGTGACAATGTGATCATTATCAATGCTGACAAGGTGAAAATGACTGGTAACAAATGGAACGATCGTATCTACGTTCGCTACACAGGTTTCCCAGGTGGACAAAGAGAATTGACACCTGCACAACTTCTTGAGAAAGGCGCTGATAGACTTATGCGTAAAGTCATCAAAGGTATGTTGCCAAAGAATCGTCTCGGAAGTAAACTTATCAACAACTTGTATGTATTCGGTGGCGCAGAACACAACATGCAAGCTCAACAACCAAAACAAATAGATATTAACACTCTTAAATAATTGAAAGATGGAAGTTATTAATGCATTAGGTCGTCGTAAAGCTGCAATTGCACGTGTTTACGTTAGTGAAGGTGCTGGCAAGATTACAATCAATGGACGTGATCTTGAAGTTTATTTCCCAAGCTCCATCCTTCAATATGTTGTTAAGCAACCTCTCAACAAGTTAGGCGTTGCAGAGAAATATGATATCCGTGTTAACTTGGATGGTGGCGGTTTCAAAGGTCAAGCTGAAGCTTTACGTTTGGCTATCGCACGAGCTCTCGTTAAGATTAATCCAGAAGATAAAGCTGCCTTGAGAGCTGAAGGCTTTATGACACGTGACGCGAGAGTTGTTGAACGTAAGAAACCAGGTCAACCAAAAGCTCGCAAACATTTCCAATTCAGCAAACGTTAATCTCCAATTCCTGCAGATGCTTTACGCCTACTGCAGGAATCTTTTGTTTGAATAAAAGACTATTAATGAGTAAAAGTCTTGCGGTTTGATAAGGAAATAGCAAACTGAAAATTCAAACAAAAGAGAAGGAATAGTATAAACCAATTAAATTTATTTTTTTTCAAAATGAGAACAAATTTTGAACAATTACTTGAGGCTGGTTGCCACTTTGGTCACCTCAAACGTAAATGGAATCCAGCAATGGCTCCTTACATTTTTATGGAGCGTAATGGTATTCACATCATTGACTTGAACAAGACTGCTATCAAAATTGATGAGGCAGCTGAAGCATTGAAAAACATTGCTAAGTCAGGAAGAAAAGTGCTTTTCGTTTCTACTAAAAAACAAGGTCAAGAAGTTGTAGCTGCTAAAGCACAAGAAATTGAAATGCCATACATCACCGAGCGTTGGGCTGGTGGTATGTTGACTAACTTCCCTACCATTCGTAAGGCTGTTAAAAAAATGACTACCATTGACAAAATGATGTCAGATGGTACATTTGACAACGTATCAAAAAGAGAGAAACTTCAAATCACTCGTCAACGTGAGAAATTGGAGAAGAACTTGGGTAGTATCAAAGATTTGACTAGACTTCCAAGTGCACTCTTTGTAGTTGACGTAATGAAAGAGCACATCGCAGTGGCTGAGGCTAACCGCTTAGGTATCCCTGTATTTGGTATCGTTGATACAAACTCTAATCCTAACAATATTGATTACGTTATTCCAGCAAACGACGATGCAACGAAGAGTATTGAGGTTATCCTTACTGCAGTTTGCGAGGCAATCAAGGAAGGTTTGGAAGAGAGAAAAATAGAGAAAGCTGACGAGGAAGCTGCTGCTGCTCAAAATGCTGCTGAAGAGCATCAACCACGTCGTCAAAGAGTAAGAAAAGCTGCTCCTAAAGCTGAGGCTGAGAAAGTAGCTGAAGTTGCTCCAGAACAAGCTGCTGAATAATTTACATAATACGAACTTTTTTAGAATAAAATACTATGGCTGTTACATTAGCTGATATTAAAAAATTGCGCGATATCACTGGCGCAGGTATGATGGATGTTAAAAAAGCCCTTGAAGAAGCAAATGGTGATTTTGATGTAGCAAAAGACCTATTGCGTAAAAGAGGACAAGCGATTGCTGCAAAGCGTAGCGATCGTGAAGCATCTGAAGGATGTGTATTGGCAAAAGCTGAAAATGGTTTTGGTGCAATAGTAGCTGTTAAATGTGAGACAGACTTTGTGGCTAAGAACGCTGATTTTGTTGCATTAGTTAAGACTATTCTTGATGTTGCAATGACAGAGAAGCCTGCTGATTTAGAGGCTTTGAAAGCTATTAAAGTAGGTGATTTGACAATCGCAGATTTGGTAACCGAACGTTCTGGTGTTACAGGTGAGAAAATGGAATTGAGTGATTATGTTTTCATTTCTGCTCCTAAAGTAGATGCTTACAACCACCTTGGTAACAAACTCAGTTCATTGGTTGCTGCTGATTCAGCTGACGCTAATCAAGAAACTCTACATGGTATCTCTATGCAAGTCGCTTCTATGAGTCCTATCGCACTTGATGCTGATCACGTAGCACAAGAGGTAAAAGATAAAGAACTCGCCGTTGCAATCGAGAAAACCAAACAAGATGAGGTAAACAAAGCTGTTGAGAACGCATTGCGTAAGGCTGGTATCAATCCTGCACACGCTGATAGCGAAGATCATATTGCGAGCAACACTGCTAAAGGTTGGTTGACAGAAGAGCAAGCTCAATTGGCTCGTGATATTAGAGCTAATGTTCCTGCTGAAGCTCAAGCTCAAATCAATGAGAAAAAAGTAGAAATGATTGCACAAGGACGTCTTGGTAAGTTCTTGAAAGAATCTACTCTCGTTGAGCAACAATATATCATGAGCGAAAGCAAAGAACTTGTGAAGGATGTGCTAAAGAAAAACAATGTAACTATTGTTGATTTCAAGCGCGTTACACTCAACCAAGAGTAATTGCTGATGAGATAGGTAAAATGACCTTCGCGTTTGCGAGGGTCATTTTTTATTTGTACCTTTGCAAACCTAAATATATGTGTGAGATTTTTTAACTAAAAATAAAATTCATTATGGCAGAAAAGAAACAACGTTTGCTTGCACTGGATGTCCTTAGAGGTATCACTATAGCAGGTATGATTACTGTTAACAACCCTGGCTCATGGGGACATATCTTTGCTCCACTTAGACATGCCGCATGGAATGGATGTACACCTACAGATTTGGTCTTCCCATTTTTTGTTTTTTGTATGGGGGTGGCTATGTATATTAGTTATCGTAAGTATGATTTCCAATTGACTGCAAAGACTGCTTGGCATGCCATATATAGGGGTGCCTTGATTATTTTGATAGGTTGGGGACTGAGTTGGTTCGGTATGGCGCTTAGACATCTTTGCGCGGGTGATGGGTTCTTGTATAGCGTAGTGCAATATCCAATAGAACATCTGCGATATTTAGGCGTTTTTCCACGATTAGGTATTGTGAGCGCAGTAGCAGCCTTATTACTTATGGCATTCAAACCTAAAAATACACCATGGGTGATTTTGACTCTATTGGTAGGGTATTGTATATTAATCTCCGTAACCAATAGTTTTGAGTTGAATGAAGACAATATTCTATCAATCGTTGACCTTGCGGTATTAGGAGATGGGCATATGTACCATATGGGTGGCATCCCATTTGATCCAGAAGGTTTATTAAGTACCATACCTTGTATTGCGCACTGTTTGGTAGGGGCTTGTGTGGGAATGCTTTTGTACAATAAGGATGGTATATGTGGCAAATATATAAAGGGAGAAGAACCAGACAATTGGGTTAGAGTAAATAGAGTGTTTATCTTTAGTTCAATAAGCTTGATGGCAGGTTTCTTGTTAGACTATGCATATCCGATAAATAAAGCAATGTGGTCTGCAAGTTATGTGTTGGTAACATGTGGTTTGGCAGGACTATTGCTGGCGTTGCTCGTTTGGATTATTGATATCAAAGGACACAAGAAATGGTGTGTTTTCTTTGAAAGTTTTGGTGTTAATCCGCTTTTCATTTTCTGTTTGTCAGCCATCTTTGTGTATATTATGGGTGTTATTAAGTTTGACGTAGCAGGCAAAACATATAATGTATGGAGTGCATGGTACAAACTTTGTATGCAGCCATTATTGGGAGATAATTTAGGCAGTTTGGCATGTGCGTTAAGTCTCGTATTTGTACTTTGGCTCATAGCGCATCCTTTGTATAAAAAACGCATTTATATCAAAATATAATAACGAAAAGAACTGACCAAGATATCTTGGTCAGTTCTTTTATACTTTTATCAAATAGAATATTATCCTTGCCCGTTAAAAGTTGTATGCAATATAAAATCAACTCAAAATACCAGTAAATACTATGTTTTGAGTAGAATTTTTTCGTACAACTCCTCATTCCAAAGATTTCTAATACAAGGCTCCTTTTCAGAATATTTTCTTGATAAACATTCTCAAACTATCAACTTTAACAAACGATTCAGTTTTGCTTGTCATCAACTTTTTTTAAGCATACTTACTGGTTCTTCAGTGATTCCAATCGTTGTCATTATCAAGACATTATCAAGACATTTTCGAGACATTTTGCAGCCCATGTCATACGCATCTCGTTCGCATCGTGGACGATTCCGTAGGGTGACCGTACCTTTTGAGCATTGTTATTATTTTCTTACCAGCAAAGATAATACTTTGCTTTTATGCTTCTTGTGACATTTTTCCACATTCTGCATTTTATACTATCGGTGTTTGGTGTAATTAGAGTACCTTTTGCATATTACAAATAGGACTAATTGGTGACCTATAAGCCCCATGTTGTACTTTGTTTTGTAAAGCAAAAGAGACAATCACGTGCAAAATTACAACTTCTCCGGATAGTAATATATTAAGGGAAATAGTATGGATACATCTTGCTATACGTGAGTTCGTAAGATTTGAAATGTCATCTTGGCATAGGTGGAGGGCCCATAGGTCCACCTGGGCGTACACCTGATTCAATCATATTTTGCATATGTCCAGCCATTCCGCTTGCTTTATTGCTACCCATTTTGTTGAACTTGTATGAGAAGGATAAGGTGAAATAGGTGGGTAGGGTATTGGTTTTCTTGTACTGGATATAATCTTCTCCAACAATTTGCACGATATTCTTTTTGCTTTGTAAAATATCGTACACTTTGAGTGTCAAAGTGGCATTTTTCCATGTCTTGTTTAGTGAAGCATTTAGTATGATTTCATTCACATCATCCAAGCGATATCCGTAACGTGCCGTATAGCTGCAATCTGCTGCAAATTCCCAATTTTTCGGCATGTGCAATTGAAGATCTCCTGTGATAGTCCAGTTGAGATTGTTGGTCGGTTGTGCTGTAGAGATGTTATTGAACGTGCGTGAGTATGATATACGTCCACGTAATCCAAAATCTACTATTGCGTGTGTTAGACGGATACCCAAATCCTCATTAATCATCAAGTTACCTGTTTTGCTCATGGCGCCTAATGCTAATTGTTCTTTCTCTATAGCTTCGATAATTTGATGTGATTGCCCTTCACGATTGATATATGCCAACCGTTCGTTATAGTTTACTGCGGTACGTGTGTTGAATTGTAAGAGTTTGTTAGCAAAGGGTGTATTGTACATGAAGTCCGCTCCTACATCCCAAGGTGTCCCTTGTGCATTAACGGTTTGGGTATATCGTTTACCAGTTTCGTCGTAAACCGTATTGTTAACGAAAGCATCTTTTGTTACGTTGGCACGTAATCCTGTCATAATGCTTGAGAAACGTTGTTCATTAAACCTTGAGTACATGACCCGTACAAAATGTCTAAAAGAAGGGTTTAATCCCATGTTGCCTACGGATTCGTTCATGGCATCTGAATTGTTTCGTACTGGTTCCATTTGTTGGATAGAGGGTTGTGTAGATGACCCCCTATAGATAACCCGAGCAAACTCTTTTCTTCCAAACTTGTATTTGAAGGAAGCATTTGGTGCGAAGTTCCATACGTTGATGGTCGTGTCGCGAAGCAAGGTGCCACCATAGTATGATTGACTAAAGGTCTGGCTTGGGTTGACACGTGCTCCTAATACCAAGTCAAAATTTTGCTCTATCCATCTATAGTTCAATTCTAATATTTCTGATATGAAAGTATTTTTAAGTTCATTAGAGAAATATGGATTAAAGAGGTACGTGGAGTCCTTGGTATCAAAGTCATACTGATTTTTAAACGAATGTCGGTTGTTCCCAGATAGAGTTAACGCTGTTTCTAACAAATGATTCTTTCCATAGATGGGTTCAACGTATGATGCTTTGATACTATATGAATAAGTATGGTTGTTGGTAAGGTTGTATTGATTGATAAGTGTGGAATCTTTGATGTGGTCAAATGCTTCCGTATTGGAATGCCCTTCCTTTTGATTGATCGAACCAAAAAGGTTGAGTGTAATACTTCTTCCAGGTTTGAGAAACTTATGGTTGTAGATAATGCGCAAATCACCCTTCGTTTCGTTGGAAGAGGTGCCTTGTATCTGACTACCATCGTTTATCAACGTATCCATTCGATAGTAATCATATTGAGATAGATTGTTTGTGTTTCTATTGGAATAGCCAATGGACGGTTTAATAATGATTCTATTTAGGGTATCAATTTGGTATTCTAATTCAAATTGTGCTTGTACATCCCAATTGATACCTTTGACATGCGAGGTGTCGTTGTTATGATAGCTCAATCCGTTTGAGTAACTTTCTTTGATTGCAATAGCATCGGTATTGTTGATAGAGTGATTGAAGGTTACATTGGCTCCAAAAAGTAGTGAGGTTTGATTGTCTATCTTTTTAATTTTTTTAGTGAAATCTATGTTTGTATTTACTCCGAAGTTTTCTCCCCATGTAATACCCGTATTCATGCCTGAACCAAAACGGTGATATCCACGACCGCTACGCATTTCATTAGTGTTATTTACGTTACCCATGATGGTAGTCTGGCTTTCTCCTAACAAGATGTTGGTGAACAAACTTCCATTGTACCGAAAGTCATTTGTGAAGAATTGTTTTGTTTGTTCTGATAATAGGTTGGAGTAAGGATAGGAAAAGAATTTGCCATCTGGACCAAACATATCCATACCTAACCCCAGATTATAACTCCCGAAAACTCCTTTTTTACGATTTTCTTTTAGAGTAAGATTGATGATTCGCTCTGTCTCATCATCTTCGAACCCTGTTAGTTTTGCCATATCTGATTTCTCGTCCAATACTTGCACTTTTTCTATCATTTCGGCGGGTATGTTCTTGGTTGCTGCTTGTACATCTTTACCAAAAAAGTGTTTCCCATCTATTTGTATGGATTTGATTTCTTCTCCGTTTACTTTGACATTACCATCTTGATCTATTTCTACTCCATTCATTTTCTTGAGTAGGTCTTCTACCATTGCATTTTCGTGCATTTTATATGCGGCAGTGTTGTATTCAATAGTGTCTCCTTTGACGGTCATCTCTGCTGCATGTCCTTGGACAGTGACTTCGGATAAAAGTTGTATGTCCTCTTTGAGCTGAATAGTAGGAAGGAGTAAGGTGGTGTCTGCTAATGTAATGTAAAGAGTGTTTCCTTGATAACCAATACAAGAAATCAAAAGCTTATATTTGCCTGAAGGTATGTTGTCAAATATAAAATCTCCTTCGGTATCTGTTTGAACGCCTTTGACAAAAGTAGTGTCAGATGCTGTGCTGTAGAACAATTGAATGGTGGCCATTTCAATGGCTTGACCATTTTTGTGTTGTACTACTTTGCCCAAAATATCGGATGAGGCAAAAGAGTAATTTGTGAATAAGATGAGTAAGAATATGAGTAATTTTTTCATATTTTGGAAATCAAAAGACTAAAGCAAACCTACAAAAATTATACCAAAAAGATATGTGTATGAACGCATTGATTGCATCAATTGACGTTATAATATTCGTAACATCCTGCGTCAGGATGGGTTTTGCGTTGTATGTCATCTATATCCATAGGATAACTTATTGAAATAATAGAATCAGCTATGCCTCGTGCAGGAGAAAGGCTATCCAAATGAAAATCGTAGTAGATATATTCTTTGAGCAAATAGTGTGTATTGACAAAGACGGCACTATCATTTTCCTGCGCATAGACATTATCTCTACTATTAGGAGCCTTGATGGTGTCGGACTTGATATAGTTACCAATTATCTCCCCAGTGTAATATGTGGGTAGTGGGGTGGCTAAGGCAATGTTGTTATCTCGTGCTCCTGTGATAATGCAGTTGCGTATATTGGCAATAGTAGGAGCATATTGCTTGCTAAGGTTGTTGATGTAGAGGGCAGCAACATCTTCCCGTATTACTTGATGTATGTTAATTGTAGTATAGGGATAGCCAAAGAATGACGCAATGGTATTGTGAGTCAGTGTGTGTGTACCACCTGCTAAGTAAACGCAATAGGCAGCACAATTGCTTATTTCACAGTTGCTAATGGCTGCATCAGTATTTTGTAACACCACACCATACATAGCATGATTGTGGACCTTGGAGTTTGTCATGGTAAGTGTGCCTCGTTGTTCTTTGTCTTCAGATGAACAATATAATCCGATATTACCACTAAGCAAGTAAACATGGTTGAGTGAATAGGTAGGGGCAGGCTCCCCCTTGTAGTGTAGGAAATATAATCCTCCCCATTGCCCAGATGCATACTTATAGGGCACTTGTTCAGATAGTTGGTCCAAGCGGTCTCCTCGAATAGTAATGGGGGCATTCTTGTTACCTATTGCTTCTACGCTTCCCAAAGCATAGATGCTTGCGTTGTTGTGCATATAAAGAGTTGCCCCAGGTACTATTTGCATTTTGCCAGCAACGAGCACTGTATCATAAATTAAGTAAGGTTTCTTGGCATTGAAAGTATATCCATAGGGGAATTCTGTACGACCTTCTTTAGTTTTGAGTAATATAACATCTTGTCCATAAGCTTGTATTGGTAGTCCAATTGCTTGGCTATTAATCATGAACAGGAGTGTATCTTCTATCAGGACAGGATTGTCTTGTTTAAGAGGATCAATGCATGCCCTAATGAAGAGAAAGATACTATCCTTACCGGGTAATTCGTAATTCTTGATGAGGTCCATTTGACTTTCACCATCCAAATTGACCTGAAAATAAGGAGTCTTTGATGATACGGACTCTATGAATACAGAATGTTTGCTATCATTGTACAACATGATACGTTGCGTTGAACTTCCTATTGAGGTGAAGACAGTATCAAAATACACAGAGTCTTGTGAAAATCGTATTTGGGCAGTGGAAGTGATAGCGTCTTGTTGGTGACATGCAGTCATGGAGAGCAAAACTAAACCACAAACGAATAATATATTGATTTTCTTAAGATGCATATAGGGTTACTCAAAATTGAATGTTAGGGTAATCATTTGATTGGTTAGACGTTGCAAAGCATTGGTATAGAATGCATTCTGTACGGCTAATTGTGGACGATCTGTTACTGGTGTAAGAACGTTATTAAACCCTATTTGATAACGGATTTCTGGGCAAAATTTGAACCAAGACATGTACAGGTCGCATCCTAAGCCAAAGGCAACAAAGAAGTCCCATTTCTTGGTGTAGATGGGTTTCTCTTTGTCTCCCCCGAAATCGTAGTGGGCACCTCCTCCTGCAATGAGGTATGGTCGGTAGTTTTTTTCTCTTTCTGCTGACCATTTAAGGTAAAGAGGTATGTCAATGGGTAAAGCAAGTACAGAAACTTTGTCATTGTTTCCCAATATGCCCTCTACGGGTTTTCCCGATTCTGTCTTATATGTGATGGTTTTCTCTCCAAAGTGCAAGGTCGGTGTAAAACGTAGGTTGAGGTGACGACTGAGTCGTAAATCGGTAACGAAACCTACTGAACAACCAGGCGTGAGTGAACTAACTCGTGCATGATAAATTTCACCATCAATGGGGGTGTTCATATCTGTGACATTATATCCCATGAAATTGAGACCTAAAGAGAAACCAAAATGAACAATTTTATCATCTACATAAGGGTTGTTCATTTGGGCATACGTTGACATGCTACCTATTATACAAATAAGAAGCAGCCATAGACGTATGTGATGAACAATTCTCATGTCACTTGCGTTTTGCTTTGGACAGATTGGGTAGAGTAGCAGGGGTGCGTAATGCGTGAACAATGAGGTATATGCCCCAAATGATGAATGGAAGACTAAGGATTTGTCCCATGTTGAGTAGCATGGTTTCTTCAAACGCTTCTTGGTTGAGTTTAATGAATTCCAGGACAAAACGTACTCCAAAAATAATCACAAGAAAAGTCCCAAATATCAAGCCTTGACGTTGATAACATTTCCCCTTCCAATACATAAACCAAGTAACAACAAATGCTACCAAACAATATAGCATTTCATATATTTGTGTTGGGTGGCATGGAACTGTCATTCCATCCCGAACGAATATAAATCCCCAAGGCATATCAGTGGGATTGCCATAGATTTCGGAGTTCATAAGGTTGCCTAAACGAATAAGAGCTCCTGTGATACATACACCAATCACCAATCGGTCAAAGATCCAAATGAGTGAGGTGTGGTATTCAGGACGTTTGCTAAAGTGTTTCTTGTTCAGTAACCATGCCGCCACGATTAGTCCTATGGCACCTCCATGACTACTCAATCCTCCTTCCCATATGCGCAACAACCAGAAGGGGTGCTCTATGTAGGGATTGCGATAATGGATATTGAATGCAAATATTTGTATAGCATCTTGGTAGTAATGCCATTCATAGAATAGGCAATGTCCCAAACGTGCTCCTACGATGACTCCTGTAACCATCCATATGAACAAATGGTCGGTCCACTCTTTTGGACAATTCTCGTGGTTGTATAACTTGATTTGAATGAGGTAACAAATCATGATACCCAAAGCCCAAAGCAGACCATACCAACGGATACCACCTTCTCCGATGTGTAGTAGGATAGGATCAACATCCCAAATGATAGAGTGAAGGTACATAGGATAGATATGTTGATTAAAATGTTGTCATGAATAGCGTTTTATACTCCTGTAGTAGTGGTTTGAATCTTTCCGTGACATTGTTTATACTTCTTTCCTGAACCACAAGGGCATGGGTCATTTGGACGAGGTTTTTTCTCTACGTGAATAGGGGCAGTCTTTTGTACCTCTCGTGTATCACGATTGGCAGCTGCAGCTTGTCCGCTGGCTTGTGCTGCACTTTGTACACTGTCTTTTTGTGTGCGATATTTACTGAAGTCTTGTCTGCGTTCTTGAGATGCTTGTTGTACATTATTGCTATCTTGCATCGGTATTTGTCCTCTCAATAGGATAGCTATAGCGCGACGGTTCAAAGAGTCTAACATTTGACGGAAGATGTTGAAGGACTCTAATTTGTAAATAAGCAATGGGTCTTTTTGCTCGTAACTTGCATTTTGGACGGAGCGTTTCAGATCATCCAATTGACGGAGATGTTCCTTCCACTCATCATCAATAACAAATAATAGCATTCGTTTCTCAAACTCTTTGATCACCTCTTTGCAATTGGATTCAGCTGCGCGACGCAAATTGACAGCAATGTTGTAAACGCGTTTGCCATCAGAAATAGGAATCAAAATGTTTTCAAACATATTTCCTTTTTCAGAGAATACTTTTTGTATGACAGGATTAGCGGTATTAGCCAATGTATCCATACGACGTCTAAATGTATCCAATGCTACCTGTGCTAAATCTTCTGACAAGATATTCTCTTTGGAACTTCTAAATTTCTCTTCGTTGAATGGCACTTCAATAGCAAAAACTTTTAATACGTCATTTTTTAGCATCTCATAATCCATTGCTTCGCGAGCATCAGCAACGATGGATTCTGCTGTATCGTAAATCATGTTAGCAATATCTACTCCAATACGCTCGCCCATTAAAGCGTGGTGGCGTTTGGCGTAGATGACGTTACGTTGTTGATTCATCACATCATCATATTCAATCAGACGTTTACGAATGCCAAAGTTGTTCTCTTCTACTTTCTTTTGCGCTTTCTCAATATTGCTACTAATCATTTTGTGCTCAATCATTTCGCCTTCTTGAAAGCCCATGCGGTCCATAACTGCGGCGATACGATCACTTCCGAACATACGCATCAAGTCGTCTTCCAAACTGATATAGAATACGCTGCTACCAGGATCACCTTGACGTCCACTACGTCCACGCAACTGTCTATCTACACGTCGACTTTCGTGACGTTCTGTACCGATTATAGCCAAACCACCAGCTTCTTTGACTTGAGGAGTGAGTTTGATATCGGTACCACGACCCGCCATATTGGTTGCTATAGTAACGATGCCTGCACGTCCAGCTTCGGCTACAACATTGGCCTCTTGTTGGTGTAGTTTTGCATTCAATACATTATGTTTGATTTTGCGCATGCTTAACATACGACTTAGCAATTCACTGATTTCTACCGATGTTGTACCTACCAATACAGGACGTCCTTGTTGTACCAAAGAAGTGATTTCTTCAATGACTGCATTGTATTTCTCTCGTTTGGTGCGGTAGATGCGATCGTTCATGTCATTGCGTGCGATGGGCTTGTTGGTAGGAATAACCACTACGTCCAATTTGTAAATGTTCCAGAACTCGCCAGCTTCTGTTTCTGCAGTACCCGTCATACCAGATAACTTGTTGTACATGCGGAAATAGTTTTGAAGAGTAATGGTTGCAAATGTTTGCGTAGCACCTTCTACTTTAACATTTTCTTTTGCTTCTACTGCTTGGTGTAATCCGTCTGACCAACGACGTCCGTCCATTACACGACCAGTTTGTTCGTCTACAATCTTTACTTCATTGTTGTCAATGATATAATCAACGTCTTTTTCAAAGAGTGTGTATGCTTTGAGTAATTGATTAACGGTATGAACACGCTCTGATTTGATAGAGTAGTTAGTCATGATGTCATCCTTGCGCTGTTGTTTTTCTGCATCGCTCAAGGAGGTGTTTTGCTCAAGTTCAGCAATCTCACTACCTACATCAGGCAATACGAAGAATTGTGGGTCATCCATGTTTCCAGTAAGTGCATCAATGCCCTTATCTGTAAGTTCAATGGATTTGTTCTTTTCATCAATGATGAAATAAAGTTCGTCAGTAGCAATGTGCATATTACGCTCATTCTCCTGCATATAGAACTCTTCTGTTTTTTGAAGACGTACTTTAATTCCTTGTTCGCTGAGATATTTGATTAAAGCTTTGTTTTTTGGCATACCCTTGTACGAACGGAAAAGTGCCAATTCTCCAGCTTCGCGTTCCTTCTCATCTGTACTGCCCATCTTTTGTTTGGCTTCAATCAATAATTGGGTAGTAAGCGAGTTTTGACTTCTAACCAATAACTCAACGCGGTGTTTGAATTCGTCAAACATTTGTTCTTCTCCGCGAGGAATAGGTCCAGATATAATCAGTGGAGTACGTGCATCATCAATCAACACGGAGTCAACCTCATCAACGATTGCATAGTTATGACCTCGTTGTACCAAGTCCAACGGACTCGTTGCCATATTGTCTCGCAAGTAGTCAAAACCAAATTCATTATTGGTTCCGAATGTAATATCGCATGCATATGCTTTGCGCCTCTCGTCGCTATTAGGCTTGTGCTTATCAATACAATCTACAGTCAGACCATGGAACATGTAAATAGGTCCCATCCACTCCGAGTCACGTTTGGCAAGATAATCATTTACTGTAACTACGTGTACGCCCTCATGGGTCAATGCGTTGAGAAATACTGGTAGAGTAGCAACCAAGGTTTTACCTTCACCTGTTGCCATCTCTGCAATCTTTCCTTGATGCAAAACGACTCCACCAAAAAGTTGTACATCATAGTGAACCATATCCCATTGGATCTCATTACCTCCTGCAGTCCAATGATTGCTGTAGATGGCTTTGTCACCATCTATTTCGACAAAATCGTAGCGAGAATCTGCTGCTAAGTCCTTATCCATTTGTGTGGCTGTAACAACGACGGTTTCGTTTTGAGTAAAACGACGCGCAGTTGATTTGACTATAGCAAAAGCATCAGGTAAGATATCTGTTAGGATTTGGTCGTATGTATCTTTAATCTCTTTCTGAAGTTTATCTATTTCTTCGTATACTTTCTCACGTTTTTCAATTTCTAAATCCTCAATGCTATTTTTAAGTTCATTGATTTTGTCTTTCTTAACCTGTACTGCATCTTGGATACGTTTCATTAAGGAAGCGGAGTGCGCGCGTAGCTCATCGTCACTCAATAAATCAATTTTTTCATAAGTAGCTTTGATTCGATCAACGTAAGGTTGAATCTCGCGCATGTCTTTTTGCGCCTTATTACCAAAAATTTTTGTGATAATTTCTATCAAATTCATATGATTACTTAATTTAGAATATTCAACTCTTTTGGCATGAAACCATTTGGGTGCAAAGATACAACTTTTTTTTTGTATATGCAAGCATATAAGTTCAAAACAGAAGCATCTAATGGATTAGCGGATTTTATATACTCAATGTGAATTTTTTTGAGCCCATACATAAAAAAAGATGTACAACTATTTGTGTGTTACATAAAAATATTGTATCTTTGCAGAGATTTAGAGAGTTCTCTCTATATTTTCTCATACTTTTTACTATTGTTAATTATCAAAATACTTAGGCTTTAGTGTGCGAGAGTGTACGTCTTGAGTAATGTGTGATTAAGAATAGTTCGTGGTGAAATCTTATTATTTTTGAATATGCAATATGATATTAAGAAACTCGAGCGTATGACGTCCGAGGAATTGAGAGAAGTGGCGGGTTCGTTGGGCTTGAAACCAAGGAAATCGCACACTGACAAAATGATTATTTATAGTATCTTAGATGCTCAGGCAGATAAGAAAGCAGCAGATGTTCAAGCCAAAGAAGAAGCGCGGATAGCTCGTAAGGCAACATTGAATCAAGGAAGCGAGAATGAAACTGAAGTGCAGCCGAAACGCAAGCGTGTACGCGTAAAAACAAAAGCGCAACCAGAGAAAATAAGTACAGATTCATTGAAGAGTAATTCTGTCATTGCTACTGTTGGTAATGAGCAACAACAATTGGGCGAGATGCAAGAACAACTCAAACAAAACAACCACAAGCAGAATAAAACAATTCAAGCCCTGGAGGCCCGCAAAGCAACCTTGCCTTCTTTGGATATAAAACCTATTGATACAGAAACGGAAAAATCTACACCTGTGGAGCAAATCGTAGAGCAGCCATCCGCAGTTAAAGACGAACCGAAGGAAAGGAAATCCAAAAAGAAAGAGAAAAGTAAAGAGAAAAAAGAATCTCTTTCTTCTGCATCAAGTGAAATTCAAGTGGAACCCGCTGTAATGGTGGAAGAAAAACAAGTTGAGCAAACTTCTATTGAGAATTCTACAATAGTAGAAGAGATTGTAGAGGGGACTCAAAATAATAAAAACAATAAACCTGCTATTGCGAATGATAATCGTCGGTTTGTAGTGGACTTTGGTGAGAAAGTTATAGCAATGGGAACTTTGGAGTGTGCAGCAGATGGTTATGGATTCTTACGTTCTGCAGATTATAACTATTTGAGTTCTCCAGACGATGTGTATGTTAGTCAATCGCAGATTAGACAATACGGGTTGAAATCGGGTGATACAGTGGAATGTACAGTTCGCAGCAATCGTGAGACAGATAAATATTTTCCTATGGATAAGGTGATACGAATCAATGGATTGGCACCGGAGAAAGCCAAAGAGCGCATTGCATTTGAGAATCTTACTCCTTTATTCCCCGATCATAAGTTTCAGTTGTGTAAAGGAGATACTTCTGATCCAATAAGTGTACGTATCATTGATTTGTTTGCTCCTATAGGAAAAGGTCAACGTGGCTTGATTGTGGCACAACCCAAAACAGGTAAGACCGTTTTGCTAAAAGAAATAGCCAATGCTATTGCTGCTAATCATCCGGAAGTTTATATGATTGTTTTGCTTATAGACGAACGTCCAGAAGAAGTAACAGACATGGCACGGTCAGTAAACGCAGAGGTGATTGCTTCTACTTTTGATGAACCTGCAGAGAACCATGTGAAGGTAGCAAATATTGTACATGAAAAGGCTAAGCGTTTGGTAGAGAGTGGACATGATGTGGTCATATTGTTGGATAGTATCACACGTCTTGCAAGAGCATATAATACAGTTGCTCCAGCCAGCGGAAAAGTATTGAGTGGTGGCGTAGAAGCGCAAGCTTTGCATAAACCTAAAAGATTTTTTGGAGCAGCCAGAAACATAGAGAATGGGGGATCGCTGACTATCATTGCAACGGCTTTGACGGATACTGGTAGCAAGATGGATGATTTGATTTTTGAAGAGTTTAAAGGTACAGGTAATATGGAGTTGCAGTTGGATCGAAAGTTGAGCAACAAACGTATTTTCCCGGCCGTAGATATACCTGCTTCTAGCACTCGTAGAGATGACTTACTCTTACCACCAGACGTGTCTTCACGTATGTGGTCACTGCGAAAATTATTAAGTGACATGAATGGTATTGAGGCAATGGAGAAATTGAAGAGTTTTATGGAACGAACAGAAGATAATGATGAATTTTTATTGGCTGTAAATGGTGAACGATAAGCATATGAAAAAGATTATTTTAACATTTTGTATTTTAACCTCCTTAGGATTGAGCGCTAAGAAGAATACCTCCATGGTATTTTCCGTAGCACCTAACAGACAAGTAGAATTTTCTAAAGGAAATCTACAATATCAAGCAACCACCAATACCTTTAGGTTTGCAAAACACCAATATGACATTATTGGTGATGCGAATGAAAATATAGGTCCAGACTACGAGGGATGGATTGATTTGTTTGCTTGGGCTAGTTCAGGATATGATAATAGGGCGAATGATCCCAATGTTTTGTACGTGTACCCATGGTCATGGCGTTGTCGATTGGAACACTCTGCCAATCCGCTTAATCCCTTTGGTTATGGTCCTTCCAAAACGATGGAAGAAGCATCGCTTGTCGGAACATCCAGAGAGTATGATTGGGGTGTGCACAATCCAATCAAGAATGGAGGCAATCGCAAAGATATGTGGCGAACATTAACACGTGATGAGTGGCAATATTTACTTACTGGTCGTGCGAACGCAAAACAACTACAACGTATGTACGACGTGAATGGTGTGCATGGTTTGTTGTTATTGCCAGATAACTTTCAAGGTGATGTGTCGCAAATGTCTTTCAAACAATTAGAGAAACAAGGGGCTATTTTCTTGCCAGGTGGAGGTATGCGATTTCATTTGAAAGTTGTGGATGCGGGAAATCAAGGTAGTTATTGGTCTTCTACGGCTGCTTCAATGGGTTCTGCTTATTTCATGGGTGTGTATCCTGGTTACGCAAGTCTATCGACCGAACTCTATGGAAAGCATCCAGGACGAAGTGTCCGTTTGGTAAGAGATGTCAATACAAAATAAAAAAAACGCGCATGCGTTTTTTTTTATGTGTATACTATTACATCTTATTGCCAATGCATAACTTTTCTAAAGCTAACCATCTGTTGAATGATGCGTCACCAAAACGTGACATGTTTCGATGAATTTGTTCCAATGTAAGTTGTTGTGTGGGTTTGCTCTTAGAAAAAAACTTATCAGCAAAACAAATAACTTTTTCCTCAAGACTAATAGGAAGATAGTCTTGTATAGGGATATTGATTTGCTGCATGACAATATCTTCTTTGGTGAGCCCACTACCCGTATGCCTTTCCGCAACTAAGGCGTGTCTTTCTAATCCTTCTTTCCGAAGCAATTGTGCACCTAAAAATCCATGTTCAATATAAGGATGATGACCTATGCAATGTATTGTAGAAGCATCGCAAAATAGGATACCAATGTCATGTAATAAAGATGCTTGAACTATAAAATTACGATCAATCAACTTATCTCTTGCCCATTCGGGATGTGCATCTACAACTTGTAGGGCCATAGAACAGACTTGTTGACTATGGGTCAGTAGAATCGATCTCAGTAATGGGTATTCGGAATAGTATTTGTCTATTAAATTAAGGGCTAATGAGGTATCCATACCTTATCTAAACTTGTGAGAAAAACCAACGGATAATAACTCTTTGAACTGTAATTTGGCGCGTTCATCTCCTGTGTAGATAACAGTGTTATCGAATCGTGGATGCAAAATCAAGCGTGCGGATAGAAAACGTGTTATAAAGAAATCAAAATTGATTTGCCAATCAATCTCTACGCGTCTATAGTTGGTGTAAAGGTAAAATTCGGTATCTAAAGCAATTTCTCGAAATGGTTTCCATCCCCATTTAACGCGAATACTACTACCTATTTCATTTAATATTTGTTTGCCCTCTTCAATACCATAGTTGGTTACATTTACTTGCTCTGAGTTACCGTCATGGTAAAGGGAATAAACCATTTTGTATGTTGCAGGTGCGAACATGATACTCATGTTCTTGATAGGTTGATAATCAACACCGACATTGATGTTGTAACGGATTGGGGTCAAAAAGGCCGTTTTAACAGTAGTGCTATTCGTGTTCCATGAATTCCATAAGTTTGTTTGAAACTCCATGGAGGCAGAAATATATAGTTTTTTTACAACTTGATAACCTATTTTGGAGTACAGCCTAAACAAATCGTCCGTAATGTTATGTTTGCGCAGTGTATCTCCATTGGCTGTAGCGACACCCGTTCGCCACTCTCCACTGTTTTCCCATAAGAAATTGTCTTTCTTGTAGTTAATAAAGCCTTTTGCTTGTGCTAAGATAGCAAAGTTTGAGGAGCCACCTTTGTACCAATTAGGAGAGATGTAGTTTTGCGAAAATTGTATCAATGTATTCGCTTCTTTAGACCAAGGATTGTTACGATTCTTAAGTTGATAAGCAATTTCAGCTAAGTCTTCATTCATGTCGGGTACAATGGCCGATTGGATGTGAATCTCAGGATTGCTATTGCGTAGTCGATTGATCTCTTGAGTAACGGAGTCTATCGTTGCTTTTACCTGAATTGTAGAATCGTTTTCAATTGGAGAGTCATAAAGTGTTGAACTTAATAGCTTTATAGAATCTTGTATGTATGCTAATTCAATGCGTAGAATACTATCACGATACTTTAATGATGCGAGTAAACTATCACGCAACAAAGAGTCTCGCAAATATAACTCTTTACTTTGCTGTGCCAACATGTCCAGTAAAAACTGGTCAGAAGAAATGGTTTGAGGTAGCGAATCCAAGTATAACGTGTCCTCATGAATATGCCATCTATAAATGGTATCAATATGGATGCTATCTACAATAATTGTATCTGTAGCGGTGGCAATTGTTGGAGTTAGAAAGAGAAATAATATCCAATAATATTGAAGATGTTTAATCATTCCTTGTTACGACAAATGAGATAATTGACTGCTTCTTGATAGCATTGGTTTCCAATACCCATGATGGTATGTTGACACACATCGGTTAACAAACTATTTTGTCTAAAAGACTCTCGAGTTAGGATGTTGCTAATATGTACTTCTACTACAGGGATTTTACTCATAGCAATAGCATCACGCAAACTAACACTGGTATGTGTATATCCTCCTGCATTGAGTACTATACCTATAGGATCTTCTAAATGGTTATCTATGGCAGGATGCTCGATAATGTGATTGAGAGCCTGAATCCAATCTATCAAAACACCTTCATGGTTAGATTGGTGGTATTCAAGGTGTAAATCCATATGCTCACGTTGAATAGAAAGTATGATTTGTTCCATACTATCTCGACCATAAATGTCTATTTCTCGCCTACCAAGAGCATTGAGATTGGGGCCATTGATGATAACTACTCGCATATTTTAGGTGTTTGTGAGTCCATTCAGCAAAGCATTTGCTGCCATACGTTTTTTACCAGGCAATTGTATCTCAAGCAAATCAATGTAACCATCTGCGCATGAAACGATAATATGTCCTTTTTGTTCGGCAACTATGCTGATTTCTGCTTTGTATATTTTAGCTCCGACCAAATGAGGAGCAATGCTTGCTAATGAGCCTTTTATAATTGGCTGTTGTGCTATCCAAGCTGCAGGATAGGGGGATAAACCACGAACCATGTTTTTGATTTCAATAGCAGGTTTATTAAAATCAATGGCACAATTGTCTTTGAAAAGTTTAGGAGCTGGTTTTAATGCACGATCATCGGTTTGTTTCTGTTTAGGAAGCACCTTATTATTGTTGTAGCAATCAATAATAAGGTCTACAGTCTTCGTAACCAAAAGTTTGCCTATTTCCATCAATCTATCATGCACACTTCCACAATTTTCATCAGGTCCTATGTCAATTGCTTCTTGCAACAATATATCTCCTGTGTCTATCTCATGTTGCAACATAAAAGTGGTAACACCCGTTATTTTTTCTCCATTAATTACAGCCCATTGTATAGGGGCGGCTCCTCTATATTGTGGCAAGAGGCTTCCATGTAGATTAAAGGTACCCAATGAAGGCATACTCCATACAACTTGTGGTAGCATACGAAATGCCACTACAATTTGTAAATCTGCATTGTATGAAGCTAATTCTTTAATGAATGTTTCATCTTTTAGATTAGTAGGTTGCAAAACCGGTATACCCATGCTCTGAGCATATTGTTTGACAGGAGAAGATTGTAATTTGTGCCCTCTTCCTGCTGGTTTATCGGGCATAGTAACGACTGCTACTACATTATATCCAGTTTCCACCAATTGGCACAAACTTGCTACAGCAAAGTCAGGTGTGCCCATAAAAATAATACGTATATTCTCTTTTGTCATGTTGCTCATTTACCCCAGTTTAGTTTGTTTTTAAGTGATTGTATAAAAGAACTATCACCTATTTGAATCAATTTAATTGTATAAGGGGATTTCTCAATATGTAATGTGTTTGAATCTGCCATTACTTGACTTCTGCCATCAACACTGATTAGATAGTTACTATTCCTGCTTTTTATACTCAAATCTATTTTCCAATTGTCTGGTATAACCAAAGGTCTTGCATATAGACTATGAGTAGCAATAGGAGATAATAGTATTCCACTTGTTTGAGGCATCATTAAAGGACCACCGACACTGAGGTTGTATGCAGTACTTCCCGTAGGTGTAGCGACGATTAGTCCATCCGCTTCATAGGTATTGAGGTATTCTCCATTAACATATGTCTCAATGCTAATCATACTGCTCAGACCTTGTTTCATGACAGCAATCTCATTAAGAGCATATGGTGATACTATATGACGATCTTCTGAAGAAAAAACACTCAATAGATTGCGTTCGTCAATCTTGTAGTCACCCTTTAACAACTTTTCTAAAATAACATCAACCTCTTGTGTCTGAACATCAGCCAGAAATCCTAAATGTCCACAATTGATACCGATGATAGGTATGCCACGTGAACCAATATGTGATGCGGTAGTTAAGAAAGTACCATCGCCTCCAACAGAGATAGCAAAATCAATGTGGGGTATTTGTTCAAAAAGAGTATTATTATATTCAGGAAACTCACGTAAATTAAGCTCTTGACGGAGTTCTTGAGACAAAACAATCTGAACGTTATTCAGATGCATAAACTCAATGATACGAGACACCTCGTGAAGAGTAGAGGGCTTCAATGTATTTCCAAAAATAGCAACTGTCATTCCTATTCCTTTCTCGAGAAGTATTCTCGATTATAACGTTAACGGCGACAAAGTTACTCTTTTTTTTGCAAACATGCAAATTGTTAGATTTGCTCCAATGTATTGTTCATAATCCACCCTTCGTTGTTTCCTACTTGAATGTTGCACCATTCTCCCAATGTTTCAATGATGGAAATTTTGGTACCTTCATGCAGCGTGAATAAGTCAGTACCGCTACGGTCTGGAGATGATTTGGCATTGACTATGCCTTGCGTTATGATTGCTTCACTACGAACAGTATCACGGCGATGAAGACTATTTGCGTTAATAATAGTTAATATAGAGACAAATAACAAAACTAATCCGATATAGAAAGAGGTCCGTCGTATCCAGACTGTTCTGCCCAATGCAAACGTAATAATGCTTGCTAACATAATAACAAAGCAGATGATGGATAACATAATCCAAGTTGATTGACTCAGCAGATTACGTAAGTTCTTTAACCATGTGCTCAAAAAGAATGTATGGTTATCCTGAATATTATCAATGATACGCGTTTGTGCAAAACTGAGATTATGCTTTGCGTCCTTCATTTGTGGATTGAGGCGTAAGCATCGTTCGTATGCCAATATAGATTGTCCTATTTCTCCTTGTTTGAAGAAGGCATTACCTAAGTTGTAATAAACTAGCGAGCGATCATGTTTCGAAAGTCCATTCTCACTATGATCTGCCAATAGGTTTTGGTAGATTTGTTCTGCCTGTACATATTCTCCTTCTGAATATAATGTGTTTGCTTGCTGGAATAGCTCACTTGCAGAAGGCGTCTGTGCGATGCTTACAAAATGAATACCAACGCTGCACAGTAAAAATAATATGATAGATAGACGTTTCATGATGGGCTTATAGTTTTTGATTTTCCAATTCGTTGATTAGTTCTGTAGTTTCTTGATACAAATCTTTCATTGTATGTTGAATAGCTGCCGGTGTATATCGTGCAAATTCTGCTTCAGATAACAAGTTTCTGACACGTGTAATAAGGGGTTGAGGAACATTCTTTTGATTCAAAATGTCAGCAATATTGTCTTTTGTCAGATCTGCAGTAGGTATGGTTAATCGGTCACTTAGGTAGGACCATGCTGCACGCTCAATCTCTTCATAAAAAGCATTAGGGTTGTTGGCATTCATCAATTCTTTAGCTTTTTTCAATCGTTTCTGTGCTACTTTGTTTGCATGTTTATAACGAACACGACTAATGTCTGCATTCTCTTTGATTTGTTTGTGGAAAATGATGAAAAGCACAATCGCGATAAATAATGGTAACAAATAGCACAACCAGAATATAGTACTGCCATAACTTATCCACGTGTGTTCTTTAGCTTTTGTTTTGCCATTTGCGTGTTCAAGGTCGTTAGTGTAAATGTATCGAATATCATTGCCGAGCTGTTTAATTTCTTCTTTGGCAATGGCGGTATAGTTACTAACTATTGTTGGATCGGAATCTACATCTTGGGCGCTTTTATTTACTTGCAATGTATATTCTGGAGTGGTTAATACTTTATAGGTATTTTCATTGATGTCGAAATATGCAAACTTGATTGGAGGAATGGTATAAGTTCCGCTCGCACGGGGTATTGCGAGGTATTCAATGCTCTTGGTTCCAATCACCCCAGATGAAGTTGGTTTGTATTGGTTGGTTATTTTGGGATCGTATGCTTCAAATCCATCTGGCCAATTAATAGATGGGGCTTTTAATAATTTCATATTGCCATTACCCTTAATATCCAAATGCAAAGTAACCGCTTCGTTGACGTTTAGTTTTTGGGTACTGATATTACTACTCAAATTGAATTGTCCCACACCTCCAGAATAGGAGGTTGGTTTATTAGCAGGTAAACTTTCTACATGAATAGTCACTCCTGGCGATTTTATTTCTTTGACAACGTTTTGATAAGTGTCAAAGAAACCATCAAATATACTGCGAATAGGTTCTCGTGTCGCAACTCGTAATACAGCCTCAAATGTGGCAGGAGCTATCTGTATATCTCCTGCATGTTGCGGGTATAGTAGTGTAGTATATAGATTGGCTGTTTGATAATTACGTCCGTTGTAATGTTCAAGCTCAGATTGAATTTCTTGTTGTTCAATGTCTTGTTTTAAGAAACCAGTAAAATCAGGCAACTTGGTGTTGTTCGTAAATTGAGCAACATCAACATTATGGAAATACAAACGATAGGTTAGTAAGAGAGCCTCTTGCTCGTGCACACGTGTCTTGCTAACAATCGTTCGTATGAAGATATCCTGTTCTGCTGTGTTTTGACTATGTTTGTTTTGTTGCCTACTTTGCTGAGAAGGCACTTGTTGGTTATGTTGAATGCTGGTGCTTTCTTCTTGATCGGGAGGCAGAACCGTGATACGTACTCCGTTTGATACGTACTCTTGTCCTGACACGACGATGGTTGCTGGACCAATGGTGAAGGTTCCTTCCTTATCCGCTTTCAAAGTAAAGGTATATGTCATTTGAAAGGACGAAGTACGTTTTCCATTAACGAATGTTGTGGAAGAGGAACTTGAAGTGTATGGACCTGCCATATGTTCAAAGTCCACAAATTGTGGTGCCTCAAAATTACGTCCCTTGGCATTTACTGTGTATGCGAGTTGAAAAGGACGACCAGAAATAACTTGCTTAGGAGCCTTGGCTTCAAAAAGTACATCTTCTGCCATACCATTAGTGAATGACAGAAGTGTTACAAATATAATAATGATAAACTTTTTCATCGATGTATTACCAATCTTTTTCTACACGTTTTTTACTACCTTTTTGACGTTGCATCTTCTCTTGTGTTTCGCGTTCATCTTGTTCCAACGCTTCCAATATTTGTTCAGCAGTCTCTTTATCCATTTGTTGTTCCTGTTGTTGCTGCTGTTGTTGTTGATTTTGTTGCTGCTGTT